>CBFHWI010000024.1:0-26161 GCA_965659475.1 Methylophaga sp.
TTAGGTGAATTGCTCAAGGTAGGTGAGGCTGCCGAGAACGCTTCGGTCACCCTCAGCGATTATTACCATACAGAAAAAAACTTGGGCCGTTCCCCTAATATCGTCAAAGCCTTCTTGGAAGGTGGATGGCAGTCGAACAACTTTGTAGATCAGGTTCACTCTGACAAACAGCCAATTGACGCGAAATGTGCCAAACGTCAGCTTGGTCATAACTACCCGCACCATTTTGCGTTTCAACCCATTGTCGATATGGAAACTCGCTCAATTTGCTCGCTTGAAGCATTGTTGAGAGGCAAAAATGGTGAAAGCCCCGAACAAATCTTGCAAAGCTTGGATAAAAGACAAAGATATCAGTTTGATGTCGACTCTAAACGCTCAGCAATCTCAATGTTCGCAGAGTTTGGCTGTGACATGTCTTTATCTATTAATCTATTACCCAAATCGCTGGTGACTTACCCTGAAATTGTGGCAGAGCTTCGCCAGCAAGCCGAGTCACTAGGTATTGATCCCTCGCGTATTACTTTTGAGGTAACCGAACAAGAAGCTATCGAAAACTATGAGTCTTTTATTGAGGTGGTCAATGAAATTCGTTCAAACGGTATGAGATTAGCGATCGACGATTTTGGTGCAGGTTATGCGGGGATGACTTTACTGGCAGACTTTCAACCGCATAAACTCAAAATTGACAAAAAAATTATCGACCGTATCGCTTCAAATGGGCCAAGACAAGCAATCGTGATTGCAATCATGCAGTTTTCATTAAGATTAGGTATAGAGGTCATCGCCGAAGGCGTCGAATCTTTCAATGATTTGGAGTGGCTAAAATCGGCCGGGCTCAGATATTTCCAAGGCTATTACTTCGCTAAGCCTAGCATAATGTCGATTCCTGAGGTCATGATTTAATCGCTATTGCTCTGTCTAGAGATAAGCGTTGTTCATATTGCTGTTTACTGACTCTTGCGGGGTATTTCCGATATCAAACGATAGGATAACGACTGTGCCATCAGCAATAGGTTTAATCGCCAGCTCACCATGCTGAAGTTTTGATGCTCTCCACATCATATTTCTAATCCCATGCCCACTCTGGCTTGCTTGAAACTGTTTACCGCCATCATTGACCACCGAAATGATGACCCTTGTTCCGTCGCGTTCCACTGATATGTCTATTTGTCTAGGTTTTCCATGCTTGATTGCATTAGTGACTGACTCTTGAAGTATTCGGAGTACATCAACGGTCTGCTCTGCATTCAGAAAATCATCTTCCACAGCCGAGCTCATAAACCAACTGAAATTCATTGACTTAGCCTCGTATTACATTTTCTGGAAAAAGTATTGGTAACGCTTTATGACATCATTTAATGATGATAGGTGTTTTCCAGGAATACCATGAACATGGAATGGCATCTCAGTGCTGACAGATTCACTAAAATCAACCATGTTATTTCAATGAAATACCGTGTATATTTTACTTTTCCGGAAATAAGTGCTGGCAATGCAGAATTTTTTTCTTTCTGGTGTTTACACTGTCAGACAAGAAGTGTCTTTCACCACAGAAGTCGAGGCTGAAACAGCAGAAGAGGCGGCGAAAAAGTTTCAGCAGCTTGCTGAGACAATTGAAGTATGCCGCTTGATTAAGTCAGTCAATACCACAGAGTTTTATGACATGCAGGGCACCTTTGATATTTATAATTCACCAGATGCGCGGGATGCGTGGGACAGTGAAGCGTTACTTATTAGTGCATTTGAATTTAAAGGCTATATTTAACTGGCTGGTAAATGCTATCTGGAGATTCCAATACGATGAATAATATAGCGGTCATCAATGCTTGCTTTACTGAGATTCAGACGTCAGACAACAGTCGTTATGGTGTGGACTCAGAGCTGGATTCCTCACTGGCTAGTGAGACAATTCAAGAGGCTGGTAATCAGCTGAATGCAAATGCGTCTGGCACGTTCAACCAGACAATTGGTGATACTCAGACAGATATTAATCGACACGGCATTTGATTACCCGCATTGGTTCTGCAGCGTTAACTTTCTTTAAAAGTTAGATAAAAGACTTGTCTCTACTTCACACCGTTCTATTTCGACCAAACCGGATCTTGGTTGACTATCTCCGCTGTCACACAAAAGCGTATCGAGCCTGTTGATGCCGGTGGATTTGTTCGCGTTCTTGAATTTACGCCAGTTAGTTTCAAACCATTAACGGCTATCCGTTACCAGCTACCACAAGATACTTTTGAACACCGTGAGACGACAGAGCAGATCACGCTGACAGCGTCGTTAAAAGACGGTAGCGCATTGTCATTCTGGTTAAGTTTTTCGTCAACGGAGCTTCTGTTTACGGGTATGCCACTGGAAGGCAGCGCTTCCATTGTTGTGGTCATTGTTGCAATTGATAGCGATGGTAACCAGGTCAGCACAGAAGTGGTTGTAGATATTGAGGAGACATCATAGACAAATTAGGTATAATCCGAACGGGTCATGGATTTATAGCAGTATTATAGAAAATATTTTTCCAGTAATATGTTTGTATATGTCTAATTAAACCGGAAAAACGCATCTTTCATGCATGCATCCTGACTGGAGATTAAGGTTGGCCACTCACAAGAAGCAGCAAAAAGAGTAGTTACTAAAGTAGAGCGAAAAATGTTGGCGATAAAATAAGTCGAATGTGCTGCATTTTTTTTATTTTTTCTTTAACGTATGACATTTGAATTCGATTTTCATTGACAATGATAAATGTTAAGAGGCACTACGAATTATGATTATCTCCAAAAAGAACTTATTTTTTTCGCATTTAATTTTAGTGTTATCTGGATGTGTCGCTGGACCACAAGTTGGTCATGAAGTATCAAGTGTTATACCTGATCCAAAAAATGAAGGTGCTATTACGCTAGTTGGCTCATCATCACGTTATGTTGTTAAAAATAAAGATGGCAGTTTTTGTTTTGGTCCGCCGCCTGACGCAGCCTTCACCGACTCCATGGGAGCTAGCATTGGCATGACATTAGTTGACGTTAGTAAAAATGAAGGCTCATCTGATGCACTTGAAGATGCTCACCAGAGGTCAGGTTTAGGCGGCCGCAATCCAAATGTATTGATTAGCCGTGAGATTCTTTTTGAGTTATGTCTTCTTCAAGAGAGAGCCGATCTCACATCGGATCAAATGGTTGGTTTATATGAAACAACACTTGATGCTATTGTTAAAATAAACGCTAATTCACTTGATGGTGATAATATCACTTCTGATAATGGAAATTCATCATCAGTTTCTTTGAGTAATGCTGGTGTATCAACATCTGAAAACAATTCAGATAGTGATGATTCATCGGACTAATTATTAGATATTAGTAACAAAAAAGGGGTGCCAACACCCCTTTTTTGTTTTGTTTATTACGATTTAATTATCTATTTTGTAAGCAAAGTGCAATCATACTTTTTTTGCCTGGCACGGTCGGGAGTTCTGCAAATATAACAGCACCATCATAGTCATCTTTGCTATGTGCTCTGTAAAGCGCATTCCACATTTTCATCGTTTTATTTTTTACTGTCGCCGGGTCAATAGCGGTGATGTGGAATCCATCGACAGTTTTGTCATTTGTATCATTTACCGAACCAGCCCATAAGACCGAATCTGTAACACCATCAGCTACACTTGTTAAATTATGGCCATTTCGAGATCTGAAGACAATGTCCATAGAATTACCAGAAGAATGTACTTGCTGACTATGCTCAACATAGACTTTAACATTTGTCTCTTGTACAGATACTTTTTCGGTATTATCAGTAAAGGCATCTTTATCTTCACAGGAAAGTGTATAGCCTTTGATGTCAGCAGACGAAATATTGTCCTCGAAATTCGTGTTACAACCACATTTTAACTCTTCTGCTACGGCTAGATTTAATGACGCAATAAATAACGGCAATATTAAAAATAAGGGTTTTGTGTTCACATCAATTCCTTTGTAAATGCATAATTAAGTAAAAAGTAAAAAAATACAGTTTTGATTGCCGTTAGCCATTGTTTGAAGGCAATGACTACTGCGCTTTGATCCACTCACCTACGGTTTTCAAATCATCTCCAGCACCGCTCACTGCACCACCCAAGGTGCCACAACCGTTCAATGCGAAAATGCTACAAATTAACATTAAATTTTTGGTTACTCGTTTCATATTTATCCTCCATTTACGATAGTAACCATTAATTCCGGAAAAATGAAGAAATTAATTGTATTTAACGGGAAATATGATAGGTTGTTTTCGTCACTGAATTTTATAGTCGATAGTGATAGGTGCCTTCTAAAACCAAGGTTGGTCCGGGCAACTTTTTGTTGAAAAATGGATGGTGTCTGCCATGAATGCGTATGGAGCAAATAATCATGATTAAAGTAAAATTTCGTCAGTTAGGTCAGGGTATGACTGAATACATCATTATCGTAGCTTTGATCGCCATTGCAGCGATTACGGTCTACAACATTTTTGGTGATACTGTTCGCGGTCAGGTGGGTGATCTTGCTGCTGAACTCGGTGGTGGTACGTCAACTGGTTCTGGCAACACAGCCGCTGATGCAGCTGCCACGGAAGCACAAAATACGGATTACGGTCTGGATGATTTCACCAATACCGAGTGAATGTCTGCTTAAGATATTGTTTTAAAACACAATGCTTTACTTGAATAACCGCATCCAAAAAGGTCAGGCCATGGTTTTTGGCCTGATTTTTTTGGCGGCGTGTGTCATGGTGTTACTGGTTTTATTTAATCAGGGTCAGTTGGTTAAAAATCGTATCCAAGTTGAAAATGCAGCTGATGCTGTGGTGTTCTCACATGCTAAGTTAGCGGCACGTAATCTTAACTTTGCAGCCTATACTAACCGGGCAATGGTTGCCAATGAGGTGTCTATCGGCCAAATGGTCGCACTCTTGTCATGGGCGAACCATTATAAAAATGTCCCTGGTTTCATTAATACCTTCCCGTTATATCAGACACCTATAGTTCCACCTGTACCGGTGACCTATGCGCAGGTGCTATCCGCTATAACGACTCCCTATCGAATTATGGGGACGGCTGTAGCTACTGTCGCCAATAAGGCAGTGGATATCTGGCCACAAGCAATATCCTATTTCAACGGTACGTTGGGTGTTTTTCAGAAAGTGTTCGCTTTAGCGACCATGGAAGCACAGATAGAGGCGAACCTTAACATCGCCGAAGATCATGAGTTTAAACCAGATGAACGAGAGCTTTATACTCCTGTCATAGGTTGGTTTTTCTTTGTGCAAAATAATTTGTTGACTTATTTTGGTGATAATTTTGATACATCAAAAATGGTCAGTGCTTTGGCATCAGCCGAGACACAAGCGGATGATGATGCCTTGTTAAACCAGTTCCTTGGTCAAGTTCAGCCGCCCGGGACAATGATTAATGACAACTCTGCAAATATATCCAGGAAAACGGCGAAAAATGTTAATGCTGGCAGGAATAGCCTCGTTAATAGTAGTGAAGACGATGACAGTGCTGTTGCCTCCTATGAAATGTTTGCAGCGATTGTAAATCGCAACCGTGAAGATTTTACCCGAGATCGACATTGGCGAGTGGGACCTGAAATTTCCTTTAGTACACCGCGTATTACGATTCCTTTTCCACCTTTACCTATTGCCTTGATTACCTTTCAGGTCGATTTACGGTTTTTTGCCGGTTACAAGAATGATGGCGGAACGGCCTATATTGCAAAGGGCAGCATGGACAATAACAAAGACATTGCCTCATTAGGCTGGTCTTCGTTTGATGTCGGTTCTTTTGGCTTTGATTTTGCGCTGAACTTTTTTATCCGTGTACGGTTATGCATTCCGATATTTGGCTGTACCACGCTGATAACGATTGATGAAGGCTTGGAGTTTGGGTTGGGTTTTCCCATTGCTGGGGCGACGCATCAGCTAGTGACGGATCAACGCCATGCCAAGCGATCCATTGTTGAGTGGAGTAACAGTGTCTACGGTAGTGACAGTCGATACCGAATGTATGGTGGGAACGAAAATGATTCTTTTAATGATGGTGCCTTTGATCCCTTTCATGCTGTGACCCTTTTGCAAGGCAACCTGGTGCCCCCAGCAGGAATTTATGGACTCAATCCCCAGGATGTGTCTGCTAATTATGGCGGTCCACCGGCATTTTTCTCACTCGGTGATAACTTCCGTGACCGGAAAACCAGCTATGAATATACGGTGGCCCTGGCGAAAAAATTAGAAGATATCGAAACCACTGACTCTGACCGCTTTAATATTGCGACTGGTGATGCATCTGACTGGGATAGTGGCGACATTGCCTATACCCGTATTGATTTACAGACGCGCTCTCGTGCCGAAGGACATGATTTTGCTGGTGATTATCAACAAGTTATTTGGCAAAACGATAGGCCAATGATGACCATCAGTTCGGCTGAAACTTATTTTAGAAACCCGATGCAACTTAACGCTGATGGTAGCGAAGAACCAGCCAGTCTATTCAGTCCATTCTGGGATGCACGGCTTATTGAGCCCAGCCAGATTAATGTACTTATTGCCACTGGCGAAATTGATTGGCAGCAACTGTATCAAGGCGTGTCAGGTGAGGCTAAAGAGCTTATTAGCTGGACGCTTAATGCCATAGGCGATCGATTGGTTGATACCGCAGTGGATAATCTTACGGCTGCCGTTCCATCCCCATTAGATCGCGTTGTTGAACCCCCAGTCAGGAGAGCTGCTGACAAGGTTGTCGGCGCAGGTGTTAATGAAGTGACTCAGCAATTGGATGCGTTTATCCCATGAGTCAGAAATCTCGTTTTGTTGTATTAAAAAGTACCGAGTCAGGACAAGCAATGACTGAGTTTGTGGTCTCTGTCAGCTTCGTGTTTATGGCGCTTTTTGTCTTGGTACCCACTTTTGGCAAATTGATGGATATGCAGTTTCAGACGCAGCTTGCCTCACGCTATGTCGCGTGGGAACGGACCGTTTGGTTTGATCAGGGCGATGAACCTGATGAGAGCGTGCAAAGCTACAAAACTTGGGAGAGTGTGGCTGTCAGGACCGATGATGAGATTGCCAGTTCTATGCAGGCGCGATTTTTTAATGGTAATGGCGCTGGGGTCCCCGTTGGTATTGCTGATGAGGATGTCTTTGGCAGTGCGAATCCCACCAGTCCCATCTGGCATTACGTGCAGAGTAAAAACAGCATGTATGACACGACAGGTTTTTATGACCAGGCAAGCTTATCGCCAGAAGATACACCGAGCATCGCTTACGACGTTATTGGATTGGTTGATACCGCTATGTCAGCGGTCATGAAGCCTATTAATAAGGTGCTCAGTTATGCCGGTTTTGATAACGATGATTTTCTGACGTTGGCGCAAGAGCGACGCAATTACTTCAGACCCGTGATTGTGACCCATTTGAACACGGCTAACAGCCACGGTGGGGGCACCGGTGTTTGGGATATTGATGAACAAGGAAATTGGGGCAGTGGTATTGAAGATGCCATATTTCAATCATGGGATGGAAAAATGGTCATGCGTTCAGCGGTGATTGCGGATGGCTGGAACACCCAGAGCTTAACGCATTATCAGAATCGTTCAGATGACTTTGTGCCATCAACGCTGTTCGATAACGGTTTGTTCAACGCGATAATAGATGTAGCCAGTTTTTTGGATGGCGCCATTGGGGATTTAGAGTTTGGTGCAGTTGGCATTGAGCCAATGCCTGCTGAAGATGGGGAAGCCCTGTCACCAGTATGTAATAGTGCAGGGTTTTGTTACTACAATGATTAAGCAGCATAAATTTAGCGGCTTGACCGCGTTACTATTTGTGATTTTTCCCGCATGGGTTCAAGCCAGTTGTGAGCTGGATGAGTTTCCGGTAATGGATGAAATGCGCACCTATACCGTTATGGAAAACGCTAACTATAACGGTGAATTGATGTCAGTTATCGGCTTTGAAGCGGATCTTTCATCGTCTGAAGTTCGCCGTTATTACCAGCGTTATTGGTCAGGTAGTGAGGTGCAAAGCGAGCTGGGTCAGTGGCAACAAATTTCTACTGTGACTCGGCACTGCATTCTGACCGTTCAATATCAGGCCTCTGGTTCAGGAAAAACAGCTGGCCGGCTTATCGCTTCCAAACCACCACAATCACAACAACAGGATATGGGCAAAGGCCTGCCGGTTCCTAATGATGGCATCGTTATCTCTGACTTGGATACTCAGGATGGGCCGAAGTCAGGCCGTCTGGTGATGATTAGCAGTGAAGCGTCAGCAATTGATATTGTCGACTTTTATCGTGCTGAGCTGCAAGGGACACGATGGTTGCTGGAGCGTCAGTTTGAGGATCAAGGCGCCTCTGTGATGCTGTTTCGTGATGGTTTGGATGAGATGAACGTTGTTGTCATCCCCACAGGTAATGGTATGTCCCAGATCCTTATTAACGAAATTAATACCAGATGATTAGGACTGAGCGCGGCCAATCGATGGTTGAATATACTATTGTCACATCGGCATTAGTGCTGGCCTTATTTTATGCGACGACAGCCGAATGTGATGGCTACGATTCTTGTGTTTCGAAGCTGCTCACGGTCATGCACGATAACTATGATGGTTATTCAGCTTCGATAACCGCCGTCCAGCAATATCCTGATGTCAATCTTGCTTCTCCCGTGACATCAGATATAGAGACTATTAATGAACCCAGCTCCCCACCCGACAGCGATGGGGGGACGGGATCTGGTGGTGGGTCATTGCCAACGGCACCCGCCATCAGCGAAACGCAAATCTTAACCGATGCCAACACCAATCAGCTGCTAGGAACGATTCAGTCTGATGGCTCTGTTATCAATGAGGCGGGTGACGTCGTTGGGGTTTACGATCAGGAATCGGGTTCACTTATTACCGGTGCAGGCGGAAATGTTACGGCTATCGCCAGCAGCGAGATTTATGATCAAGAGGGTAATCGTCTCTATCCCCGAGCGCTCGTTGATTGTCTAGATTCGAGTCGCGTTTATGGCTGGGCTTATTTGGATACGATCAACGGTGACGCTTATAACACCCTGAATCTGAATGAAATTGACACTAACGATTATTGCTCGGTCTTTTCGTATGGCATCACTTCTGAGGGCCAACCTTATCCGGGTCGGATTGTTGATGGTCAGTATTATCAGAACACCCTTAGTATCCGTCCTGGTATACAACCTCAAATGGCAGATGGAGAGTTGATTTTGCTTTCAGGTTCAAACAGTTGTTTGGTGGCCCGCACAGGTTGGGACGAAGGTGTTCAGTCTCCTTCCTCATCCGAAGCCGAGGCGATTATCCGGCGTGAACAAAACTTTATTGGTGAATTGAATCGGGCTGAATATTTTGTTCAGACCGGCCTTACAAACTGCCCAGCAGCACGTATGTTTTGAAATTATTAATTAGGCACTAGTCATATGAAAATCAAATCTGGTCTAAGTTTAACTTTGGTAGCAATTGTCAGTGGATTCCTTGCGGCAATTCTGGTCATGGTTTATTTACAACAGGTAGAGAATAAATACCGTAAGGCAGCAATTAAACCGGAACCAGCAAAAGTGGCTGTTGTGGTCCCCAAAGCAAATTTGAGCAAGGGAACACTGATTACAGCAGCTAATGTCGCGGCCCGTGAGGTCCCGGAACTTTATTTGCCATCAAATGCTGTTCTGGCAAAAGATGTTAATTTGGTCCTTAACAGAACGCTTATTCACCCGCTGGAGCGCGGCAAGCCCATGACCTGGGAGGCGCTCACCGGTAAAGCGACAAAAACTTTTTCTGAAAATGTCGCGTTAGGACGAAGAGCAAAAAGCATCCGTGTTAACAAAATTGATTCCTTTGATGGCCTGTTGAGACCGGGGGATCGTATCGACCTTGTTGGTGGTTTCACTAAAGAGCAAGTGGGATTAGGCGCGGGTGCTCAAAATATTCCAAATAACATTATCTTGCCAATTTTACAGAATGTTGAAGTGCTCTCTGCGGGTAAAGAAGATTTATATGGTCGCAAATACGAGTTGACCAATACCAACTCAACGGATGGCTTCAACATGGAATTCTCGGTGATAAACCTGAATTTAACCCCGCACCAGATAGCAAAAGTTGAGCTTGCTGAGTCGTTGGGGCAGTTAACTGCAGTACTTCGACATCCGAAAGATACCAGTACTTATGACTTTACTTATGTTGGCGTTGAGCAATTGCTCATGCCTGAGCCAGTTGAAACGATGGATATCGTGCTCGATGCCGAAGGTAAGCCTGTTGGTCGAATCATAGGCGATAACGTGGTCGATGCGGATGGCAATATTGTTGGCCAGGTGATTAATGGTAAGGCAGTCGCCCTCGATGGTAAGCCACTGGGTGAAATTGTAACTGGTGTGACGGCGGATGACCCTGTGATGCGGATAAACGAAGTAGCGGATGTTGTCCGGGATGCCAGTGGCAAAATTATTGGCAAAGTCGTTGATGGTCAGGTGTTTGATCGTGATGGCAATGTCATTGGCAAGGTTGAAAATGGTCAGGCTGTTGGTGTCGACGGTCAACCATTAGGAGTGCTGGAACGCAGCGTGGCGCTGGACTCTCAGGGTAATGAGGTGCCGTCATCAGTCAGGGAGGTGTCTGAATTTGCCGATGTTATTCGGGATGCCAGTGGCAACATTGTTGGCAAAGTCGTCGGTGGTCAGGTGATTGATCGTGACGGCAATGTCATTGGCAAGGTTGAAAATGGACAAGCCATTGGACTTGATGGCGATTCATTAGGGGATATAGAGAAAGCGGTGGCCCTGGATGCCGAAGGCAATGAAGTGAGGCAGGTAGGTCCACGATTTACCGAGCAACAGGTCGTGCGTGATGCTGATGGCAATGTGGTCGGGACCTTAGTTGGTGACAAGGTCGTTGATACGGACGGTAATATCGTTGGTCGATTAGAAGACGGCAAGATTATTGACAATGACGGTAATACTTTGGTGGATTCGGTTCAGGTAGCAAGAGAGAGAAAAGCTGTTACTGAGGCAGAAATAGTCCGCGATAAAGATGGCAATATAATTGGCCAACGTATTGGCAATCAAGTCGTCGATGCAGATGGCAAGACGATTGGTATCATCCAAGGCGATAAATTAGTGGATCTGGAGGGTAAGGTGATCGCTGAGTCGGTTTCTACAGAAGTTCTCAGTGACAAAACGCAAACTGGGCAACCACTCTCAACCCAGGTTTTTAACGCATACATCGAGTTTATTGCAGGGGGTACAGCCAAAGATGGCGTCCTGCCAATAAACAAATTGAGAATTGAATAATCCTCCTCCAGAAAATTACAGGAACGTTTTGTTATGAAACACACATACGCATCAAATTATGGCCGATTATTGCCGTTTATATCGTTATTGATCGTGATGATAGTGCCTACAAAGGTCATGGCGAAGGATTACTTGCCGGGCATGTTGACGATGCATGTTGCTGAGTCAAAAGTTTTTCTTGCGCCGGGTGTTGATCGTATTACTGTCGGTACCGCTGATATGGTCAGTAGTACCGTCCTTAATAATGGTGAGATCGTGATTATTGCCGAGTCAGCAGGGGAAACCACACTGCAGGTTTGGTTTAATAATGGTAAGCGCGAGGATATGCGACTCAATATCGTAGAAACTAATGGCTGGCGTGAAGCGACAGAAATTAAACAGATTCTTAGTGATATCCCCAGTGTAGATGTGTCGACTATCGGTAGACGCGTTGTTGTTGATGGTCGATTACGAAACCGGGATCTTGAGAAGGTGAAAATTCTTAAGGAGCGCTATCCGGATATCTTATTACTTGCGACGCCGATTGTTACGCCTGATGAAATCTCTGCTGTGAAGTCTTTACTCAAGGGTATTGTCGGACTGGAAATGAAAGTCGTTGACGAAGAACTGGTTATCGACGGGATTATTCAGGATCGTGATGCTGAGCGGGTTAAGCTCGTCCAGGAGCTTTATCCTAATATCAAAGTATTAACAACAACGACATCAGCCTTTGAAGAAAAAATGATTTATTTCGATGTGCGAGTGACGGAATTTACTAAAGACTACACAGAAAAATTAGGTATTGATTGGAGTACCAACATTAAAGGCCCGGTATTTAACTTTGCCAAGAACATGGCCTATGGTGACGGTGCCACCCCAGACTTTTCTGATAACTCTGTTTTGGGGTCGTTTGATAACTTTGCCACCGACGTTTCTGGCTCGGCAACGTATTTCGGTATTGCCACTGAAATTACATCAATGATTGATTTACTGGAACAAAATGGTTCTGCAGTGACGCTTGCTAACCCAAGAATGAGTACCCGTAGCGGGGGATCTTCAGATTTGACTGTTGGTGGCGAAGTGCCTGTTGTGACCAGTTCACTGAGTGGTTCAACGGTGGAGTATAAAGATTACGGCATACTGCTTAATATCGAGCCGCAGCTTGATATGTATGACAACATTGCCGCACGGGTTGGCGTTTCAATCAGCCAACTGGATGTTGCCAATGCCATTGATGGTCAACCTGCATTTAAAAAGCGATCAACAACAAATGATGTAAGACTGAAACCTGGTGAAACACTGGTTTTGTCTGGTCTTTTGACCCGGGAAGATCAGGAAACGATTAAACAGGTTAAGTGGCTGTCAAGTATTCCGGTATTGGGAAACCTGTTCAAGTCGAAAAACTTTATTCAGAACGAAACAGAGTTGGTGATTTTCATTACGCCGACCGTCATGGATAAGCTTGATTCGGGAATTAATGCGGAAAACCTTGATAAGGCGCAACGCATGATGGACATGTTGGATAAAAGTAAGATTGTCGGTCTTGCGGATTAGGGGGATTAGATGTTTCGTATTGAGGTCAAAGATAAGAAAGACCAATTAGTCCAATCTGTTCGTTGTGTAGCACAAGATTGTCAGATTGGCGCCTCGGACGAAGGCATCGTAACGCTGAAGGGCTGGCGTATTGCACCTGCTCACTTGCGGATTCACCGCGAGCTGGCGGGGCTGTTTGTCGAGAATATTAGTAATGGTCGGGACTTACTGGTCAATGGCAAGCTTATTGAACGTTATGGGCCACTTGCGTCGGATGATGCCATCCAGTTAGGGCGATATCGTATCTCGGTCATCATGGAGCAAGCGGCTTCGCTGACCAGCGATATAGTGGCAGAGGAAGAGGAAGAGGAAGAGGCAGAAATCACGATTAACAGTGATCAACTTTCTACTACTTTTGATGGCGCCCGAAGTGTTTACATGGAGTGGGCGAAATTTGTGCATCAAGAGCTGTTGAGAAGAATGGATTTACGACGCGTCCATATCGATGAGCTAGCCCCTGAGATCGTCAGAGATAAGTTAGCCGCTATTATTGATGAAATCATTGATTCAATAAAAGACAAACTGACAGCGGACATCGATTTTGAGCGATTGAAAAAAATCGTTCTGGATGAGGCGATTGGATTGGGTGCCCTGGAGGAGCTAATTGCGGACCGTGACATCACAGAGGTGATGGTCAATGCCTTCGACGATATCTATGTTGAAAAAGCCGGCAGATTAGTTCCCTCGGGCGTTTCTTTCACCAGCGACGATGCCGTAATGGCAACAATTGAACGAATTATTTCGCCGCTTGGTCGACGTATTGATGAAAGTTCACCCATGGTCGATGCGCGTCTCAGAGATGGTTCAAGGGTCAATGCGATTATCCCGCCGTTGGCTTTGAGAGGGCCTTGCATCACGATTCGTAAGTTCCCTGAGCATAAATTGACCGACCGAGACTTAATTAAGTACGGCAGTACTAATGAGCAAATGGTCTGTTTCCTGAAAAGTTGTGTCGAGCAGCGGCGCAATATCATTGTTTCAGGGGGGACTGGCTCGGGCAAAACGACCTTGCTTAATATCTTGTCCAATTTTATTCCTGAAGAAGAGCGTGTTGTCACCATAGAAGATGCTGCAGAATTGAGGTTAGGACAGCCGCATGTGGTCTCCCTTGAAGCGCGGCCTGCCAATATGGAAGGGCGGGGACAAGTGACTATCCGTGATCTGGTTAAAAACTCACTACGGATGCGCCCTGACCGGATTGTTGTTGGCGAGTGCCGCGGCGGAGAAGCATTAGATATGTTGCAGGCGATGAACACTGGTCATGATGGGTCATTGACTACGGCTCACGCCAACTCGCCTAGAGATATGCTCAGGAGGATGGAAGTCATGGTGTTAATGGCTGGAATGGATTTACCTATCTCTGCTATACGGGAACAAATTGCTTCAGCTGTAGATATGATCATCCAGCAAACGCGCTTTGCAGATGGCAGCCGAAAAATAACCCATATCAGTGAAATTACCGGTATTGAAAGCGGCACCATCCAGCTCAATGATATTTATCTTTTCAAACAAGATGGCTTCAATGATGACGGACGTGTTAAGGGTGCCTATCGTGCGACTGGGATGGTTCCTATGTTTTACGAAGAGCTCCGTGAGCGTGGCCTGCAGGTTGATATGAGCTTATTCAAGGATGACTAACATGTTGAATTTCATCATTATGCTTTTGGTCTTGTTGTTATGTTTTGTCTCCGTTTCAGCCATTGTTTTGGCTTCGGGAGACCGCGTCAGACATGGCCTGGCTAGTTATAAAGCCCGCTTTAACGACCAAACATCTAAACAATTGGCTGACTTTTTTATTTTTGATAATGCCAATAAATTTTTCATGGCAAATGTACTGGCGCTTGTCGTTATTCCTTCGTTTGCCCATTTTATGTTCGACATCTGGGTACTTACATGGTCTTTGGTGGCTATCTTGTTTTTTTTGCCGGGCATTTTATGGGCACGCATGCGCAAAAAAAGATTGCGTAAGTTTGAAGAACAATTGCCTGATGCTTTTATTATGATGGCAAGTAGCCTCCAGTCCGGGGCCAGCCTTAATATGGCCATTGAGAGTATGGTCAAACAAACTGCCTCACCTGTTAGCCAGGAATTTGGTTTACTGACTAAGCGACTCCGACTCGGGATTACACTCGAAGATGCATTGCTGGAAATGGAAAAACGGATCCCTATACAGAGTTTTGTTATGGCCAGTTCTGCAATTCGTATCAGCCGCGAGGTAGGCGGTAATCTGGTTGAAACAATCAAAGGGATGGCGAAAACGCTGCGTCGTAAAAAATCGATGGAAGGTAAGATTGATAGCCTGACTTCGCAGGGGCGCATGCAGGGTCTGTTTATGGCGTTACTGCCGATTATAATGGCCGGCATTCTCAGTTTGCTAGAACCTGTCGCAATGAAAAAGCTGTACACCACGCCTGAAGGACTGGTCTTACTTGCAATTATGGTCGTGATGCAAGTTTGTGGCTTTGTTTTTATTCGTAAAATAACTTCAATAGATAGTTAATCAAGATGCTGCAAAATATCTCCTACCAAATGAATTATCTGTTGATCATTCTGAGTGCTGGAATCGCCGTTTCATCGGTGGTTTATCTCATTGGCATGTTGTTCAATATGGTTGAAAGTGATGCACGTAGATATATGGATAAGCCGCCAGCATTAGCTATGCCTATCTGGCCATTGGTTGCGTTTTTCAAATTTTTTATTGGCCGGTATATCCCTATTAAACTTGAGGAAAGGCTGAATCAGAAGCTACAAAATCATGGCGCCAGTTTTATGCTGACTGGGCAGGAATATTTTTCGCTTTGCCTAGTACTTTCAAGCCTTATCGTGCTGATTGCTTTACCGCTAACATTTTCTGATGGCAGTGTCGCTATGTTGTTGCTATTTGCTTCGCTAGGTCTCGTTATACCCGAAGTATGGCTAAAAGAGCTCAAGCGGAAAAGATATCAGGAAATCATTAAATCGTTGCCGATCTATTTGGACTACTTGAGCATGTGTGTCGATGCTGGTCTCAACTTTAGTGGTGCACTTAAGCAGGCCGTTGAAAAAGGACCTCGCGGTGCGATGCGGGATGAATTTCGTATGGTATTAAGAGATATCAGTTCAGGGCAAACACTCGCAGAATCTCTGAATAAACTTAAAGCCAGAATCGATCTAAGAGATGTGGCTATTTTTGTTAATGCCGTTATACAGGCGGAAAGAACCGGTGCAAGTATGCGTGAAACGCTAATGATTCAGGCTGAGCAACGGTTAGACGAAAGATTTCAAAAGGCAGAAAAAATGGCAATGGAAGCGCCTGTAAAACTGATTATTCCGCTGGTGATTTTCATCTTTCCACTAACCTTCGTGATTTTACTTTTTCCGGTGGTGATCAAATTTATTGAGCAGGGTACCTTGTGAATGCTTCGCATATTGCTATCTGCAAGATAACAAAAGAACAACAAGTTTTTTCCTGTATTAAAGCAAAGTCATTCCTCGACAGAATGCTGGGATTGATGAAGATAAAAGATTTTGGTACCAGCCAGGTACTGTGGATTAAACCCTGCAATGCAGTGCATACATTCAGGATGAAATTTAATCTTGATCTGATTTATCTCGACAAAACTAATCGCGTTACTAAAGTCGTTAAAAATATTGTGCCGGCAAGGTTTTCGATGTGTTGGCAAGCGTATTCAGTGTTAGAGACCCATTCGGGATTTGCCAATAGATTTAACGTGGTTCCTGGAGATATCGTTGTATGTATCGATTCTTAATATTATGCCTCCTAGTCGTTATCAGCGGATGTGCTTCGGTAAATACATCGCCGCTTGACAGGGTCATTAGCGACAGAGTCAGCGCTGATGGATTTTATGATAAAAATCAGTGTGAAATGGCGTTGCCACTTTATCAAAAAATAAACAAAACATTAAATGGGGATGTACACAGTCTATTGCGCTCTGGTAATTGTTATGCATTCCAAGGAGACTTGAAGTTGGCCGCCGAGCAATATGCTGAAGCGATAAAACTGGATCCTAACTTTGCTAAAGCATGGCATAACCTGGTTTTGGTGCAGGCCCGCGAACTTGTCAACACTAGCGTTGAATTAACAAGGCGTTTACCAGCGGACTCTCCCGTCGCTGAACAGGCAATCATACTCAGCGAGAAAATGATAAGCATTCTGAATAATCAGCCC
Source organism: Methylophaga sp. (assembly GCA_965659475.1). Taxonomy (GTDB): domain Bacteria; phylum Pseudomonadota; class Gammaproteobacteria; order Nitrosococcales; family Methylophagaceae; genus Methylophaga. Next base: position 17,050 of record CBFHWI010000024.1, read on the forward strand.
GATGCCCTTGATATTAAAAGAAATAATGAGTAGCCCTGATATTCGCGGCCCGTCGTCTGCCAGCGGAGCGGGTCAAGCAATGGTTGAGTTTTTGGTGGTTATTCCCGTGCTTATTCTGTTGATTTTTGGTGCGATACAAATCGGGTTTATTTATTCTGCGAAGACCACTCTGAATTACGCGACTTTTCAGGCTGCACGTCTTGCATCGGTCAATAATGCGACTTATTCCGCCATGCGACGTGGTTTGATAAGAGGCATCTCACCACTTTATACAAACGCACCCTCACTATCAGATCTGGAGCAATCTATTGAGGCCGGCATAAACAGCCCTGGTTTAAGACGCGATGGGGTAATGGAAGTGGATAACTACATGAGGGTGATTCGATTAAATCCACTTAGTAGTCATTTCAGCCCTGGCCAATACGGCGAATTGAATGCAGACGGTACTTACCAAATTCCAAACGATAATCTGATGTATCGTCCTGACGGTGTCAAAAGTACCGTTTCTATTCAGGATGCAAACTTATTGAAGTTAAAAGTCCAATATTGTTACAAGTTGATGGTGCCGATCGTAAATCGTGTTATTGGTAATCTGAGCGAGCTTAACAATCAGCGAACCAATCAGAAAATTTATGAAACAGTCAATGACCCGCGGTTTGCTGATGCAAACCGTTTTTATGTAAATCAATCTGCCGGTCTGACTGCTGATTATGATGAATTATGCCAGGACAGAGCCGAAAATCACGAAGGATTTATTATTTCTTCAGAAGTAACTGTAAGGATGCAGTCACCCGCATTCAATCAAGAGACTGAGTTAAATAGTGATTTTGATATGTGTGATGGGGTCAGAATGGTGTGTCCCTAGCGCCCTTTATTATCTAAAAATTAACCGGGCTACTTCATGGAGATAAATGTTGAACAGACGTGATTTTGTAAAAATGGCTCTGTTAGGGGCAACACAATTTACATTCAACGGATGTGTGATACCGTTATCGCCAATAAGACTCGCTGCACAAAGCTGGCCTGGTTATGAAATGTTTTTTGTTGCTGACCAGTCCGGGGCACTGGATCATTCACTGGTTAATGTAATTGAAACGCATAGCGCTTCTGTCAGTATGAGGTTGCTTGGTGCTGGTGCAGTCGAGAGTGCATGTTTGACAATGGATGAGGTGTTCACTTGTTACGATAGGGGTATTGAGCTGGTTGTCATCGCTGTACTGGACTTTTCGCATGGTGCGGATGTGGTTTTGGCAAAGCCTGATATAAAAAGGTTTTCAGACGTTAAAGGTAAAACAATAGGTGTTGAGTCTACGGCAACGGGTGCTGTGATGCTCAATAACTTTCTACAAGCGGCAAAGCTATTACCCTCAGACCTCAATATCAAATTCTATACGGTTGATGAGCATGAAGCGGCCTATGCTAGTGGCGCGGTTGATGTGCTTGTTACTTATGAGCCTGTCAAATCAAGACTAGAAAAGGCTGGTATGGTCTCTATTTATGATTCAAGTATGAATCCGAATCAAATCTTTGATGTCTTGGCATTATCTCGCTCAGCGTTGCACTCTCATGAAAAACAAGTACAACATTTACTCGAAACGCATTTTAATCTTCGCCAAACTTTTTTTGAAAACCCATCAGCAATACTGCAATTAATGAGTAACAGGATGAAAATGCCTCAGGATAAAATAGTTGATATTTATCAGGGGCTCAGCATGCCTGACATCGCAGAAAACCGTAAGCTGATTGGTGGCAGCAATCCTGAATTGAAGGCGCATATTCAGGCGTTAGCTAATACGATGGTCAGTTCTAATTTGTTAACGAGAACGCCAGATATTGAACAGATATTGGCCCCTCAGTTTTTAAATGCAATATCAGGATGAAAAATCAACTCAGCCTAAAAAAACTCTTTGTAATATGGCTTACAGGCCTCGCCACTTTAACGTTTTTGGCATCACTTTTAACGGCTTATTTTAATAGTTATGAGGAAACCAGGTCTGCAGCATTAAACCTGAGTAAAACTAAAATATCGAGACTGGCGTTACTGACAGAGCGCGTATTAACTAAGGATGTGTCGCTGTTAAAAGAAACGGTATCTGAGATAGCGTCGAACTTTTTTGTGAAAGAAGTTCTGATCGTTGATCCAGATAACAAAGTGATATTTGCAAGTAATCATACTTTAATAGGTGAAGGGCTGGAGAGCACGCCATTAGCTTCACATAAAATAAAGATTCGGAAACAATCGTTTACCGTACCACTGGCCGAACAAATTGATAAAAAAATCATATTGTCTTCAGTGGCTTTTACCTGGCCTGCATCGGACTCACAAATAAGAAGCGATAAAAAAGGCTGGATATTCATTACGACCAATATGGATATCATGTGGAAAAATGCGGTTAAGGCTGAAATTTGGGATCGATTAATTGCTTTTCTAATAGCGTTATCGATAGCCATTGCAACATGGTTTATTGCTTTTAGGCAGATAGCCAAGCCTTTAAAAATATTAACAGAGGCCTCTCATAAAGTGAGCCTCGGTGACTACCAACACAAAATCCCGATAATGCCATTCAAAGAGTTCAATGTTATCAGAGACAGCTTTGTCAACATGGTGGATGAGGTCGAGCGGAAGCTTCGTTCACTGAGTGACAGTGAAAATCGCTTCAGGTTACTCTTGCTAAAGGCGCCGGTTGGTATTGTTGCTTTTGATGGCAATATGGTTATGAGACACGTTAATCAAGTATTTAAGGATTTGACAGGTCTGGACCAGGAGTTGGTGGCAGGAACAAGCATCGAGTCGTTCAGTAAGCTCATCATTGCGATTGCGACCACGAGCTCTGAAGATAGTATCCGTGACAACTTCATGTCTAAAGCGCCTCAGGATGCATCCGAGCCGGCCAATGAGTCTTCATTTCTAGTCAACCTTGTTTTTGACCAGCGTACTTTAAAGGTCTACAGCGTAGATACGGGGTCTGCTGCTATTTCGAAGGTCCTATATTTTCAGGATATTACGAATGAATTGGCATTAGATAAAATGAAATCGCAGTTTATCGCCACGGCGGCACATGAATTACGCACACCAATGACTTCTATCAGGGGATATGCTGAGCTATTGACCCATATGGGTGACAAGCTTGTTGATAAAGAGAAAATGCTGGAAGCTATTAGAGCTGAGGCGGAAGATGTTGTCTATTTACTGGATGACCTGCTTGATATTGCTAAAATTGATGCTGGCATTATAAATAAATTAGCCTTGGCACCCACGTTGCCAGAGCCATTTCTGGCTGAGGTTTGCAACAATTTTCATGTGATGCATGACCCTCGAAACGTGGCATTCAACGCAATAGGAAATTTACCAATTATTGTTTGTGATCAGCAAAAAATTAAACAAGCGATTAAAGCATGTTTGAGTAATGCTTTTAAATTTTCCACCATTGAGGACAGGGTTAGCCTCACTGTCTCTCCTTCACAAATTAACAATCAAAGTGCCGTCAAAATCGAAATTTCAGACAGTGGTATGGGCATGAATGAAGAGCAAAGTAAAAGAGCATTTGAACGGTTTTATCGTGCAGAGGTATCTGGCAATATTCCAGGCACAGGATTGGGGCTTTCACTGGTAAAAGAAATTATCGATATGCATGCTGGCGAAATTACTATCGATAGCCGTAAAGGCTGGGGTACTTCAGTAAAGATCTACTTGTATGTTGAGCCACCGATTAAGACCGTTTTGCATCATTAAATTCAACCCTATTATTGTTGAGTCATTTCTCATGGTTATTATAATATTTCCGGAAATATGAGACAATTGATTGATATATATTTGGAATTCTTTAAATGGCTTTGAAAAAGTCTGACATGATTCACTTGTTAAACAACAGGATTGGCATCAGCAAAGCTGAAGCTAAGGAACTAGTTGATGACTTTTTCGAGACACTGATTTGTGCGCTTGAGTCAGGTGAAACTGTCCAAATTCAGCAGTTTGGAACCTTTAAACTACTCCAAAAGTCCGAACGTATTGGGCGAAACCCTAAAACAGGACAGACCCATATGATTTCAGCAAGGCGGGTCGTCAGCTTCAGTGCTAGCCATTTGCTACGAAAGCGTGTCCAGCGTTTTGGTGATGAAAAACCACAAAATCATCAACAGCTCGATGAGGAGGCTCTTGGGTCTTATGTCAATTCATTCAACACAAGCTTATCTGAAGTATAGCAACTCCACAGAAAGTTTAAGATGACGATCAAGGAAGTATTTGAAGACTTGTCTGATGGCATTGTGGTCGTCAACCAAGAGGGTGACATAAGCTATTTTAATAAAGCTGCATCAAAACTGATATCAGGCGATACGATTGATAACTTGGGTTTGGCTGCATTTCAAAGAATGATGCGCTTAATACTTGATGGAGAATTATCTACGCCCGTTAAATTCGTAGAGAAAGTATTAGCTGGCACGGAATACTCTGTCAAGATAATGTCTATGTATTCCTTTTTTGTTGTTCAATTTGTCGAAGTGGAGTTTCCCGACGATTATCAACAAATAAAAGCAAATGCTATCAGGATGATACATGACCGGTTAGGTAAAAAGCTTGATTTGTTGATGGGTAATTTAGATTTGCTCAAAAGTTATCATCATAATGAAGATAAACCTATTCCTGAAAATTTAATTTCAAATAACATCGATCTTATCGAAAATCTGTCTATATCTGTTTCGGAATTGGAACACCTGGCAGATCTGTATCTGAAGCAACCAATTGATTCATACTCGATAATAGCACCGGTTAAATTATTAAAGTCTGCACTAACACAAGTCGAAGCAATTTGTACCGAAAAGGGTGTAAAAGTAAAAATCAGAAAAAACAGTACGTCACCGGTCAAGTTTTACTGCAATGTGCAGTGGATGAAAATGGCGCTGACCGAATGCCTACTAAAACTGATACATCAAGCTGAGCAAAACTCAGTAATATTTATCAAAATGGATTTACATGGTCATTTTTTAACTATCATCATAGAGCAGTCGGCAGAGGATATTTCTGTTGGAGAATTGGATGATGCTGAATGGGTTGAACAAAAGTTGAGTGCTGGTCTCGGCAATCATCAGGTAAAAGATACTTTAAGTTTTGATTTGTTGATGGCTGAACGTGTTATCTCTTTACATGGTGGGCTGCTAAAGATGGTTGACGATTTCAGCGGGAAACGTTTTCTTATCGAATTACCTGCTGGTTATAACCCAGCTTTAGAGATTACCAATACCGATATGCAGCTGAAAATTTATGCTGAAGATTTGGCCCGGCTTCAAGCGAGACAATCTAAGTTAACTGAAAGTTAAAAATTGAGAATATTATGACAAAAAGAAGCCTGATTATTGTCGATGACAATCAAAAACTGAGAGAGTTGTTAAAAGTGACACTCAGTTTTAGTGATTATGACATCCATGAAGCCGACAATGCAGGCGATGCGCTCTCATTAATACAAGCAGTTAACCCCGATACGGTTTTGCTGGATGTCATGATGCCCGGAGAAATGGATGGGTTTGAACTGTGTAAGCGCATTAAGTCTGATCCGCTGTTGAGTGACATTCGCGTTATTATGTTGTCTGCAAAGGGGCAAAAAGTCGACTTGGAAACCGGTGGTAAATGTGGTGCAGATGCCTATATAGTCAAGCCTTTTAGCCCACTCAGTTTATTAGAAACCCTGAAAAACCCAGCGCGATCTTGAATGTAAAGACACATACCCAGCAGTGCCGAAATGAGTATTCAGTTTTTATAACCTGAAGGACGTTTTCTGATTATTTTTATTTCAAGTCCGATAATAAGCAGAAATAATTGCTCCCTCGCAGGAAATCCTACAATACAATAGAACGTAGCGGTTTGTACCTAATGGGGAGGAGTGAAATGGAGCTTTGTACTACCAAGCAAGCGGCAGATAAACTGGGTGTCACATCAAGAACAGTTCTGTTGTGGTCTGAAGCCGGTCTTCTTAAAAGTTGGAAAACACCCGGCGGTCACCGACGTTTTTCAATCGAAGAGGTTGAAAAACTTGCTTCAAGTTTAGAAGAAGATTCTGCAGCTTCTGAAACGATTAGCATGGGTAGAGAAAAAATACGGGTGCTTGTGGTTGAGGATGATGCCTATTTGTTAAACCTCTATAACCTGAACATCAATAGCTGGGGATTGCCCATCGAGTTGTTCCTCTCACAAGATGGTTATGATGGATTATATAAAGCGGGAAGTTGCAGGCCCGATCTGATTATTTTGGACTTAAACCTACCCAAGGTTGATGGATTCCAAATTATTGCAACATTAATAAAAAACAATCAGCTTGCATTTAACGACATCATCATTGTGACCGGGCTCCCGGAAGAAAAGATCTCTAATAATCTGCCAAATATCAAAGATATTAAGTTATTGAAAAAACCGATTGATTTTGAGCAAATCAAAAAAGTTGTAGAATTTAAATTGAACCAGAAGTTATCCACGAAATAGTTGTCATGATCCAAGTTAGAAGCTGGTCATGATTAACTTCAAACTTAAGTACATCTTTGTTTTTGTTGTTGCTTTTGTGCTGGCTTTTAGTGTTAGTGCATATATTAGTTATCAATCCAGCCTTGTTAAATCACAAAGCCATGAGCGTTATATGCTTAATATTCTGCACGGGTTGTGTCGGGATATTGAAAAGCGTCTTGATAGGTCACTGGATGCGGCTCTATTTCTGAAAAATGAAATTGAGCTACATGGGCCAGATGATTTGATGGCAAGTTTTGATGCGTATGCAGGATCTCTACTTGATAAAATTGATGGAATAACAAATCTTCAGTTGGCGCCAAAGGGCGTTATTTCAAAAATTTATCCTTTAGAAGGGCATGAAGCAGCTCTTGGCTATAGTTTCATGGAAAATGACCCACGCAGCAGTATTGCCTGGGACGCTTACTTCAATAACCAACTTATTATAATAGGCCCGTTTGAATTGGTCCAAGGTGGTGTCGGTCTGGTTGCCAGCGCACCTGTATACGCTGACGATAATGGCGAAAAAACGCCATGGGGCTTTGTTACGGTTCTGATGCTCATGGATGATTTTATCGAAGCAACACAGTTGCCAGAAATAATCAGACGAGGCTTAGAATATGATATTGCAATCACTGATAATCTGACAGGTGAACGTTATCACTTCGCCAGTGCTCATTATCCTGAACAGACTAGTGAATTTCATAGCAGAACGATTGAAATACAAAACTCAAGTTGGGAAGTAAGGCTCTTTGATACAGAGTCACCTGAGCCCAATTCTTGGATTGCTTTCCTGATAAGTTTTATTGTTTCTGGTTTATTTGCAACAACTGTTTTATGGTTATTTAAACAGCCTGAGACCTTACGTAGAATTGTAGATGAAAGAACGGAACAGCTCAAAAGACAAAAAGATTTTCAGGCTGAACTTCTTGATTCGATTCCCATATCATTGGTTGTTACAAATACTGAAGGACGCATACTTTTTAGCAATGAAAAGTACCTTTCGAGCAAACTAAACATTCAAAGTAATAATGACCTTGAATTCATCAACCAGACGCACAATAAAATATTTAATGAAACGGCGAGCAAGTCGTTATCATTAAATCGCGAACTCAAAGAGTCTTTACTCGAGCTTGATAGACAGAATTATATTGAGTTATCACTACTGAAAATCAGGGCCAAAGACAGTCAAAATACCGACAACTATCTCTGGATAATCAAGGATGTATCTGCGCTACAGGAAGCGAATCAGGCGTTACAAGAGCTGTCTTCACTACGCGCCATTATATTCGAGCTAATTCCAGACGGGCTTGCCTATTTTGATGGCAAAGGTGTTATTAAAAGTTTTAATGCAAATTTTGTTCAGCATGTAACCAGGTTGACACAGAAAAAGATGACATTTTCATGTGTTGAAATTGAAGAGCAGCTTCAGCATACCGCCGTGGTCGATGGCCCAGTAATTCATTATACCGATATTGTTAATAACCAGTTTGATGATGAAAGCAAAAGTACGGTCTCTCAAATTGTGCGTTCGCTTAATGAAAAAAATAAACTGCTCAGTAAAATTGTGAAATTTGATCGATTAGCCCAAAGTGGTGGCGGTCTCATGCTGATTCGGGATGTGACTGAGCAGGTACAGATGGATGAACTTAAGTCAGAGTTCTTGTCAACGGCCGCCCATGAACTAAGAACACCAATGGCAAATGTTTTTGGCTATCTTGAGTTGCTTTTGAATCAGAAAATACCCTATCCACAGCAGCATGACATTTTGAAAATAGTATTTGAGGAGGCCGAGCGTCTTTCTCACATTCTTGACGATCTATTAGATTTGGCACGAATAGAGTCAAAATTGAGTTCGAGCCTGAATTATCGAGCGCATGACTTTAGACAATTAATTGAAGATACGCTTGGAAAACACTCAGAATATTCCAAAAAACATATTCTTAAAATTGATATTGCTGATGATATCCCGCAACTAATGTGCGATGCAGAAAAGATCAAACAAGTTATTCACAACTTAATGAGTAATGCCGAAAAATATTCTGAACCAAACACAACTATTGTCCTCAGCGCCAAGCACGAGTTACATGCAAACGTATCCAGTATTGTCTTTTCGGTAGCGGATGAAGGGGTTGGCATGCATCCCCATGACGTTGAAAAAATATTTGATAGATTCTATCGCGTGGATGAGCATTCCGATATAGCTGGTACTGGTCTTGGGATGTCAATCGTAAAGCAGGTTGTTGAGCTGCATCGAGGAGACGTTAGCGTCGTCAGTGAGTTTGGCCGTGGAACGACGGTTAATGTCTGGCTCCCTGTAGATAGACGAATGTAGTCATGCTTTTCCGGGTCGATTTTTAAATAAAGAGGCTGTAGTAGGTGACCGCCAAATATTAGCCCACTCCTTTAATTTTTTCAGTTGCTTTGGGCTACCGTAATTGAATCTGAACCACAACCCCTAAGGAATAGTGGCAATGATTCTTGTGGGATCCTGATGTGTTTTCTGAACACACGCTTTGCCTGATTTCAGAAATTCTCAACGCCCTTTACTATGATGCTTTCCGCTGACAAATAAAGCTGAATGATTAATCTGTTAGCGATAAACGTCACTGTTCTGCTGCG
>CBFHWI010000025.1:0-2188 GCA_965659475.1 Methylophaga sp.
GGTTTATTTTCAGCCATTAGTACCTAAGTACAATTCCCCATTGCTTTGACAGACTGCAAAATCGACATCACAAGATGAAAAAGATCTCGCTATTCATCAAGGACTGATAGTTTCATGGGAGAAGCAAAATGGCTACTGAAATCGGCATTATCAAAGCAATCGTCGGCACAGCGACAGCTACGTCAACAGATGGCAGCATTCGTAATCTGCAAGTCGGCGACAAAGTCTTTCAAAATGACTTAATTACCACTGGTGCGGCCAGCGCTATTGAAATCGAATTCCTCGATGGCAGCACCATGGATATGGGGCGAAGTAGTCAAGCCATGCTGGATCTGGATATGTTTGACCCCAATGCACCTGTAACCGAAACTGCTGAAACCAGCGAAACCACTGACGACATCGCCGCCATTCAACAAGCTTTGTTGGAAGGTGAAGACCCAACGATTGCCGGTGAAGCTACCGCAGCCGGCGCCGGCGCTGGAGCAGACGGTTCCGAAGGTACAAGTTCATTTGTTGTTCGTGATTATCTAAATCCAGAAGTCACACCCGATAATGGTTTTGATACTACCGGCCCTACAGTCGCCTTTGAAAATCCGGAAGAGCTTAATCTGATTATTGAAGAAGAGGAAGAGCCGGTTGTGGTTCCTCCAGTGGTCAGTGTATCTGTCGATGTTCAAATAGATATCGAGGATCCACAAACTCCACCACCTACCGATGGTGTACCAACAACAGAATACCCCGTCTTGGTTGATGGTAATGCCGCATCAGTTTTAGAAGGCACTAATGGTGGTGAACCGCGTGAAATTACCTTCTTACTGACTTTAAGTGAAGTTTTTGGTGAGGATGTGACGGTAACGTATCAACTGCGGCCGATTAGTGCTGATACACCGGATGACTGGTTTAATGGCTCATTGATTGATACGGTCACCATTCCAGCCGGTACCACGCAAATCCCAGTGACCGTCAGTATCGTTCAGGATCATCTGGATGAAGATAATGAGTCCTTCGATATTATTTTGCTCAGTGCTAACAATGCAACCATCAATTCTGACGCCGATACCGCCATTGTCACCATTTTTGATGATGACACGACGCCTGTTGCCCAAGATGACTTCAATGCAGTCGCCGAAGATGAGGACGAAGGATCGCCTGTAACAGAAGGCAATGTTATTTCCGGTGCCAATGATGCCGGCAATGATCCCACCGCTCAGGAAGATAGCGATGAAGACGGTGATACCTTATTTATCGTCTCATTCTCCGATAACGATGATGAAACCGACGCAGCGCCCGACGATACCATCACAGGACAGTACGGTACGCTGACGTTGAATGCCGATGGTTCATATATCTACACGCTTACATCAAATGAGGATCCTGTTATTCAGGGCTTGAGTGAAGGTGAAACCCTGACCGACGTTTTCAGCTACGTGGTCACCGATACCTACAATGCTGAGCAGACTGCAAACCTCACGATCGTAATTGAAGGAACCGATGACGGTGTTGTGCTTAGAGGCCTGGATGCTCAGGGAGCAGAACAAGTTGTCGATGAAGCCAACCTGATCGATGGCTCTGATCCAAATGTGCCTGCATTAACTCAAGGCGGTTCGTTTGATTTTGATGCACCGGATGGGGTGGATACTGTCTCCATCGATGGTCAAGTCTTTACCCTTGCCCAACTGCAAGCACTGGCGGGCAGCAATGCCACCATTAGCAGTGACTACGGTGACCTCGTTCTAACCGGTTACTCTGGCGATGAGTTTGGCGGCTCAATCAGCTACGAGTTCACACTCACTGAAAATGTGGACAATGACAGCCAGGCCGGCGCAACTGACGGTAGCTTTACTGACAGCTTTACAGTGGTGGTCACCGATGATGATGGTTCAACTGCTAATGGCAGTCTTGATGTACAGATCCTTGATGACACCCCGACCGCCAATGATGATGGTCCGGAAGGCGTTGTTGAAGACGGCACCAGCTTTGTCTCAGGCAATGTACTGGATAATGACGATGCCAACGCTGACCAGGCAGCGGCCTTTGTTAGCTGGGGTAATGATGTTGCCAACCAGGCCGCGATTAATGCACTGAACACCTACGGCACGTTGGTACAAAACACCGATGGTAGCTGGAGTTACACGCTGGACAACACCGATCCAGATACCCAGGCGTTGACCAGTGCCGATAACCTGTT
>CBFHWI010000025.1:2287-24962 GCA_965659475.1 Methylophaga sp.
TTTTGACCTGACCTACACCATGGCGGATGCAGATGGTGACCAGGCACCGTCGACCCTGACCATCACCATAGATGGTGCAGATGACAGTGCCAGTGTTGTCACGGCAGAAGCAGAAGGTCCGGATGCCACCGTTTATGAAGCGGGTCTGAACCCTGATGGCAGCGATGCGGCCAGTGACAGCGAGACAGTGACAGGCTCGTTCACCGTCTCAGCGACAGATGGCATCTTCAATGTTGTGATCGGTGGCACGACGTTCACGCTGGCTGAAGTCCAGGCGTTTGACGGCAGTGATACCGTGAATACTGGTGAAGGTACGCTGACACTGACGGGTTATAGCGGTGATGCGATGAGCGGCACCATCAACTACAGCTACACGTTGGATGCCACCATTGATAATGACAGTAAAATACCGACAGGTGATGATGCGGTGACGCTGACTGACTTTGATGACAGTGTTGACATCACAGTGAATGGTTTAGGTGGTTCAACAGCCAGTGATGACTTGGTGATCCGTGCGATTGATGATGTACCACAATTTACGTTCATTAATGATGGACCAGACGGAGATAACATAGTCAGTATTTCTGCGATGAACCCACCGGTTGATACGGTTTATCAAGGACAATTTGCTGATTGGATATACGGTGCTGATGGTTTTGGGGAGGTTAATCTGAATCTGCCCAGTAACGTGCAAGTTGGCTCAGTTACCGAAAGTCAGATTATCCTTAACCTTTATGAAGGTGATGATATCGTTGGTACCCTGACATTAAATGCCGATGGAACGGATTCTTTAGAAGTCTTGCGTCGCGAACCTGAAGTTGAGTTTATTCCTGTTGCGGCAACGGATGCAGACGCCGGCGGCCCGGAAGGTGCGTTGCTAGTTGACCTGGAAGCGACCACTGATTTCAATATCATAATAACTGGTAGTGATGGTAATGCTATATCAGGTGAACCTGATGATGAGGTAAACACCAGTAATCAGGGCTGGGCTGTAAAAGGTGGTTCGGGACAGACCAATGACCTAGGTGAGTCAATATTGTTCTCCTTTGTCAGTGATGTTAACGATACAACGCCTTATGGCATCGGTGACTTTAAATTCAGAACGGAAGGCTACACTGGTGGTATTTCAGCAGCGACAATTGTTGTCATTGTTTATCTGGATGCTTCATTTTCGGTTTACGATGAGGTAACGCTAGATGTGACAAGTGGCCAGGAATTACAGATTTCATCCATTGACTGGTCAGACATTGCTGGAACGGGTAACTATGTTCCAGGTGCCGATATATTCGGTGTCGAGATTGTCAGTGCTGAACCAGACGGTAATTACCGTCTGAATGGAATTGAGGTTGGTGCTGAATCTGAAACGCCACCAGATGACCTGTCATTTGAAAATATCGATGTGGAAATTGTGGATGCTGATGGCGATAGTGTCGGTCAAACTTTCAGTGTCTTCATCGATGGCGAGGCCGGTGATCAAATGACGGTTGAGGCCATTGGCGGTACCTCAGGCGATGACATTCTTAATGGTACCAGTGGCAATGATGTGCTGATTGCCGGTGCTGGTAATGACATTCTGTCGGGTGGTGAGGGTGATGATGTTCTTACTGGTGGTTTAGGCATTGATACCTTTGTCTTCAGCATGACAACGGATAGTGGTGATGATGTTATCACCGATTTCGAAGTCGGCGCGGATGTACTTAGCTTCGTTGATGTTATAGATGACAATAGCTCTGGTGATATTGACCTTGGTGATGTGATAAGCGGTGTTGCTGATGATGGCACTGACATAACAGTATCGTTGACCAATGGTGGCAGTATTACTTTGCAAGGTATTGGAAACAATACTGTTAATGATGCCACTACACTGCAAAGCCTGATTGGTGCCGATAAAATTAACGTTGATGCAAGCTAATCATTAACTATCGTATGAACTTAAGGCCCGCGAAAGCGGGCCTTTTTTATCTGCAAATTACTGATTGCTAAGCGGCAAACCCTGCCGCTATTTTTTTGCCACTTTTGCCGCGCGTCCAGTAAGCCCCTGAATTATCTTTGAAATACGCTTTTGGCACAGAAGCTGCGAATTGTTATCCATCGTTAATTAGTGGCAGGAGTCTGTCGATGGCAATCAACTTTGATAATGCACTGGGTATTCACGCTGATGCGTTGCGTGTCCGTAGGCAGTGCGCAGACAAGCGGTTGGCTAAATTCTGTTTAAAGAAACCGCTGCCAGTGCTGTGCCAGTAGTCGGTACGCCTAGTTTGGATGGTATTGGTAGCATTTATGGCGGCGCGCTAGAAATCTCTAATGTTAAAGTGGTCACTGAACGGATTAATATGATTGAAATCCGGCGGGCTTATGAGATGAACTCCAAAGCTATTTCCTCAGCTGATAAAATGTTGCAGTACGCTAGTAAAATATTTAATTAAAACAGTGACTTGAAGGCCGGTAATTATTGCCTTCCAGGCAGCAACTTATCGGTTTTTTTTATTGAGTGAGGGTGATCTGTCACGAAGTCCGCGTACTTCTGGTCGTGGTTGCACAAATGAGATTCGCTTGGATTTTGAAACGCCCCATATCGATAAACGATGAAATAGAAGAACGTTGTATTGAACAGCGTAATGAACTGATGGAGATGTTGGCAAATAGTCGCGCTGGTGCCGAAGTGAGCAGCGCTTACCAAAAGTAGTTTTACGAGTTTTACCAACACCACTTTTGCGCCGTCATTTTTTTGACAACCCTAGGTGATAATGCTTAACTTGTGTTCGCTGTCATTCGTATAACTAGTCAGCTTTTCGCAAGCTGTTAGAAGAATTGATAGGGGGCTCAATGAGCGCAAATAATGTCTTGGTTGTCGACGCGGATGCAAAGCGCCGTGAGACTTTGTCTACGCTAATTACCTTCATTAATTGTCACCCAGTTTTGGCTGATGAGCCGGAGCATTGGTTAAGTGCTATTGATGATTTAAACGATATTGCCATGGCAATTGTCGGTGATTGCGGCAGCATTCAGCAAACCCGGGAATTATTACGCACCTTGGTCAATCATGAAGCACGGGTGCCGGTTTTTATTCTGAGCGCTAACAATGAAGACTGTGATTTCCCTGGCGCTATTGGCGCTTTACGATATCCTGTAAAATATCCACAACTTAGCAATGCCCTGCAACAGGCAACAATCTATCGGGGCAAGCAAGATACCGCCAGTCAGCCACATAGCTATTTTCGTTTGCTAGTAGGTCACAGCCCCGAAATAAAACAAGTACAGCGGATGATTGAGCAGGTATCAGATTCTGAGGCCAATGTGTTGATCCTAGGCGAATCTGGGACTGGTAAAGAAGTTGTTGCCCGAAATTTGCACCATTTGTCCAGGCGCCGTGATAAACCGTTTGTCCCGGTTAACTGTGGCGCGATCCCTGGCGAATTGCTGGAAAGTGAATTATTCGGTCATGAAAAGGGTGCCTTTACCGGTGCTATCACCGCTCGTAAAGGCCGTTTTGAATTGGCCGAGGGGGGCACATTATTTCTCGATGAAATCGGTGATATGCCGTTGCCGATGCAGGTGAAATTGCTGCGCGTATTACAAGAACGGACTTTTGACAAAGTTGGCAGCAACAAAACCCAGCAGGCTAATGTGCGGGTTATTGCAGCCACCCATCGTAATCTGGAATCGCATATTGCAGCTGGCCATTTCCGCGAAGATTTATTTTACCGACTCAATGTGTTCCCGATTGAAATGCCTGCATTAAGAGATCGTCCGGAAGATATTCCCCTGCTTATCCATGAACTGATTCAACGTATCGAAGATGAAAACCGTGGCTCGGTCAAGTTGACGGCTGCAGTGATGGCGTCATTTTGTCGTTATCCCTGGCCGGGTAATGTGCGGGAATTAGCCAATGTCATTGAGCGGCTGGTAATTTTATTCCCTTATGCGACCGTTGGTTTTGACGATTTGCCAGATAAATATCGTGTTGAAGGTGATGCGCTGCCAGACCATATCAATGCGGTTATTTATGCTCGACCAGAAGCTGCTGAGCCGCGCGCAATTCGTCAACATTCAGAGACAGCGCTAGAAGAACGCCGCCAGCCGACCGCGCTGATCAGCAATGAAGTTGAACTGCCTGCTGATGGGCTGGATCTAAAACAACACTTGGCTAATTTGGAATACTTGTTGATTAGACAAGCGCTTGATGAGGCTACTGGTGTTGTCGCCCATGCTGCACAGCGCCTGAAAATGCGCCGCACAACGCTGGTGGAAAAAATGCGTAAATACGGTATCCAGCGCGAAGGTGAGCAACTCGAAGAAGTGGCTGGAGGCTAGTCATTTTTTTGACTACAACCCAGTTGGTTTTTATTTTATATTATTGAAGTGCATATATTTTGCTGAAAACCCAGCAAACACGCTGATGCTGGAGCAACAATATGCGCGCCAAATGGTCTGAAAGTTCGTCAATGGACACCGTCCTCCCGACCCAACAAAATCGAATGGTGCCGCAGTTGATATGGCAGCTGCTGTACCGGTCAATATTGACGCCTTATTCTAAAAGTTAACCCGGCAGTTTTACAGCAGCGCCAGTCAGGATGGTTGCCAGTTGACTGTCAGTAACAATACCAATGATGGCTATGTTTTTGGACGTCAGCCAGCCTTGGTCAGTGCGATTAACAATCTTATTAATAATGCTTGTGAAGCCTGCCGCGAGGCCAGGAAAATCAGTTTATCTGGCGATTTCATTGAAGATAAACAGCAACGTGCGACACATTAGAACTGGCTGGTTATCAGGTCACTGCCACTGAGATCATGGTCAGTCGATGCTGGATAAACTCAGCAGTTAGCCAATTGGCCTGTTGCCCAGTTACTTACAAATGCAGCCAATGGATGGTCACCTTATTGAAAAAAGCCCATACCATGTTGCCGTCATTGCCTGTGGTCATGATGACGGCTTATGGTTTGGTGCAAAGCGCTTTTGAAGCCATATATGAAGGCGCTCAGAAAACGTCAACACCTGTTGGTACTTTGAGTGGTCTCTCGAGGCGGTTGCAGGACGCATGTGGTAAATTCAAGATTTAAACGATCCTCACTGTCAAAAAAGCCCGCTCAGCGGGCTTTTCTTATGAGCGTTTTATACTGACAAACTTTGATTAATGGCCATTAAAGCCGTTAAAGGATCAGTCGCCTGGGTTATCGGCCGGCCAATGACTAAATAATGACTGCCTGCTTGCAGGGCTGCCGCCGGTGTCATCGTGCGATGTTGGTCATCAGCAGCACTGCCGGCAGGGCGAATGCCCGGTGTTACTAATTGAAATGAATCGCCCAGTTGTGCCCGCAACGCAGACGTTTCCTGCGCCGAACAGACCACGCCATCCAAGCCACTATCGGCCGCCATTTGCGCCAATCTTAGTACGGTTGATTCAATGCTGCCGCTGAGGCCAATTTCAGCAAACGTCAGTTGATCCATGCTGGTCAGTAAAGTCACGCCGATTAATATTGGTGCTTTCTGGTGATGGCCCAATGCTTTACGGGCAGCGCACATCATGGCACTGCCTCCCAACGTGTGGACATTGACCATCCAGACGCCAAGGTCGGCGGCCGCTGCGCAGGCTTTGGCGACGGTGTTGGGAATATCGTGATATTTCAGATCCAGAAAAATCTGAAATCCACGTTGCTGTAATTCATTAACAACCGCCGGGCCGCTGCGGGTAAATAACTCTTTACCGACTTTTAACCGGCATTGCTGTGGATCCAGTTGATCGGCAAGCTGCAACGCTGCAGCAGCATCGGGATAATCCAGGGCAACGATAATTTTCGGATCAGACATAACGGTGCTCGCTATTAATATGCCGACAGATCCTACCGGAATAAGCGGCGAAACGCGGAATTTACCGCTAAAAATCCCGAAAATGCTATGCTGTGCGGCAATTTTTTCAGAGTAGCTTGCATGAAATTTGAACATCTGGCGCAAGATGGTTTAGCACGGCGCGGCCGTCTGCAATTTCCTCGTGGCAGCGTTGAAACGCCGGCATTTATGCCGGTAGGCACCTATGGTTCGGTGAAATCCATGACCCCCGAAGAGGTCAGAGCGACGGGTGCCGAAATTCTGTTGGGCAATACCTTTCATCTGATGCTGCGGCCGGGGACTGACATTATCAGCCGCCATGGTGATCTGCATGACTTTATGCGCTGGGACGGGCCGATTCTGACCGATTCAGGTGGTTTTCAGGTGTTCAGCCTCGGTGACTTACGCAAAATTACCGAGCAAGGCGTGCATTTTCGCTCGCCGGTATCCGGTGACAAAGTCTTTATGGGCCCGGAAGAATCAATGGCCGTGCAGCGTGCGCTGGGCAGCGACATTGTGATGATTTTTGATGAATGCACGCCGTATCCGGCTGATGTGCATACCGCAGCAGAATCGATGCGTTTGTCTCTGCGCTGGGCGAAGCGCAGTAAAGCCGCGCATGGTGATAATTCATCGGCTTTATTCGGCATTGTGCAAGGTGGTATGCACGAGCATTTACGTGATGAATCGCTGGCCGGGTTAACTGACATCGGTTTTGATGGTTATGCGATTGGCGGCTTATCAGTAGGTGAACCCAAAGAGGATATGTTGCGCATTCTGAGCCATTTGAGCGACAAAATGCCGGCCGATAAACCACGTTATCTGATGGGGGTTGGCCGACCGGAAGATTTAATGGAAGCAGCAAGCTTAGGCGTCGATATGTTTGATTGTGTGATGCCCACCCGCAATGCCCGCAATGGCCATTTATTTGTCCATGAAGGGGTTATCAAAATCCGCAACAGCCGCTTTAAAACGGATACTGGGCCGCTGGATCCGTATTGTGATTGTTATACCTGTAAGCATTATAGCCGCGCCTATTTACATCATTTAGACCGTACCGGTGAAATGCTCGGTCCGCGTCTGAATACCATTCATAACCTGTATTACTACCAAACTTTGATGCGTGGCATTCGTGATGCTATCGAAAATGGGAGGTTGCAGGATTTCCGTCAGGAATTTTACGCGCTGCGCGGGCAAACACCGGGCTGAGTTGCTTGCTATCAACCCGCTATCGGACTGTGGCATAATCGCAGTCTTTTGACGACCTGACTAAGGATAAACCATGGATTTTCTGATTTCACCGGCATTTGCTGAAACCGCTGGCGCGGCTCAAGGTCCGGGCCTGCTGGATTTCGCATTTCCAATTATTTTGTTGGTGCTGTTTTATGTGATGTTAATCCGCCCACAACAAAAAAGGGCTAAAGCGCACCGCACCATGCAATCATCACTGGCCAAAGGTGATGAAGTGGTTACTGATGGTGGCTTGATGGGCAAAATTCTTGAGATCAACGACAATGCTATCACTGTACAAATCGCTGAAAACGTTGATGTCAAAGTGCGCCGCGAAGCCATCAGCTCTATATTGCCAAAAGGCACTATCAAAAAGTTGTAAACCATTGACTGACACCGCCTGTTCATCAGGCGGTGAGACAATCTGGACAAACCAATGAACCGATATCCCTTGTGGAAAAACCTGCTATTGCTGGCAGTGATTTTAACGGCATTTTTGTATGCCATGCCTAATATATATGGCGACGATTTAGCTGTGCAGGTATCTGCCGGTCGACTGGCCAGCGTTAACAATACGCTCGCTGAGAATGTCGAACAAAAACTTAAAGATGCAGGTGTTGAATACAAAGGACTGACGCTGGAAGACAATCGTCTTTTGGTGCGTTTCAGTGATGCTGAAAGCCAATTAAAAGCCCGTGAGCTGATTGCTAGTGAATTGGTTGAACAAGACTTTATTGTTGCTTTGAATTTGGCACCGACCACCCCGCAATGGCTGTTGGGGATAGGGGCAGAACCAATGAATCTGGGGCTGGATTTGCGCGGTGGTGTGCATTTTCTGATGGAAGTGGATATGGATGCCGTGCAAAAGCAAGCGCTGAGCGGCATTGCTGATGATGTCCGTTTATTGCTGCGCGAGGCGGTGATTCGTTACACTCGTGTTGAAGTCGAGGGTAATACGCTTTTCCTGGGTTTCAGGGATGCAGGGGAGCGCGATAAAGCCGAACAGCAAATTAGCCGTGAATATCCTGATGTCACCGTTAATGTTGCAGACAATGCCGATAAACCGACGCTGCAACTGACCATGACCGAAGCGAACTTGCGGGAAACGCAAACACTTGCTTTACAACAAAACATCACTACCTTGCGGAATCGTATTAATGAGTTAGGTGTTGCTGAGCCGACTGTGCAGCAACAAGGTCAAAGCCGTATTGTCGTGCAATTACCGGGTGTGCAAGATACTGCGCAAGCCAAGAAAATTTTGGGTGCCACGGCGACATTGGAATTTCGTTTAGTCGATTTTGAAAATGATGCCCGCGATGCTGTAAATGGCCGGGTACCGGCTAATTCCGAGTTGTTCTATCACCGTGATGGTACCCCTTACTTGTTAAATAAACGGGTAATGCTGACCGGTGAGCATGTGATTAACGCCGCATCCACCTTGGATGGACAAACAGGCTCACCAGCGGTATCCGTTACGTTGGATGGTAAAGGCGCGCGGATTTTCACTAACATTACCGGTGACAATATCGGTAACCCGATGGCCGTGGTGTTTATTGAATCCAAATCGGAAACCGAAACGGTCGATGGCGAAGAAGTCCGGGTTCGTAAACAATATCCGGAAATTATCAGCGTTGCCACGATTCGTGATCAACTCGGTAAAAAATTCCAGATAACCGGTTTAGACAGCACCACAGAAGCCCGCGATTTATCATTGTTACTGCGTGCCGGTGCTTTGGCCGCGCCGATCGAAATCGTTGAAGAGCGCACCGTCGGCCCAAGCATGGGGCAGGAAAATATCGATCAAGGCTTTAAGTCAGTGATGATTGGTCTGGCCCTGGTCCTTTTGTTTATGGCAATTTGGTATCGTCTGTTTGGTTTGGTTGCCAACGTGGCGCTGGCAGTAAATTTAGTGTTGCTGGTGGCGTTGTTATCGATGCTACAGGCAACGCTGACCATGCCGGGGATTGCCGGCATCGTGTTGACCGTCGGTATGGCGGTGGATGCCAATGTGCTGATTTTTGAGCGGATCCGTGAAGAACTGAATTTGGGTAATAGTCCTCAAGCCAGTATCAGTGCAGGTTACGACAAAGCAATCTCGACGATTGCCGATGCCAACGTGACAACGCTGATTGCCGCTGTGGTGTTGTTTGGTTTTGGTACCGGCACCATTAAGGGGTTCGCAATAACCTTATCACTGGGCATTCTGACGTCGATGTTTACGGCGATCATGGGTACTCGCGCGGTGATTAATTTAATTTACGGTCGTCAGCATCGGCCGAAGCTGTCTATTTAAGGGCCTCGCCATGCATTTTCTCAGTAAAGAAACCAATATTAACTTTGTCGGGGTTCGTAAAATTGCCCTGGCCATTTCAGCCTTGCTTCTGATCGTCTCGGTTTTTTCGATTGCCACCAAAGGTCTGAATTTTGGTATCGATTTCACTGGCGGCACCATGATTGAAATTGCCTATCCGGAACAAGCCGATTTAAGTGGCATTCGCGATACACTGGCAAATAACGGCTATGAAGATGCGGTGGTGCAAAACTTTGGTTCGATCAGTGATGTGCTGATACGTTTACCGGTGATTGAAGGCCAAAATATGGCAACGCTCAGTAATGAAGTGGTGGCGCTGTTAGAACAGACGACGACCTTGGTATTGGACGTTAAACGGGTTGAGTTTGTCGGTCCGCAGGTCGGTGAAGAGTTAGCCGAAGATGGTGGTCTGGCAATGATTTATGCGCTGTTTGGTATTTTGATTTATGTGGCGCTGCGTTTTGAGTACCGTTTTGCCATTAGCTCAGTTATTGCTCTGGTCCATGATGTGGTCATAACCGTTGGCTTTTTTGCGTTGTTTCAAATTCAGTTTGATTTGACCATTTTGGCAGCCATTTTGGCGGTGATTGGTTACTCTTTGAACGATACCATCGTGGTGTTTGATCGGATCCGTGAAAACTTCCTGAAATTGCGAAATTCGACGCCGGCGGAAGTTGTTAATATTGCCGTCAATGGCACACTGGGGCGAACCATCATGACCTCGATGACCACATTGTTGGTTGTAATGGCGTTATTTATTTTTGGTGGTGACGTGATACACGGTTTCGCCATGGCATTGCTGGTGGGCATTATTATCGGTACCTACTCATCTATTTATGTTGCCGGTAGCAGTGTATTGCTGATGGGCGTCAGTAAAACTGATTTGATGCCACCCGAAAAAGAAGGTGATGATGGGGTGAACTCAGACGGTAGTCAGGTTTAACTACCATCAAAAAAGCCCGCAATGCGGGCTTTTTTATATCTGGTAAATGTTAGATTTAACCTGCGCAGGCGCGCAGCGGAAAGCTTACAATATCAGCCGAGTGATAGTCTTCTGTGTTGGTCTCACTCGTTGCAGTTTCGACGCCGATAATACTTAGTCCAGAGTAATCACTCTGATAACTCATAAAGGTCGCAAACTCTTCCAGTCCTTGCAGGATATTGCGAAACTCAAGTTCCTGGCTACTTGTTTTCATGATAACTCACCGTTAACTGTTAATTTAATTAGCGGCGCTTGTCGGCAAAGCTTGAGTAAAATACTGTGACAGGCAAGTGTTTATTAATTGTGAATAAAGGACTTATGGAATTATTTAGCGGAATAAGTCTCCAACAATCTGAATGATTAAGTGCGGTGTAAGATCACCGGGATAAGTTTTGGGAAATAAATAATGCCAGTCAAACAACTCTGGACTTTCGTGCTAATGTTGATAGCCATACCGGTAATGGCTGAGCCGAGCAATCGCTTGTTTGCCACTAATGAGCGTGATAACACGCTTTCCGTGATTAACGTTGACACCTTAGAAGTTGAACAAACCATTGATATTGGCAAACGGCCACGCGGTATTGGTTTTTCCGAAGACCGAAAATTATTGTATGTGGTCGCCAGTAATGACAATCAAATCGTTGCTATCGATCCGCAGACTCTGGCAATTATCAAACGGATTGATACCGGTGAAGAGCCGGAGACGTTTGCAGTGAATCCAGCCAATGGTTTTATTTTGACCTCCAGCGAATATGATGGTGAGGCGACGTTTATTGACCCGCAGCTCAATGAAAAAGTCGCCGTGGTTAAAGTCGGTATTGAGCCTGAAGGCGCTGCCATTTCGCCAGATGGTCAGTATGCGCTGGTCAGCAGTGAGTCCAGCAATATGGTGCATATTATCGAAACCAATACTTATAGTGTGGTGGCAAATATTGTGGTGGCGGCCCGGCCACGCGGGCTGGCGTTTAGTCGTGATGGCCAGTTTGCCTATGTTGCCAGTGAAATTGGCCGCGAAGTCAGCAAAATCAGTATTGAAACGCTGAAAGTAGTTAAAAAAGCGCCCATCGAAGTGGAAGGCGCCAAACCGATGGCCATTGCTGTCAGTCCGAAGGGTGGCACATTGTATATTTCAACCGGCCGCGGTAATTCAATTGCCATGTTCGATGCGGATTCATTAGAAATGATCGCCAATGTGCCCGTTGGTGAGCGCACCTGGGGCCTAGCGCTTTCTAAGGATGGTAAATATCTCTACAGTGCTGATGGTATCAGCGGCACAATATCCGTCGTCGATACCAAAAAGCAGGAGCGTATCAAGGCAATTGACGTGGGGTCATATCCATGGGGTGTTGCTCTCGACGATTAACCTCGGCGAATGTTGCTGAAAAAGCCGGTTAACGCCGGCTTTTTTTATGGCGCTAATCAGGAAGTTTTTGTCAGTGGCCCCAGACACAGTTATGATGCCGGCCATGACAACCATTTTACGTTTAATCGATATTTGTCTGTTTCGCGCTGGTCCGGAAGATCTGCCAGCGAGAAGTGGCCTGTTACAGTGGTCAATTTTTGCCTACTTGTTAGTGGGGGTGGCAGTCAATCTGCTTGATACCAACTGGACGTTGAGTTTAACCGTCAGTTTGGCAGATTTGATTATTCTATTAGCGTTTGTCTCGCTGATTTTGAGGGGTTACCAGCACTTACCGCGATTGAATCAAACCTTGCTGGCATTTACCGGTTGTGGTGTGTTGTTGAGCCTTGTGGTGATACCATTTTTGGCAATGTTTTACCAATACGATGCATCTGAGCCAATGGCCAATGTGCTGCTATTGGTTATGATGGTCATGATGTTGTGGAGCCTGATGGTGACCGCGCATATTTTCCGACGCGCGCTGGATTGCAGTGCACCGGTCTCAGTTGCCTGGATGGTTTTATATGTGATTATTTCTATTATCGGCAGCGGGCTGGTGATGTCCGGAGTCGCTTGATGCATATTCATATTCTCGGTATTTGTGGCACCTTTATGGGGGGCTTGGCAATGCTGGCCCGTGAATTGGGCATTACAGTCAGTGGCAGTGATGCCAATGTTTATCCACCCATGAGTGATCAACTGGCCGCTGCTGGTATTGATGTGATGCAGGGGTTTTTACCTGAGCATTTGCAGCCCGCCCCCGATCTGGTGGTGATGGGCAATGCGATGAGCCGTGGTAATCCGGCGGTGGAATATGTGCTGAATCAAGGTTTACCTTATATTTCAGGGCCACAGTGGCTGGCTGAGCATGTATTACAGGGTCGCTGGGTGCTGGGCGTATCAGGTACCCATGGCAAAACCACGACTAGCAGCATGCTGGCGCATATTCTGGAATTTGCCGGCATGCAGCCGGGGTTTCTGATTGGCGGCGTGCCAGCTGATTTTGCCGTATCGGCGCGACTTGGCGAAACGCCGTTTTTTGTTATTGAGGCGGATGAATACGACACGGCATTTTTTGATAAACGTGCCAAGTTTGTCCATTACCGGCCAAGGACGCTGGTGATTAATAATCTGGAATTTGATCACGCCGATATTTATCCGGATTTAGCGGCCATTCAGACGCAGTTTCATCATCTGATTCGCACGGTGCCAGCAGAAGGTTTAGTTATTAAACCCGCTGCGGTGCCTGCCATTGAAAGCACGCTGCAAAAAGGTTGCTGGACGCCGCAACAGAGTTTTGGTGATAACGCGGTCGATTGGCAAATCATTGCAGGGAGTGATGATGGCAGTCGTTTTACTGTGAAACACCAACACCAACAAGCCGACGTTAACTGGGCATTATTGGGTCAGCATAATGTGCAAAATGCAATAGCTGCCATGGCAGCGGCGCATCATGTCGGCGTCAGTGTGCCGCATGCGGCTGAAGCGTTAAGCCAATTTCGCGGCGTTAAACGGCGTCTGGAGTTGCGCGGTGAAGTCAGCGGTGTCCGGATTTATGATGATTTTGCGCATCATCCTACCGCGATTAAAACCACACTGGCAGGGTTACGTGCCAATATCGGCAACAAACGGCTGATTGCGGTATTTGAGCCGCGCTCTAACACTATGAAAATGGGCGTGCATCAACAAACTTTGGGCCAGGCATTTACCGATGCTGATGCTGTGTTTATGTTTCAGGACAGCCAATTAGGCTGGTCATTGACCGATATGCAAAATACCCTTAATGACAAATTACAAATCAGTGATGACATTGATGCGCTGGTGCAGCAAGTGACCGCTAATATGCAAGCCGGGGATTATATTGTGGTGATGAGTAATGGCGGTTTTGCCGGCATTCACGACAAATTACTGAAGGCGCTGGCGGCATGACAGATCCTAAACAAATTGCCGTCGCTATTACTGGCGCGTCCGGAGCTGCCTATTCACGGCGATTATTAGAGCAGCTTTTAGCGCAGCAAATGATGGTGCATTTAATGATTTCAGCTGCCGGCCGGATTGTGCTGTCAGATGAATTGGACTGGAAACTCCCGGCACGCGCTGGCGATATTAAAAAACAGCTGGTTAGCGAATTTTCCTGCCAATCTGAACAAATTCAGGTGTATGGTGAGCAGCAATGGTCATCGCCACTGGCCAGTGGTTCGCACCGGGTGCCGGTGATGATTGTCTGCCCGTGCACCATGGGGACGTTATCGGCCATCGCCTTTGGCGCCAGTGATAATCTGATTAACCGCGCTGCTGATGTCATGATGAAAGAGCAGCGCAAATTGATTCTGGTGCCACGCGAAGCGCCGTTTTCAGCTATACATCTGGAAAATATGCTGAAACTGGCGAGACTCGGCGTCTGTATTATGCCACCTAATCCCGGCTTTTATTTCCGGCCGAAAACGCTTGATGATGTCATCGATTTTGTCGTGGCGCGGATCCTTGACCAGGCGGGCATCGCACACCAACTACAAGCCCGTTGGGGCGAATAGCCACGATCAGCTTTTTGTCAGTCAAGTATAATGCGTGACCATTAAGTCCCAAGCCCGATTTAACCAGTACGGAACCCAGCATGTCGGATATTGAAATCGCCCAACACGCCAAAATGCAGCCCATTACCGAATTGGCCGCTAGTAGGCTTGGGCTGTCTGCTGAGCAGCTTGATAACTATGGCCGTTTTAAAGCCAAAGTGTCGTTAAATGTTATGGACGAGCTGGCCGATAAGCCTGACGGCAAACTGATTCTGGTAACAGCGATTAGCCCAACGCCTGCTGGTGAAGGTAAAACCACCACGACTATTGGTCTTAGCGATGCGTTAAACCGTATTGGCAAAAAAACTGTGGTCTGTGTGCGTGAGCCATCAATGGGCCCTTGCTTTGGTATGAAAGGTGGCGCTGCCGGTGGCGGTTACGCGCAAGTGGTGCCGATGGAAGATATCAATCTGCATTTTACCGGTGACTTCCACGCCATCGCCTCGGCCCATAATTTGCTGGCGGCGATGATTGATAACCATATTCATCATGGCAACCCTTTACAGCTCGATAGCCGGAAAATTGTCTGGCAGCGGGTCATGGATATGAATGACCGGGCACTACGGCAAATCACCGTCGGTATGGGCGGCCCCGCCAATGGTTTTGTCCGTGAAGATCGCTTTGATATTGTCGTCGCTTCAGAAGTGATGGCGATTTTCTGTTTAGCCAATTCGCTGGCGGAACTGAAACAGCGTCTCGGCGATATTCTGATTGGCTACAGTTTTGATGGAACACCGCGTTACGCCCGTGATTTGCAGGCACAGGGCGCCATGACCACTTTGCTTCGAGAGGCCATTAAACCCAATTTGGTACAGACCCTGGAAAACAATCCGGCCTTTGTTCATGGCGGCCCGTTTGCCAATATTGCTCACGGCTGCAATTCGGTGATTTCCACCAAGATGGCCTTAAAGCTCGGTGATTATGTGGTGACCGAAGCGGGTTTTGGTGCCGATTTGGGCGCTGAAAAATTTATCAATATCAAATGCCGTAAAGCTGGGATCCGTCCGGATATGGCGGTGCTGGTGGCAACCGTTAAAGCGTTGAAATATCACGGCGGTATGGACGTCAAATCGATAACCGATGACAATCCTGAAGCTCTGAAAAAAGGCCTGGCTAACTTAAAACGGCATCTGAATAACTTGCAGCAACAGTTCAAGCTGCCGTGCGTCGTGGCCATCAATCATTTTATCCACGATCGTGACAGTGAAATTGCCATGATTGAACAAGCCGTGACTGAAATGGGCGGCAAAGTAGTATTGGCCAGACATTGGGCCGAAGGTGGCGCTGGTGCCCAGCAATTAGCAGAAACAGTCGTTGACATGTTGGATCAGCAAAGCGGCAAGGATTGCCAGTTGCTCTATCCGGATGCCATGCCGTTATGGGACAAAATCCAGACGGTTGCTGAAAAACTCTATGGCGCCACGCAGGTATTGGCGGATCCGAAAGTCATGAAAAAACTCAGCGACTTTACCCAAGCCTATGGTGATTTACCGGTTTGTATGGCGAAGACGCCTTATTCGTTCAGCAGCGATGCCACATTGCGTGGCGCACCGGAAAATCACAGCCTGACCCTTCGTGATGTGCGCCTTTCGCATGGGGCTGGCTTTGTTGTGGTGTTATGCGGTGATATTATGACGATGCCCGGTTTACCACGACATCCAGCCAGTGAGCGCATTGATATTGATGATGATGGTGTTATCAGTGGTCTGTTTTAAAGACTAAATATTGCGCTGTTTTTTGATGAGATCATAAGCCAGTTGTATTTCTTTAGTTTTCTCGGTCGCCACATCAATCATATCTTTGGGCACGCCTTGTCCCATCAACTTATCCGGGTGATGCTGACTCATTAACTTGCGGTAAGCACGCTTAATGTCCTGATCACTGTTGTCAGCGGTTACCCCCAGTGCCTGATAAGCATCTTCCAAAGCCGATGGGCTGGTTTGTGAGGACGTCCCGGAAAAGTGCGCCTGGCCAATGACCATGTTTAATAATTGATTAAATTCACGGTCACCATAATTTAAATAGCCAGCAATTTGCTGCAGCGTGGTTTGCTCTGTTTTGTCGACTTTGCCATCAGCCATGGCCATGACAATTAAGTAAACCATCAACGTATGCCGAAGATTGGCTGTCCGGCCACAATGCTCATTAAAGCGTTGCATGGTGTCGGCTAAATTAAACTCGGCAGCAGCGCCTGTTTTGAATAATTGGATGGCTTGTTGACGATGCTCAGCTGACATGCCAATTTTCTGGATGAATGCCTCAACATGCGTAATTTCATCCTGAGTGATGACACCATCTGCTTTTGCCAGCCAACCTTTTAACGTAAACAGCGTTTCCAGAAAAACCGTCTGCCGTTGTGAGGCGGTGCCTGGATTAAATCCCCCTGCACCCAGTTGACGATACCGATCAACCGCAGCGCCGGCAAAATACCCTAGCAGCGCACCAATAAATCCAAATACAACAAAGCCAAGCGCTACGCCAATCCATTTAAACATTATGATTTATGCTTTTTGAAACTGAAAAAAAGTAATAATCCACCCCAGATACCCAGCACCCAGCTGAGAATGGGAAGACCAGCGATCATGCTCGGCGCATAGTCATCCAGTCCTTTTAAAATGGCTGCGCCAATAATAAATGCTGAACCGGCAATCGCTGTCACGGTACGAGCACCACTGTCCTGAATTTCCTGACGGATTTTTTGCAAATCCCGCGACGATAATTGCATTTGCAATTCGCCTTGATTAGCTTTGCGGGTTAATTCATAAAGCTGGCGCGGCAGGGTAGGCAGAGTCTCAGCCCAGGTGGGGGCTTCTTGTTGCAGGGATTTTAACGCCGCTTGCCAGCCGAGTTTTTCCTGCATCCATTTTTCTAAAATCGGTTTGGCGGTCTGCCACAAGTCCAGATCTGGATATAACTGCCGGCCGAGACCTTCAATATTGAGCAGGGTTTTTTGCAGTAAAACGAGCTGTGGTTGAATCTGCATATCAAAACGACGGGCGGTTTGAAACAGTCTTAGCAATAACTGACCAAAAGAAATTTCTTTTAATGGCCTAGCAAAAATCGGTTCGCAGACACTGCGAATAGCTGATTCAAATTCATCCAGCCGGGTATCGGCGGGTACCCAGCCGGATTGCACATGGAGCTCAGCAACACGACGGTAATCATGATTGAAAAACGCTAAAAAGTTTTCGGCAAGATAACGCTGATCATCGGGTGCCAATGTGCCCATAATGCCAAAATCAATGGCGATATAACGCGGGTTGGTCGGATTGCTGACATCAACCAATATATTGCCGGGATGCATATCGGCATGGAAAAAGCTGTCTTTAAATACCTGTGTAAAAAAGATCTCGACACCAATGGCTGCCAGCCGCTCAAAATCTACCTTATTAGCAGCCAGTGCCTGCATATCACTGATCGGCACACCGAAGACACGTTCCTGCACCAGAATATTTGGCCGGCTTAAATTCCAATAAACTTCTGGCACATACAATAACCGGGCATCAGGGAAGTTACGTTTTAGCTGGGATGCTGATGCCGCTTCACGCAGCATATCCAATTCGTCAAACAGGTTTTTTTCCATTTCGGCGACGACTTCGCGGGGACGCAACCGTTTACCTTCTGACCAGTATCGTTCTGCAAGACTTGCCATGGTGTAGAGCAAGTCGACATCACGGCGAATGACTTTTTCAATACCGGGCCGTACCAATTTAATGATGACTTGTTTGCCATCGGTCAAAGTTGCTGCATGCACCTGTGCAATGGAGGCTGACGCCAGTGGATCAGTTTCGATATTGACAAATAATTGATCAATTTGATCTTCTGGATACGCTGCCCGAATCAATGCTAATGCCTGTTCACTTGGAAAAGGTGCAACCCGATCCTGTAATTTTGCCAGTTCATCTGCAATATCATCCGGCAATAAATCGCGGCGGGTGGACAGGATCTGGCCGAATTTAACAAAAATCGGCCCTAAATCTTCTAATGCCAGCCGCAGTCTTTCGCCACGTGGTTGATGACTGGCTTTACGCCAGCGGTAGGGCGACAACCAGCTGATAAAACGCAGCGGTCGAAACATATGAATGGCGAGAATAAATTCATCAAGCCGATGACGGGCAAACACCCGGTTGATTTGTACCAGTCTGTTTAATTGGCCGAATTTCATGCTTTATCCTGCGGGGTTTTTTTTTGCAGCCGTTGAATACGCGCTTCCAACCGATCAACGGATGCCTGCAATTTATCGACGTCTTGCATAAACCGGTTGGTTTCAGCTTTGTCTGGCAACAACTGGCTTTCTTCGCGCAA
This sequence comes from Methylophaga sp., assembly GCA_965659475.1. Classification (GTDB taxonomy): domain Bacteria; phylum Pseudomonadota; class Gammaproteobacteria; order Nitrosococcales; family Methylophagaceae; genus Methylophaga. The sequence continues at coordinate 20,918 of CBFHWI010000025.1, forward strand.
ATATTCGGCTAATGATTGTTGGAAGCTGTCGGCACTACTGTTTAACCAACCAAGTCCTTGACGCAAACCCTGAGCAATGGGGTAGGCCAATGTATCGCCGGTGACTTTGGCCAGCTGCGCCTCCCAATCAAAATCAAAGCCATTGAGCCAATCCTGCAATTGCTTGGCAAACTGAACATCGCCGAGAATTTTGATTTGTGCTGAGAATAAATTATCAGGATTGCGGGCGACTTTAATCAGCGCGACGCTGTCAGCGGCGATCATCAAATCTGCGGTTTGATCGCGGCCATCCGCCAGTTTTAATGCGGCATTTTCAAACTGGATGAATACCGAGACTTGAAAATCGGTTATATCCAGATGAATACTGCGCTGTTCAAACTGATTGAGTTTGGCGTGACTGTCGGCATCAGCCGACAACGCCTGATTGAGGGCAAATTCCAGCGGCCGTAACAGCATCAGAATTTATAACCACGATGCAGTGCGACAATACCGGCTGTCATATTAAAAAACTCACAGCGTTCAAAACCGGCATCAGACATCATGGTTTTTAAGGTCTGCTGATCGGGATGCATGCGAATGGACTCTGCCAGATACTGATAACTATCAGCATCACCGGTAAAAATTTTGCCCAGCTTTGGCAGCAATTTGAATGAGTAAGTATCGTAAATCGGTGCCAGCCAGTCAGCCGGTTTGGAAAACTCCAACACTAACAATTGACCGCCCGGCTTCAAAACACGCAGCATGGAACGCAGTGCTTTGTCTTTATCGGTTACGTTGCGTAGCCCAAAGGCAATGGTAATGACATCAAAACTGTTATCGGGAAATGGCAGTGCTTCAGCATTTGCCTGCACGTATTCAATGTTGCCGACTTTGCCTCTATCAGTGAGCCGATCCCGGCCGACATTAAGCATCGATGCATTAATATCGGCCAGCACGACTTTGCCCGTCGGACCCACCAAATCAGCAAATTTGGCGGTTAAATCACCGGTGCCACCGGCAATGTCCAAGACTTTAGCGCCACGGCGCGCACCGCTTTGCTGCAAAGTAAGGTGTTTCCATAAACGGTGAATGCCCATCGACATCAGGTCATTCATCAGATCATAGCGGCCGGCGACCGAGTGAAACACTTCGGCAACATGTTTGGCCTTTTCTTCGACGGGCACCTGCTTATAGCCAAAGTGGGTGGTGTTATTATCTTTCATAATGATTCTCAGGCATCTTGCTGGCGTTCGTATCCATCGGCCATCAGTTTTTCCAGATAGATTTGCCAGTATTCATCCTGATGAATGCAGAGATCGTAGAGATAATCCCAGGAAAACAGACCGCTGTCGTGGCCGTCATCAAAGTAAATTTTGATAGCATAATGACCGACTGGTTCAATCTCGGCAATGCCAACACTTTCTTTCTGGACCTGCAACACTTCCTGTCCCGGGCCATGGCCCCTTACTTCAGCCGATGGCGAATGCACCCGCAGGTATTCAGCGCTGAGCAAATATTGCTGCTGCCCGTAAATCAGCTCAAGTTTGCGTGACTGTTTATGTAACTGGATCTCACTTGGTAATGGTGCATCGGCCATAAAATTCCTTAAAGAATATAACGTGACAAGTCTTCGTCCTGTACGAGCTCACTAAGTTGTTTGCTGACATAGGCCTCATCAATGACAAATTGTTGGTCCGCTTGTTCACCGGCCTGGTAGGAAATTTCTTCCAATAATTTTTCCAGTAGCGTGTGCAGGCGACGAGCCCCAATGTTTTCGGTTTTTTCGTTGACCTGATAAGCCAACTCTGCAATCCGTTGCACACCGTCTTCGGTAAAACTGAGCGTCACCCCTTCGGTCGCCATTAACGCAATGTATTGCTCGGTTAAAGAGGCGCTGGGCTCAGTCAGAATGCGGACAAAATCTGCTGCCTTCAGCGCATCAAGCTCAACCCGAATCGGCAAGCGGCCCTGTAATTCCGGGATAAGATCCGATGGTCTACTCAAATGAAAAGCGCCTGAAGCAATAAACAAAATGTGATCGGTTTTCAGTAAACCATATTTAGTGGTCACACTGCTGCCTTCGACTAACGGCAATAAATCACGCTGTACCCCGGCACGGGAAACATCAGCACTGCTGCCACCCTCGTTACGACCGGTGATTTTGTCGATTTCATCGATAAAGACAATGCCGTTTTGTTCAACGGTGTGAATCACGTCGCCTTTCAGATCTTCTTCATTAATCAGCTTGGCAGCTTCTTCATCCGTCAATAACTTGAGCGCTTTATCGACAGTCAACTTGCGGGTGCTGCGGCGCTGTTGTTTACCCATGCTTTGAAACATGTCTTGTATCTGGCTGGTCAGTTCTTCCATACCCGGCGGCGTCATGATCTCGACGCCCATTTGCGACTGGGCTAATTCGAGTTCGATTTCGCGATCATTGAGTTTGCCTTCGCGGAGCATTTTGCGAAATTTCTGCCGGGTTTCCGAGCTGGTATCCGCTTCAGCGCCCCGTGCTGGCGTCAGCAAAGCATCAAGAATGCGCTCTTCAGCGGCATCTTCAGCATGCGGCCGGGCGCGCTTGATGGCTTTTTCGCGAAGCATTTTCATGGCACTTTCAGCTAAATCCCGGATGATAGATTCAACATCACGGCCGACATAACCGACTTCAGTGAACTTGGTCGCTTCTACTTTAATAAATGGGGCATTAGCCAATGAGGCTAAGCGCCGGGCAATTTCGGTTTTACCAACACCGGTTGGACCGATCATCAGTATGTTTTTCGGCGTCACTTCGGGTTGTAAATCCGCCGATAACTGTTGACGGCGCCAGCGATTGCGCAGGGCAATGGCAACGGCGCGTTTAGCCTCCTGTTGGCCGACAATGTATTTGTCCAGTTCATGGACGATTTCTTTCGGGGTGAATGAATGGCTCATGAAGTAATCAGGTATCCAGGGTTTCGATAGAAAGGTTGTGATTAGTATAGATGCAGATGTCGGCGGCAATATTCAAGCCTTTCTCTACAATTTCACGTGCCGTTAAATCAGTGTTTTGCATTAAAGCGGTGGCAGCTGCCTGCGCAAAAGGGCCGCCAGAGCCAATGGCAATCAGGCCATTTTCGGGTTCAATGACATCACCATTACCAGAAATAATCAGTGAGGCTTCAGCATCAGCAACCGCCAATAAAGCTTCAAGACGACGCATCATCCGATCGGTACGCCAGTCTTTAGCAAGCTCTAGGGCACTGCGGGTTAAATTGCCCTGATGTTTTTCCAGTTTGGCTTCGAAACGTTCAAACAGGGTAAAGGCGTCGGCGGTGCCACCAGCAAAACCAGCAATAACCTGATCACGATACAGTCTGCGCACTTTTCGGGCATTACCTTTCATAATGGTATTGCCGAGACTGACTTGGCCGTCACCGCCTATCACTACCTGGCCATTCCGCCGGTAAGATAAAATTGTGGTGCCGCGGTATTGCTCCATTGTGACTCCTAGGGGTTCAGCAAAAAATAGCCGTCGAGTATACTATGCTGAGTTAATCGATGCAGTGCGCCCTGTAAGCTTATCTTTTAAAATAAGCAAGATAGTGGTTGACAGCAGACGGGGTTTTACGGAAAATGCGTCCTCTTTAGTGGAGGGGTTCCCGAGCGGTCAAAGGGATCAGACTGTAAATCTGACGGCACTGCCTTCGAAGGTTCGAATCCTTCTCCCTCCACCATTTTTTGCGAGTTTACTATTAAGCGGGTGTAGTTCAATGGTAGAACTCCAGCCTTCCAAGCTGACTATGTGGGTTCGATTCCCATCACCCGCTCCAGTTTAGTTTGGGAATAAAGGCCCGTATAGCTCAGTCGGTAGAGCGCATCCATGGTAAGGATGAGGTCATCAGTTCGATTCTGATTACGGGCTCCATATTTGGTTTTGATTGGGCAGGGTTAAACTTGCCTGTTTGATTTTTTAATATAAAAAGTTATTAGGCGGGAGACTGGTCATGTCTAAGGCAAAATTTGAACGTAATAAACCCCACGTCAATGTGGGCACCATTGGTCACGTTGACCATGGTAAAACAACCCT
>CBFHWI010000026.1:0-24721 GCA_965659475.1 Methylophaga sp.
GCAAAATTGCCGAAAAACATCGCCTCGAAAAACAGCGCCGCCGTGAACAGGATCGTTTGAACGCTTCCCCGCAAGCCCGCTAATTAGATGCGTTTTTGGTTTTATCTTTTTGTCAGCCTGACGCTGGTCACAGCAACAGCTTGTGGTGAAAAATCACAGCAGGCAGCCATCGCCAGCGCGCATCCGATGGCAACTAGCGCTGGTTTTGAAATACTGAAACAAGGTGGCAATGCTTTTGATGCGGCGGTAGCCGTCAGTGCCACATTAGCGGTCGTTGAGCCAGCAGGTTCCGGTCTGGGTGGTGGTGGATTCTGGTTGTTAGACAATGTCCAAACCGGCCAAAAAATCATGCTGGATGGCCGTGAAACAGCGCCACTAAAAGCCCATCGCGATATGTATTTGAATGCTGATGGCGACGTTGACCGTGATTTGTCGTTAAATGGTCCATTAGCGGCGGGTATTCCCGGTTTACCGGCGGGCCTGGTCACATTAAGTGAACAATATGGTCAGTTACCACTGACAGCGACCTTAAAACCAGCGATAACGTTTGCCCGACAGGGCTTTGCAGTGACACCGCGATATCAGCGGATGCTGAAATTCCGCGGCGATCAGTTAAATGCCGAAGCCAAATCGGTTTTTATGCCCGAGGACCGTATCCCTGAAGTGGGCACCTTAATTCACCAGCCCGATTTGGCCGACACCCTGGAGCGCATTGCCGCACAGGGCCGTGATGGTTTTTATCAAGGTGAAACGGCAGAGAAAATGCTCAGATCCGTGCAACAGGCGGGCGGCATCTGGCAGGCTGAAGATTTAGCAAATTACCAGCTAAAATATCGCACGCCACTGACCGGCGAGTTTGCTGGTTATCAAATCACCACCGCTGCCCTGCCCTCTGGTGGCGGTATTTTGCTGGTCAATATGCTGAATCAGTTAGCCACGTTAAATTATCTGGATGCCGATCCGGCGCTACAAATGCATTATCTTGCTGAAGTCATGCGCCGCGCCTATCGCGAACGCAGTGAGTATTTGGGTGATAGTGACTTTGTTGCTATTCCGGCGCATTTAACCGACAAAGATTTTGCTGCTGAACTGGCTGCCAGCATTGATGCTAATAAAGCCTCGGTCAGTGAATCCGGTGATGACGATTTCCAAGGCAAAGGTCGCGACACCACGCATTTTTCGATTATCGATAAACATGGCAATAAAGTCGCAGCGACACTGAGCGTCAATTATCCGTTTGGCTCAGGTTTTATGGTGGCCAGTACTGGCATTTTGCTTAATGATGAAATGGATGATTTTTCGGCCAAGGCCGGCTCGCCCAATGCTTATGAATTGGTTAGTGAATCAGCTAATGGTATAGAACCGGGCAAACGGCCGTTATCAAGCATGACACCGACCTTTGTCGAAAATGACGAACAGTTGCTCATTATCGGCACCCCCGGTGGCAGCCGCATTATCACCATGGTACTGCAAGGTGTACTGCATTTTATCGATGGACAAGATGCTGCTGAAATTGTCGCTGCGCCGCGTTTGCATCATCAGTATTTGCCCGATCACATCAGCCTGGAAACACCTGGTTTTGATGACCAACTTATTAAAACACTGGAAAATCGCGGCCATCAAATCAATCAGCTGGAGCGGCAGTTTGGCAATATGCAACTGATTATGCTGGATAAACAAACCGGCAAACTTCAGGCAGCCAGTGACCCGCGCGGCGAAGGCGCCGCAGAAGTGAGTTTGATTGCAGCAGATTAAAGCTTCATATCCGCTGGCATCACGCCTTTTCGGGATTGCACCAGTGCACTGCCTTCCATAATTAACAGTGCCACCAATGCCAACGATAAGGGTGCCAAAGCAAACCAGCCAATTATGGCGCGCTGAATAAACTGATCACTGGCGCTGGCGGTATTCATCGTCAACAATACCCCAATGCCGAATATCAATAACGAAATGCCATAAAACCCCAACAGATAAAGACTACGCCGCCATGCTAATTGCCAATGGGCCAGCGCCAGTCGCGATTTATCATCAGATTGATTTGCTTGTCGGCCAATACTGGCCAGGATCACCGTTGAGGCAAAAAGCGGTATAGTGAAAATTAACCACAGATTTTTTGTACCGAACAAAATGGCCGGGACGAAAAAATGAAAAATTGCCAAATTAAACAAAAAGCGTTCATGTGGCCGGCTTGCGGCACGCTGTTCTGCTTCGTTCATTGCTGACCTCCTTCTATACTGACTTACAAACTTATGTTGCCGTTAATTGACAGTCATTGCCACCTGGACTTTGCCGAATTTGACGCCGATCGTGAAGTCATTATCAGTAACTGTCAGACTTCAGGACTGACTGATATTATCCTGCCGGCCGTGACATGTCAGCGATGGCCAAAATTAATACAAATCTGCCAAAAATTTCCCATTCTGCATTATGCGCTAGGCTGTCATCCGATGTTTATGGATCAGCATCCTGACGATGCACTGTCACAATTAGAGACTGCCATTCAACAATTTAACCCCATAGCAGTGGGTGAAATAGGCCTCGATTTTTTTCTACCCGGCCATAACAAGCAAGCCCAGTCGGCCTTATTTGAAGGCCAACTAAAATTAGCTGCAAAACACCAGCTACCGGTTATTTTGCACGTTCGCAAAGCCCATGATGAGGTGCTTAAACTATTGCGGAAAATCACATTAAAAGGCGGCATCGTTCATGCTTTTAGCGGTAGTATGCAACAAGCCCAACACTACCGGGATTTAGGGTTTTTGGTCGGTATTGGCGGCGGCCTGACCTATCCACGAGCACAACGTTTGCAAGGTCTGTTCAGCGAATTGCCGTTATCACAAATCGCCCTGGAAACGGATGCGCCGGATATGCCATTTTGTGGTCATCAAGGGGAACGTAATTCACCGGAATACATTCCGCTGGTCGCCGAAAAACTTGCTGAATTACGTAGCGAACCCCTTGCAGAGATTGCCGGTCAGACCAGCGCCAATGTGCGTACCTTATTCGCAATCTGACCTAAAAAATTTCTTTTGCGCTGTTTAGCAGCCAGCTTCATAGAAGCAATGATAAAGTTGAACTGAAATAATACCGATTGGTCAGATCATCAGTAACCCCATGGCAATTCAGGATTTTCTATGACGCAGGGCAGCACGGAGCAAATTCTCAATCAGGTTAACCAAATCATTCTGGGCAAAAAACGGCCAGTCAAACTGGCACTGAGCTGCCTGCTGGCGCGTGGCCATTTACTAATCGAAGATTTACCTGGTGTGGGTAAAACTACGCTGGCACACACACTGGCAGCCACACTGGGCTTAAGCTTTCAGCGAATACAATTTACCAGTGATATGTTGCCGGCCGATATTCTCGGCGTGTCGATATACGAACGCGAACAGCAAAAATTTACTTTCCATCGCGGACCCATTTTTACCCAGTTATTACTGGCCGATGAAGTCAACCGAGCTTCTCCACGTACCCAAAGTGCCCTGTTGGAAGCCATGGAAGAACAACAGGTCACCATTGAGGGTGAAACCTTTGCTTTGCAACCACCTTTTTTTGTCATTGCCACTCAGAATCCAACCCATCAAATCGGCACCTTTGCCTTGCCGGAATCGCAGTTAGACCGGTTTTTAATGCGTATCGAAATCGGCTATCCCGACAGCACGGCTGAACGGGCGTTGCTGATGGGTGAAGATCGCCGGCAAATGCTGCAAGCATTGCAGCCGGTGATAACGCCGCAGGATTTGCTCGCATTGCAACAGCACGTGCAAAAAGTCACCGTCAGCAATGCCTTAGTCGATTATATTCAGGCACTGCTCGCCTACACCCGCCAGTCCGGACAATTCCAGACCGGTATTTCACCCCGCGCCGGCTTGGGTTTATTACATGCTTCACAGGCCTGGGCCTTTGTCAGTGGTCGTGATTATGTTGAGCCGGAAGATGTGCAGGCCGTGTTACCGAGTGTCGTTGGCCATCGTTTACAGGCGCTGAGTGATGCGCTGCCGGCAGATTGGGCGACTGATCTGTTGCAGCAAGTTGCCATTCCGTAACCGATGTTGGCAGTACTGCAAAGGCAATGGCATCGGCTGACAGCAACCCGTGGCCGGCGGGTGTATATCATGCCCAGCCGCGCCGGTTATGGTTTTGCTGCATTGATTTTACTGATGTTGTTAGGCGCCATTAATTACAACAATAGTCTCGGCCATTTACTGAGTTTTTTGCTGGCCGGCATCGGCCATGTGGTCATGCATCACAGTTATCGTAATGCCCGATATATCGATTGCCGGCCAGGCCAACCCCGGCCAGTGTTTGCCGGCCAGCCAATAAAGCTGCCGATATATCTTGATAATCCCCGCAATCATGCTTTAACGGCCATTGATATTGCGTACTGTCCAAATGTCGCTAAACGCCGTTGGAATCCCCTGCAAAACTTTTCGCAATATCAAACGCTGGGGCATGCTGAGCAAATCCCAGGGCAACAATCGCTGCTGTTGCAAATCGCCATCCCAACGGCTGAGCGTGGCTGGCAGGATTTAGGCAGATTACGACTGTCCAGTGTATTTCCACTGGGCTTGTTTTTCTGCTGGTTTTTTGTCGACAGCAATCGCCGGGCGCTGGTTTATCCGCGGCCAAAAGGCCAGCTGCCATTACCGGATACCGGCAGCAGTGGCATTCAGCAACAACCATTACAACAAGCAGGTCATGATGAATTTGCCGGTTTTCAAAAATATCGTGTCGGTGATGCCCGACACCAAATCGCCTGGAAAGCATTGGCCCGTGATGATGTGATGCGCACCAAACAATTTTCGCAGCCCAAAGGCAGTCAACTGACTTTGGATTGGCAAGCCGTTGCTGATTTAACAGGTACCGAAAATAAACTGTCGCAATTGTGTCAATGGGTATTGCAGGCGGATACGGCCGGACGCAGTTACAGTCTGGGTTTGCCCAATCTGCAGATTGCCAGTGGCCAGGGTGATGCGCACCGCCAGCAATGTTTAAAAGCACTGGCGTTGTATGACAAATAAACCGATACCGCCAAGCGTAATTCTCTGGCTGATGGCGGCGCTGACCATTGGCGCTCTGCCCCATTTGATTTATCAGCCACTGTGGGTCGCTGGCTTGTTTGTGCTGATGTTGGGCTGGCGAATAATGCATCATTGGCGGGGCTGGCTGTTACCGGCTCAAAAACGCAGTTTAAAATGGCTGCACAGTCTAGGCGCGGTGCTGACGATTGTCTTGCTGTTTGCCAATTACGGCCTGACGATTGGTCGTGATGCCGGTGTGGCGCTGCTGACCGTGATGCTGGCATTTAAAGTGGTTGAAATTAACAATCACCGCGATTTTTATATGGCCTGTTTTCTGGGCTTCTTCCTGGTCACCACCAATTTTTTCTACACCCAAAGTATGCTGATAGTTAGCTTGATGATCGTCGTGGTGATTATGCTGACTGCATCACTAATCCAGATCAACAGCCCGGTATTAAGCAGTAAAGCCCGGCTGAAACTGGCCGGCGGCATGCTGCTGCAAGCCTTGCCGGTGATGCTGGTGTTATTTGTGTTGTTCCCACGAATCCCCGGCCCTATCTGGGGTTTGCCAGCCGATGCCAATGCCGGCAGTGAGCAATTACCCGATGGTATGACGCTGGGTAACTCATCACGCCGTTCCGCCACTACGGGCATGTCTGATGAACTGCTGATGGGTCGGATCAGCGAGGTTATCCAGTCCGATGCCATTGCATTTCGGGTGGAATTTGCTGATAACCGCTATCCGCCCAATAAAGAACGTTACTGGCGCGGGCCGATATTGTGGACCACTGATGGCACCGGCTGGCGACCATTGGATCGCGAGATTGTGAATCAATATAGTCCGGCCTTATCGGTGACGGGTGAAGCTTATCGGTACACGATGACATTGGAGGCACATAACCGTAATTGGTTATTTGCGCTGGATATGCCAACCGATAAACAATCAGAGATGGCGACGAAATTTAGCGCCGATGGTTTGCTGACCAGTGAACGTAAACTGCGCAGTCGCAGCCAGATTGAACTGACGTCGCACACCCAGTACTTATTTAATGCTGAAAAAGAACCGCTGCTTAAAGCCGCCTTGCAGCTTCCGGATAATCAGCACCCCCGCACCAAACAACTGGCGTTGGAACTGCGACAAGTCAGTCAGGATGATGCCGATTATGTACAGACGGTGCTGAACTACTTTAATGAACAACCGTTTTATTTCACCTTACGACCCGCGGCGCTCAGTGGAGATACCGTCGATCAATTTTTGTTTGAATCGCGGGAAGGCTTTTGTGAGCATTATGCGGCCAGCTTTGCTGTATTAATGCGCGCTGCCGGTGTACCGGCACGGATTGTGACCGGTTATCAGGGCGGTGAAATCAACCCGGTAGATGATGTCATGGTCATTCGGCAGCGTGATGCACATGCCTGGGCCGAAGTCTGGTTGCCTTTTAAAGGCTGGCAACGCGTTGATCCCACCGCTGCGGTATCACCCAATCGGGTGGAAATGGGCATCAATGATTTATTGCCCGATGCGCGCCGTTCGCCGGCTTTTCTGGGCGGCAATCTGGGCTTGGAAAATCTCTGGAAAGATGTCAAAAACAACTGGGGTGCGCTGAACAATGCCTGGGATATCTGGGTGGTCGGTTACGGGCCAGCGCTACAAAAAGCATTGCTCAGTATGCTTGGTATGCAACAGCCAGACTGGCAAAAAATGGCCTTGTGGCTGGCGATTTTGATCAGCCTTATATTTAGCGTTATTGCGCTGTTGATGCTCTGGCAAAAACCGATTGCCGATCCGGTGCAGCGTTATTATCAGCGCTTTTGCCAGAAACTGGGGCAAAGCGGTGTGCAACGCGAGCCCCATGAAGGCCCGCATGATTTTGCTCAGCGTGCCGGTGCCCGATTACCGGAACAGCAAGCGCAAATCAGCCAAATCAGTGCACTGTACCGGCGGCTGCGCTACCGACAGGAAAGCACACTGCTGGATGAATTTATCAAAGCCGTTAAACAATTTTCAACGCGTCGTTAACAGTGGCTTTTGCCAAGCCATAGGGCAATAGCGGAAAATAGTGACTCAATGTATTGAGAATAGTTATGGCGCACGCAAATCCCCTGTTTGAACGCACGCATATTTTAATCGGCGATACCGGAATCGAACGGCTGCAAAACAGTCATGTGTTTCTGGCTGGGTTGGGCGGCGTAGGCTCCTATACTGCTGAAGCACTGGCACGCATGGGCGTTGGTAAATTAACGCTGGTGGACCATGATGTGGTGTCAGGTTCGAATCTTAACCGACAACTGGTAGCATTAAAATCGACGGTAGGTGAACTGAAAGCTGAGGTCATGGCAGCGCGGATTCGCGATATTCATCCTGATTGCCAGCTGACCCTTATTACCGATTTTTTAACGCCGGATACCATTCCTCAGATTCTTGATAACGGTTATGACGTCATCATCGATGCCATTGACAGCATGAGCAGTAAATCGGCGCTGCTGGAAACGGCGTGGCGCATGCAATTGCCAGTATTTGCCAGTATGGGGGCCGGCGGCAAACTGGACCCAACACAGGTCCGTACCGGCGACTTGATGGATACCTCAATCTGTAAACTGGCCAAACAATTACGTTCCCAACTGCGTAAGCGCGGTGTTGGCCGGGGTGTACAAACGGTTTATTCACTGGAAATGCCACTACCGCCCTTACCACCAGAGCCGGTCAGTCGTGGCCGCGCCCGGGCAGTGAATGGCACGGTCAGTTATATGCCATCCATTTTTGGCCTGACGCTGGCCGGTCTGGTCATTAACCATATTATCGGTGATGCGCGGCGTGAATCAGCTGAGTGACGATCCAACTAATGTGCTGAATTGCGACAAAGCCATTCTGCCGGCACTGACCCAATTACTTAGCCGTTATGGCATTGAAATCGTTGCAATAGCAGATGATGAGGCCATTCCCGGCAGTTTTTTTGGCGAACGTGAAGCCGGTCTGAAAGGTAATCAGCTGCTTATTCGTAGCGACACCCCGGTGCATTCTGCGTTACATGAGGCCGGTCATTATATTTGTATGGATCCATTACGCCGGGCCGCGCTGGATACTGATGCCGAAGGCGATTATGACGAAGAAAACGGCGTCTGTTTTCTGCAAATTCTGCTCAGTGATTATCTGCCTGGTGTCGGTCGTAAACGTATGTTCGAGGATATGGATAGCTGGGGTTATAGCTTCCGGCTTGGCAGTGCCAAAGCCTGGTTTGAACAAGATGCTGAAGATGCCCGCGACTGGCTGTTACAACATCAGCTGATTGATGCATCGCTACAGCCAAGCTTTTTGCTTCGCCAGTATTAATTCGTTAATGTGCTGATTTATTTATCCGAGGAACATCATGTCTGAACTGCAATCACCGGTCATCGAGTTACTAAAACAAAAACAAATTGCTTATTCAGTGATTGAAATCCCCTTGAGTGAAGACAAAAAACCTATCCGTAATTTGGAAGAATGGCTTAGCAATCAGGGACGCGATCCGCATTCGGTGGTGCGCAGTCTGTTATTCAAAACCGGCTCGGATAAGTTTGTATTACTGGCAGTAGCTGGTGGTGGTCGTGCTGACTGGGGTGTATTACGTAAACAACTCGGTGAGAAAAAGCTGCGTATGGCTGAGTTTTCTGAAGTATCGGAGGCCACAGGCTATGTGGTTGGCGCAGTGCCACCAATTGCTTTGCCTGATGCGATTGAAGTGTTAGTTGACCAAAGTATTTCTCAATACGATGAAGTGATTATCGGCAGTGGCGTTTTGGGTTACGCCTTAGCGTTAACGTCTGCCGACTTACAAAGCCTGCTTGAAGGCGCAGCAGTCGGCGAATTTGTTAAAGAATAAAACCCATCTGAATTTGGTTGCGCCTAGCACTTTCAGCAGTTCAAGCAGTTAAGCAAAACTGCCTATAACTCAACGAATTTTACGTACCCGCACACTGCGGTTTTTGATTTTACCCTGCGCCAGATAATCAAGTGCCTGCCCCAAAGCAGATTTGGCAATTGCCACATAACTCGACATATCCATAATGCTGATTTTGCCAATACTGCTGCCAGCCAGTCCGGCATCACCGGTTAACGCGCCGAGAATGTCGCCGGGGCGCATTTTTTGTCGGCGACCCGCATCTAGCTGAATGGTCGCCCACTCTGATTGCAAACTGTAACTGGCATCGCGATCCAATGAGGCCGCCACGTCACAACGACAAGGCTGCTTTAAATAGCGCTCAATGGCCGCCATACGCGGTGCATCAGCTTCAACGGCTAAACTCATAGCAAGACCCGTTTCACCAGCACGACCAGTCCGGCCAATACGATGCACATAGACGTCCGGATCGCGCGGTAATTCGTAATTGACCACCATATCAATGGCTTTAATATCGAGGCCGCGTGCAGCCACATCGGTGGCGACCAATACCGGACAGCTTTGATTATCAAAACAAGCCAGTACTTCATCACGGTCGCGTTGTTCCAAATCACCATGAATCGCCTGGGCACTGATTTTTTGCGTATTCAGCCACTCGGCAACTTCATCACATTGTTTTTTGGTATGGCAAAACACAATCGCCGTACGCGGCCGGTAATGTTCGAACAACGCCCGCAGCGTGTTATTACGCTCATGTTTTTTAACTTCATAAAACAGCTGTTCAATAACCGCCGGCTGATGTTCGCTTTCAACGGTCACCGTCAGCGGATCGCGCTGGAATTGGCGGCTGATTTTGGCAATGCCTTCCGGATACGTCGCTGAGAACAATAAGGTCTGCCGCTGCTTGGGGGTTTGACTGAGAATGTCTTGCATAACATCAATAAAGCCCATATCCAGCATACGGTCGGCTTCATCGAGCACCACCGTGTTGAGGCCATCCAGTTTCAGGGTGTTTTTCTTCAGATGATCCTGGATACGTCCGGGCGTGCCGACGATGATGTGCGCGCCCTTTTCCAATGAGCCAATTTGCGGGCCGATCGATTTACCACCGCAGAGCATGACCAGTTTCAGATTGGGAATAAACCGGGCCAACTTGCGAATTTCTTTGCCGACCTGATCGGCAAGCTCGCGGGTGGGACACAGTACCAGCGCCTGTGCGGCAAACCATTGCGGTTTAATGTTTTGCAGCAAACCAATACCAAAGGCGGCGGTTTTGCCACTGCCGGTTTTAGCGCGGGCAATCACATCTCTGCCCTGCAAAATAGCCGGTAAAGACTGTGCCTGAATTGGCGTCATGGTTTTATAACCAAGGCTATCAAGCACTTCGATTTGGGCGGCAGGTAATGGTAATTTGCTGAATGACTGCTGAGACATAAGGTGCTTTTAAAAACGGAATTAGCCGCGCATGATAACAAAAAGCTTGCTAACCGACGGACAAATCTTGTCTTTAGAAACAAAAAGTTAAATCAGGTAAATTTTGAACAGCGGCGCTTTTTTGGGGTCACAATACAATTACCGGACGCAAGTTGAGGTCAAGGTTATGTCTGTTTTGAAACCACCCTTCTTTACCGTGTTGCCATTACTTTTCAGCGGGTTCTTATGGCTAATGCCGCCACCAGCTTTGGCTGATCTGAGCATGAAACCGCGCACCTGCAGTCATTGCAGTGGCTTTGGCAGTCAATCTTCGCTTAATCATTACCGGCCGAGCATCGGTATCAGTGGTCATAAATCGTTTAGTAATCATCAATACAAATCGCACCGGCCGCATACTTACAATAGGTTTAAGCATTCCGGCGAGCACCACGATTATCGTCCCCAATACCGCCATCATCACAATGGCATCAGTTTAGGGATTGTGGCACCTATTATTTATTCAGGTACTTACTACAGTAATGCGTCACCACGGTCTTATTCTGCGCCACCTGTTACCCGAACTGCGCCGGCGCCAAACCAACGAAATATAGCAGGGCAAAATATTGATGCCTGGGCAGCGCTGGGTAATTATCAAACCGATCAGGCACTGGATGGATTTGCTTATCAAAGTCAGCAAAACCCGCAAAATGCGCTGCCAAAAGTCGGTTATGCCTTGGCCACGGCGCTCAACGGTGAATATGAGAAAGCGGCTTGGGCTATGGATTTAGCGTTGAAAGCCAATGTCACCGGTCTGCATTATTTTCAGGCCGATGCCAATATGCAGCTGGTACTGGATGATATGTTAGCCAATTATTCAAACCAGCCCATCATGCGCGCGACTATTTTGTATTTACAACAGGATTATCAGGCTGCTGATAAGGCGCTCAACGAATCAGTAAACCATTGCAACGATTGTCGGGGCGAGCAAAATTTACAGGATTTGATTCAACGTAAGCTCAGTTAAAAAAACCGGCAGAAAATATAAATTCTCTGCCGGCTTCAGCCTTAATCACCTTCATCAAAATCTTCGTTTTGTTTCGGGTTGGTTTTGCTTCGTGGATCTTTTTCTGAAGACAGCGCTTCATCGGTCAGTGATTTTGGCGAATCAATAACCCGTAACGGTGCCGCAGGTGCCTTACCTTCTTTGTCTTCACCGAAATACAACGTCAGATGTGGGAATGGGATCTCAATGCCCGCCGCATCCAGATGCTGTTTCACCAGCCGGTTATAAGCACGG
This sequence comes from Methylophaga sp., assembly GCA_965659475.1. GTDB lineage: Bacteria > Pseudomonadota > Gammaproteobacteria > Nitrosococcales > Methylophagaceae > Methylophaga. The sequence goes on from CBFHWI010000026.1 coordinate 11,610, forward strand.
CCAATGGCCCACTGGCTCCCCGGCAGGGTTTTAATACGCACCCGGATATTGACTGAGCTATCAGCCAGTGCGGTGACACCATGCACTTCCAGCTCATCAATGAGAACTTTGCTGCGGTTATCTTCATCAGCCAGCAATTCATCAAAGGCCTCACGCAATTTAACGATAACTTCATCGGTATCTTCACGATATGCGACGCCGTATTCACCGACGTGATAAGCAAACTCACGCATAAAGTTAGAAACGGTATCCACTGATGAAAATGGAATGATATGAAACGTACCGGATAAATCACGCAAGCTTAAAGAGCGAATGGTCAGCTTCTCAGCAGTACCGGTGATACTGCCGGCGGTGACAATATCACCAACACTGATGGCATTTTCCATTTGGATAAACACGCCGGTAATAACGTCTTGGACCAATTTCTGAGCACCAAAACCAATGGCTAAGCCAAGCACACCTGCACCCGCCAGCAATGGCCCGATATTAATGCCAATTTCTGACAAGACAATCATTGCCGTCATGATAATCAAAGCAATTGCTGAGGCATTACGGAAAATGGTCAGCAGGGTTTTTTCACGGGCCGTTGGCGCATCATCGACACTTTGTGGATTAAGACGATGCTCTATCCAACTCGCCAGAGCAATCCATATCAGCATGGCTGCCAGTAAAATCGCAGCAACTGTCAGCACCGTGGCAATAAATTGGATCCCCACAGATGAGGCCAGCCAATCACGCAAATTAAAGAGGTGCCAGGCATCAAATACCACGGCAACGACACTGATAAGAATCATAATACGCAGTGTCTGGAATACTCTTGGCACGAAGCCATTGAGCCGGTATTCCAACATCGGAAAGTGGTTACGCAAACTGTCACTCACTTTCAGTGGCCGGTTTAAGTACCAAGCCAGTATATTCATCACCAGCATCCCAACAGCGATGGCTATCAATGTCTGCAACGTTGCTATCAGCATAAATGGCAGTGCTTGTTTGGGTTCCAGCAACAAACTGCCAGCCATCACTGCAAAGTAGACAATTGCCAGCAAATGCCAGCTGCGCGCCAGCATGCTCAGGCCGACACGACTAAGACTAAAGCGGGCATTCATCGCAACGGTCTGTATCTGTGCACGAACCAGTTCCCGATTATGCAAAATCGTCAGCAGCGCATAAACGAAGGCAAACAACACAATCAGCACATTCAGTAATTGGGCCACCGCCGATGACAACAAATTGCTGGTCAGCGGCACCACCAACAGCACACCGTAACCGATAAAATTAGTCAGCCGGTTCAGCCAGCTATGCCAATAAACCGCGGTATCATCATTCATTGGCAAAGGCCGCAAAGCAGCATCTTTGACTGAGAATACGGTGCGTAGCACTACTTTGAAAATCTCAATCATCAAAAAGGCATTGAGGAACAAAGACTCAATGACCTGCATTTCGCCACCATTGCCCAACGCAAATAGTGCCACTGCATAGCCGGTTAACCAGGCAATCACTACCAGCGATAAATCCAGTACGACCGAAACAGTGATTGCCAGACTACGGCGAATTAAAGGATTACGGGTATCGCCATCGGCCCAGTCATTGGCTTTATTAAATAAATTTCGGGCAATGCCACGGGTTAGCCAGAACACCCCAATGGTGACAGCAATGACCAATAATAAATGCAGTAAATTGGTCATCAACGCTGACCAGTCACGATCATTATCGGTGACGCCAATGTTACTAACCGCCTGAAAACTATCGCTGATGGTCGACACTAAGTTTTGTGCGACTTGCTGGGTTTTATCGGCGATTTGTCGGGCAAAGGATGTGCCCTCTTCAGGTTTTGTTTCTGATTCAGCGTCACTGCTTTTGATCTCAGCCTTACCTGAAATTGACCGCAGTTCATCAATTAATTGCTGTCGGGATTCAGGATTTTCCAACACATCGGCAAGGGTTTCATAGGATGGTTTGTTATCGTTGCCTTGCGAAGGATTGACGTCTGCTTGTCCCGCTTGGGCGGCAGCTGCAAACGTAAAAAATAATGTGATTAGAACGGCGAAAAAAACCGGTTTCGTTGTCCGGTTAAAGGCAAATAGATGCACAGAACACTCCGTTGATTTTTAAGATTTAAGCTGGGTCGTGCAGAACAATTGTCCGCAACGAGTATACAAATTCAGATCACCTGCTTCAAATTGACGGGCATTTACAGCAGGCTATTGCAGCGAAAATTCACTGATAATATCGATATTTCCCTGCTCGCTGATTCTGACCAGATAACCCTCACCGGAAGCGGCAAAGCCACCCAGCAAAGCTGATAAATTGACCTGATGGGTAATATAAATTCGCGTTTTTTTGTCATCAGAAGTGACTAAGTGTTGCTGAAACGCCTCGGTAGCAACTGTTTTGGCGTTGGCATTATGGGAGCGAAAAAAAGAATCAATGGCCGGTAACGGCTGCGGTGTCCCCAAGCCCAATAATTCAGCGGTTTCCAAACAACGGCACCAGCGACTACTGTAAACCGTTGCCGAATCAATACCGGCCGCGCGTAATTTATCGCCAATTTGCCGTGCCTGCCTGCGGCCCTGCTCTGATAGGTTTCGTTGTGTGTCGCAGTGTTCCAGCTGAAATCCTGTTGGATCACCGACGCCGGGGGCCAGAGCATGCCTGAGTAATAAGGCGTGGCCGGGCTGTGTCAAAACGCTCAGATCCGCAGCCTGCACCGGCAAGGTCATTAACACTAAACAGAAAAAAAGCAGTCTCCGCACTGGGTGTCGCCTAATTGTTAACATACTGCAAATGACTGCAACCTGAGCTACAGGTTGCAACTTTGGGAGAAAATCATGGCTGATAGCCTGTTTTACAAACGCGTGACCCTGATATTACAGGGAATTCTGGTGCTCGGTCTGGCCGGTGCTATCTGGGAACAGCAATGGCTCAATGTAGTGATCATTACTGGCATCATCATTCTCAGCCTTTACCCGGTGTTTCTGGCAAAGCAGTTTCATCTGCGGATCCCAACTGAATTTCAACTGTTAACGATTGGCTTTGTTTTTGCTGCGGTCTTTCTCGGCGAAGTACACGGTTATTACACACGCTTCTGGTGGTGGGATGTTGTACTGCATGCCAGTTCCGGTTTTTTACTGGGCATCATTGGCTTTTTACTGGTTTATGTCCTCAATGAAAGTGAGCGAATTGATTTGCATATGCGGCCAGGATTTGTGGCGTTTTTTGCATTTTTATTTGCTATCGGCATGGGCGCTTTATGGGAGATTTTCGAGTTTTCCATGGATTCATTATTCGGCATGAATATGCAAAAACCGATGTTTGGTGACTATTCAGGCTTAACAGACACCATGTGGGATTTAATTGTCGACGCTATCGGCGGACTCATCATCAGCGTGCTGGGCTATGGTTATCTCAAAACTTCTGATGACGGTTCCTTTTTGGAGCGTATGATCCAACGCTTTATTCATACTAATCCACGACTATTTAAACGCCGCTAACAATAGGAAACGCATGGAAAATGACGCTAAAACTGGCTATTTGCCGCTGATCCGTCAGCATTCCGGGCTGTTGGCTATCGGGTTTATTGCACTGTTTACCGGCAATCTCGGCCAAAGCTTTTTTATCGGACTGTTTCAGCAGGATATTGCTCAGAGCCTGAATTTATCCGCTGGTGAATTTGGTAGTGTATACGCCGCAATTACGATGGTTAGTGGTTTTCTGGTCATGCATTTTGGCGCCAAACTCGACTGGATTGCCCCACGCCGTTATGCCCTTTTGGTCTTAGCTGCATTATTATCCGGCGTTGCCTTGCTGACCCTATCGCCATGGCTGATAACGGCGGTAATCGGATTGGGGCTGGTGCGTCTCTGTGGCCAGGGTTTAATGACCCATTTTGGCAGCACGCTAGCTGGCCGTGAATTTACTATCAATCGTGGCCGAGCGCTTGGCTTGGTGAGTCTGGGCATGCCATTTGGCGAAATTCTGTTACCGCCAGTGTTAGCTATATTAATTGGCTGGCTGAGCTGGCAACAGATTTGGTGGGCGATTGTGCTAATAATCGCATTGATGTGGCTGTTATTAATTTTATTCGCACCGTGGCCAGCGCCACCCGAACTGCAACGGGATGCCAGCGGCAAACAGATCCGTGGGCCTAGTCCACTGCGAGAATGGCGTTTCTGGCAAATTATTCCGCTGACCATAGCGTTACCGGTGACACTGACAGGTATTTTTATTTATCAGGCGCAAATGACCACTGATTTAAATGCCACCACCACGGCTTATGCATTGGGCTTAGCGGCAATGGGCGTGGCGCGGTTTCCAGGATCTTTGATGGGTGGCCGCTGGGTTGATGAATGGGGTGTCGCCTTGCTGGCCCGAGTCTATTTATTGCCCTTTGCTTTAGCGATCATTGTCGCGGTCATTATCGGCGGCAATGTCGGTATATTAATTTTGATGATTGGCGCAGGTATTTCTTTAGGTATGTCCTCGCCAGTGGTTGATAGCTTACTGGTGGTGCTTTGGGGGCGTGAATATCTGGGCCGGGTGCGCAGTGTCAAATCAGCACTGATGGTGTTTTCAACGGGGTTAGCGCCGGCGGTGCTGGGCTTTCTAATCGACGACGGTGTCAGTTTTGCCGGCATTTTGCTCAGTATGCTGGTATTTATGCTGCTGGGCTGGCTGTTGGCACAAGAGCAGATACGTTTGACTGCCAGACATACAACAGAAAGCCAACATTAATCGGGATGCCTGAGAAATTCAGCTTTATGGCTTGAAAGCACGGGAATGTGACATGGTCAAAAGTATCGGCAAAACCTACAAATTGTTGCAACAGGGATGACAAGGCTTTGTTGAGAGCTTTTCGACTGGAGCCAAACCACCCAAATGATTTTGCTGTTTTGCCAGGGTTTATTTAAAACACTAACCTGTCGTTGATCAAAAGCCATTTAAAACGATAAGAGTAAAAGATGCATAAAACACTGGTGATTGGAGCCAACGGACAAATCGGCAGATTATTAGTCACTTTAATGGTGGAGCAGCAACTGCCGGTCAGAGCGATGATTCGCTCTTCAGATCAAGCGGCCTATTTTCAGCAGATCGGCGCCGAGGTCGTGATAGGTGATTTGGAGCAGCCTTTATCAGATGATGCCTTTATGGGCTGCGATAAAGTGGTATTTACTGCCGGTAGTGGTGGCAAAACCGGTGCTGATAAAACCATTCTGGTGGATTTATGGGGGGCGTGCAAAGCGGTTGAAATGGCCATTAAAAATCAGGTTAAGCAATTTGTGATGGTCAGCGCCCAGAATGCCGGTGACCCGGACAACGGTAACCCAGCCATCAAGCATTACAACATTTGCAAACATTTTGCTGATCAGTATTTGCTGGGCAGTAGTCTGCCCTTTACCATTTTGCGACCGGGTAAGCTTATTAATGACGCCGCAACGGGCAAAATCACCACGCAAACACCCGAAGACAAAGCCCAACGGATTATCAGTCGCGCCGATGTGGCGCAATCGATCCTCCATTGCCTGACGCACGATAACACCATCAATCGCATCACAGCGTTGTATCAGGGCGATTTAAGCATTGCCGATGCATTTGCTTGATTAAGTTTTACCGGTCATTTGCAGGTTTGTTGTAATTTTTTGCCGCTTGATCTGCTGATCAGGCAAATCGACATCACAAGACCAGCGATTAAGCACGCATTGTTATCATTGAATTAAGCAACAGCATCATCTGCAATCAAATATAATGGGGTGCATAAACCTTACCAAAGGGCTACCCATGCCAACGTTACCTAATTGCCCCAAATGTGATTCTGAATACAGCTATCAGGATGGCAGTTTATTAATTTGCCCTGAATGTGCTTACGAATGGCCCATGCAGGACGACATTATCACTGATGACCAGCCCGATAGTATTCATGACGCCAATGGCAATGCGCTGCAAGACGGCGATACCGTCACTGTTATTAAAGACTTAAAGGTCAAAGGCTCCTCTTTGGTCGTTAAAGTCGGTACCAAGGTGAAAAATATTCGCCTTATTGATGGCGACCACGATATCGACTGCAAAATAGACGGTATTGGCGCTATGAAACTTAAGTCACAATTTGTTAAAAAAGTTTGACCTTGCTGGTCGTCTGGGCCAACACCGACTTAATCAAAAAACCTGTGATTAAGTCACGTCATACTGGACATACTTATTTTTAAAAGTGCAATTAAGACAGCTTATTTAATCCAGATTTGTTTGGCATTAACAAACTCTTTGATACCGTGAGGCCCCAGTTCACGACCATAGCCCGAACCTTTAACCCCCCCACTCGGCAACCGGGGATCAGTTTTGACAATGCCGTTAATCGCCACCTGACCTGACTCAATCTGCATCGCCAGAGTCTTCGCCAGTGCCGTATTTTCAGTCCAGATTCCGGCACCGAGGCCATATTCGGTGTCATTGGCCATTTCTAAAGCATGGTCAACATCCTCAGCCTCGATAATGACCATGATCGGGCCAAAGGTTTCCTCACGAAACGCGCACATGGTCGGTGTCACCTCGGTTAATAATGTCACCGGATAGAAAAAGCCATCACCTTCCGGCAAATTACCACCCAACAAACATTTGCCGCCCGCGGCTACGGTATCTTCAACTTGTCGGTGTAAATTCAGCTGTAAATCTTCGCGGGCAATCGGGCCGATATCGGTATTGGCTTGCAGCGGATCACCGAGCTGCAATTTACTGAGTCGCTGTTTGACCAATTCGACAAACCGATTGTGGACGTCTGCTTCAACAATGACCCGTTTGGCAGCAATACAAGACTGGCCGGCATTAATGATCCGCGATAAACAAATCACATCCGCCGCCAGCTCCAGATTGGCGTCATTCAAGACCAATACCGGGTCCGAGCCGCCGAGCTCCAATACACAAGGTTTAACTTCACTGCCGGCTATCGCCGCGACTTTTTTGCCGGCACCACTTGAACCGGTAAATGACACGGCAGCAATACGCGAATCACGAATCGCCAGCTCTACCTCCGGGGTTTCCAGTGGCAGATTAACCATAATATTATCCGGTGCGCCGGCTTTTAAAAATGCATTGGCAATGGCCTGCGCCGATCGGGGCACATGCGGATCATGCTTCATGACACAGGTATTACCGGCCATCAGCGCTGGTGCTAAATAGCGAAATGCCAGCCATAACGGTGCATTCCACGGCAAAATTCCCAACAACGTCCCCAGCGGCTGATAAGTGACATAACTGAGGCTGGCATCCGATGGCAAGATTTCATCAGCAAGATAGGCCGCTGCATGATTTGCATAATACTCGGCGCAATTCGCGGCCTTTTCGACTTCGGGCACACCTTCTTTAATGGGTTTGCCCATTTCCAGTGCCATCAGTTCGGCAATGTCGTGTTTTTCGGCGCGCAGTTGTCTGGCAACAGCTTTCAGCACATCGGCGCGCTGGGCAAAACTTTTGGCACGCCAGTCGGCAAACGCCTCGGTCGCTTCGCCAATGCGTGCATACATTTCATTTTTATCAAGCGATGGGAAAGGTTCAAGCGGTTGCCCGGTATATGGGTTGGTTGCTGTTAGCATAATGGCCTCAGGAAGATTGTTTTGCGGTGTTTTTTTTATCGTCTTTAGCAGTCTCGTTTTGCCGCGCACTGTCCAGACTCAGCAGTTTTTTACCACCACTGCCCGGCTTGACGATAAAATCCCGATCCATACTGAAAAACGATTCGCAGCCATCATCAGTGATATGGATAGTGTCAGAGATACCGCAGGTTTTATCACCATCAATGCCCCACATCCATGGAATAATATGAAAGGTCATGCCGGGTTTAAGTACGGCAGATTCACCTTGTTTGAGACTGACGATATAGCCCTCATCCCAACTGGGTGGGAAGGCAATACCAATGGAATAACCAGAACGAGTAACCAGGCGCGCACCAATATCGTTTTTGGTAATGATATTGCGGATCATATTGTCGGCATCCGATACCGTCATGCCTGGCTGAAATTTATTGTGAACGGCATCGAGCGCCATTTTCATGATTTCCTGCGCTTTATACATAGACGGGCTGAGTTTACCGAGCACGATGGTGCGCATCATCGCCGTGTGATAACGCCGGTAACAGCCGCCTACTTCCAGAAACACATGCTCATCAGGCTGGACCGTTCGACCTTCCCAGGTGGCATGACCAATCATGGTGCGTGGACCGGAGGTCACATAAGGCATCACCGCAGGTGGTTCACCACCCGCTTTAAACATGGCAGAACTGATCGCTGCGCCAATTTCGTTTTCGGTTACCCCGGCTTCGGTGGCATCAATACCGGCTTGCATACCGGCTTCGGTGGCTCTAGCCGCATTTTGCATTAAAGCAATTTCCATCGACGATTTACAGACCCGCCCTTCTTCAACAATGCCAAAACAATCCAGCAACTTGCCATCGGTCAGCGTGGTATGTATGCAATCCTGGTGATAAGCCGGAAAGAAATAACTATTACGTTCATAGCCGATACGTTTTTTATCGAGACCAAATTCACGCAAAGCATCCACCAGCATCTGAATAGCATCACCGGTATCGGGATAGGGCCGGGTAATATCCACCCAGGTGCGGGCGATGACATTGGATTCTTCCAGTTTACGGGTAATCATAAACGGCTCATCTTCGAGCGGCACCACCAGCGCCTGAAAGAACGAATAACCAGTGGTCTGATAATCTGTCAGGTACATAATGTTTTCCGGATCGGAAATCACCACCGCATCCATACATCGTTCTGCGATACGCTCACGCAGTTCACGTAATCGACGTTCATATTCCTCAAAAGGAAAGGTCATATCATCGCGTTGTCTCATGCAGCCTCCCGCGTCATGACATTGTCAGTCACTTTAATCAGAATCTGCAGGCCTTCTTCCAGATCGCCCTTGGGCGTAGTCAACGGCGGGATCAGTTTCACAACCCGGCCGCCCGTTCCACAGCTGGCGATCATCAATCCGGACTCAAAACATTGGCTGACAATTTCTTTGGCTCGCTCACCGTTGCCAACATCCAGCCCGAAAATCATGCCTTTGCCGGTCAGATTGACCAGAGGATGGCGATCTACCAGTGGCTGCAGACTATCGGCCATCATGACGCCATGCGCTTTAACGGTTTGCATCAGCTCATCATCATCAAAATAAGTCAGGGCCTGATCACCGGCAATAAACGAGATATTCTGGCCACGGAAAGTACCAGTATGCTCGCCAGGTGACCATTGTTCATCATACTCAGGCTTAACCAGATTCATGGCTATTGGCGTACCGAGACCACCAATGCCTTTGGCGAGGCAGATGATATCTGGGTCCAGATCCAAATCATCAAAACTGAAAAATGAACCGGTACGGCCAACACCCACCTGAATATCATCAACAATCAGCAGGGCACCAACCTCTTTAGCCAATGTCGCCAAGGCCTGCAGCCAGTCTTTATCGGCGACTTTGACACCACCTTCAGCCTGGATGGTTTCCAGTAAAAATGCGGCCGGCGGTGCAATTCCGCTGGAGGAATCGGCATAAATCGCCCGCAGTTGCTCGATGCTTTGCATACCACAACCAAGTTCACAACCAGGACAGACGGTTTCGCAGCCAAATGGAAAATGTTTAACATGATTTAAAGGCACGCCAGCAGCATTGCGGAAATATTGATTGGCCGTGGCGCTCAGCGCCCCCAGCGTCATGCCATGAAAGCCATGACTGAAAGCGACAATATCCTGCCGGCCAGTGACCCGGCGCACCAGTTTCATAGCGGCTTCCACAGCGTTTGTTCCAGTCGGGCCCATAAACTGCATTTTGTGTGGCATCTTGCGTGGCTCAAGAATGGTCCGGGTGAAATGCTCCATATACTGACGCTTGGCTGTGGTATGCATATCGAGACTGTGGGTGACACCATTGGATTGAATATAAGCAATCACCGCTTCCGTCATCCGTTGGTTGTTGTGACCAAAATTCAGCACACCGGCACCGGCAAAAAAGTCGATATATTCACGACCATTTTCATCTGTCTGCCGGGCATTCAATGCCTTATCAAACACCACCGGATAAACCCGGCAATAAGCTCGAATCGCCGACTCTCTTTGTTCAAATATGCTCATCTACTTCTCCTCACGTTTTTACGTCTTGCCGACGTTGGGCAGTTCCTCCGGAACAGGTGCACCAGAAAGGCGTGCAAACATAGCCGTAACCAGCGGAATCAGCCGGTCGTTAAAATCGTAGTGTGGGCTATGACATGGCGCCTGATGCTCAGGGCCATCGTCACTGCCAATCAGTGCAAATGCACCGGGAATTTCCTGCAGGTAATAACTGAAATCTTCTGACGCCATAATCGGTAGCCGTATATCTCTGTGCAGCGCATCAAAACCAAATAATGCCTGCCATTGTTGGCGCACCTGCAAAGCCGGTTGGGCATGATTAATAGTGGCATCATAACGCGGGTAAATATTGACCTCGCAGTGCACACCGTAACTTGCTGCCGTTTGCTGGCTAATCTCGGTAATCAAACAGTTAAGTGTTTCGCGTGTGGCTTTATCCGGCACCCGAATGCTGCCGCCGATTATGGCCTGCTGTGGAATCACGGTCGGTGCGCTGGGCGCATCAATAGACGTTACGCTGATGACCGCAGCTTTTTGGGGAGGCAAACGCCGGCTGATGATCTGTTGTAAATTTAAAGTAATAGCACTGGCTGCCAACACCGGATCCCTGCATAACTCTGGCTGACTGGCATGACCGCCAAGACCATGGACAATCAACTCAAATGTGCCATTACCGCACATCACAATGTCATCGGGACACACTAATTTGCCAAATGGAATCGCTGGCCAGTTATGCCAACCATAGATAGTATCAATACCTTCTAAAGCCCCATCAGCAATCATTTCCCGGGCGCCATGCCCACCTTCTTCGGCGGGCTGAAAAATCAAGGTCACCGGACCGGGTAATAAATGCTCATGCATTTTCAGCCAGCGAGCGGTGGCCAGAAGCGTTGCAGTATGCCCGTCATGACCACAGGCATGCATGCAGCCCGTGTGTTGTGAGGTCCAGTTAATTTGGGTATTTTCAGTGATGGGCAGTGCATCAATATCGCCGCGAAGGGCAATATGCGGGCCTTTGCCAGTGGGATTAAGCCAGGCCAGCGTGCCGGTGCCGGCACAAGTACGCCAGGGAATATTAAGCGTGCTGAGGATATCGCGGATGCGATCAGCAGTACGGTATTCCTGCCAGCCCAACTCAGGATGCGCGTGTAAGTCACGGCGTAACACTTCAGCGTTGGTGATGGTTTCCTGCCAGATATCTGACATGGCCCCTCCCCTTTATTTGGATCATTGGACGCGATCCAGAAGTAACAACTACAGTTTAACACTGTAAAAATTTTCAGCTTAATGCAAGCAAAAAAACCGGCTTTTTGTATATGCTAATCAATTGTTAAGCAAAAAACGGTTCTCACTCAGCCGGTTGCCTGCAATATCTAATTGGATTCAACACAGATGATTAAACTAAGATAATGGATACTGAATAATTAAGTCTTAACACACTATCCATGGCTGACAAAGCCGACAAAGGTTCCGGACGAATCAACCCGGAGAAACAGCCAAGTCTTTATAAAGTATCAGCATTATCTACATTGAGAACCTTTGATTAGTCTGCACAACGGGCTGACTACCAATACTTTTCGATACTAATATTGCCTGCTTCACGGCGACTATGCCGGGTCAGGCCACGCGCTAATAACACCTCGGTCGTGTCCTGCACCATCGCTGGATTGCCACATAACAACACCTGGCTATCATTATCAATTTCAACGTTCAGTGCCTGATCAAGCTGCTGGTCTTCAATAAGCTGAGGAATACGACCGCTCAGCGTATTTGGCGTGGCTTGTCTACTGACAATTGGCTGATAATGAAATTGCTCAGCATGCGCGGTTTTAACAGCATTAATGGCGTCCTGATAGCTGAGCTCATCAGCAAACCGTACCGCATGTACCAGACACACCTGATCAAATTGCTGCCAGACTTCAGCCGTTTTTATAATGGACAAAAATGGACCCAAGCCAGTGCCAGTAGCCATTAAAAATAATTTGCTGGCTGGCGCTAATTGTTTCAGCGTCATTAAGCCAGCGGCTTTGGGCGCCACCCAAACAGCATCGCCGGACTGCAATGCAGCAAGACGTGTCGACAATGCGCCGCCCGGCACTTCGATAAAATAAAAATCCAGAATAGGCTCGTCCGGCGCATTGACCAGTGAAAATGGCCGACTGACTTCGTCACCATCAATATCCAGCGCCAAACGGGTAAATTGACCGGCCTCAAAAGGCGCGATATCGGCTTTGACTCGCAAAGAATACAGGTTCTCGGTCCAACGCTTATTTTCGACAACTTGTCCGTTTAACCACTTTGCCATGTCTTACTCCTGATATTTACCGTGTTTTATATAGACACGTATTTGGGGGCATTGTGACATTTTCAGGCCAGTAAGATTCCGATAAGACCGGTTAAAGCGTGATATGTATTATCATATTGACCAATAGTTTTTACCGATAACAGGATCTCAGATGAGCACAGTACTGAATTTGGCTGCTATACAGGCAGCCCCACTGAAAACCGATCCATTTCCGTTTTTTAGTGTTGCGCGCTCGATTAATGATGCGATGCTGGATCGGGTGCTGACTGATTTTCCGGACATCGATGATGGCGGCAGCTTTAATGTCGAAGATGTCGCGGTGAATGATGACTTCAAAGCATTTTTAGATGCCATCGACAGTGTGGATTTCCGGCAAATTATTTGCGACAAATTCGCCGTTGATGTCATGAATCTGCCCATGATGATGACTCTGCGTGGTTATTCGCGTGCTAAAGATGGTCGAATTCATACCGACTCTAAAACCAAGATGGTCACCATACTCATTTATTTAAACGCAGAATGGCCAGCAGTGACCGGCCGATTGAGAATGCTGCGTCATGAGCATGATATGGAAAATTATGTCGCGGAAATCGCTCCTGGCCCCGGCACACTGGTTGCTTTTAAAGTCACTGATAATTGCTGGCATGGTTATCCAGCTTATGAAGGCACCCGCCGCTCTATCCAGATTAATT
>CBFHWI010000027.1:0-24598 GCA_965659475.1 Methylophaga sp.
ATATGCCAACCGGGCCGGCCATTGCCCCAAGGAGAATCCCAGGCAGGTTCACCGGGTTTAGCGGCTTTCCATAAAACAAAGTCCAGAGGATCAGTTTTCGCTTCGTTAACAGCAACCCGCTCACCAGCACGCAATTCTTCAATATGCCGGCCAGATAATTTGCCGTAACCGTTAAATTCACTGACATCGTAATAAACATCACCATTGTCAGCAGCGTAGGCAAAGCCTTTGTCGATCAGCGTTTCAATCATGCGGATAATGGCTGGCATAGATGCTGTGGCTTTGGGTTCAGCATCGGGACGTAATACACCCAGCGCATCGGCATCGTGATGCATTTCAGCGATATAGCGCTCAGTGAGTTCAGTAATGGTTTCACCATTTTCAGCGGCGCGCTGGATAATTTTGTCGTCAATATCGGTGATATTACGGATATAGTTGACGTCATAGCCCAATGCACGCAGATAACGCGTCACGACATCAAACACCACCATGACCCGGGCATGGCCGATATGACATAAGTCATACACTGTCATGCCACAGACATACATATTGACCTTGCCTGCTTGCAAAGGCTTAAACGTTTCTTTTTGTCGGGTCAGGGTGTTATAGATTTTTAACATTGGTTATTTATTTGAAGTATCTTTTAAATCAATGGTCAGATTGAATACCGGCGATTCGGCGCTGTGATCATAACGATCACTGACAAAATAGCCTTCCCGTTCAAACTGAAAAACTGTTTCCAGTGCACAATTAACAATAGCCGGTTCAGCAATGGCTTTAATCACTGTTAAAGAATCCGGATTGACATCATCAAGATAGTTGCCCGTTGCCTTACCGGGAGATTCTGTCAAAAACAATCTATCGTATAAACGCAGCTCGACTTCCTTGCTTTCTGTTGCTGATACCCAGTGAATCACACCGCGTGGTTTCATTTCTGGTGGCGGATTCTGACCAACGGTATCAGGCACTAAAGAAGCAATCACTTCAACAATGTCACCTTTGTCATTTTTAATAACATCGTCAGCCTTAATGACATACGCACCCCGCAGGCGTACATAGTCACCAATCACCAGGCGCTTGAATTTTTTCCGACTCAGCGTGGTGTCTTCAGTAAAGTCAGATGCATCAATATAAATATCTTTAGTGAATGGCAGTAAACGATTGCCCATGGCTTCCTGTTGAGGATGATTAGCAACTTCCAGCCATTCAGTACTCTCAGCAGCATTGGTGATGGTCACTTTTAAAGGATTCAGCACACACATGGCACGCGCGGCGTTGTCATTCAAATCTTTGCGGATCTCAAACTCCAGCTGTGCAATATCAACGATGCCGTCTGTTTTTGCTACGGCAAGCCCATCACAAAAAGCGCGTAATGCTGCAGCGGTAACACCGCGTCTTCGCATCCCTGAAATTGTTGGCATTCTGGGATCATTCCAGCCGGCAACGATATGGTCGTCGACCAATTGTTTTAAATTGCGCTTACTGGTCACCGTATAGTTAAGATTGAGACGGCCAAACTCATATTGCTTAGGATTTGAAGGCACCGGCAGGTTTTCAATAAACCACTCATACAACGGACGGTGATCCTGAAACTCCAGCGTACAAATACTATGGGTGACGCCTTCAATTGCATCGCCTTGCCCGTGGGCGAAATCATAGCTGGGGTAAATACACCATTTGTCACCGGTTTGGTGATGCGCTTGCTTACGAATGCGGTAGAGAATCGGATCACGCAGATTCATGTTAGGCGACGCCATATCGATTTTCGCGCGCAACACACAAAAACCTTCGTCAAAATCACCCTGCTTCATTTTTTCAAACAAAGTGAGGTTTTCTTCTATGCTGCGGTTGCGAAATGGCGACTCCTTACCCGGCTTGGTCGCCCAGCCTCGATATTCACTGGCTTGTTCAGCAGTCAGATCACAAACATAGGCTTTGCCCTGCTTGATAAGTTCAATGGCCCAATCGTAAAACTGTTCGAAATAGCTTGATGCATAACGCACATCACCAGACCACTGAAAACCCAGCCAATGAACATCTTCCATAATGGCTTCGATATATTCCTGTTCTTCTTTGGCGGGATTGGTATCGTCAAAGCGTAAATGACAGTCACCACCGAACTCTTCGGCCAAACCAAAATTCAGGCAAATAGACTTGGCATGGCCGATATGCAAATAACCATTGGGCTCAGGCGGAAAGCGGGTAACAACTTTTCCAGCTAGCCTGCCAGAATCAATATCTTCCTGAATAATTGTGCGTATAAAATTGTGATTTGCAGCAGATTCCGACATACGTAATGACAGTTGTTAAATTAAACGCGCATTATACGCTGTCAGCCGTGTCGGGTAACAGCGCTGTTTCGGCGTGTTACATATGAAAAGATGTTTCTTGAGTTCATCCCATGCACTATCATGGTGGTTTTTTAATAATTCTGGACTAAGCCATCATGAAATTACTGTATCGCCATCTGGCACCTCTGTTTTTTGCTTCTTTTTCTCTGGCCGCTCAAGCGGAAGGCGGCGACGCGCAGCCCAAAGTAAAATTGGCCACCAATCATGGCGATATTATTATCGCCCTGAATGTCGATAAAGCGCCTAACACCGTCGCTAATTTTATCCAGTATGTGGAATCAGGTTTTTATGACGGCACCATTTTTCACCGTGTTATTGAGAACTTCATGATTCAAGGCGGTGGTTTTACCGAAGATTTCCAGCAAAAAACCACCCAAAAACCGATTCAGAATGAAGCCAATAATGGCTTGACCAATAAGCTTGGCAGCATTGCTATGGCCCGTACCGGCGATCCGCATTCAGCAACCGCACAATTTTTTATCAATACGGCTGATAACAGCTTCCTGAATTTCCGCGCTGAAACAACCAGTGACTGGGGTTATGCGGTATTTGGTGAAGTTGTCCAAGGCATGGACGTAGTTGAAAAAATCCGTAAAGTGCAAACTACGCTACGCGGCCCGCATCAGGATGTCCCCGCTGACAATGTCATCATTGAAAAAGCCGAACTGATTAAGTAAATCGCCTGACGTTTTTTAATGACAAAGTTATTTATATCAGATTTGCATTTAAGCCCTGACCGGCCGGAATTAACCCGGCTAGTCACCGACTTTTTATTGGATCAGGAACGGCCCAAAACGCTTTATGTTTTGGGTGATATTTTTAATACCTGGCTGGGAGATGATCTGGTATTACCAGAGTATCAGCCATTTATTGGCGCATTGAAACAGCTGCACGATCAGGGCACTAAGATCTATCTGATGGTTGGTAATCGCGACTTTATGCTCGGTAAACATTTTGCCGCGGCAGTAGGTGCTGAATTACTGGCTGATCCGGTTATTCATTATTTTGATGAAACACCGGTATTACTGATGCATGGCGATAGTTTGTGCACGGATGATATTAGCTATCAGCGGTATCGAAAAGTCGTTAGAAATCGTTTTTTACAATGGTGTTTTTTACGATTACCGCTGCGTTTTCGGCAAAATATCTCCGACCAGATCAAAGCTAAAAGCAAGGCCAAAAAAAGCAGTAAATCTTTTCAAATCATGGATGTAAACCAGCACACCGTTGAAAAGGTAATGCATGCGCATCAGGTCAATATTCTGATCCATGGCCATACACACCGGCCGGCGGTTCATGTTTTTCAATCTCAGGAACAAACAATGCGGCGAATCGTGCTGGGCGACTGGCACGATTCACCGAGTTTTTTAGTTTTTAAAGACAGTGCCTTCAGCTTAGCCGATTCACGGCTGGCATCTGGTCAGCTAACGTTTAATCTGTCAGTTTAGCGTTCTCATCGAGAATTTCACGCAGCCGTTGTGGCGGCACATAACCAGGTAACATCTGGCCATTTTCAAAAAATAACGCCGGGGTACCTTTAACACCTAGACGTTGTCCAGTTTCATAATGCGCAATCACCGGATTATCCTGACAAACCATGGCATCTTTAACTTCCCGCTCGGCTTTGGCATCGGTCATCGCCTGCTGTGGATCTTTAGCACACCAGACTTCTACCAGCTTTTTGGCCGACTCGGATTCAACGCCGGCGCGGGGAAACGCCATATAACGAATGCCGATCCCCAATTCATTGTATTGCGCCATTTGTTCATGCAACTTGCGACAGTAGGAGCAATCCACATCGGTAAAAACCGTCAGCATATAGTCGGTTTTTTCCGGTGCAAAAATAATCAGATCTTCCGGACTTTGGCGACTGAGAATATCAGTTCTAATACCAAGTTCGCGTTTTTGTGTCAGATTTTCACGGCTTGCCAGCGATAACACATCACCCTGGATCAGATATTTACCATCGGTCGTGAAATAATAAACACGATCACTGATGACCGCTTCATACAGACCACTGTCACCGAGCTCTGTCAATGACTGCAATTGCATATCTGGCATTGCTTTCTGCAAATCTGCGCGCAGCGATTTAGTCACATCAGATTCTGATGATTTGGCCGCAGCAGATTGTTCCACAGACTCCTCCGCAGAAGCGTTACCAAAAGCCAATATCAACATGGCCAAAAAAACAATACGGGGAAATTTCATTCAGCTTTCTCTTAATCGCGAAAATTATTAAATTGGAGCGGCATCTCAATGCTGTCATCAGCACGCAATAGAGCGATTACCTGTTGCAGCTCATCACGTTTTTTACCGGTCACCCGCACACTGTCACCCTGCACGGCTGCCTGAACTTTTATTTTGCTGTCTTTGATCAGTTTGACAACTTTACGGCTAATATCTTTATCAAGGCCCTCGCGAACCATGACATCCTGCTTGCGAAGTTTGCCGTCACCTTTTGGATCTTTGACTTCCAAGCACTTGACATCAATGCTGCGTTTAACCAATTTCAGTCGCAAAATATCCAGTAATTGTTCCAGTTGAAAATCGCTGTCAGCAAATAATGTCAGCACTTTTTCAGACTGTTCAACTCGTGCCTCGGTTCCACGAAAATCAAAGCGTGTCGCAAGTTCACGATTGGCCTGATCAACGGCATTGGTTAATTCGTGTTTGTCTATTTCAGAAACAATATCAAAAGCCGGCATAGCCGCTCCTTAAATCTAAAAATGTGGCCAGAGTTTAGCACGACCTGATGCCGCTGGCAGTTCATCCACGCGGATGAAACTGACTGTGCAGACTCTGTAGTCGGGCTTTGGCGATATGCGTGTAAATTTGTGTGGTCGATAAGTCACTATGACCGAGTAGTAATTGCACCACCCGTAAATCTGCGCCGTGATTCAGCAAATGGGTCGCAAATGCATGTCGCAGCGTATGTGGTGACAACGGTTTATCAATACTGGCCTGCGCTGCGTAACGTTTAATAATGTGCCAGAACGCCTGCCGCGTCATAGCCGCGCCGCGCCGGGTCGGAAATAAATCCTCGGTAGCATGGCCGTAAATCAACTGTGGCCGGCTTTCCAGCAAATATTGTTGACAATAGTCCAGCGCAGTTTCGCCCAAAGGCACCAACCGCTCTTTATTGCCTTTACCGACCACGCGGATTAAACCCTGGCGCATATTTAGCTGTTCCAGTTTTAAGCCCACCAGTTCTGAGACTCGCAAACCGGTGGCATAAAGCACTTCCAACATGGTTCGGTCACGCAGGCCGAGCATGGCAAAGGTATCAGGCTGCGCCAATAAATCCTCGATATCCTGTTCTGATAAGGTATCTGGTAAATGTTTGCCCAACCGGGGCGATTCCAGCATCGCTGTGGGATCAGATTCCCGCAGACCTTCACGGCACAAATAACGGTAATAACGGCGTAAACTGGAAATCAGTCGGGCGTCGCTGGTTTTTTTACGGCCATCACGCAACCGGGTGACCAGATAGGCTTCAATATGTTGCCGTTCAGCGCTGGGCAGACCAGTGTCTTGTTTTTGCAACCAGGCAGCAAATGCCATTAAATCACGCTGATAAGCGACAACGGTATTTTTGCTTAAACCTGATTCCAGCCAAAGACTATCCAGAAAGGGCTGAAGATAGGCTGGCAAAGACGGTTTTTCAGCTGACTCAATGTTTGGCATTAGGCAATTTTAGCAGCTTCGTCAATTGTCATTAGCAATTCAATTTCAGCCAAAAAAAGTACCATCACACTTTACCGGAAAACGCATTTTTACTGGTTCCACGATCCTCCGTGGGAATGATAATCAGCAGCCGTGCACTGGATCCCGGATAATTGCTCAGGCAATTTCCGGGATGACGGTGAGGTTGGCTTGCCGAATAACAACACTTCGCCATTCCCGCCACAGACTATCCAGAAATGGTTGTAAGTAGGCTGGCGAAGGCATTTTTTCGGCTGACTCAATGTTTGGCATTAGGCAATTTTAGCAGCTTCGTCGATTGTCATTAGCAATTCAATTTCAGCCAAAAAAGGGACCCTCGCACTTTACCGGAAAACGCATTTTTATCTGGTTCCACGATCCTCCGTGGGAATGGTCATCAACAGCCGTGCACTGGCTCCCGGATAATTGCTCAGGCAATTTCCGGGATGACGGTGAGTTTAGCTTGCGGAATAACAACACTTCGTCATTCCCGCGACGGCGGGAATCCAGAGTACACAACGTTGATCTCATTGCCATAGCCTCATGGCATCATCTCGCAAAACAGGGTTGCGAAGCGGATCGTGGGATATGAGTAAAGTAAGTTCCTTCCCCCCGATGCGGGAAGGTTAGGATGGCGGGGAGTATAAAAACGACAGACAAAAAAAGGACCGCCGAAGCAGTCCTTGATTTTGCATATCGC
The DNA here is from genome assembly GCA_965659475.1 of Methylophaga sp. Lineage (GTDB taxonomy): Bacteria > Pseudomonadota > Gammaproteobacteria > Nitrosococcales > Methylophagaceae > Methylophaga. Next base: position 6,754 of record CBFHWI010000027.1, read on the forward strand.
TTTGGCGATTACAATTTTTCTTTGATACGTGCTGCTTTACCAGTCAGATCACGCAAGTAGTAAAGTTTGGCACGACGCACATCACCGCGACGTTTGACTTCAACACTGGCGATAGCCGGGCTGTGTGTTTGGAAAACACGCTCAACACCAACGCCGCTGGACATTTTGCGGACAGTAAATGCAGAGTGCAGACCACGGTTACGTTTTGCAATAACCAGACCTTCAAAAGCCTGTTCACGCTCACGATCACCTTCTTTGATCTTAACTTTTACGACGACGGTATCACCAGCAGCAAATGCCGGAATATCGCTTCTCAATTGTTCAGCATTAAGCTGTTCGATAATGTTACTCATTGTTGTCTCCCCACTAATCCTAATCCTGCCCGCGCTCGGCAATAAATTCTTTCAATAAGGCTGCCTGCTCTTTATCCAGCGTTTTCGCTGTCAATAAATCAGGTCGCCGCAACCATGTTCGTCCTAAAGACTGTTTCAGGCGCCACTTGCGTATTGCCTCGTGATCCCCACCTAATAAAACCGGCGGAACCGTGTCACCTTCTAACTGTTCAGGCCGCGTGTAGTGCGGATGATCCAGCAAGCCATCCATAAAAGAATCTTGCTCTGCTGAATCCGCATCACCCAAAACCCCGGGCAGTAATCTTGCCATGCCATCAATCATTACCATGGCCGGTAATTCACCACCGCTGAGAACATAGTCACCTATCGACCATTCCTCATCGACTTGCTGTTTTATCAACCGTTCGTCAATACCCTCGTAACGACCAGCCAGCAAAATTAAACTTTTTTGTTGCGCTAGTTTACCCAGCGCAACCTGTGTCAGCGGTTTACCCTGCGGCGACAAGTAAATGACTTTACTGTCTTCGCCAAGTAACGTTTTAGCCTCGTCAATTGCCGCCAATAATGGGGCGACTTTCATCACCATGCCGGGGCCACCGCCATAAGGCCGGTCATCAACAGTGCGATGTTTGTCTTCGGTGAAATCCCGTGGGTTCCAGACCGTTACTTGCAAACGCCCGTTTTTAACCGCCCTGCCAGTCACACCGAAATCAGTGACCGCTTTAAACATTTCCGGAAACAATGAAATCACCCCAAGGTGCATTTCATCGCCTCACAAATAATCTGATTGCCAATCAACCCGAATCTGCTGTTTAGCCAAATCCACGTTAAGGACAAATTTTTCCATGACAAACGGTATTAAATGTTGAGCCTCGCTTCCTTCTTGCATGACCACCAGCACATCATTAGCGCCAGTTTCCAGCAGATGATCGACTTTACCTAACACTTCATCATCCGTATTAATCACGGTCAGGCCGATCAGATCGGCCCAATAAAACTCATCGTCAGCAGCAGCTTGTAATTGTTCACGACGAATCGCCAACTCACCACCAATCAGTGGTAATGCCTGATCGCGATCAATCACATTTTTAATGCTCATGACCACGGCCTTACCTTGCAATTGACCGCCACTGATATCGATTTCTAACCATTGCCCCTGACGTTTCAGAAATAATGGTTTGTAACTCAAAATATTGTCGCGTGGATCAGTGTAAGAAAACACTTTCACGCTACCCCGGACACCAAACACACCGGAGATTTTACCTACCGGGATAAATTCGCTGGCTTCAGCCATAACGAAACACTCCGGTCAAAAATTAAGCGGCTTTACGCGCTACTTTAATTAATTGTGCAACACGCTCAGAAGTTTGTGCACCTTTGCTGACCCAATGATCAACACGGTCCAGATCTAAACGTAAAGATTCTTCTTGGCCTTTGGCAATCGGGTTAAAAAAGCCGATACGCTCAATGTAGCTACCATCACGTTTGTTACGTGAATCAGTGACGACGATGCCGTAGAAAGGACGCTTTTTCGCGCCGCTGCGAGTCATTCGAATTGTTACCATAAACCTGCCCGTTGAAAATCGGATGGAAAATAGAGTTATTTTACGCACTTATGCCGCTTTTGCAAAGCAAGGGGTTGTTTATTTTTCATATCCACCGCTGCTGGCGACTATTTTTGTGCCTGGCAAGGCGGAAAGAGTGCAGTGTAGCCTTTCTACATCAACGATTGACAACGTAGTCGGGCGCAAAAATAGTCCCAGCCCTTCGGGTTGTGACTGAAAAAGCGTCACTCTGCATTGCTCGTCGTTTGTTTAGAATTACTAAACGGCTCTCCTCACGCCTTAATTGACGCTTTTTCAGCTCTCAACAGAGGCGGAGATGAAAGATAAACAAACCCTAAATATGCCTCAATCTTAAAAGGGCATGCCGCCGCCACCCATCGGCAGTTTACCGCCAAGGCCGCGCATCATTTTCGCCATACCACCCTTCTGGCCCATTTTCTTCATCATTTTTTGCATTTGTGCGAACTGCTTTAGTAAGCGGTTCACATCCTGAATCTGGGTGCCGGAACCGGAAGCAATGCGTTTTTTGCGTGAACCTTTGATGATTTCCGGACGCCGTTTCTCTTTCGGGGTCATCGAATCAATCATTGCTTCCATTTTGCTGAGTTCTTTGTCGTTGGCCTGATTTTTAACAGCATCTGGAATTTGCCCCATGCCCGGCAATTTATCCATCAAGGCGCCGATGCCGCCCATTTTGCCCATTTGCCGCAGCTGTTCACGAAAATCTTCTAAGTCAAAACCTTTACCGCTTTTCAATTTGCCGGCAAGTTTTTCGGCCGCACCGACATCCATTTTGCGCTGTGCTTCTTCGACCAGAGACAGGACATCGCCCATACCCAGAATACGAGATACCAAGCGGTCCGGATGAAACGGTTCCAATGCCGTAGTTTTTTCACCGACACCGAGAAATTTAATGGGCTTGCCAGTGATATGCCGAATTGATAAGGCCGCACCGCCACGGGCATCACCATCGGTTTTAGTCAAAATCACGCCGGTCAATGGCAAGGCTTCATTAAAGGCTTGAGCGGTATTAGCCGCATCCTGGCCGGTCATGCTATCGACAGTGAATAACGTTTCTGCCGGATTGATTGCCGCATGAATGGCTTTGATCTCGGTCATCATATCGGCATCGATATGCAAACGACCGGCAGTGTCGACAATTAAAACATCGGCATATTCTTTTTTGGCTTGCGCCAGCGCATTTTGCGCAATAACGACCGGATCTTGTCCGACTTCACTAGGAAAGAATTTAGCTTCAACTTCGGTGGCTAATGTTTTTAGCTGCTGGATAGCTGCCGGCCGATATACGTCGGCACTGGCGACCATGACGGTTTTTTTATGACGTTCTTTTAAAAACCGCGCCAGTTTGGCAACGCTGGTGGTTTTACCGGCACCTTGCAAACCCGCCATCAAAATCACGACCGGCGGCTGATGGTTTAAATCCAAACCATCATTTGCCTCACCCATGACGGCGGTTAGTTCATCATTAACAATTTTGATAAACGCCTGACCTGGCGTCAGGCTGCGCAACACGTCCTGTCCCAAGGCGCGTTCTTTAACTTTACTAATGAATTCACGCACCACCGGCAAAGCCACATCAGCTTCCAGCAGCGCCATGCGCACTTCGCGTAATGTGTCTTTTACATTGTCTTCGCTAATACGGCCCTGGCCGCGCAGTTTTTGCAGCGTGCCGCTGAGCCGGTCACTTAAACTATCAAACATATTTTTTCCCGTGAAAACGGTCGATTGGCTTTGAAAATAATTACCGCAGATTATACCTGATTGGTATCACCATCCCTGAAACATCGTTTATGATAATAAGGCTTGCTTATCTTTCATCTCTACTATTATTGTGAGTTGAAAAAACGTTGGTCAAGGCGCGAGGAAAGCCGTTTAGCCATTCTAAACAAACGACAAGCAACACAGTGTGGCGTTTTTAGCCACAACCCTAAGGTCTCGGACTATTTTTCCGCCCGGCCGTGTTGTTAATCGCTGAGGTAGAATAACGATAATGCGCGATTTCCGCCTTGCTAAACACAAAAATAGCCGTCAACGGTGGTGGATATGAAAGATAAGCAAGCCCTAATTAAATTTATCGGTTATGCCGGAATAAAGGATTGCCATCAATGGCCATTGCCAACGCTTTAGCCTTTCTGCTGTATCTCTGCTGTAGTGTCATTTTAATTCGTGGCTTCGTTAAACGTGACAACAGTCGGCCGGTAAAAAGCCTGCCAATTGGCATTTTGACGGTACTGGCTTTGGTATTTCATGCCGCCCATTTGTTTTTTGTCATGCAAGCCGCTGGTGGCTGGGATCTGAGCCTGATGACCATGTTGTCACTTACCGCCTGGATCATGGCTTCCATGGCATTTATCGGCGGCTTCCGCTGGCCGGATTCTCCTCCGGGCATTGTCATTTACCCGCTCGTCGCATTGATTTTGATGATGGTTTTTGAAGTACCCTCCCCCAGTAATAAACAGATTCAGGATCCGGCGCTTGAATGGCATATTCTGTTGTCTATTGCAGCCTATAGCTTGCTAATGCTGGCCGCCATTCAGGCGATTATTTTAGCCATACAGGAAAAACAACTGCGCCAGCATCATGCCGGTGGCCTGCTGCGTAAACTACCCCCCATGCAAACGCTGGAATGCGGTTTATTTCAGCTAATTATCAGTGGCTTTACGTTACTGACGCTGGGGCTGATTACCGGCTTTGTGTTTGTTGAAAACTTCTGGGCACAAAATCTGGCGCATAAAACCATTTTGTCGATCATTGCCTGGAGCGTTTTTGCCTGTTTGTTGTGGGGCCGTCGGCAACATGGCTGGCGCGGACAAACGGCAGTTCGTTGGACCCTGGCAGGTTTCGGCTTTTTACTGTTGGCCTATGTCGGCAGCAAAATTGTCCTTGAATATATTTTGCAGGTTAACTGAAAGTGCTGGAAGAAACCTCTTTATTGGTGTTATTCATCGCCTTGTTTTTTTTGCTGGTGATGTCAGCATTTTTCTCAAGCTCCGAAACGGCTCTTATGTCTTTAAACCGCTACCGGATGCAGCATCTTGCCCAGCAAGGTCATCGCGGCGCCTTAATCGCTGAATCGTTGCTGTCGCGCCCGGACAGACTGATTGGTCTGATTCTGCTCGGCAATAACTTTGTCAATATTTCTGCTTCTTCGATTGCCACTATTATTGGTTTAAAACTGCTTGGCGAAAACGGTATTCTGGTGGCGACTTTGACCCTGACACTGATCGTTTTGTTATTTGCTGAAGTTATGCCAAAAACAATGGCCGCGTTGCACCCGGAGCGGATCGCTTATCCAGCCAGTTTTATTCTTAAACCACTGTTGTGGATTTTGTACCCACTGGTTTGGCTCATCAGTCTTATCACCCGTTGGTTGCTAGGATTGCTAGGTGTATCGGCTGAAGACGCGAAATCAACGGCCATTAATGTAGAAGAACTTAAAGTTGCGCTGATGGAAGCTGGCAGCATGATTCCGCGTAGCCATAAAGATATGTTGATGAGCATTCTGGAGCTAGAGCAAATCACTGTTAATGATGTGATGGTGCCGCGTAATGAAATTGAGGGCATTGATATCAATATGCCATTTAATGACATTATCAAACAGCTTTCACATTGTGGTTACACGCGACTGCCGGTATATCAGGACTCGATGGATAATATTGTCGGTATGCTACATGTCCGCAAAGCCCTGAATCTGCTCACTCAGGAAAATCTCAACGCGCAAACGCTTAATAATATTGTCAAAAAAGCCTACTTTGTTCCGGAAGGTACCTCGCTTAATACTCAGCTGATTCAATTTCAGCGTAACTTACGCCGAACCGGCCTGGTGGTCGATGAATATGGTGACTTACTGGGGTTAATTACCCTTGAAGATATTTTTCAGGAAATCGTTGGCGAATTCACCGCCAGTACCATTGATGATGACAAGGATATTCACCCTCAAACTGATGGCAGCTTTTTAATTAACGGCACCGCCACCATCCGTGAAATCAACCGCAGTAATCAATGGCATCTGCCAACTGATGGCCCGAAAACGATAAATGGCCTGGTCCTGGAAATGCTGGAAAGCATCCCCGACCCGGGTGTCAGTTTGCGTGTAGCGGATTATGTCATTGAGGTGATTCAAACCGCCGACAATATTATCAAAACAGTGCGCATTCGCAGTATCGAGACTGAAATCAATGAGGCTGATCCGGAAATCGTCTGATTATGACTTTGCGGATTAAAGCCTGTGGCCTCAATGAGATTGATAAAAGCTCATTAAAATCAATGCTGAATTTGGCTACGGAACTACTCAGTCACCCGTGGGTTTTGACCGATGATGTCAATGCTGAACTTAAAGTCTATTGCTTTGATTACCCCGAAGGTCAAAGTGCCTGGCAACAGCGCCCGGAAAATGGACTCAGTGCCCTGCTAGCCAGTCATGGCAATGTGACAGAAGCCGTCGATATCATTATAAAAAAACCATTACGCACCGCTAATTTTTCCGAGGCGTTAAACCTGATTGATGACAAAATTCGCGGCCCCACACCGCAGAAAATCATTCCAGTCACCGCAGACAGGCAAGTCCAATCCAGAAAAGCTGACACGCCTTCAAAACTGGTGAAATGGACAAATCAGCTGCATAAACAGTTATCGGCACGACGCAAACCCGCCAATGACTTGCCAGCGCTGAATATTAAATTTGCCGCTGTTGAACCCGGCAAAAAAGCTGATACCTTTACCGACCCGGCACTTCTGGCCACATGGTTACAACAATTACCGGCCGATCCGCATCAGAAAGTCAGTACCTTGCTGAGTCATTTACAAACTTTGAACGGCATTAATCTGAGTCTGCAAAAAACGTTGCCACTGCTTGATGAATACCGGCAGACGCTGAGTAAAATGGTTTTTGAGCGTGATAGTGCGGCATTGCGTGCTGACAGCCGGCAACTGACTGAAAAACGTAAATTTCTGCGCCAATTTCAACAATCACTGCAGTTGCTTGCTGAGCAATATTTACGCTGTGCCTGGCAACAATATCAGCGTGGTCAGCGGCCCACTGAAGATAATTATTATTTGCTTTGCCTGCTGCGGAGCACAGAGCTGTTGGCTCTGCAAATCCTGCATGCCTATCAACACTATCAGCAGCAGCCCGCTGGCGTGCTGTGGCAACTCCATCAACTCTATCTATATCTGGAAGCTGCCAGCTGCCTGAAACGTATCCCTGAATTCAAAAAAACGCTGAAAATCAGTGACTTTTATAGTTTATACAGCCAGATCCTGCTAACGGGAGTTGCTGATCCCTACAGGATGCCGCGTTTTGCCGTGAATAAGATGTTTCAGCTATTGGCACCGCTCATTTCTGACAGTGAGATAAGTCTGCTCAGTCAAAAACAAATGCATATCACCAGTCAGTTTTTGCTGACCGGCCATTTTTGTATTGATTGTCAGGCCGATAATTTACCGCAGGCAATGGCCCGCACCACACCGGATATTCGCGCCGCCAAAACCACACGGCTGCTTAATGTTCAGCCATTATTGCGACAACTCGACAAACTCATCAAACAAGATCAGCAAACGTTAAGTCGCCTTGAAAAGCAATTACTGAGTCAGACGATTCCCCAGTTAAACGGCAGTTATGAGCGACGCAGTGACCGCCTGACGCTCAACAAACCACGAACCGTTGGAGTCAATCATGGGCTGAACGCTATCCATGCCTTGTTATCGAACGATCTGCAAGCCACACAACAACAATGGCCAATGCTTAATGAAGGCAGCGAAGGGCTGATGCTGAGCCGCAATACTGCAGATTGTAAAAATATTCAGATTGGTGATTTATTGGCGATCAGTGAATCGCCATTGTTACCAAAGCTGGGGGTCGTTCGCTGGTTACATATTGGTCTGGATAAAACACAGCTTGGCCTCGCGTTGCTAAGTGGCGAAGTCAGTGCCGGCTTTTGTATTCCCGATGGTGAAGCCACGCAAATGCTGGCTTTACTGTTAGCCGAGCAAGACAAGCACTGCCTGCTCACCGAAAAGGGTTTATTTAGTCCGAAGCGTAAATTACGTTTAAAAGCCACTGATGAACCACTATTAATTGAAGCCGGACAACTTTATGACAGCACATTGGATTATGATTATTTTAGCTACAAAGCCTTGAAAGTTTCGTGATCGCGCCACCATGGCTTATCATGTTTTTGGATTTTTTCAGCACAGGACTTCATCATGCGCACCCTCATTAAAGTCATCGTCATTGTTCTGGTTCTCGCCATTGCTGCACTGGCTGCCATTCCGTTTGTCGTTGACCCGAATGATTACAAAGATGACATTGCTACACAGGTCGAAAAAGCCACAGGCCGGCAATTATCCATACAAGGCAATATTGGTCTGTCAGTGTTTCCATGGATTGCACTGGAATTGGGCCAATTATCATTAAGCAATGCCAGTGGCTTTAAAGCTGATAGTTTTGCCCAGGTTAACAATGCCCAGATCCGCATCAAGTTATTGCCGCTGCTGAAAAAAGAACTGGAAATGGACACCATTGTTCTGGATGGTCTGGTGCTCAATCTGGAAACCGACAAAGACGGTAATACCAATTGGCAAGATCTGACCAAACCTGATGCTGAAACCGAAGCCGACATGAAAGCAGCAGCCCCGGAATCTGCCAAAGGTACGTCACCAGCACTAGCCGCCATAAGCATCGCAGGTGTACAACTGGGTAATGCCAATATTCTCTGGTCAAATGCTAAAACGGGGGAAAACTATCAATTACGTAACTTAAACATTGATACCGATCCGTTAATGCCCGGTGAACCGACGGCACTGAATATGGATTTTGATTTAATCAGCGCTCAACCTGAAGCCAAAGCGCACGTCACGCTGGCCACGCAAGTAACGGTTGATGTTGAAAAGCAACAATATCAACTTAATGACCTGACATTCAACACGCTTGCTGAAGGCAAAGCACTGCCTGTAGATAAAGCCAATATCACGTTAAATGCCGACCTTGCTGCTGATATGGTTAAGCAGTTGGTTACCCTGCGTGACTTTAACCTGGAAACTATTGCCAGTAATGCCGAACAAGAGGTTACAGCACAATTAAGTGGTGAGATTGATGCCAATCTGGGCAGCCAGCTATATACCGTTAAAAACTTATCAGTCGACAGTAATATCATTGACTCCGCTCTACCCGGTGGTAATGCTGATATCAAATTAAGCATGGACTTAACTGCAGATTTGGCTAAACAAACCTTGTCACTTGCTGATTTAGCGCTGCAAGTTCAGGACTTGATGGTTAACGGTAAGATAGACGCCCGCGATATTCTGGCTGAAAAACCAGCTTTTAATGGCAATATCCAGGTCAAACCGTTTAATCTTCGTAAGCTGGCCAGTGATATGAATATCGAGCTGCCGGAAATGGCCGACAACAGCACCCTGGAAAATATAGCGCTGCAAACACAGCTGGAAGGTTCTAATAACCATATCAACGCCACAGGTTTGCAATTGACGCTGGATCAAAGTCAAATCAGTGGACAGTTCGGCATAGAAAACTTTGCCAAGCCCGGTTTTCGTTTTGATTTGAGTCTGGACGAAATCGATGCTGATCGTTATTTGCCGCCCGTTAAAGAAGGTAAGCAACAAAGTGCGCCACCCGCTAGTGCCGCTGCAGGTGGTGCAACTGAATTGCCGCTGCAAACACTGCGTGATATTAATGCCAGGGGCAGCCTGAAAATCGGCAAGCTTAAAGCCAGTGGAATTACCAGTGAAAATGTGGTGGTGACCATTGATGCCAAAGATGGCCTGATTAAATTAAATCCAATGCAGGCGGATTTGTATCAAGGCAAATATCAGGGCAACGTCAATGTTGATGCGCGTGGTGATGTTTTAAAGTTAGCCATTGATGAGCGTTTGCAAGGCATTCAGGCCGGTCCGTTGTTAAAAGATTTAACCGGTGATGACAAAATTTCCGGTCAGGCCAATGCCAATGTCAAACTCAATGGTACCGGCAAAGATATTGATGCCATTAAACAAACACTTTCTGGCAATGGTAACTTTTCGTTTAGCGATGGTGCTTTAAAAGGCATCAATATCGGTGAAACCATTCGTAAAGCCAAAGCCGCGTTAAGTGGCCAAAAACTAGCGGATACCGGCGCACCTGAATCGACCGATTTCAGTTCACTGACCGGTTCATTCACCGCTAATAATGGCATTATCAATAATGATGATTTGGAAATGATGTCGCCGTTACTGCGAGTTAATGGTAAAGGCAATGCCAGCTTACCCAAGGAAACCATTGATTACGCCCTGCGGGTTGCAATTGTTGGCACATCCAAGGGCCAGGGTGGTAAAGAGCTGGCAGAGCTGAAAGGTGTCACCATACCCATCAAAATTACTGGCACCTTTTCCGAGCTAAAACCGAGTGTTGATTTAGCCGCGATTGTCAAAGAACAAGCCAGCGGAGAACTGAAAGCCAAGGCAGAAGAAAAACTCAAAGACAAACTCGGTGATGATCTTGGTGGCTTATTAGGTGGTGCATTAGGTGGTAAAAAAGCCACTGATGAAGCTGCTGAACCCGAAAACACCGAACCGGCACCAGCTGATGAAACGTCCGAACCGGCTGAGGAAGCGCCCGCCAAGGAAGAACCGTCTGCTGAAGAACAGCTTAAAGAAGACATTAAAAATAAATTAAAAGGTTTTTTCTGATTTGCACGCCCCTGCCGCAGCGCAGAGCTACGGCAGTTTTGTTATGAGCATCGACCAGGATTTCAGCCAGCGTTTGCTGGACTGGTTTGACCTTCATGGTCGTAAAAATCTGCCGTGGCAGCAACCTGCTTCGCCCTATCGTGTCTGGCTGTCCGAAATCATGCTTCAGCAAACGCAGGTGGTTACAGTCATTCCTTATTTTTTGCGTTTTACTGAACGCTTTCCGAATATTCATTCACTGGCTAATGCCAGTGTTGACGAGGTTTTGCAGCATTGGGCCGGGCTCGGTTATTACGCCCGTGGCCGTAATTTACATAAAGCTGCACAATTAATGGTGTCTGAGCATCATGCCGATTTGCCAAATGACTTTCAGGCACTGATGGCTTTACCCGGTATCGGCCGCTCTACTGCAGGTGCCATTATGGCGCTGGCATATAAACAGCCTTATCCGATCCTTGATGGCAATGTGAAGCGGGTATTGGCGCGTTATACTGCCGAGCCCCGCTGGCCCGGCGACAAACAAGCTGAAGCTGATTTATGGCATTTGGCAGAACAATTACTGCCCAAACAGCGCATCAATGACTATATCCAGGCGCAGATGGATTTAGGCGCAACGTTATGTACCCGCAGCAAACCACGGTGCCAGGATTGCCCGTTAAATATGGATTGTCAGGCATTTCTGGCAGGTACACCATCCGCCTATCCGATCAGCAAACCGAAAAAAACCATCCCCAGTAAACAAATCCGCTGGCTGGTGTTTCAGCATGATGGCCAACTGTTATTGGAAAAACGTCCAGTGACCGGGATTTGGGGCGGCTTATGGAGCTTTCCAGAAATGGCGATAAATGCAGAACTGAGTCCTATGCTCAGCGAAGCAAATATAAGTGACTTTCAGACGCTGGCAGATATTCGCCATGCTTTCACCCATTACCGGCTGACCATTACGCCGCTGCTGATTGAACTCAACCAGCCGGTTTTGGCAATCCGTGACACAGACCAGCAACGCTGGGTTAGAATAGAAAATATTGCTTCGCTGGGCCTGCCAGCACCGGCAAAAACTCTGATACAAAAATTAGCACGAGGTATTTAATGGCACGCACTATACATTGCATAAAACTCAATAAAGAAGCTGAAGGCATGGATTTCCCGCCCTACCCCGGCGATTTGGGTAAACAGCTTTGGGAATCGGTATCCAAAGAAGCGTGGCAAATGTGGCTAAGCCAACAAACCATGCTGATTAATGAATATCGTCTATCTTTGGCAGATCCCAAATCTCAGGCGTTTTTGAAAACCGAAATGGAGAAATTCTTCTTCGGTGAAGGCTCTGCGCCACCAGCTGATTTTATTCCTGAATAGCTATAGAAGTGTCTGAAAACGCGCATATGACAGAAAAATGATCCTATTTTCGGCTTATCTAGCAAACCAGCTCAAACGGGTTAACCATTGGTAAGTCAGCTATTATTTATCATTTAAATCAATTGCTTAAACTAAAAATACAGCATTTTTTTGCACCCTATCATAAAAATGTGGTGAAAAAAATTTGCAAAAACTGAAAAATAAACGTGACTTTTTGCCTTTTTTTGGGCGTACAATGCTGTTAGTTCCTTTTATGGGACAGTAGAAAGCCGATTTAGGAGTTAGATCGGCAATGATTTAGATATTGAGGTTGATATGGCAGAGCAAGTAACAGGCACAGTTAAATGGTTCAATGACGCAAAAGGATTCGGTTTTATTGAACGCGCCGATGGTCCGGATGTTTTCGTCCACCACAGTGCAATCAAATCTGATGGCTTCAGAACTTTAAAAGAAGGTCAGGCAGTCACCATGGAAGTAACGCAGGGTCAAAAAGGCCCGCAAGCGGAAAACGTCGTTCCGACTTAAGGGTGACAATATTGTAAAAAAGCCGGTGCTGGTCACCGGCTTTTTTTTGCCTGTTTTCCATGCTTGATCATTTACTTTGAAGGCGCACAATGAACTTTTATTGATTTATACAAGGATGCAGAGATGAAAATTGCAAGTCTGCCGTTGTTGCTCCTACTGTTGTTTGCGCCTGTTGCACAAGCAGATTGGGGCAAAATGCTCGAGGATTTCAAAAACGCTGGCAAATCAATGCTCGGCCAGGAAAACAACGTAGCTAGTCTCGACAATGACACCATGATTGATGGCCTGCGCGAAGCATTGGAAATTGGCAGTCGCCGGGCAATATCAAACGTTGGTCAGCAAGGCGGTTACCTGAATAATCCTGAAATTCGTATTCCGCTACCGCCCCGACTGCAGCAAGCATCCGATTTGATGAAGCAATTTGGCATGAGCCAAATAGCAGAAGATTTTGAGACTAGTATCAATCGGGCTGCTGAAAATGCCGCACCGCAGGCCACTGAACTGATGATTAACGCCATCAAAGCCATGACTATTGAAGATGCCAGGAAGATTTTGCAAGGCGAAAATGATGCCGCCACCCGATTTTTTGAAGACAAGACCCGGCCGCAACTAGCGATATTATTTTCACCGGTCATTGATAACTCGCTCAATCAGGTAGGTGCTACCCGCTACTATAATCAGTTGGATGAGCACATGCAGGCAGTGCCTATGCTTGGACAGAATCTCAATATGGATTTAACCGGTTATGTTACCAATAATGCATTAAATGGCCTGTTTGTTATGCTCGCCGCGGAAGAAATGAAAATCCGTGCAGATCCAGCGGCCCGCAGCACTGAACTACTGAGAAAAGTATTTGCCAAATAATCGTTTAAAGTTCTACTCAGCACAGACACATTGTTTTAGAATAAACACTAAAATTATAAGGGAATCTTAAAATGGCATCAGTACACAGACTTAACCTGGCCAGTCAGGGAACTTCATTAAAAGCATTATTTACCGGCTACCTAATTGTAGTTGCGGTCGGTTATTTGATGGCTTTGGTGCAAATTCAGCTGACACATGGTCTGGCCGATGGTGAATACGGTCTGTCGGTGGATGACATCGTTTATAGTTATTACGGTAACCGCAATAATTCACTGCTGGAAAATAAACTGCACGGTTCCATGAAACCGATGGCGACCGACGATGAGCGCGCCCAAATTATTCAATGGATTCATAGCGGTGCCAGTGAAGAAGCTTATGAAAGTACCGGTATCCAGCAGATCTTCGAAGCAAAATGCATTACCTGCCACAATGCCGATGCGGGTGGTGCGATCCCTGATTATTCAAATTTTCAGGCCATTAAAGATCGGGCACTGGTCGATACCGGTGCAAGCATTACTGCGTTAGCGCGGGTCTCGCATATTCACTTATTCGGTATTGCCTTTATCTTTATGTTTGTCGGTCTGGTGTTCAGCCTGGCTGCCGGGGTGCCAAAAGCTTTGAAAGTGACGGTGATTTCGATGCCGTATATTTTCCTGCTGATTGATATCGCCGCCTGGTGGTTAACGAAACTCCACCCGAACTTTGCCTGGTTTGTCTTGCTGGCAGGTGCGGCAATGGCCTTGTCGTTTGGCTTTATGTGGATAGTATCGATGTATGAAATGTGGATCTTGCCACGACTGCGTGAAGATGATCGTGACGCACTACTCGACGAGTAAAATCGCTCAATCAGGCTCATCAAATGCTAAAAAATCCCGCTGTCAGCGGGATTTTTTTTGCATGCCTTGATAAAACGCATCAAGCTCAATAGGCCAATACTGCATCAATGAAAGCTCTAGAAAGCCATTCGCATCCCCCACCAGCAAATTAAGGACTAAATGGCATTTTGCCGCTAGTTGATTACGGCATTGCTGCGAAAAATCAGCATCCAAGATCCAGTCCAGCGTTTTTTTAGGCAACGGCAATATCGAGCAAAATCTAAACACCGAAGACTGGCCTATTGCCATACCTGGATGCTGCCATTATCTGCAGTTTTCTGGTTAAGCAAAAAACGCTATGGCGGCATCCATCGTTACTGATTTTGTTTGGCTTCCAGCGCTGCCCATTTATCAAATGTCACTTCGAGCTCTGTTTCCAGCGCTGCCAGCTGTTGTTGGGCTTCGGTAATTTTATCGGCAGCTTGCTGATAAAAATCAGGCTCGCTCATTTTTTCGGTTAATGCCGCCTGTTGCTGTTCGAGTTTTTCAATTTGTAGTGGCAACGCTTTTAAATCCAGCTGTTCCTGGTACGTCAGCGTCGATTTCTTCTTAGCGTTTTTTGCCGGCTGCATGGTCGTACTGGCCAGATTTTTCACGGCCGTTTTTTCACTGCGACTATGACGTTGGTTTAGCCAGTCATCATAACCACCAACATATTCACGAACGTCACCATCGTCATCAAAAACGATACAGCTGGTGACGACATTATTCAGGAAACTCCGATCATGGCTGACCAACAACAAAGTACCAGCAAAACCGAGGAGCAGATCTTCCAGCAACTCCAGCGTTTCAGCATCAAGATCATTGGTCGGCTCATCCAATACCAATAAATTTGCTGGCTGGGTGAATAATTTTGCCAGCAACAATCGGTTGCGTTCACCACCCGATAACGCTTTGACAGGTGTGCGCGCCCGTTCCGGGGTAAACAAAAAATCCTGCAAATAACCGATGATATGTTTCCGGCTGCCATTAATTTCGACAAAGTCACGGCCCTGGCCGACGTTATCAACGACATTAGCCTGCTCATCAAGCTGGCTGCGCAGTTGATCAAAGTAAGCAATTTGTAAATTGGTGCCGAGTTTTACTGTGCCTGATTGTGGTTGTTCACGACCCAGCAAAATCGACAACAACGTGCTTTTACCGCAACCATTAGGACCAATAATACCGATGCGATCGCCGCGCTGGATAAGTGTCGAAAAATCTTTAAATAAGGTCCGGCCACTATACGCCTGAGCAATATTTTCGACTTCCACCACCAGCTTGCCACTGCGGTCAGCTTCCTGAAGCTGCATATTGACGTTGCCTTGCAAGTCACGTCGCTGGCTGCGTTCCTTGCGGAGTTTTTCCAGCGCTCTGACCCGGCCTTCATTACGGGTACGACGTGCTTTTATACCCTGGCGGATCCAGACTTCTTCCTGGGCCAGTTTTTTATCAAACTGGGCTTGTTGCTCGGCCTCGGCAGCCAGCATCGCTTCACGTTTATCGAGGAAGTTACGGTAATCACCGGGATAACTGCTAATCTGGCCGCGATCCAGCATCACAATGCGCGTTGCTAATGCCTGCAGAAAACTCCGGTCATGGGTAATAAACAGTAAGGTGCCGCCATAGCTTTTCAAAAAGCCTTCCAGCCAGGTGATCGACGCAATATCCAAATGGTTGGTCGGCTCATCCAGCAGCAAAATATCCGGCGCTTTAACCAGCGCCTGCGCCAGTAACACCCGGCGTTTCATACCGCCCGATAAACTGGCAAATTCGGCATCAGCATCCAGTGATAATTTGGAAATGACCGTTTCTACCTGTTGCTCAAGACTCCAGCCATCAGCTGCTTCCAACTGATGCTGGGCTTTTTCCAGACGCGCTAAAATCGCCTCGCTGTGATCATGCTGTAATTGCTGGACAATGTGATGGTAATCAACCAACAGCGGTGCAATTTTGCCAAGGCCGGCGGCAACCACATCAAACACGCTGCCTTTAGTGCCGGCAGGCACTTCCTGCTCCAGCCGGGCAATTTTCAGACTGTTAATGCCCGTCATTTCACCGGCATCGGCTGACACATCACCGGCAATCACTTTCATCAAAGTCGATTTACCGGCACCATTTCGGCCCACCAGACACACCCTCTCGCCCTTGTCGATCTGAAAATCGATTTTATCGAGTAAATTAGGGCCGCCAAAGCTGACGGTAAGTTGTTTAAGTTGTAATAAGGCCATTAGATTTCCAGCGCGGCGCGCTCTAGTTGTTCGCTGGCATCAAGCCAGTCATGTTCGGTTTGTTCCAGTTCAGCTTTGCATTCTGCCTGCTGCTGTAACAAGATTTTTAGCCGATCTTTGTTGGCGGCTTCATATAATGTGGTGTCAGCCAGCGCCGTTTCCAAATCCAATAACTTCTGATTCAGTTTATCCATATTTTTCTCAGCGACTTGCACTTGCTTACGCAGCGGCTGCAATTTTTGGCGTTGCTGTGCGGCGACTTGGCGGTCGACTTTTTTGGTATTGATGCTGCTGGTTTTGTCATTATCGTTATTGTCTTTGCCTATTCGCAGCAAACGATAGTCATCCAAATCACCGTTAAACACCTCGGCTTTGCCATCGGCTACCAGCCATAAGTCATCGCTGACATTACGCAAAAAATAGCGATCATGCGACACCACCACCAAAGCCCCTTCAAATTCTTGCAGGGCCATGGTTAAGGCTAGACGCATTTCCAAATCAAGATGGTTAGTCGGCTCATCAAGCAACAACAAAGCCGGCCGCTGATACACCAGTAAGGCCAATACCAAACGGGCTTTTTCACCGCCTGAAAATGGCGCCACCGGTTGCAGGGCATTGTCTCCATGAAAGCCAAAACCGCCGAGGAAATTACGTAAATCCTGCTCACCGGCTTCCCGATCCAATCGCTGTAAATGCTGCAGGGGCGTGTCTTCAGGCCGCAGCTGCTCTAATTGGTGCTGGGCAAAGTAGCCGATTTCTATGTCTTTGCCTTCACGGCGCTTGCCAGACATGGTCGCCAATTCGCCGGCAATCAGTTTGATTAAGGTCGATTTACCGGCCCCATTGGGGCCCAGTAACGCGATACGATCGCCAGCATTAAGGTTCAGTTTTATATTGTTAATTAGCGGCGCATCACCATAACCAACACTGGCTTTATCCAGCGCTAAAATCGGCGTTGTTAACCGGCGCGGTGGAAAAAACTGAAAATGAAATGGCGAATCAACATGCGCCGGCGCAATTTTTTCCATCCGCTCAAGCGCTTTAACCCGGCTTTGTGCTTGTTTCGCTTTGGTAGCTTTGGCTTTAAAACGGGTGACAAAGCTGCGGATATGGGCGATTTCCCGTTGCTGCTTAACGTGCGCCGCCTGCTGATTGGCTAAATGCTCAGCGCGTGCCTGTTCAAAATCACTGTAATTACCGCTGTAAAGCTTGATCGTCTGTTGCTCGATATGCGCTATCTGGTTAACCACCCGATCCAGAAATTCCCGATCATGTGAAATCACCAGTAACGTGCCCGGATATTGGCGCAGCCATTCTTCCAGCCAGTAAACCGCTTCTAAATCCAAATGGTTGGTGGGCTCATCGAGCAACAATAAATCACTGCGGCACATTAA
>CBFHWI010000028.1:0-23817 GCA_965659475.1 Methylophaga sp.
GGTTATTTTTGTGTCCGGCAAGGCGGAAAGCGCGCAGTGTAGTTGTTCTACATCAGCGATTGACAACACAGACGGGCGCAAAAATAGCCCCAGCCCTTCGGGTTGTGGCTGAAAAAGCGCCGGGAGCGTTTTTGAGCGCAAGCCCCAATGGGGTGAGATACAGGGATGTATCTCACAAATGGCTCTCCTCGCGCCTTGATTGACGCTTTTTCAGACACAACAGAGACGGAGATGAAAGATAAACAAGCCCTAACGATGGCATTTACCTATCTGGATCATAATGCTGGCACGGCGCTGGCGCCCGGCGTTTTAGACACGATGCTGCCTTATATGCGCCAGCAACAGGGCAATCCTTCCAGTAGCCATCGCTTTGGCCGATTTGCCCAAGCGGCAATCGATACTGCCCGCGGCCAGGTTGCCAAACTGGTTAATGTTGATCTTGAACAGGTCTGGTTTAGCAGCGGTGGTACCGAATCCAATAATCAGGCTTTGATGGGGGTTGCCGAGCAATTCAACGATGGCCGGATATTGGTCAGCAGTATAGAACATCCGGCCGTTTTGGAACCGGCAAAACGATTAAAACAACATGGTTTTGACGTTGTAGAAATTCCGGCCAATGCTGATGGCGAAATTACGCATGATGCTCTGGCAAATTTACTCACAGACGACACCCGACTGGTATCGGTGATGTGGGCCAATAACGAAACCGGCGTGATTCAGGATATTGCCGGATTAACTGCTTTAACCCGTGAAAAGGGTATTCCGTTTCATTGCGATGCGGTACAGGCAGCCGGTAAATTATCAGTCGATTTTCAAACATCGGGCATACAATTGCTGAGTTTATCGGCGCATAAGTTTGGTGGCCCTAAAGGCATCGGCGCGTTGATCGTTGATAAAAAATTGGATTGGCCAGCCTTTGTACTCGGTGGTGGTCAGGAAAATGAAAAACGCAGTGGTACCGAAAATGTTGCTGCGATTGCTGGTTTTGGCGCCGCTGCCGAATATGCGCAGCAACATTTGGCCGAGTACCAGCAACATTGCCGCAAACTGCGTGATGCATTGGAAAGCGCATTGAAATTGATGCCCGGCGTCACCATCTTTGCAGAAGACAGTGAGCGGTTACCGAATACCGTGTTTTTTGCCCTGGCCGGCTTTGATTCTGACACCTTGTTAATGGCGCTGGATCGACAGGGATTTTCGGTGTCCAGCGGCTCGGCATGCGGTACTGGTCGGCAAATCCCCAGCCATGTTCTGACGGCGATGGGGATTGATGCGCCAACAGCGTTGGGTGCCGTGCGAATCAGCGTTAATACGAATAATACGCTTGAACAAATACAGCAGCTGGCAGTCGTACTAGAGAAGGAAGCCAGTCGCTTTAATCACTTGATGAATAGGTAAAAATATGACAATTACCCTAACAGATTCAGCCGTAAAACGAGTACGTGATATGGTCAGCAAACGTGCTGATGGAATTGGTCTGCGGATCGGTGTCGTCAAAAGCGGTTGCTCGGGTTACAGCTACGCGCTTGATTATGCTGATAGTGTCGCCGACAGCGATGCTATTATAGAGCAGGACGATATTAAAGTTGTCGTGGATAAAGAGAGTTTGCCACTGCTGGAAGGCATGGAGCTGGACTTTGTTAAAGAAGGTCTGAATCAAACTTTTAAATTCCGTAATCCTAATGTCACCTCAGAATGTGGCTGTGGCGAGAGTTTCAGCGTGACCAAGTAACTCTCTAATATATTTAGATGCTGCCCGCTGATGCGGGCAGTTTTGTCTGTAAGTCCGTAAACTGAGCCCATGAGTCAATTAACTAATCTGGAATTTGATGCCGCCCATATCTGGCATCCGTACAGCAGCGTGTCGCAGCCCCCGTTATTGCACGAAGTGGAATCTGCGGACGGTGTTTATCTGACCCTGAAAGACGGCCGGCAGCTTGTTGATGGCATGTCATCATGGTGGTCAGCGATTCATGGCTACAATCATCCACGGCTGAATCAGGCCGCTAAAGATCAAATCGATAAAATGGCTCATGTCATGTTTGGCGGGCTGACCCATGATCCCGCAGTCAGTCTGGCGCGGCGATTAATTGATTTGACCGATGAATCTTTGCAATACGTATTTCTGGCTGATTCCGGTTCAATTTCTGTGGAAGTTGCTATCAAGATGGCGCTGCAATATTGGTTTGCCCAAGGCTATACGCAAAAGCAGACCTTACTGACAGTACGCAGTGGCTATCACGGCGATACGTTTGGCGCCATGGCGGTATGTGATCCGGTCAACGGCATGCATAGTCAGTTTGCTGGTGTTTTACCCAAGCATTTATTTGCAGCAGCGCCGACTTGCAGCGATGATGCTGACTGGCAAGACAGCGATATCGCAGAAGTTAAGCAGCTGATTGAAAGCCAGCATCAGCAGATCGCGGCAGTGATTATTGAGCCGCTGGTGCAAGGTGCTGGTGGCATGCGTTTTTATTGTCCGCGCTATCTTCGAGAACTCCGTAAGCTTTGTGATCAATATGGTCTGTTGCTGATTTTTGATGAAATCGCCACGGGCTTTGGCCGCACTGGGACGATGTTTGCTTATGAAGCGGCCGGTATCGTGCCGGATATTCTGTGTTTGGGAAAAGCGCTGACTGGTGGCTATATGACACTGGCAGCGACGTTGTGTAATCAGAAAATTGCCACAGGCATTTCGGCAGACGGGCAGGGCGTGTTGATGCATGGCCCAACGTTTATGGGCAATCCACTGGCGTGTCGGGTGGCGTGTGAAAGTATTGATTTACTGCTGGCATCAAACTGGCAACAACAGATTGATGCGATTGAATCACAGCTTAATCGTCAATTAGCGCCACTGGCCAAGCATACGTTAGTTAAAGACGTTCGGGTGAAAGGTGCTATTGGTGTGGTTGAACTTATCCAGCCGCTCGATTCCCATATGCACTGGTTGCCAAAATTTATAGTTGACCAAGGTGTTTGGATCCGTCCGTTTCGTCATATGATTTACATCATGCCACCTTATATTATTGATGAGGCGCAGCTTCAGGCCTTAACAAGGGCAATTTCTAACATTGTTGACGCTATTGCCAATGCTGAACAGGGAAAATCCTGAGACGTCTCAGGTGTTTACCTGATGCTGCAAAAGCTTGATCGGCATAATATTATATTGCGTCATTACAAATTGCTGACGTTAATTCTTAAAACAATTGGAGATAGCATCATGTGGACTAAACCAGAATATTCAGATATGCGTTTCGGTTTTGAAGTAACTATGTACATCTGCAACCGTTAATACGGTTCAGTTGTCTAAAAAAGCCTCTGGAGCGAAAGCTTCGGGGGCTTTTTTTATGAGGCAAGTTTTTTAATCGGGTGAAACGATTAGTTTGATAGGATTAAGTTGTTTGACCATTTACAAGGCAAGTACTAAACTTCCCACTGTCTTTTCTGACAATCACCAAGGAGCAATGCATGTCTACTTTAATTAATACCGCGATTAAACCTTTTAAAGCCACTGCCTATCACAATGGCGAATTCGTACCAGTCAGTGATGCTGACCTGAAAGGCAAATGGTCTGTTGTTTTCTTCTATCCAGCTGACTTTACATTTGTTTGCCCAACAGAGTTGGGTGACCTGGCTGACTACTACGACAAATTGCAAGAAATGGGCGTTGAAGTTTATTCAGTATCTACAGATACACACTTCACTCACAAAGCATGGCACGATGCTTCTGAAACCATTAAGAAAATCAAATTCCCAATGATCGGTGACCCGACTGGCGCTATCAGCCGTAACTTCGAAGTTATGATTGAAGAAGATGGTCTGGCACTGCGTGGCACATTTGTTATCGATCCAGAAGGTGCGATTAAAGTATCTGAAGTTCACGATCTGGGTATTGGTCGTAGTGCAAAAGAACTGGTTCGTAAAATCCAAGCTGCACAATATGTTGCTTCACATGATGGTGAAGTTTGCCCAGCATCTTGGCAGCCAGGTGAAGAGACTTTGTCTCCTTCATTGGACTTGGTTGGCAAAATCTAAAAAACGACTTATTCAGTCGACACGTCCGGGCTTCGGCCCGGACACTTTTAGCTAATAGAATATTTTTACAGGCAGGTGCCTTATGTTGGATGCAAACATCTCAGCGCAGTTAAAAACTTATCTGCAAAATTTACAGCGACCGGTACAAATTGTCGCGTCAATTAATGACAGCAAAAAAGCCGCGGAAATGCGTGAGCTGCTGGTCGAAATTGCTGATATGTCAGATAAAGTCACGCTTGATGACAGTGATAACAATGCCCGGCAACCTTCATTCCGCATCAAACAACCGGAAGGCCATGAGCAAATTCGTTTTGCCGGTATTCCGATGGGCCATGAGTTCACTTCATTAGTGTTGGCCTTGTTGCATGTCGGTGGTCATCCGATGAAAACCGAGCCTGAAGTGATAGAGCAAATCAGAAATCTCGATGGTGAATTCCATTTTGAGACCTATATTTCGCTGTCATGTCAGAACTGCCCGGAAGTCGTGCAGGCGCTGAACTTGATGGCTGCTATCAATCCTAAAATCAGCCACACCATGATTGATGGGGCGCTGTTTCAGGATGAAGTTAACGAACGGCAAATCATGGCAGTCCCCACTGTTTTCCTGAATGGCAAGCAGTTTGGTCAGGGCCGTACAAGTCTGCCGGAAATTATTGGCAAGCTGGATACTGGCGCGATTAAGCGCGAAGCGGATAAAATCAGCCAGAAAGCACCATTTGATGTGTTAATCGTGGGTGGTGGCCCGGCTGGTGCTTCAGCGTCTATTTATGCAGCGCGTAAAGGTATCCGCACCGGTATTGTCGCCGAACGCTTTGGCGGTCAGGTCATGGACACCATGGCGATTGAAAACTTTATTTCGGTCAAAGAAACTGAGGGGCCGAAATTGGTTGCTGCGCTTGAAGAACATGTCAAAGAATATGACGTTGATGTGATGAACTTACAGCGTGCCAGCAAGCTGCGTAAAAAAGACCAGATGGTCGAAGTCGAGCTGGAAAGCGGTGCCACATTGTTGAGTAAAGCCGTGATTTTGGCGACTGGTGCCCGCTGGCGTGAGCTGGGTGTACCCGGTGAAGCTGAATATCGTGGCCATGGCGTAGCATATTGCCCACATTGTGATGGTCCGTTATTTAAGGGCAAGCGCGTTGCGGTCATTGGTGGTGGTAACTCGGGCGTGGAAGCGGCAATTGATTTGGCCGGTATCGTTGGTCATGTGACATTGGTGGAATATGCTGATCAATTAAAAGCGGATGCGGTATTACAGAAAAAACTGCACAGCCTTGATAACGTCGACATTATTATTGGTGCGCAAACCACTGAAGTGACCGGTGCTGATAATAAAGTTAATGGTCTGAATTACAAAGATCGGGCCACTGATGAAATACACCACGTGGAAGTTGCTGGTGTATTCGTGCAAATTGGTTTGTTACCTAATACCGATTTCCTGAAAGGCACTATTGAGCTCAGCAAATATGGTGAAATCGAAATTGATGCACATGGTGCAACATCAATGCCGGGTGTATTTGCAGCCGGGGATGTCACCACCATTCCATATAAACAGATCATTATTGCGATGGGTGAAGGTTCACGGGCAGCATTAGGTGCTTTTGATTACCTTATCCGCAATGACTTTAATGAAAAGGATAAAGCGGCTTAAATAGTGTTTTGGGCGTGGGCTTGTTTACCTCTCATAGTCGCCAGAAGTGGTGGCTTCGAGAGTTAAACAAGCCCTACTACTCAGCCTCGTCAATTAAATCACGCAGATTTAATAGCTTCATGCGAATGGCGAGGCGGGTAAGTTCAATATCACTGCTGACATCAAGCTTACGTTTAATAATGTAATGTGAGTTGGAGACTGTCTTGGGGCTGATATTGAGAATATCGGCAATTTCCTGATTGCTTTTTGCTTCCAGCAGTAATCGTAAGATCTCAAATTCCCGCACCGTCAAATCATCCAACCGCGTT
The DNA here is from genome assembly GCA_965659475.1 of Methylophaga sp. Classification (GTDB taxonomy): domain Bacteria; phylum Pseudomonadota; class Gammaproteobacteria; order Nitrosococcales; family Methylophagaceae; genus Methylophaga. Next base: position 5,998 of record CBFHWI010000028.1, read on the forward strand.
TGCTCATGGCCGAGTTTTTCCAGCGCCAGCGCCTGAGCAATATCCGGGCTTAAACACAATTTATTATCCATAACATCAACAATGGCCCGTATCAATAACGAAGGGTCACTGCTTTTAGTAATGTAACCAAGCGCCCCGGCACGCGTTGCCTGCAAGGCATAACTAGGATTCTGGTGCATTGAAAACACCAAAATCCGCGATTTTGAATCATATTGTCGGATGCGTGAAATCGCCTCCAGTCCACTTTGGCCAGGCATGGAAATATCCATCACTACCACATCCGGCTGAAAGGTTTTGTATTGCATATAGGCATCGTGACCATCATGGGCATCAGCAACCACTTCCAGATTAGCCTGCTTTTGCAGTAATGCCCGGTAGCCTTCACGGACGATGGCATGATCATCAACCAGTAACACTCTGATATTGGCCATTAAATTGTCTCCTGTGCCCGATTGATAGGCAGTGTGATTAGCATATTCAGACCGCCACCGGGATTGGCGGTAATACTGGTTTGCCCTCCTAGTGCACCGACACGTTCATGAATTCCTAACAGGCCCATCCCCATAGACTGTTGGATATTCTTGGCCTCTGCCAGCCCATTATCTTCAATTTGCAGCGTTAAAGATCCAGGTTGGGGACTATTTAATTCAATGCTGGCCCGGGTGGCATGGGCGTGTTTGGCAATATTGGTTAAAGCTTCTTGCACGATCCGATAAATATTAACCGGTAAGGGTTCGGGGAGTGTCGTTAAGTCGGCATCGATAGTTAATTCGAACCGGGTTTGGTTGCCGCTGCGCTGGTGCCAGCTTTTAATCAGTTTTTGCAGGCTTTTTTGCAGACCAATTTCATCGACTTCAGCCGGCCGCAAGCGTGTCAGCAGGTTTCTTAAAGCCAACATCATATGCTCGATGACATTATTAATATTTTCAATCTCGGGTAGGATTTTCGGGTATTCTTGGCGTGCTGACTGGCGAATACTGGTAGTCATGGCGTTAATGCCAGCGAGGCACTGGCCAAATTCATCATGTAATTCCCGGGCAATATAGCGGTGTTCCTCTTCCTGGACATTCAAAAGTTTTAACGCCAGACGTTGATTATCGGCCAGCACTTGTTGCTGGCTGTCGGCGAGGGCATTAATGGCCTGTGATGTGCGCCGCCATTCAGCAATGTCAAACACGGGTAGCCGTGTGTCTAAATTGCCATCACGCATCTTTTCAAGGCCGCTGACAATCAGTTGCGCCGGCTTTAACATGCGGTTGATGGTCATATAGACCAATAAACATACCGCCAAAATACTAAACGATAAGATACCGATAACGGCCATTAAGTTATGCCAGGCGCGGGCGGTTTCCACCTGCCGGTTCAGTGATACCAAAATGGTGCCGTACGTCAGCGCATTAAATGAAAACCGCCGATGAGCCTCATAATCAGGTTGAAACAACTGACTGTATAAAGCACCAAACCAGCGTGGCCAAGTGCGCTCGGCTTCGTTAACATCACTGCATAAGCTGCGCCGACGGCTTTCAGCGCGCGACAAAAATTGTACGCAAGAACCGGGCAGGCCACCGATGTCGCCCCATAATCCAGCACTTGGAAACGGCGTTCGGTAATCATAGCGCGAAAAATTCCGCAGCAATTCTTCGGTCATATGCTGATTGATACGTTTGGCCGTGGCATTAGCCTGCTGAATAGATTGTTGATTGGTTTGATAGAGCACGTAAGCGGCGCTCATCAATACACTGAGCAATGCAATCAACAAGATCCGGGCAAACAGTTGTAGCTTTAAATTCATCAGCAACCATTTCAAAGGGTTAAAACATCAGTCTAGGCAGTAAAACGGTTGCCGCAAAGCGCTATTATCACAGACGGGAAATTTGCCCGTTGCTAACAGGCAATTTTCGGCTGTATTGTTAAACAAATAACGATTCAATAGCCTGCATAAGCCTTGTTAGCGGAGGAAGGCATTACAAGCCTGATTGCAAGCCAAAAGCTTGCGGGCAATCGGTTTCTTATCGTGGTAAATGGTGTTACATTCCAGATCGTAAAAAATTCCGGCTGGCAGTGTCTATTAACAGGCCGGATACATATTGGTATGACTATCCAGGGCATGCCACCGTCAGACCTGCTACCGTTTTCTCCGGTGGCCTGAATGGGTTTTGTTAACTATAAATATAACTGTCAGCAGACAAACACAATGAAGGGGAGCTTAAATGGCCGATTTGCAGCAACTTGAGACGGCGCGTGAACATGCGCTGGCTTTGGAAAAAGTCGTTAACAAAGTGGTAATTGGTCAGGAACCGGCGATTCGGCTGATTTTGATTGCTTTGCATGCCCGCGGCCATGTGCTGCTTGAAGGGGGCGTTGGTGTCGGTAAAACGACTTTGTTACGGGCGTTTTCTAAGGCGCTCGGTGGGGCATTTGGCCGTATCGAAGGCAGTGTTGATTTAATGCCCAATGATTTACTGTACAGTGCCTGGGTCAATGCTGAAGGCAAACCGGTTATCGATCCCGGCCCGTTGATTAATCATGGTGAAGAAACAGCGGTATTTTTCTTTAACGAAATTAACCGTGCCCGGCCACAAGTGCAGTCGTTATTACTGCGGGCCATGGCAGAGCGCAGTGCTGAGGCGTTTGGTAAGGAATATCGTTTTCCGCATATGGTAGTTTTTGCTGACCGTAATGCCGTTGAAAAAGAGGAAACCTTTGAACTCAGTGCGGCGGCCCGTGACCGTTTCTTGTTTGAAATCAATATCAGCCGGCCAACTAACGAGGCACTGCGTCGTAAGCTAATTTTTGATCCGGCGTTCCATGATGTTGATGAATTATTAGCGTCAGTGACAGAGCCATTGTTGAATTACACCGAACTCAACGATCTTGATAAACAAATTCAGCAGGCGATTTTTGTTTCCCCCGAAATCGAAAACTATGTGGTGCGCTTGTGGGATGCCAGCTGGGAGCCGCACAAGCTGGGTATCGAACTGGAAGATATTTTTGTCGAAGATTTGGTGGTGGCCGGTGCCAGCGTTCGCGGTATGTCGGCAATGGTCAGAGCGGCTAAGGTTTGCGCCTGGTTAAACGGCCGTGATCATGTGTTACCGGATGATGTGCATACCGTGTTATTGCCGTCTTTGACGCATCGGGTATTTTTGTCGCCGGTATATGAAGGCCGCCGGGAACAAATTATGCCGCGATTTGTACGCGCTTTGCGTGATCACATCGCGACGCCGTAACCATTATGGCTATGCGTGACCTGCAACCGCAGGCGTTTTTTTATCGCTTTCCCGACAAAGTGTTTGGTCATGTGCCTGGCGCACATACTGGTACAGCTTTAGGCAGTGGTGATCGGTTTGCTGGCTTTGCCGATTTGTTTGATTATCCAGATCCCAGGCGGCTGGATATTCGTGCCAGTTTGCGGGCACAGGCGGCCGATCTGACCCAAAGTGAACAGCAACGCTGGGTTGTCAGACGCTATCAGCAACGGTCATCCATTACCTTATGGTTACTGGCCGATTTAAGCCGTTCAATGACGGTGGCCAGTGTCGATCATCAGCGCATTGCCAGACTGGCACATATGATTGCCCATAGTGCGATTGGTTATGGTGATCGTTTTGCCATGGCTGGTTTTGATGCTGTTTGGCGCCAGGATGTGTCGATCATGCCAACGCGCCAACGCAGCATGCCGGCATTTGCTGCGGAAAAAATTATGCAATCAGCGATGCCCAAAAAGGCTGGTTCTGAAGGCTTGTTTCATGCAGCCGATTTAATTAACAGCCAAAAAGCACTGGTATTTTTGGCGTCAGATTTTTGTTGCGATATTGCCTTGGTAGAGCGTACTTTGCGTAAGCTCGCACATTACACAGTGATCCCCATTGTCTGGCGGCATGATGATGTTGATCATTTTCCGTCGCATGCCGGCTGGACCGAAACCCGTGATGCTGAAACGGGTCAGCGCCATAGTGTTTGGATGCGACCTGGCATTAAAAAACGCTGGCAGCAGCAGATGAATGATCATTTTGACAAACTTGATGCCTGTTTTCGCCGATATCAGTTTAAGCCGTTGTATGTACAAGGTGATTTATCACCACAGCAACTCACCGAATATTTCTTTGCTATGAAAAAATCTTAGGGATGCCGACCATGCGTGTGTGGATTTTGTGTTGGGTTTTGGCGCTAAGTGCCAATGTTTATGCCGAAGAATCGGCAGGTTTGATTGATGGTCAAGCAGTGACAATTTCTCTGGATCGCAGCTGGGGGCTATTAATTGGTGATGAAATCACTGCTGAAATAACACTGCCGGCAGATCTTGAAATTGATACTGCCAGTTTACCGCAGCGTAACAAACGTCATGGTGCCTGGTTGTATTTGCGTAACAATGAACTTAGCGGCAATCGTTTGCTGATGCATTATCAAATCACCAACGTACCCGCTGAAACCCGTGAAGTGGCGACGCCGGTTTTTGAACTGCGTACGACTGATGGTGGCTTTATTAATACTCCCCCCGCACCGCTGAAAATTGGTTCATTTCTGGCCGCTGAAAACGCCGATGCCGATGGGCGGTTTTTACCGCGTGGCGATAAAGTTTTAATGCCTTCCCAGGATGCGGCCTTACAGCAGCAATTATGGACTGCCTTGCTGGTACTGATTGCCAGCGTATTGATTTGGCTGGCCTGGCACTTCGGCTTTCGGCCAAGACATCGTTTGCCATTTGCTCATGCGCTTTTTGAGCTCAATAAAATGCGCTGGCTGCGCCGTACAAACGCCGACACGGCCAGTCGCAGTCTGCATCATGCCTTTAATCGCAGTGCCGGCACGGTCCTGGTCGCCAGTCAGCTTGATAAGTTATGGCAACAATGCCCATGGCTATTGCCATTACAGCCTGAAATTGCCAGTTTTTATCAGCAATCTGCGACGCATTTTTTCAGTGCTCAAGGGGGGGATGTTAAAGACTTTGGCCAATTACTGGATCTGGCTCGTGCCTGTCGTGCCCGGGAGAAAATGGCATGATGTTATTCGGGCTGCTTTGGGGGCAGCCGTGGTGGTTAGTATTGCTTCCGTTCGCGTTGTTGCCATGGTTTAACCATAATCTTGATAAGACTGTTGCCTGGGTTGAATTAGTGCCAGTCGATCCACTATCGCGTGTGCTTAGTAACTTATTAAAGTTACTGGCTTCAGTCGTCATTGTTGGTTTGTTGTTGGCGTTGGCCGCACCGGAATTACCAGAGCAAAAAGTTGAACGTTTGGGCGAGGGAGCAGAAATTGTCTTATTGCTAGATCGCAGTCGAAGTATGGACGATCCATTTGCTGTGAAGACCCAGGCAGCAGTCGTCAGTGTTGGCGGCGATAACTCCAAACGCAGAGTCGCTCGTGAGTATTTGACTGAATTTGTTAAAAAACGTCCTGATGATCGGTTTGGTTTTGTATTTTTCAGTACCAAAGCTATCAACCTGTTGCCATTGACTTACAGTAAGGAGTCGATACTGGCAACCATCAACGCCAATGCGCTGGGTAAGGGCTTATCCAATACCAATATGGCGGAAGCGTTGCTTAGCTCTGCGCAAATGTTTGAAGGTGAAACTTACCGTGGTGCCCGGATTGTATTGTTGGTCTCTGATGGTGGTCAGTTATTGAGCGATGAAGCTAAAGCCGAGATTGCTCGTCGCTACAAAGAGTTGAACCTGAGCATTTACTGGGTCTATCTGAAATCTCGCGTAGAAATGTCGTTGGGAGCCAAAGCGGGTGAAAGCGCCTTATGGAGTGATATTCCTGAGCGTAAATTACATGATTTCTTTCAATCTATCGGTGTCCCTTATCGGGCTTTTGAAGCGGGCTCATTAAAAGACTTCGCTGAAGCGCTTGATGAGATTGATCGCCAGCAGTACCAGACCTTGCTGGTGCAGGAAACGTTGCCACATGAACCGAAAGCTGATGTGTTTTTGTGGCTAGCACTGCTAACCATGATGTTATTGGCTGGATCGCACGTTTATACTTTCTGGGGAGTGAAAAAAGCGCATGAATAAATTGCTCGTTGCCGCCCATTGGGCGTTACTTTTGGTGATAGCCGCCAGTGCTGTTTGGTTGTTGGGCAGCGGTTATCAGTTGTGGCAGCAGGCCGAGATAAATAATTTTATTGCTGATCCCGAAGCTTATGAAATTGTCCCCGATGATCCGCGTGCACATTTTGCCAAAGCGCAGCAGTTGGAAATGCAGGAGGAGCATGATTTGGCGCTGGAGCAACTCACGTTAGTGTTGGGTTATACCGGCGATTCATTGATGGCGGATGCCTATTTTAATCGCGGTAATATTAATTTGCGTAAAGCGCTGACAATGACAAAATCTGATGCTCGTCATATCCCGCTAATTGAATTGGCAAAACAGGATTATCGGAGTGCTTTATTGATGAAGCCTGCGATGTGGGATGCCCGTTATAACCTCGAAGTTGCTTTAAGAGTAGTATCTGAAGACCCTGATATTGATGGAGATTTTGAAAAAAATGTCATCAGTAGTCAGCGCTCTATCGAAAGTAAGGCCTTTAAGGTCGATCTACCATGATATTAAGTTACCCGCGCCGTATTTTGTTGACGGCGATCATTATGTCTTTGTCGCTGCTATTGATTATTGCAGCACTGTGGCTGCCGCCAGTGCCACGTGACGTAAAGATTATGGACAGTATATTTGTGCTGGATATTACTGACAGTATGAACGTCAAAGATGCTGTTTTAGATAGCGAAAACTTGCGCCGTTTGACCTGGGCCAAGGAATTCACACGCCGTACATTGTTGGAAATGCCTTGTGGCTCACATGCAGGTTTAGCTGTATTTAGTGAAGCGCGCAGTTTGATTCTGATGAATCCAATAGAAATCTGCGAAAACTATAATGACTTGATTCAGATGTTAAGCCAGATTGATCCGACGATGGCCTGGGCACGCTCCAGTGAGGTTTCTAAAGCGATTTATACTGCCATTCGTCAAGTTGATGAGATCGAGCCAAAACCCAGTATTGTGTTTTTAACCGATGGTCATGAGTCACCACCGATACATGAAAGTTTATTCCCGAAATTTAATGGCACACCCGGTGAAATAAAAGGTGTCATTGTCGGCATTGGCGGTAAAGACTTATTGCCGATCCCGAAAACTAACGCACAAGGCGAAATTGAAGGTTTCTGGGAGGTCAACGAGGTGATGCATGTTGATGTTTATGCTTCAACCCGTGGTGATATGGCCGAACGTAATGCGCAAAAACCGCGTACTGAGCATTTGTCTTCGCAGAAGAAATCGCATTTAGAAACACTGGCCAACCGGGTCGGTTTTGACTTTGTATCATCGCCAAAGGATCCCCAAACTCTGGTTGATCGAATCCGCGATGCATCAGACACCCGTGAAGTAACCGTTGATTACGATCTATATGCCTGGTTATCAGGTTTGGCATTGCTGTTAGTGTTATTGGTCTTCTTACCATATCGCTGGATAGGCCTGGGTGATGATAATTAGTCATCACGGGTTATTGCTTTTAGAGGCCGTATGTCGGCGTTAAGCTGGACGAGCTCTGGGTTTTTTTACCTGCTACCGCTGGCATTATTGCCATGGCTTATTCATAACCAAAGTAAAACCATTGCCTGGTCAGAACTATTGCCTGTGGATCCGCTGTCGCGATGGATTACTTTGCTGCTCAAATCGCTGGCCAGTGGCATTATTATCAGCTTGCTTCTGGCCCTGGCCGGACCTTACATTCCCGAACAAACGGTTGAACGTTATGGTGAGGGTGCCGAGTTTGTGGTGTTGCTGGATCGCAGCCGCAGCATGGATGAGGTTTTCGCCCGACCGCCATTAAATAGCTTTCGTACCGAGCGTAAACGTTTTAAAAGCAAGCGGGTAGTATCGACTGATTATTTACTGGAGTTTGTTGAAGGCCGTCCCGATGATCGTTTTGGTTATGTCTATTTCAGTAATCAGGCAGTGGAAATCCTGTCGTTGACCTATAACAAAGCGGCCATTTTAGCGACCATTCGTGCTGGTGGGCTCGGTAAAGGTATTTCCAAAACCAATATTGTCGAAGCGCTGCAACTGACAGCCAAAATGTACGAAAAAGAAACCTATCGCGGCTCTCGTAATGTGTTGTTGATTTCAGATGGCGGGCAAATATTGTCCGATACCGAAAAACGCCGATTGAAACAGGTTTATGAGCAGATGAATTTGAATCTGTACTGGATATATTTGCGTTCAGTGCGCGGCATGACACTGGATGAAACGGCTCAGGACAGTGTGTTGTGGGAGGATTTACCGGAACGTAAGCTACATGCGTTTTTTAAATCCCTTGACGTGCCTTATCAGGCTTATGAAGCCGGCTCGCTTGAAGAATATACAGCGGCAATCGATGATATTGACCAGCAACAATATCAAACGCTGCTGGTTGCGGAACGTGTGCCTAAACAATCCAAAGCCGATGTCTTTTTGTGGGTGACACTATCCGGATTATTGGTGTGGTCAGCCATTTTTTGGCTGAGTTATGCCGGTGTCCGGCAAGCATATCGCAAAACGGTCTGATATCGCATTCTGCCTGTTGCTTTGCTATGGTAGCGACCATCATTTATCGAATTGGCTTTTGCCATGTCTGACTTTCAGCCATCACACTATTTAGAGATAAGCATCAGCGAACAACTATGTCGCTTATGGCGGGGAGATGTTTGTCTGTTTTCAGCGCCAGTATCAACGGCATTAAACGGTGTTGGCGAACAAAATGGCTCTGGTCAAACCCCACGCGGCTGGCATCAAATTCGCGCTTGTATTGGTGCTGGTATGCCGGTGAATACGGTATTTCGGGGCCGCCGGCCCACCGGAGAAATTTACAGTGCGGCTCTGGCGGCGCAACATCCACAGCGTGATTGGATTTTAACGCGCATTTTGTGGCTCAGTGGATCAGAACCGGGTAAAAACCGCTTGGGATTGGTTGATTCGATGCGCCGCTACATATACATTCACGGTACGCCGGATACTGAGCCGATGGGAGAGCCTCGCTCGCACGGTTGTATTCGGATGCGTAATGACGATGTGATTACGCTATTCTCGCTGGTAACGCCGGGGTTGCCGGTATTGATTGATGCATAAGGAATAAGCATGACTCTCGGTCCCCTGATGATAGATGTTGCCGGTTTAACGCTGACGGACATTGAAAAAGAACGTTTAAAGCATCCGCTAGTGGGTGGGGTTATTTTATTCAGCCGTAACTATCAGTCACCACAACAAATTGCCGACTTAACGTCGCAAATTCGTCATCTGCGTCAACCGCATTTATTGATTGCAGTCGATCATGAGGGTGGCCGGGTACAACGTTTTCGTCATGGTTTCACTCATATTCCGCCAGCTGGTGCGTTGGGTCAGCATTTTCATAGTCATGCCAAACATTGTCTGCACCTTGCCGAAACAGCCGGTTGGCTAATGGCCGCTGAGCTACGTGCTGTGGGCGTGGATTTTAGTTTTGCACCGGTACTGGATTTGGATTATGGCGTAAGCGATGTCATTGGCGATCGCAGTTTTCATCGTGTTCCGGACAGTGTCAGCAAACTGGCTGCTGCCTACATTAAGGGCATGAAGTCGGCCTGGATGTCGGCCGTTGGTAAACATTTTCCCGGGCATGGTGCGGTAACCGTCGATTCACATAAAGGTTTGCCGATTGATGAACGGCATTTTGAGGATATCTGGGCCGAGGATCTCGTCCCATTTCGTCGCTTAAGTCCTGTGTTGGCTGGCGTAATGCCGGGGCACATCGTGTTCAGTCAGTGTGATGATAAGCCGGCGGGGTTTTCGGAATTTTGGGTGCAGAAAATTCTTCGCCAGAAAATCGGCTTCCAGGGCGCAGTTTTCAGTGATGATCTCAGTATGGGCGGTGCCGCTATTGCCGGTAATGCAGCGGACAGGGCGCAGGCCGCACTCGCAGCAGGATGTGATATGGCGTTAGTCTGCAATGATGCGGATGCCGTGGATTTAGTTCTGGATAATTTGCAGTGCGAGGCTGAGCCGCTGCGTCATATGCGTTTGTTACGTTTGCATGGCCGGCATCGGCTGCAATTGGATGAATTGCAGCAACAACCGCAATGGCATCAAGCCGTCAGTATGCTTGATGATTTGCAGCCACCCGCTGAGCCGCAGTTAACCTTGGTGTAAAAAATTATTGTCAGTTGGTTACGGTTTCATGACGCTGGCGATGCTATGATTTGCACTGTTTAGTCTGCTGGTTTTGTCTTCATACATGTCTTCATTTGTTCATCTGCATTTACACACTGATTATTCATTGATTGATGGTCTGGTGCGCGTCAAACCGATGGTGTCAGCCGTCGCAGCAGCAGGTATGCCTGCCGTGGCTATTACCGATCAGCATAATCTTTTTGCCGCGGTGAAAATGTATTCGGCGGCCCTGCAGGCCGGTGTTAAACCGATCCTCGGCGCGGATTTACGTTTGCGAGATCCGGAAGACAGCAAAAACAGTCTGCGTTTTGTGTTGTTGTGCATGAACATGACCGGCTATCACAATTTGTCACGGCTGATTTCCCGCGCTTATATCGAAGGCCAGCATCTGGGCGTGCCAATGCTGGAGCGCGATTGGCTGACGGATCATAGTGAAGGACTGATTTGCCTGACTGGCAGAGAAGGCTTGCTGGGCAGAGCGATTTTAAATGGCCGCGAAGATGATGCCCGACAGCAGGCAAGCTACTGGGCAGAGTTGTTTGAAGATCGGTTTTATCTAGAGTTAACTCGCACTGGCCGCGATGATGAAGAGCGCTTTAATCAAGGTGCATTAGCGATTGCCGCCGCAATGGATTTACCAGTGGTGGCCAGCAACGATGTACGGTTTTTAACACCGGATCAGTTTGAAGCGCATGAAGCCAAAGTCTGTATTCATGATGGCCGCTTGCTGGATGACCCGCGTCGACCACGCGCTTATTCCGAGCAACAATATTTACGCAGCCCCGATGAAATGGCCAAGCTGTTTGCTGATATTCCCGAGGCTATAGAAAACACTGTAGAAATTGCCAAACGCTGTAATTTACAGCTGACACTGGGCGAGCATTATTTGCCGGACTTTCCAGTACCGGCAGGGCTGACTATCGAGCAGTTCTTTTCACAAGAATCGTTTAAGGGCCTGGAAAAACGCCTGCAAGTTTTATTTCCGGATGAAGCAGATCGTGAAAAATCACGCGCCGAATATGAAGAACGGTTGCAAATTGAACTTGATGTCATCAATGAAATGGGCTTTCCCGGCTACTTTTTAATCGTTGCTGACTTCATTAACTGGGCTAAAAATAACGGCGTGCCAGTCGGGCCGGGGCGGGGGTCCGGTGCGGGTTCATTGGTGGCTTATGCGCTGGATATCACTGATCTTGATCCGTTGGCCTATGATTTGCTGTTCGAACGGTTTTTGAATCCTGAGCGGGTATCGCTGCCAGATTTTGACGTCGATTTTTGTATGGATGGTCGGGATCGGGTTATTGATTATGTGTCGCAGCATTATGGCCGCGATCACGTCTCGCAAATTATTACCTTCGGTACCATGGCCGCCAAAGCCGTGTTGCGTGATGTCGGCCGGGTGCTTGGACATCCTTATGGCTTTGTCGATCAGTTAGCCAAACTGGTGCCGTTTGAACTGAAAATGACGCTGACCAAAGCCCTTGAGCAAGAACCGCAGCTAAAAGAGCGCTATCAAAAAGAAGAAGAAGTGCGCGGCCTGATTGATTTGGCATTGCAACTGGAAGGCCTGACCCGCAATGTGGGTAAACATGCTGGTGGGGTGGTGATAGCGCCGAAAAAACTGACTGATTACACACCGCTATATTGCGAACAAAATGGTGCTGGTCTGGTATCGCAATACGATAAAGACGATGTCGAAAGCGTTGGTTTAGTGAAGTTTGACTTTCTCGGTCTGAAAACATTGACGGTCATTGACTGGGCGGTCAATAACCTTAAAGCGCTATTGCCGCCGGAAGAATTTGCCAAAATCGATATTGCCAATCTGCCGCTTGATGATAAAGCCAGTTACGACCTTTTGAAACGCTGCGAAACTACGGCGGTATTCCAGTTGGAATCCCGTGGTATGAAAGAGTTGATTAAACGGCTGCAACCCGATAATTTTGAAGAAATTATCGCGCTTGTGGCGCTATTCCGTCCCGGGCCATTGCAGTCAGGCATGGTCGATGATTTTGTTAACCGTAAGCATGGCCGCGCCAAAGTCGATTATCCGCATCCGGATCTGGAACCGGTGCTGAAACCGACGTATGGCGTTATTGTTTATCAAGAACAGGTTATGCAAATCGCTCAGGTGCTGGCCGGTTACAGTCTGGGCGGCGCCGATATGTTGCGCCGGGCAATGGGTAAGAAAAAGCCCGAAGAAATGGCCAAACAACGACAGATCTTTTTGGAAGGTGCCCAAAGCCGGGGCATTGACGAAAAGCAGGCCGGGCCGATTTTCGATTTAATGGAAAAGTTTGCCGAATACGGTTTTAACAAATCGCATTCGGCTGCTTATGCGCTGGTGGCTTACCAAACAGCATGGCTGAAAGCCCATTATCCGGCCGCCTTTATGGCAGCAGTCTTATCGGCGGATATGGACAATACCGATAAAATTGTCGGTCTGATTGATGAATGCCGCGATATGAAACTGAATGTGTTGCCACCGGATGTCAATCACAGCAAAATCAAGTTCACCGTCGAAGATGCTAATACTATCCGTTACGGCATGGGCGCTATTAAAGGCGTCGGTGAAGCGGCGCTGGCGGGAATTGTTGCTGAACGTGAACAAGGCAAAGCGTTTGACTCATTATTTGATTTTTGCCGTCGGGTAGAGCTGAAAAAAATCAATCGCCGGGTGATGGATTCACTGGTTAAATCTGGTGCCTTTGACTCTCTGGGTGGTCATCGCGCCAGTCTGGAAGCCAGTCTCAGCCGGGCGATGCAAATTGCCGAGCAACATCGCCGTGATGCTGATAGTGGTCAGAATGATATGTTTGGTTTATCTGCCCCTGATCCACAGCAAGGTCAAAATACCGATTTACTGGAAACGGTGCCGGCATGGTCGGAAGAGCAGTTATTATTGGCCGAAAAAGAAACGCTGGGGCTTTATCTTAGTGGTCATCCCATCGATCGTTTTGCCGATGAACTCAGTTTATTTGTGCCAAAGAAAATTGCCGATCTCGACGCGCCGGAATCTAAAGGCTATCAGCGTAATGAAAAACCAGTGCTGACGGCGGGATTAATTGTCGCTATTCGTACTATGAAATCCAAAAATGGCAGCCGTATGGCCTTTATCACCCTTGATGACCAAACAGCGCGCTTGGAAGTGAGGGTGTTTGGTGAGGTTTACGAACAATATCAAAATGTTATTCAGCCCGATAAGCTGGTGGTTATCCAAGGGAAAATTGGTCAGGATAACTTTACCGGCGGGCTGGCCGCGACGGCAGAATCCGTTTATGACATGCAAAAAGCCCGTGAATTATTTGGTAAAGCTTTACAACTGTCCATTAATCCACCGGAAGACCCGCAGTGGATAAGCCGTTTACAGGGGGTGATAGCCCCGTTTGCCGGTGGTGTTATGCCACTGGAGTTAAAATATCGCAATCAACAGGCGGAAGTTTTGATTCAACTGGGCAGTGACTGGCAGGTGACGCCAACAGATAACTTGCTGAAAGCGATGACAGATTTAGCGGATGACGCTATGGTATTTATTCGTTATTGAGTACAGGAGCGCCGAATGTCTGCCAAAGACAAGCTTGATTTAGCAGTCAAATCAACTTATGCAAACACGGATGACGACTTTTCACAGGCATTGCATGCCGTATTGTCAGTCCATAAACCATCAGTAGATCGACCGTTAAAACCAGCTTCAAGCGAGACCGCCCAGCAGGCATTGGCCGATAAGCTAGGGTTACCGTTTGTTCGGCTCGGAGACTATCAGTTTGATGAGGCCGTTTTAGAAAAAGTGCCGGCACAATTTGCCCGCAAATTCGATCTTATCCCATTGAAGATTACTCATAACCATCTACAAGTGGCTATGGCACGCCCAATGGATCAGGACCTATATCAAATCCTGAATTTTATCACCGGTATGAATATTGATACCTCTGTAGCCACGGAAAAAGATATTCAACTAGCCGTTCGTAAAAACTATGGTGCCCGGGACGATGAGCTGGCGCTGGAATCATTAAATGCTACCGATGAATCGATAGCCAGCGGTATACGGGAACTCGAACGTCTCAGTAACGAAAAACCGATTGTGCGTTTGGTCAGTAATATTATTGTTGATGCTATTGAGCGTCATGCATCAGATATACATATACGGCCGCGTGCCAAAAATGTGGAGTTGATTTATCGTATCGATGGTTCTTTGACAACAATTCGTTTTTTTAGTAAATCCCTATTAGCCGGTGTTGTCAGCAGGATCAAGATTATTGGTGGCATGAATATTGCCGAACACCGGGTTCCACAAGATGGTCGTTGTGCCATGCGAAGTAACGGCATGTTGGTTGATATGCGTATTTCGGTGATGCCGACGGTTGAGGGTGAGAGCGTCGTCATTCGCTTGCTCAACTCTCAGGTAGGGCTGAAATCGGTGGAGGAGCTTGGTTTTAATCAGCATGATCAGGATTTGTTTATTGATCTACTTCATAAAAATAATGGTATTTTTCTGGTTACTGGACCGACCGGCAGTGGCAAGTCAACGACTTTGTATGCAGCACTTGCAGAAGTACAGCGGCAAAATGTAAATATCATTACAGTAGAAGATCCGGTCGAATATCATATGGATGGTATTCAGCAAATCCAGATTAACCATGCTACCGGCTATACCTTTGCCAGAGCATTACGCAATATTTTGCGCCACGATCCGGATGTGATTCTGGTGGGGGAAATCCGTGATGATGAAACGGCCAAAATTGCTGTAGAAAGTGCGCTTACCGGTCATCTGGTATTAAGCACTTTACATACTAATGATGCTGCTGGTGCAGTGACGAGGTTATTGGAAATGGGCGTTCAGCCATACCTGTTGAATGGCTGTTTATTAGGCATCCTGGCACAACGGTTGGTCAAAAAAAATTGTCCCCATTGTCTGGTTGAAGAACCTGCCGATGCTTTAGTCAGGGAATCGCTGGAGATTGCTATGACGGAGACCTTTTATCACGGTAGTGGCTGTGAAAACTGCAATCAAACCGGCATCAGCGGACGTATGGCTGTTTATGAATTATTGAAAATCAATGAGGCGATGCGTGAAGAAATCCGCCCCGGCGTGACTTCAGCAAGGCTCCACCTTCTGGCAGAAGACGGCGGTATGGAGCCATTGACGCAAAATGCACTGTTAAGAGCACGGTCCAAAGACATATCTTTAGCTGAGGTCTATCGTGTACGATTGGGTTAAACAACAAACCGTTAAACGACGGAGTAATTAATGTGGATATGACCCCTTACATGAGATTAATGTCCGAAAAACTAGCCTCGGATATGTTTTTCTGCACCGGCACTGAGCCACAAATCAAAATTCAGGGGGCGATTCGCCCGGTCGGTAATATAAAAATGCAGCCCGGTGAAGTGAAGGAAATGGCCTATTCCCTGATGAGTGAGGAGCAGGCGACAGAATTTGAAGAAACGCTGGAAATGAATTTTGCTGTGCCACTGTCCGGGGTGGGACGTTTCCGGGTCAATATTTTCAAACAACGGGGCGAAGTATCAATGGTGATGCGTTTTATTCAAACGCATATACCTAATTTCAAGGAAATAAATCTGCCGGAGGTGCTGGGTAAGATCATTATGGAAAAACGGGGCCTGATTCTGGTGGTTGGCTCCACCGGCAGTGGTAAATCAACTACGTTGGCGGCGATGATTGGCCATCGCAATCATCATGCCAATTCTCATATTTTAACCATTGAAGATCCGTTAGAATTTGTCCATAGTCACCAGCGTTCGATTGTTCAGCAGCGTGAAGTAGGTATAGATACTCTGACCTATGAAAATGCATTGAAAAACGCCTTGCGGGAAGCGCCCGACGTCATAATGATTGGTGAAATCCGTGATATGGAAACCATGAAACATGCCATACAGTATTCAGAAACCGGTCATTTATGTTTGGCAACGTTACATGCTAATAATGCCAACCAGGCGCTGGACCGAATCCTTAACTTCTTTCCGGAAGTAATGCACCGGCAGTTGCTGATGGATTTGTCGTTAAATTTGCGCGCCATTGTATCGCAGCGATTGTTGCCGGCCAAAGATAGCGCTTTAGTGCCAGCGGTTGAAGTGATGTTATCGACACCATATATCCGCGAGCTTATTTTGAAAGGTGATATCGGCGGTATCAAAGAAGCAATGAAAGAAAGCAGTGAGCCGGGCACAATCACTTTCGATCAGGCGTTGCTGTATCTGTTTCAGAGCGGCAAAATCAGTGAAGAAGAAGCACTACGTAATGCTGACTCGCGTAACGATTTGAGTCTGGAAATTCGCTTCAGTGCCAGCGATGATGGCAAAGATGGCGACAGTGAATTAATTCTCGGCTGAAAGCCCTGCTGCCCGAATGTGTATAATTCGACATTATTCCAAAATTAATAGGTCCTTTTGTAATGCAGTTAAATTTCCTTGACTACGAGCAACCGATTGCTGAACTGGAAGCCAAAATTGATGAGCTTCGCTATATGAGCAACGATACGGATCTCAATATCACGGAAGAAATCCAAAAACTTAAACAAAAAAGCGAATCGCTGACCAAATCAATTTTTGCCGGTTTAACACCGTGGCAAGTGACGCAAATGGCTCGCCATCCGCAGCGGCCCTACACACTGGATTACATCAAACACTTAATTACGGATTTTGAAGAGCTGCATGGTGATCGTACTTACGGCGATGATGCCGCGCTGGTCACTGGTATGGGCCGGTTTAACGGTCAGTCGGTTATGGTTATCGGCCATCAGAAAGGTCGTGATACCAAAGAAAAAGTGGCCCGTAATTTTGGTATGCCGCGTCCGGAAGGCTACCGCAAAGCATTGCGGATCATGAAAATGGCCGAGCGATTCGATCTGCCGGTTTTAACGTTTATTGATACGCCGGGCGCTTATCCTGGCATTGGCGCTGAAGAACGTGGTCAGAGTGAAGCGATTGCCCGTAATCTATTTGAAATGGCGCAGTTGAAAACACCTATTCTAAGTACGGTAATCGGTGAAGGGGGTTCGGGTGGTGCGCTGGCAGTTGGTGTGGCGGATCATTTGATGATGCTGCAATACAGTATTTATTCGGTTATTTCTCCAGAAGGCTGTGCGTCGATTCTCTGGAAAAGTGCTGAAAAAGCCCCGGATGCCGCTGCCACATTAGGTGTGACCTCGGATCGCTTGAAGTCGATGAGTTTAATTGACGAAATCATTCCGGAACCATTGGGCGGTGCCCATCGGGATATGGACTTGATGGTCAGTAATATGAAAAAAGCCATTAGTGGCAAACTTAAACAATTACAGGCTATGCCCGTTGATGAGCTGGTCAAACGTCGTCAGGCACGTTTGATGGCATATGGTGCCTTTGAGGGATAATTTTGCTGCGTGACTATTAACGCGCAGCCGATTGTTGCCAAACTGCAACCTTTTCTGGACGGCCGGCCTTTATGGCTGGCTTTCAGTGGTGGCCTCGATTCCACTGTCTTAGTGCATTTATTAGCTCAGCAGCAACCCAACCTGCCGCTGCGGCTGATTCATATCAACCATCAACTTCATCCCGATGCCAGGCAATGGGCGGCGCATTGCCAGCAATTTGCCGAACAGCTGCAGTTACCCATTAATACTTTGGAAGTTTCCGTTGACCTTAATGC
>CBFHWI010000029.1:0-14927 GCA_965659475.1 Methylophaga sp.
CACCTCACCATCACCGTTGACTATCATCACCACTTTTGCTGCCTGATCAGACACCAAAGCCCGGTCAGGAATTAACAGCGCTTGATACGGCTCAGAAATGGCCATGCGCAAACGGCCAAAAATTCCTGGTCGCAGCAAGCCATCTGGATTATCGACCAACACCCGCATTCGCAAAGTACCGGTATTTTGATCCAACCGGTTATCGACAAAATCAACGATCCCCTGACGATCCCAATTATTTTCATCAGCCAGCCGGATATAGGCTTTGACTTCTGATTCACCGGTCAATGCCGCTTCACCGCCGGCCACACGCGCAAATTGCAGATATTCCGCCTCAGATACATCAAATACAAAGTGCAATGGGTTGGTCTTAACAATCGTCGTCAGCGGCATACCGCTGCTGTCGGTGTTAACGAGATTACCAATATCAATATTACGGCTGGAAATGCGCCCCGAAACCGGTGATGAAATTTTACTGTACTGCAGATCTAAGTCAGCTGTTTGCACAGCGGCGCGCGCGGCAGCGACATTAGCATTGGCTTCCTGGAAACGGGCACGGCGGCTGTCGACTTCTTCGGCAGAAATAGCTTGCTGGGTTAACAGCCGTTCACCGCGATTGACTTCCAATTCGCTGAGCTTCAGCTGACTTTGCACGCGTGCTAAGTTCGCTTCGGCGAGCGACAGTGCGGCTTGATATGGCCGAGGGTCGATTTCAAACAACAAATCGCCTTTGTTAACCATCTGGCCATCTTTGAAATGTACGGCATCAAGGTAACCGGTGACCCGGGCGCGAATGGCAACTTCCTCTACCGCTTCAAAGCGGCCTGTAAATTCTTGCCATTCGGTGACTTCGCGCTGTTCCGGAGTCATGACTTTGACCACTGGCCGATTATCCTGCGCCTCAGCGAGCAGCGGCTGAGCAGATCCGAGAAAACTGGCAAGGGCTAGGCTAATATAGCCGAAATAACGAATCTGGAAAGTCATGCTACCGCTCCCTGTAGAACACTTTTCGGGCGTTTACGCGCTCGGTTGAAAAGCTAATTAAGATAATAAAATGTAGTTGGCATCGCAAATATTTATAGCGATTTTAGCCGAAAGTCTGAAGGATTATTGCCCGCATGAGGCGCGGCGTTGCACCGGGAGAAAATAGAGCCCCACAGTGCCGATGCGAACGGGGTTCTTGAACCTGGTTGTCCAAGAGTGAAACCGCATGAGGATGGCAAACTTCCCGTCAGAGCGGGCCTGTTTTTCAACCTCGGAATTTTGGTTTCGGTAAGCAATTGCTTATCGGCTCAAGACAACACATGTCGCTGTCGAACACCGCAGGGTTAATCACATGATACGCGGTTAATGTGAATTTGTGGTGAGGATTTTATTACAATTCGAGTTGCCGATCTTCGCTGATGAACGCATCGACGCGCTCTGTAAGCTGAAGAATTTTTTCATTCACTTTATTCACATCCTGCGACTCATCTTGTTGCAGAATCAACAGTTCATGGGCAATATTCAGCGCCGCCATGACCGCGATCCGATCCAACCCGACCACTTTACCGCTGGCGCGGATTTTTTCCATTTTGCTGTGAACCATGCGCGAAGACGCAATCAATGCTTCTTTTTCATCTTCCGGACAAGCAACCTGATATTCCTTGCCGAGGATTGTCACATGCACTGGTGTACTCATAATTCTTCGTCCAGTTGCTTCAGACGACTGACCATTTTTTCAATGCGGCCACGAGCAATGTCAGTTTTTTCAATCAATTGCGACCGCTCACTGAGCCACGCAGCCTGTTGAGAACGCAATAATAAATTTTCCTCACGTAACCTGCGACCGGTCCGCAACAGCTGATCGACCTGCTGTTCCAATTGTTGAATCGGGGTTTTATCCATTAATATGCGTCTTGGCTGTGCGAAAATAATGCCTAACTATAGACGTGCGCTATTGACCCGGTCAATAACTGCATGATGTGATTTTTAAATTCAGGCCGTATCTTTATGTCTCAATTATATTTTCCGTCACTGTCACCCGAAAACATGACCAGTGACGGCCCTAATACAACAGCCGAATTACAGGGCGCTTTATGCGGCTTGCTTTGCCTTAACAATCAGGCCAACCGCACCACTTGGTACACCACGCTGTTTGAAGACTACAAGCCGGGGCCAGAAGAACTGCAAAGCCTGATTGCGCTATTTGATGAAACGATTCAGGCGCTGAACAGCCTTGATTTTGACCTGCAATTAGAACTGCCCGATGATGATGCGCCACTGGGTTCGCGCATTGCGGCAATGGCGGATTGGTGTCAGGGATTAATTTATGGTCTGGGCGCTTCCGGTTTAACTGATGAAACCAGCCTGTCCAAAGATTGTCAGGAATATATCACCGATGCGATTCAAATCAGTCAAATCGATGACATCGAATTGGGTGAGCTTGATCAGGATGAATCAAATTTTACTGAACTGGTCGAATACCTGCGCATGGGGTTGTTTTTGCTGTATGGCGAACTACAACCACCCGAAAACAACGACAACTCAACTGAACACTAAATGACCAAACAAGAATTCGCCCGGCGGCGCCGGCATTTGATGGATTTAATGGGTACGGACAGTATTGCCGTGCTGCCTAATGCCTTGGAACTCACCCGTAATCGGGATGTGCATTTCCCCTTTCGAAGCGACAGTCACTTTCACTATCTGAGCGGTTTTGATGAACCGGAATCGGTGCTGGTGCTGGTACCCGGCCGCGAACATGGTGAGTTTCTGATGTTTTGCCGCGAGCGCAATCTGGAAAAAGAAATCTGGGACGGCTATCGTCAGGGTCTGGAAGGTGCGTTGGACAATTTTGCAGCCGATGATGCCTATCCCATCAGTGATTTGGATGAAATTCTGCCTGGCCTGATGGAAGGCAAAGAAAAAGTCTATTACACCATGGGCAATCAGCCGGCATTTGATCAGCGTATGGTTAACTGGCTGAATCATCTACGTCAGGCGTCACGCAGTGGTAAACATTCGCCGACCGAAATTATCGAACTCGAACATATCCTAGGCGAGCTGCGCTTATACAAAAGCAGTCAGGAAGTTAAAGCCATGAAACATGCCGCCAAAGCGTCAGTTTCTGCCCATATCCGTGCCATGCAGGCCACCCAGCCGGGCAAATGGGAATATGAAATCGAAGCGGAATTGCTGCATGAATTTATGCGCCATGGTTGCCGCAGCCCAGCCTACCCGTCAATTGTTGGCGGCGGTGAAAACGGCTGCATTCTGCATTACATAGAAAACAACCATAAGCTGAAAAATAATGATCTACTGCTGATTGATGCTGGCGCTGAATACGATTGTTATGCCGCCGACATTACCCGTACCTTCCCGGTTAATGGCAAATTCACTGCGGCGCAGCGTGAGCTTTACCAAGTCGTTTTAGATGCCCAATACGCGGCGATTGATGCTGTGCGACCCGGTAACCACTGGAATCAACCGCATGAAGTCGCGGTTAAAGTGCTCACTGAGGGATTAATTAAGTTAGGTCTTTTGCACGGTGACTTGGACGAATTGCTGGAAAAACAAGCTTACCGCGAGTTTTATATGCATCGTACCGGCCACTGGCTGGGCATGGATGTGCATGATGTCGGTGATTACAAAGTCGGTGGCACCTGGCGTTTATTGGAACCGGGGATGGTGCTGACTATTGAGCCGGGTCTGTATATCCGCGATCCAGCACATGTACCGGAAAAATATCACTTCACTGGAATTCGCATTGAAGACGATGTATTGGTTACCAAAGACGGTCATGACGTTTTAACCGAAGGCGCACCAAAAGAAATCGCCGATATTGAAGCGTTGATGGCAGGCGTCAAGGCAGCTTAATGGCTAAAAATAACGGTTTTGATGTCCTAATTGTCGGTGCCGGCATGGTTGGCACCAGTCTGGCATTGGCTTTAAAAGACACGGCATTAAAAATCGGTATTATTGAAGCGCAAAGTATTGAAACCGATTCTCAGCCGAGTTTTGATGATCGTGGCATCGCATTATCGTATGGCTCGCAGCGGATTTTTGAAACGCTGGGTTTATGGCCTGCTTTGCAAGCCTTTGCCACGCCTATTCTTGATATCCATATTTCTGATCGCGGCCACTATGGCGTAACCCGTTTATCTGCAAAAGCTGCAACCGTCCCCGCATTGGGTCAGGTATTGACGGCAAAACAACTGGGGCAACAACTGAATATCGCGTTGCAGCAAGCTGACAATATTGCGTTGCTATCGCCACTTAAAGTGACCGCACTGGAAACATCGCCGGACAAGACCACGGTATTTTTGTCTAATCAACAAACATTGCACTGCAAATTACTGGTCGCTGCCGATGGCCAGCATTCCACCATTCGTGAGTTACTGAAACTGGGCAGCTGGCAGCGTGATTACCAACAAACTGCGGTCACCGCCAATGTCAGCACTGAACGGCCACATCAAAACCGCGCCTTCGAACGCTTTACTGACAGTGGTCCGCTGGCTTTATTACCGATGTCTGATAATCGCAGCAGTCTGGTCTGGACGGTAAAAAGTGACGATGAACAGCGCCTGCTGGCTTTGTCTGACGAGGTTTTTTTACAGGCCTTACAACAGCGTTTTGGTTTTCGGCTGGGCCACTTTACCAGGGTCGGCAAACGCAGCAGCTATCCGCTGGGACTCATGCAAACCGATGCTGCTATTCAGCCACGATTATTACTCATTGGCAATGCGGCGCACAGCCTGCATCCGATTGCCGGTCAGGGCTTTAACCTGGGACTGCGCGATGCGGCCGTGTTGGCGGAAATCATCAGCCAGCATCGCAATGACTGTGGTCAACCGTGTAGTTTGGAAGCTTATAAAGCCTGGCAATTGCCGGCGCAGGATAATATCGTTAAAGCCACTGACCGATTGGTCAAAATATTCAGCAATGCTAATCCCTTGCTCGGTCATGGTCGTTCTGCAGCTTTGGCCATGCTGGATATATTGCCACCGGTTAAACAACGGCTGAGTCTGGCCAGTATGGGCTTAAGCCAAAAACAAACCCGGCTGGCGCGCGGCTTGCCGTTATGAACCGGCAGACAGATATTATTATTGTTGGCGGCGGTATGGTCGGCGGCTCACTGGCTTTGGCCTTAGCACAGCAAAGTGATTTAAAAATCAGCCTGCTGGAAAGCCGCCCGTCCACCAAATTACAACAAAACGATCCATGGCAACTACGGGTTAGCGCTATCAGTAGTGCCAGTCAGCAATTATTAACCGATCTTGGCGTCTGGCAGCGTTTAATGCCAAGCCGTCTGGGCCCGTTTGAGCAAATGCAGGTCTGGGAAAAAAACAGTCAGCTGGATTTTGCTGCCGCCGATATCGGCGCAGCCTGGCTGGGTCATATCATCGAAAATGGCCATCTGGAACAGGCGATGTTCCAGGCGCTGCAAGCAACAAAATCGATTGATCTGCTTAGCCCGGCGAAAGCGACGGCACTCAATGAACAAACCATTACCCTGGATAATGGTGACCAGTTGAACGCGCCACTAATCGTCGCCGCCGATGGCGGCCAATCGCAAATTCGCGACTGGGCCGGAATCAAATCGCGTGGCTGGGCTTATCATCAGCAAGGCTTGGTCGCTGTGGTCGAAACCGAACATCCGCACCAGCAATGCGCCCGCCAGCATTTTTTACCGGGTGGTCCGTTGGCCTTTCTACCACTCGGCAATCCACATCAATGCTCGATTGTCTGGAGTCTGCCGGATGCCGAAGCCGAACAACTAAAAAATGTTGATGATCTGGCATTTTGTGAACAGTTGGCTAGTGCCTTTGATTTCAGGCTGGGCAGCGTTCGGCTGTTATCTGAGCGCGCTGCCTTCCCGCTTAATCTGCAACATGCCGAGGCCTATGTAAAACCCGGGCTGGCTTTGGTGGGCGACGCTGCGCATAGTGTGCACCCCCTGGCAGGGCAAGGTGTTAACCTGGGCTTTCAGGATGCCAGAGTGTTGTCGGATATTGTGCTCAAAGCACATCAGCAAGGCCGGGCAATAGGCAGTCTGCATACCTTAAAAAAATACCAAAGGGCACGACTGGCTGAAAATACATTAATGCAATTAAGTTTCGATGGCTTAAATCGCTTATTTGCCAATCAATTACCGGGGATGGCATCTCTACGACAATTTGGATTAAAGCAAGTTAATCAGCTGGGATTCATCAAAAACATGCTGATCCAGAAGGCCGCCGGGCGGCGTTAAATCGGTAAAAAAGCCATTGATGCGGCTTTCACCACAATATTTTTCACCAAACGACCCTCTTTCTGGGCGATGATTTGCGACAAATTATCCTGGGTTGCGATCATGCCGCCAATCAGCCGCTGAAAACTCAAATTACGCTCCAGAGATTTGCTGCTGTCACTGAGCAAAATACGTTCACCGTTGCTATCACGCTTGGTGGCCAGTAACCACGCTGCAATTTCGATATTCCGGGCACTGTTATACAGTTTTTGAGCATCAATCTCGGTCAGATAATAAAACGCTGTCTCATTGTTATATGCCGCCATCAACATCCGCCGCATACCAACAGTAAACGCCAGCACCCGATCCCCTTGATACTCAGTACTCAAAGCATCACGCAAAATATCGGTGGGCTTGGTGTTTTTCCATTTGGCAAAGCCGACATGTGCCGGGTAATTAAATAGTCTGGCAACACTATCTTCGAGACTGCGTTTGCCTCGGTCATGGCGTTCATTGGGATTACGGCGGTATAACTTTAAGGTCAGCGTTTTTAAATCCTGCATGACCCGTTGTTGATGCAGCTCAATAATTTCATCGATAGTGCCCTTGCCGAACTGGGCAATGGGCGGCGGTGGCGACTGACTGCAGGCCAGCAAAAATAGACTTAACAGCAGCAGGCTAAACCGTTTCATCAATCAATCCTGAATAGGGACTGCGCTCTTGCAGGCTGGCAATTTGCAGATAACTTACGACTGGCGCAGGTAAAGTGCTGGTTATTTGTGTGGGTAAGAGTTCGGCATTATCAAGCTGCGCTAAAATGCGAACAAACCGAGCCTCCTGACTATCTTGCGCCGTGCTGACCGGCACCACTTGTTGCAGAATGTTGGCTCGATTGCGGGCTGGTGCCGGATTAAAACTTACCTCTGCCGGCACCACCACCGGCAGACGATTGGGGTTGTCTGTCGGTTTAAGCGGAAAAATTCCCTGCGGGTTATTACTGATTTGCATCCGAGTTTGCTACCCGCCGTGGGCCACGGCTACGCTGATTATTGCCACCAGAATGCTTTTTATCATTTTGCCGTGGCCGATTTCTGCCAGCGGGATGCCGTTCTGGTTTTACTGCTGGCAAAGGTTTTTCCAGCGTTTCATCGGCAGCTGAAGCCACCGGCAATTTGTGTTTAATGTAGTCTTCAATCTCCGGCAAGGAAAAAACATATTCTTCACAAGCAAAACTAATGGCCACGCCGCTGGCACCGGCACGTGCCGTGCGGCCAATCCGGTGCACATAATCTTCACAATCCTGCGGCAGATCAAAGTTGAAGATATGACTGACTGCGGGAATATGCAAGCCTCGCGCGGCCACATCAGTCGCCACCAGAAACGGGAATTCACCATCCTGAAAGTGCTGCAACAATTGTTCGCGTTTTTTTTGCGGCACATCGCCAGATAGCAGTGCTGCCTTATGACCATTACTTTCCAGAAAGCCCCAAACTCTGTCAGCGACGTGTTTGGTATTCACAAAAACAATTGCCCGCGGCGGCTCAATACGTTTAATCAATGCCAGCAGTAACGGCACTTTTTCATCATTGGCCGGGTAATAAACCGATTCTTCAATGCGATCCCCCATGACTTTTTCCGGTTCTACCTGCACTTTTTCCGGATTATTCATGTGTTCATAGGCCAGCTCAAGCACCTTGTAACTTAAGGTCGCTGAAAACAACATGCCAAGGCGCTCAGCCGGGGGTGGCAAGCGGCGCAGAAAAAAGCGCACATCTTTAATAAAGCCCAAATCAAACATCCGATCGGCCTCATCAAGCACCATGACCTCAATTTGTTTGAGATTGAAAACCCGCTGTTTGTGATAATCCAACAGCCGGCCCGGTGTGCCAATCAACACATCACAACCATCGGTAATGGCATCACGTTGTTTTTGATAATCTTTGCCGCCATGCGCCAATACGATGCGCAAACCAGCTTGTTTGTTCAGTAACTCGGCATCTTTAACAATTTGAATCGCTAATTCACGTGTTGGCGCTAATATTAAGGCGCGGGGTTGTTTTTGATTAGTATCAACCCCACTCATCAATAACCGTTGAAATGTGGCCAACAGAAAAGCAATAGTTTTACCGGTTCCGGTCTGCGCCTGACCCGCAACATCCTTGCCTGCCAGTAGCAATGGCAGCGATTGCGCCTGGATCGGTGTGCAAAATGCAAAACCGGCGTCACTCAGTCCCTGTTGCAAATGCGCATGCAGTGGCAGCGCGGAAAATGGCGTGTCGGTCAGATGGGCAGTCATAGAAATACTTGCATTACCTGTACTGATAAGAAAAAATGTCGTCTAACTGTTTGGTCTGCGAGTATAGCGGTCCGATACTTTAGTTACCACTGGAGATAAACCATGAGCAAAAACGTCACTAATGTGACCGATAGCGACTTCGACAGCCAAGTGTTGCAATCTGATTTACCCGTTTTAGTTGATTACTGGGCAGAATGGTGCGGTCCCTGCAAAATGATTGCCCCTGTTTTAGAAGAAATCAGTGACGAATATGCTGGCAAGCTCCGGGTTTGCAAACTGAATATTGACGAAAACCCCGACACCCCACCCCGCTACGGTATCCGTGGTATTCCGACGTTAATGCTGTTTAAAGACGGCGAAGTCGAAGCCACAAAAGTCGGCGCGCTGACCAAATCGCAGCTGGCCGCTTTTCTCGATAGCAATATTTAATTCTTAAGCACTTTATCCCCGCTTGTTGCGGGGATAAATGTGTCTGTCACTGCCATAGCTAAACCAATCTGCTGGTTTAGTCTAAATGCCGATGGATGTATCCGAGCTTCTAGACGATCTCAATAAACCGCAGCGTGAAGCTGTTGCGGCGCCGCTCGGTCATGCCCGAATTTTAGCCGGTGCCGGCAGTGGTAAAACCCGGGTACTGGTGCATCGCATTGCCTGGTTGATTCAGGCGGAAGCTTTGTCGCCGGCCAATATTCTGGCGGTAACGTTTACCAATAAAGCCGCCGCTGAAATGCGTGGCCGTATCGAAGAAATGCTCGGTTATCCGACTGGCGGCATGTGGGTCGGTACCTTCCATGGTCTGGCACATCGTCTGCTGCGTTCACACTGGCAAGATGCCAGTTTGCCGCAGGGGTTTCAGATCCTCGACAGTGATGATCAACTGCGCATGCTGAAACGCATTATCCGCGGCATGTCTTTGGATGAAGCGCAGTGGCCGCCGAAACAGGCGCAGTGGTATATCAACGCCCAGAAAGATGAAGGCCTGCGCGCCGCGCATATTCATGTTGGTGATGATCCTTATTCAAAAACCATGCACAGCGTTTATCAAGCCTATGAACAGGCCTGTGAACGCGCCGGTGTCGTTGATTTTGGTGAGTTATTGTTGCGCAGTCATGAGCTATGGCTGAAACGGCCGGATATTCTCAGCCATTATCAGCAGCGGTTTTCACAGATCCTGGTCGATGAGTTTCAGGACACCAATACCATTCAATATGCCTGGCTGCGCTTATTGGCAGGACAAACCGGCTATTTATTTATCGTCGGTGATGATGATCAGTCAATTTATGGCTGGCGCGGCGCCAAAATCGAAAATATCCAGAAATTTCATAAAGATTACCCCGATGCCAATTCAGTGCGTCTGGAACAAAACTACCGTTCAACCGGCAATATTCTGGCCGCCGCCAATGCTGTTATTGCTAATAACAGTGAACGCCTTGGTAAAGAGCTGTGGACTGAAGACAGCGATGGCGAGCCAGTTCAACTTTACAACGCTTATAACGAACGGGATGAAGCGCAATATTTGGTGCAGGAAGTTAAAAACTGGGTAGCGCAAGGCGGTCAGCGCAGTGATTGTGCCGTGCTGTATCGCTCCAACGCCCAGTCACGGGTGATTGAAGAAGCGTTAATGCAATCCGCTGTGCCCTATCGGGTCTATGGCGGTCTGCGCTTTTTTGAGCGCGCCGAAATTAAAGATGTATTAGCTTATCTGCGGCTGGTTGCCAATCGTCGTGATGATGCGGCTTTTGAACGGGTGGTTAATACGCCAACTCGTGGCATTGGCGCTGCAACACTGACCCAGTTACGGCAAATTGCCCGCGAAACCGATCAGCCAATGTGGTATACCGCTGTCGATATTTTAAAGCAGCAACTGCTACCAGCCCGCGCAGCCAATGCCCTGTCAGGCTTTTTAACATTGATTGAATCGCTGACACCTGAAGATGACAGTATGCCTTTGCATGAACTGACCCAATTAGTCATTGAAGAAAGCGGCCTGAAAGCGTTTTTTGGCAAAGACAAAACGGAAAAAGGTCAGGGCCGCATTGAAAACATGGAAGAGCTGATTAATGCCAGCCGTGAATTTATGCGCGCCGATGACGATGAAGAAATGCCGTTACTGGATGCTTTTCTCGCGCATGCCGCATTAGAGGCTGGTGATAATCAGGCTGATAAATGGCAGGATTGTGTTCAGCTGATGACATTACATTCAGCTAAGGGCTTGGAATTTCCACTGGTATTTATGGTGGGTATGGAAGAAGGTTTATTCCCCGGTCAAAAATCTTCTGATGATCCGGTGCGTCTCGCTGAAGAACGACGCCTGTGTTATGTCGGCATGACTCGTGCCCGGCAAACGTTATATCTGCTGTTTACCGAGTCGCGTTATTTATACGGTCAGGAAATGCATCCGCAGCCATCCCGCTTTTTGGCAGAAATTCCAGCAGAGCGCATTCATGAAGTACGCGGCCGGCAACCGGTGGGGGCTTTATCAGGACTTGCCAGCCGCGGTGAATCGGCTGATGATAGTGGTTTTCGTCCAGGCCAGCAGGTTCTGCACCAGAAATTCGGCCCCGGTGTTATTGTAGATACCGAAGGTAGTGGCAGCCACGCACGGGTGCAGGTCAACTTTAAACAGGCTGGCAGCAAATGGCTGGTATTGGCATATGCCAAACTAGAAACGCTTTAGTTAAGGGACTTCATCGATGAAGCATATGTGTCTCAAACTGTTCTTGTTATTGTTAACTGGTCTCAGTATCACTGCCTGTAGTCCGCCCGATGCCACCAATGAAGATGGCACCATTGATACCAGCAAAATCTATCGCTGGAAAATGGTCACCACCTGGCCGCCGGGTTTCCCAGTATTGCAGGAAGGCGCTGAGCGTTTTGCTGATAATCTCGCCAAAATGTCCAATGGCCGTCTGCAAGTCAAAGTTTATGCCGGCGGCGAATTGATTCCCGCCTTACAAACGTTTGATGCCGTATCCCAAGGCACCGTCGAAATGGGTCATGGCAGTGCCTATTACTGGGCCGGTAAAGTCCCCGAAGCACAATTTTTCTCGACAGTGCCGTTTGGAATGAATCCGCGGGGCATGAACGCCTGGCTGTATTTTGGCGGCGGTCAGGAATTATGGGATAAGGTTTACGAGCCATTCAACGTCAAAGCCTTTCCACTCGGCAATACCGGCATTCAAATGGGTGGTTGGTTTAACAAAGAAATTAACTCGGTTGCCGATCTGGATGGCTTGAAAATGCGTATACCGGGCCTGGGCGGCAAAGTATTTGCCAAAGCGGGTGGTAACCCGGTATTACTGGCCGGTAGCGAGGTCTACACAGCTTTGGAACGCAATACTATCGATGCCACTGAATGGGTAAGTCCTTATCACGATCAACGTCTCGGTTTATATCGGGCGGCAGAACATTATTATTATCCCGGCTGGCATGAACCGGGCGCCGTCTTGGAGTTGAGCATCAACAGCCGCGCCTGGGCGACATTACCGCCTGATTTACAAGCCATAGTCGAAAATGCCGCTATTGCTGAGAATCTACGTATGGCTTCAGAAATGGAATATTTAAACGCCATAGCACTGGCAGAACTGCGTAAGCGCGGCGTTGATATCAAACCGTTTCCCGATGATGTGATGCAACGTCTGAAATCGCTGACCGAACAAACACTGGCCGAAGAAGCAGCAGACAATCCCAAATTTAAAGAAGTTTATAACGCCTATCAGGCATTTCGCGAAAAAGATGCTACTTGGACCGAAATCTCTGAAGAAGCTTATTTAGGCATTAAATAAGTGGTTGTCATTATTCTCACTGAGCAAGGTCTGGCCGAAATGGTCGGTACCCTTACCGAAGGCACGCATGTCTGGCTGAATCCCGCATTGACCGACAGCAAGATGCAACCAGACTGGCAGGCGCGTGGTCTGACTGTGCAGTTACTACCATCTGAATTTGATGCCCATAAAGATAAATCGCTGACCGATGCATTGGATTATGTCGAAAAACACAGTGATGATGCCGATATTTTAATTGAGTGCCCCTAATATGATCACCCACTTATTTTTGTTTGCCCTATTGTTAATGCCGCTGAGCGTATTCAGCAGCGAGTGGGATGCCGCTCGTATGGCGTTGAACAAACCGACCCAAATCACTGTTTACCGGGATGCCAATTGCCAGTGCTGTCATAAATGGATTGAACATTTACAAGCGCATGATTTCGAGGTCGATGATCAAATCCGCAGTGATATGAGCAACGTCAAACAACAACTTGGCATGCCTGTAAAAATGGCCTCATGCCATACCGCAGTGGTCGATGGTTATTTGATTGAAGGCCATGTGCCGGCCGATGATATCAAACAACTTCTGGCCGATAAACCATCTGATATCAAAGGCTTATCAGTACCACAAATGCCGGTGGGCACACCCGGTATGGAAATGGGTCAGCGTAAAGATCCATTTGTGGTGTTCAGTTTTGACGAAAACGACAACTTCAACAGCTTTAACCGCTACAAAACTGACGCGGATAACCTTTATCAGGCAGTCGCTACCACACCATAAATAATGGAATTAGTCTGGCTGCTGGGGCGGATGCTGGCATCCGTCACCGGTAATGTGTTTCAAAAACAAATGAGCCATCGCGGCTTGTCGCCGCTTTACATCACGCTGGGTGGTTATTTAGTGCTGAGCCTTATCAGCCTGTCGCTGCTCAGCTTCATTGCCTTTTCGCAACTCCAGCCGGGCTTCTGGCTCAATATCACGCTGGCTGCCCTGCTCGATATGGCCGGCACTTTGCTGCTGGTGATGTCGTTATCTAAAACAGACTTATCGGTTTTCGGACCACTGAATGCCTATAAGGTCGTGTTTTCGACTATTTTGGCTTTGATATTTCTCGGTGAAATTCCTAATCTGCAAGGGTTTTCCGGTATCGCCATTATTCTGGCCGGCAGTGTTTTATTATTCCCGCCGAAAACTACTGGCAATAGTCGTTTACTCAGCTTGCTACAAGATCGCGGTGTCCAGCTGCGATTTTTATCCATTGGCTTATTTTCAATTGGCACCCTGCCGTTAAAAAATGCGGTGATGACGGGTGGGCCGTTGGCAACCACCCTGTTCTGGTGTCTGATTGGCCTGCCGCTGGCAGCGCTGATATATTTTATTTTCAGCGGGCAATCCCTGAAAAAAGACTGGCAGCAAAGCCATAGCAAATTGCGCGATTTTCTGTGGCTGGGCGCGCTGATTTTTACCATGCAATACTGCACTATGCTGCTATTAGAGGGTTTGCTGATTGCTTACGCACTCGCCCTATTTCAGCTGAGCATGGTGCTGCAGGTGTTTCTTGGTTACCGAATTTTTCATGAAGGTCATCTGTATCGGCGGTTGGCAGCTTGTAGTGTGATGATCATTGGTTGCTTGCTGGTACTTAAAGCTTAGGGTCTGTTTATCTTTCGTAGCCACCACTGCTGGCGCTATTTTTTCGTCCGACAAGGCGGAAATGATGCGATGTAGTTATTATACATAAGTCATTTTCAACGCCGTGGGGCGGAAAAAGAGCCCCAGCCCTTCGGGTTGAGGCTGAAAATGCACCACTCCTCGTTGCTCGTCGTTTATTTAGAATTACTAAACTGGTCTCCTCACGCCTTGATTGGTGCATTCTCAGTCAAAACAGAGGCGGCTACGAAAGATAAACAGACCCTAAGATTTTTTAGCGTCACACTGTTAATATGCAAACCTTAAGTCGGCATAACGACAGTTTCTGATTAAGATATTCCCATGCAATTTGAAGATTTATTTTTAGATGATGCGCTGCTGGCAGCCATTTCCCGCAGTGGTTTTAATAAAGCCACCGAGGTTCAGCAAGTGGCGATTCCGGCTTTATTGAGTGGTCAGGATGTGTTGGCCTGCGCCGCTACCGGTACCGGTAAAACCGCCGCATTTATATTGCCGATTCTGCAAAAACTGATGGATGAACCGAATCATTCCGGCAAAGCACAGTTTCTGGTATTAGCACCAACCCGGGAACTGGCTTTTCAGATTCAGCATGTGTTTCATCAGCTGGGTCAGTCTTTTAAACCGGCCATTGCCATGCTCACCGGCGGCGCTTCACCGTGGGCACAGGTTCAACATGCTCAGGATAAAAATTGCGACATTATTATCGCAACGCCGGGCCGGCTGCTGAGTCTGGTTAACGATGATTCGGTCGATTTAACCGGTATCAGTCTGGTCATTATCGACGAAGCTGATCGGATGCTAGATATGGGCCAGGGACCAGATGTACTAAATATTCTTGCCAATATCGGCCAGCGCTTTCAGGCCGGTTTATTTTCGGCCACCCTGGCGGGCAGCGGCGTACGTATATTTGCTGAAGAATTGCTTAAAGATCCGCAGGAAATCCTGCTGCAGGCTGCCAACCAGCAAGCTGTCAATATCACG
>CBFHWI010000029.1:15025-16199 GCA_965659475.1 Methylophaga sp.
CCAGGAAGTCTATCTTTGTGACAACCTCGAACACAAACAAGCGCTGCTGATGTCTTTTATTGAAGATGCCGACTGCCTGCGTGCCTTGGTATTTTGTAATAAAAAAACCCGCGCTGAAGAGGTCTGTGACTTCTTACAATCGCGCAATGTTTCTGCGCAATTACTGCATGGCGATTTTGATCAATCGGTGCGCCGGGAACGGATCCGCAAGTTTCGCAGTGGCCAGATCAAAGTGACTGTAGCAACCGATGTTGCATCACGCGGTTTGGATGTCGCCGATATCAGTCACGTGATTAATTTTGATGTGCCGTTTCGCGGTGATTTATATATTCATCGTATTGGCCGCACCGGCCGCGCCGATAAAACCGGTTACGCTATTAATCTGGTCGAGCCACATGATCACAAAAACCTGCAACGCATTGAACATCACGTTGGTCGTCCGTTAAAAGTCTGCAAACGCAAAGGTATGGCACCTAAGGGTAAAAGTAATAAGGCCTTATCAAAAACCAAAGCCGAAAAAGGCCGTTATATCGCCAAAAAAGATCGACCAACTTAGGACTTGTTTATCTCTCATCTCCGCCTCTGTTGTGGGCTGAAAAAGCGCCAATTAAGGCGCGAGGAGAGCTGTTTAGTAATTCTAAATAAACGACGAGCAACGCATAGTGGCGGTTTTTAAGTCACAATCCGCAGGGCTGGCGCTATTTTTGCGTCCGTTTGTGTCATCAATCACTCATTTTGATGATAACTATACAAATCTAACCTCTGAAAAGGTGCAAAAATAGCCACCAGCAGTGTTGGATATGAGAGATAAATAAGTCCTCTATCTAACCGGTGTTGCGCATACCCTGGGAAATGGCGCTGATTGTTCTTAACAGCGGATCCCGCCACGTTTGCATATCTTCACCATTAACCTCTGCTTGCCGGTAACGGCGCAGCAACATGATCTGAATATGATTCAGCGGATCCAGATACGGATTACGCCGCTTTAACGATAAGGCCAACACTGGATTTTCCGCAATCAGCTTATCGGCGTCGACGACTTTCAGCACTTCATCAATGGTCAGCTGAAATTCGTCACGAATTTTCCCGAGCACCGCCAAAGATTGTTCAGTATCCAGACACAACGTGGCATATTGCTGGGCAATGCCCATATCGGCTTTGGCGACTGACATTT
>CBFHWI010000029.1:16298-19428 GCA_965659475.1 Methylophaga sp.
GCAAAGATTGTTCAGTATCCAGACACAACGTGGCATATTGCTGGGCAATGCCCATATCGGCTTTGGCGACTGACATTTGGGTATTACTGAGCAAGGCCCGGAAAAACGGCCAGTCCTGCACCATTTGTTGCAAAATTGGCATGCCGTCCGGGTGTTGCTGCAGCCAGGTATGAATCGCGTGACCGATGCCATACCAGCCGGGCAATGTATGCCGCGATTGTGCCCAGGCAAATACCCAGCCGATAGCCCGCACTGATGATTTAGAGCGATCTCCGGCTTTACGGTGAGACGGCCGTGAGCCAATATTCATTAAACCGATTTCACTAATCGGACAGGCCTCATAAAAATAATCGAGGAAAGACGGTGTCTGCTCGGTCAGCTGCCGGTATTGCTGCTCACCGGTTGCTGCCAGCTGCGCCATGATCTGATGGTATTCCCGTGGCTCGTGGCGCGCTTGGGTGACCAGACTGCGGCTGGCCTTAATCAAAGCCGATACGCCCATGCCCAATTCATAAGCCGCCGTTTCGGTATTGCCATATTTAAACGACAACACTTCACCCTGCTCTGTAAATTTAATTTGTCCCTGCACGGTGCCCGGCGGCTGCGATAAAATCGCCTCATGGGTGGGCCCGCCGCCACGGCCAACGGTACCGCCCCGGCCATGAAACATCCGACAGGCAATATCGAATTTCTCTGATAACCGACTGACTGTCTGCTGCGCCTGATACAAATGCCATGAAGAAGCCAGAATACCGCCGTCTTTACAGGAATCCGAATAACCGAGCATAACTTCCTGGCGATTGCCGGAGGCTTTCAGCAAACTACGATAAGCAGGATTATCAAACAGCGCCGTCATTACCGGTTCGATATGCGCCAAATCCTCAATGGTTTCAAATAAAGGCGCAATACGAATATGACAAAACCAGCCCTGCTCATCTTGGCCGACCAGTCCGGCAAACCTTGCCAGCAGCATCACTTCAAGAATATGGCTGGCGGCATGGGTCATCGAAATTACATAATGACCAAATGCCTGCTCGCTGACTTCAACGCGTAATCTCGCCATCAACCGCATCAACGCCAGTACTTCATCGGTTTGTGGTTGTAAATCGCCGTATATGTCCGGCAGATTGGGCCGGCGCAATAAGTCACTGATTAACTGTTGGCGATCAGCTTCAGATTGTTGTAAATAATTGCGGGACAATTCGGTATGCGACAGGACTTCAGCCAGCGCATCGCTGTGCCGTGATGATTCCTGACGGACATCCAGATGCAACAAATAAAAGCCAAAGGTCTCCACCAGTCTGATTAAGTCACTGAGCTGGGCGTTGGCAACCTCTTTATCGCCGTTATCAATCAACGATTTCTGCAGGCAGTACAAATCGGCCAACATTTCCCGCTCATCGGCATAGGCGACGCCCAGTGAATCAACGCGTTGATCCGGCCGGAAGTACTGTTGCAACAACCGCAAATTATCTTCCAGTCGGGAGCGCATAATATAAAGCTTGCGCCGGTAAGGCTCATTGATAAAACGCTGACTGTTAGAGGCAAATGCCTTGCCAAAACGTTGTTCGCTCTCTGCTAAATCTTCTGCCAATGCATCGTTTATCTGACATAACGGCTGTGACTGGGTCAAGATAAACATCAAATCCGTAACATCTTGCAAATAACGGCGCAGCACTGACCGCTTTTGCAGCATCACGGCCATTTCGGTAGTTTGCGTCGTAACATACGGATTACCATCGCGATCGCCGCCTATCCACGAACCGAATTGCAAATAGTGCGGGATTCGAATCGGCTCGGCTTCCGTCAATTCATCGGCATACACCCGGCGGATGGCGTTTTCCAGATTGCGATAACTGCGTGGCACGGCATCAAACAAGCTGACATTAAAGTAATACAGACCATTTTTGACTTCATCACGGACGCTGGGTTTGATGGCCCGGACTTCATCGGTCGCCCATAACAACTGGATCTGTTGTTTTAACTGCCGCCGGATCTGCTGCTCATCAAACGCCGTCAGCGGACGGTTGGTTAATTGCTCGTCGAGCAAAAATACCCGGCGCAAAATCTCCATCACCGTGCGTCGTTTGGATTCGGTCGGATGCGCGGTAAAAACCGGCATATAGATCAGTTTGCTGAGCAGTGATTTCAACTGATTGAGAGTGACGCCTTCCTGTTTTAACTGAGTTAACGTGTCCAGATAAGAGCCATGCCAAAGATTGCCGCCATTTCGCAGCTGAATCAGCCGGTTATGATGGTGATAGGCTTCTTCGGCAGTATTGACCAGACTGAAATATAAATTAAAGGCTCGTATGACTTCTCCCAGCGTCTGGGGGTCAAGTTCACCGATTTGCGCCATTAGTTGATTACGCAGCAGCGGATCGTCTTGTTTACGCAGCCGGATAAAGCCTTTGCGCAAGAGCTCAACCGCCTGATAAACACTGTCACCAGAGCGCTCGGCAATTACTTCACCAAGCAGATCCACCAAAAATCGGACATGACTGCGTAAATCCTTATCTTCCAATAAGCTCAACGCTTGCAGTTGGGCAAATTGTGCTTCCATAGAAATGACCTTTTAAGGATTGAGTTGTTGGTACAAGTCGAGATAACGGCGGGCACTTTTCGCCCAGCTGACATCCTGCAACATGGCAGTTAACATCATCCGTCGCCATAAACGTGGATGGCTGAATAACTCGATGACTTCGTGCAATTTTTTGACCAGGGTTTCGCTATTGGCAGCGGTAAATTTAAACCCCGTTGCCGTATTATTTTTGCGGTTGGCCTCTGAAGCATCCACCACCGTATCAGCCAGACCACCGATATTGCGGACCACTGGCAACGTGCCATAACGCAAACTGTATAACTGATTCAGGCCACAAGGCTCGAACCGCGACGGCATCAAAAACACATCGGCGCCGGCTTCAATTTGATGGGCCAGTGCTTCATCATACCCCAGTTGCAAACCCACCTTATCTGGATAACGCGCCCGCAGCACCCGTAAATCCTGTTCAAAACCGGCTTCACCACTGCCCAGACAGACCAGCTGAATATCGGCACTTGCCGACAGTAATTGGTCCAGCGCTTCAATCGATAAATCAATGCCTTTTTGTGACACCAAACGACTAATCAG
>CBFHWI010000029.1:19438-21978 GCA_965659475.1 Methylophaga sp.
CAATGACCAGGGTTTTGGCACTGTCAGGTAAGGCAAATCGTTGCTGCAATGCTTGTTTATTAACGGCCTTAAATCGAATGGTGGCCGCGTTGTAATTTTTCGCCAGTGCCGGATCTTTGGCCGGATCCCACACTTTGGTGTCAACGCCATTAACAATACCACTGAGCCTCCCCTGACTGGCGCGCAGTTTCAGTAGCCCTTCAAGGCCATAACCAAATTCATAATCACAAATTTCATCAGCATAGGTGGGACTGACGGTAGTGATATGGTCGGCATAGATCAGACCGCCTTTCATAAATGACAACAGGCCATAAAATTCCAGCCCATCCATATGCCACAAGCTATCCGGCAAATCGAGGATATCGAACAGTTCACGGCTGAACAGTCCCTGATATGCCAAGTTATGAATAGTAAAGACCGTTGCCGGTCTGTCTGACTGTAAACTCAATAACGCAGGGACCAATCCCGTTTGCCAATCATGACAATGCACGATATCCGGTTGCCATTTCAGTCCGGCCTGGTCCTTGGCAATCACCACAATCGCGCGGCACAACAGGGCAAAGCGGGCGGCATTATCAGGCCAGTCTTTGCCGTCGATACTGCTGTATGGCCCACCCTCACGATCAAAATGTTCTGGTGAATCAATCAGCCAGCACAGCACATCACTGCCCGGTAGAGTGGTTTGCAAAATATTAACCGGTGCATGATAGCCGTTGAGTCTTAAGCTAGCGACGATTTCAACATCATAGAGTTGCTGCAATGTTGCCCGATAAGCTGGCATGACAATCCGCACATCCTGCCCTTGGTCATCAAGCGCGATTGGCAGACTGGCCGAGACGTCTGCCAGCCCCCCCGTTTTCATCAAAGGGGTAACTTCACTACTGGCAAACAGAATTTTTCGCACGAGCAACTCCAAAATTGTACAATTGGTAAATTATATACGCTCACGGCCACAGTCACAGCCTGCTACGGGAGAAATCATGCAACCTTGTACCATCATTATTTTCGGCGCTACCGGCGATTTATCACAAAAAAAACTGCTACCGGCGTTATATCATTTAGATGCCGAAAAGCGCCTTACCCCAGAAACCAAAATCATTTGTATGGGCCGCAAGGAAAGCACCCAGCAAGACTGGCACTCGCTGGTTAAAGACTATGTTTCAGTAAAAGCCCGTGGTGGTTTGGACCAGCAAGTCATGGATACCTTTCTGAACCGTGTCAGTTATTTCCAGAACGATATTAACGATACCGCCAGCTACAAAGATTTGGCCGATATGCTCAATGAGCCGGCTAACAATTATTCAAAAAATATCGTTTTTTATCTGTCTATCAGCCCGTCACTGTTTGGCGTTGTCGGTGATCAATTATCAACGGTTGGCCTCAACAAAGAAACCGAGGGCTTCCGGCATTTAGTGGTCGAAAAACCGTTTGGTTACGATCAGAAAAGTGCCAACGAATTGGAACAAACGTTGCGTCGTAATTTCACCGAACAACAAACCTATCGTATCGATCATTACCTTGGCAAAGGTACGGTACAGAATATTTTTGTGTTCCGCTTTGCTAATCTGTTGCTCGAGCCGTTGTGGAACCGCAACTACATTGATCACGTACAAATCACCCACGCTGAGCAACAAGGTGTCGGTGGCCGTGCCGGTTATTACGATACGTCCGGCGCGTTGCGCGATATGATTCAGAGCCACTTGTTACAAGTAATGGCGTTGGTTGCCATGGAACCACCGGCGAATCTGGATGATGAATCGCTACGTGATGAAAAAGTAAAAGTGCTGAAAGCCATCCGCGCCATCACCCCGGATATCGTCGATCAACATGCTTTCCGCGGTCAGTATGCGGCCGGTGAAGTCAATGGCCAGGCGGTACCTGGTTATCTCGATGACGAGGAAGTGCCAAAAGACAGTGTCACCGAAACCTATGCGGCGATGAAGATTTATATTGATAACTGGCGCTGGCGCGGTGTGCCATTTTACCTGCGCACTGGTAAATGCATGCCGGAATCAAAAGCAATGATTGCGATTCGCTTCAAAAAACCGCCACAAGAATTGTTTAAAGACACCGATATCGGTGATAGCCACGCCAACTGGATTGTTATGGGTCTGCAACCTGACAATACCCTGCGTATTGAACTGCAATCCAAAGAGCCAGGGCTTGAGTTGACATCACATACTGTGGGTTTGGAAACCGTTGAAACTGACGATAACAAACACAAGTTAGATGCTTATGAAGCACTGATTCTGGATGCGATTCAGGGTGATCGTTCGCTGTTCCTGCGCTCTGATGAAGTTAATCTGGCGTGGAAAGTGGTCGATCCGATTCTGGATAAATGGTCACAAGATAAATCCAATGTGGCCACGTATCCAGCGGGCAGCTGGGGTCCGGAAGCCGTTAGCAAGCTGCAGGATAATTCCTGTCATGCATGGCGTAACAATATCTAAGGTCTTTTACCTGATAAAAAAGCCCGCTAAATGCGTAATGCCGATCAGTTAAGAAACACTTGACGATTCGGCAGATGAGATCAAACTCCG
>CBFHWI010000030.1:0-21288 GCA_965659475.1 Methylophaga sp.
GGTTGCTGGAAGAAGAAGCAACCAAAGAGAAAATCACCCTATTGGTAGTGCAATTACCGGTTGCGGTTGCCACTTTTATGCTTAACGAAAAACGGCCGCAAATTGATGCTATCGAAAAGCGCCAGGGCGTACGCGTATTACTGATCCCTAATCCGCATTTAGAAACACCGCACTATGATATAGAGCGCGTTAAAGAAGGTGCCGAACGCAGCAGTACCAGCCACCAGTTAATGGCGACACCGGAACTTGAAACGCCAGTGATGTTGAAAGATAAACCGGCACTGGAACAGCCTGCGGTAACGGGGATTGCCCCAGCCGGACCGGCACCCATTATTAGCAAGCCTAATGAGGCTGCTCGTAAGCCCAGCCTGCTGAAACGGTTGTTGGGAGTGTTGACCGGCGGTCAAACCGCCAACAGCGAATCAACTGAAAAGGCCAAAACAGTGACACAATCAAACGACGATAATGCCGATAAACCCAGCGGCAATCGTCGCAGCCGAGGTGGCCGGAATAGCAACCGTCGGGGTGGCAGTAAAAATGCGCCGCGCCGTGATGATGCATCCGAAAATGCAAAGGCAGAAAAAACGCCAGGCAATGAAGCGGCCGCTGAAGATAATAACAATTCACCTTCACGGCAACGTCCGCCACGTCGTAAAGACAACACTGATAATGCTGAAAAACCAGCTGAAGCGGCGAATGGCAACGATGTGGGTAAAGATACCAGCAAAGACGAAAACAATGCTGATGGCGAACGTAGCCGCAATAACAATGCCCGTCGCTCACGTCGCGGTGGTCGCCGTCGTCGTGGCCGTAGTGATGCCGATACTGCAGCAGTAACGACAACGCCTAGCGATGATGCGGGTAATCAATTGCCACCTGAACAAAAAGAAATTGATGGCAATGCGATTCCTGAGCCGGAACCAGAGATAAACGGTAATTTGGTGCCAAGCACCGACATTCCAGAAGTTGATGGCAATAAAGTCCCAGCTGCTAAAACGCCGCGTCGCTCAAAAACCAGTACTGGCAGCAGCCATAACCGTCGTCGTCGGGCGCCGGCAAAAACGCAGGAAGTGGAGTCAGATTCGGCGGCAACAACACTAGCCAAAAATGACACTTCGGCCGATAATGATTCGCAACAGCAAGATACACCAAAAGTGACTGAAGCGAGCCCAAAACCTGATGACAGCGAAAAGTAACTTGTCCAGTAATGACCTGCTGACTCTGATTGGTCAGCAGGTTGTTTATAACCGGCATCTTTGTGAAATTATTGAGTTGCTGGACGGCAGTGAATTTGTGCTGCAGGTGCTAACTACAGATAGTAATATTCAACCAACCCAATATGGCGAAGGCCACCGGCCGGTTCCCATCACCTATACTTTGCCAATTTTTGATGGTGAGGGACAATTACACGCTGAATTACTGTCGGCAGGCCTCGATAAATTTTTGCCCCAGTAAAATTATTGCGCTAATAAACGTGCGGCCAATTGCAGGTCAGCTTCGGTATCAACGCCATGACCCGGCGCTATAATGGCTTCAGTTAAGTGAATACGGTTGCCATGATACAGAGCGCGCAGCTGTTCCAGAGATTCAAACTGCTCAATAGTACACGGCGCAAAATCCGCATAACGTTGTAAATAACTAGTCCGGTAGGCATACAGGCCAATATGCCGGCGATGCGGTAACTCAGCAGGTAGCGGTTTATTTTCGCCAAACACACCGCGCAGCCAGGGGATCGGTGCCCGGCTGAAATACAAAGCATAGCCTTGTGCATCGACCAATACTTTCACGACATTGGCATCAAATATTTGTTCTTCAGATTCGATTCGACTATACAAAGACGTGATCGCCGCTTTGCTGTGTTCTGCTAAATCTTCAGCAACCTGATTAATCAATTGCGCCGGCAGGCAGGGCTCATCGCCTTGGACATTGACGATAATTTCAGCGGGATCAAACGAACGTAAATGCGCGACTTCGGCCAGTCGATCGGTGCCCGACTGGTGATCGGCACGGGTCATACAGACATCAGCGCCAAAGGTACGGGCAGCATCAGCAATGCGTTGATCATCGGTGGCAATAATCACGCTGTCGGCATTGCTTTCCAGCGCCCGCTGATAAACATGCTCAATCATCGGTTTGCCGGCAATATCCCGCAACGGTTTACCCGGCAGTCGCGTTGATGCAAAACGTGCCGGAATTACTACCCGAAAAGCCATTAAATTTCCTCGTCGGCTGGCAACTCCCGGGCTTCTTCAGCCAGCATCACCGGAATATCATCACGTATCGGATAGGCCAGACGACAAGCCGGACAAATCAGCTCCATCTTGGTTTTGTTAAAACGCACGCCACTTTTACACAAAGGGCAGGCGAGAATTTCCAGTAAGGTTTTATCCATTATCGTTCCTTTAAACGGTTACCAATGGCATCGGCCAGTCCATCAGTTAAAACGGCATCAGCGGGCACAGACCAGCAGTTTTCACTGGCAAACGCCTTACATTTTACCGCATCTTTTTCGGTCATCAGCACCGGCAGCTTATCGGTGAAACCTAAGTCGGCTGCGGAATAAATATGATGATCAGGAAATGCATGGGCAATTACCTGTAAACCTGCTGACTGTAATTGCGCGAAGAATCGTTGCGGATCACCGATACCAGCAACAGCATGGATGGTTTGACCTTGCCAGTCAGTCAGTGGCTGGCGGCGCTTATCTTTTAAATTGACCGCGTCTTTAAGCGCTAATTGCATCGTCCATGGTTGCTGTGTTTTGCCATGCCAAATAACAAAATCAACCTTTTCCAGCCGTGAAACGGGTTCACGTAAAGGACCAGCCGGCAGACAAAAGCCATTACCAAAGCCTCGCCGGGCATCGACCACGACCAACTCTAAATCCCGGGCCAGCCGATAATGCTGCAAACCGTCATCACTGATAATAATATTACAGTTAAATTCGGTCAGTAATTGCCTGCCGGCAGCCACCCGATCCGGCGCAACAACAACCGGACAGCCACTACGCAGCGCCAGTAGTTTGGGTTCATCTCCACTGTCGCTGGCGGGTGTATCAGCGGTCACCGTTAACGGATAATTTGCCGCTTTACCGCCATAGCCCCGGCTGATAATGCCTGGTCGCCAGCCTTTTTGTTGGAGTTGTTGTGCCAGCCATAACACCAAGGGCGTTTTACCACTGCCGCCAACACTGATATTACCAACGATAATCACCGGTACAGGTAATGAATGGCTTTTGACAAGGCCCCGCTGGTAGGCAAGTCTGCGTAATGTTGCGACCAGGTAGAATAAGCCACTTAAAGGGGCTAAACCCCAGCGAAGTGGTGACGGTTGATACCAGCGTTTAGTCAGCCATTGCACGGTGACATTTAGCCTTGCTGAAATTGCAGGCGGTGCAGTTCAGCATAATGTTTACCTTTATCCAACAATTCCTGATGGTTGCCGGTTTCGACAATAACACCGTTATGCATCACGATAATTAAATCCGCTTTTTCAATCGTTGATAAACGGTGGGCAATAACCAATGTGGTGCGGGTTTTAATCAGTTGCTCCAAAGCCGCCTGAATATGCCGTTCGGCTTCGCTATCCAGTGATGCGGTGGCTTCATCAAGGATCAAAATCGGCGCATCACGTAATAAAGCTCGGGCGATGGCCAGCCGTTGTCGTTGACCACCGGATAGCAATACACCATTTTCACCTACCTGGGTATGCAGTCCCTGTGCCAGCCGTTCGATAAAGTCCCAGGCATGAGCGGCTTTGGCAGCAGCGATAATATCAGCTTCGCTGATTTCGGCGCGGCCATAACTGATGTTGTTGGCAATGCTGTCGTTAAACAAAATCACCTGCTGGTTAACCAGTGAAATCTGCCGGCGTAAATCCGCCAATTGCAGATCCATGACATCAATGCCATCAATTAAAATCCGGCCGCTGCTGGGATTATAAAAACGCGGCAGTAAACTGACCAGTGAGGTTTTACCGCTACCAGAGTGGCCAACAAAGGCAATGGTCTGGCCGGCTTTGACCGAAAAATTAATATCGCTGAGCACGGCACCTTTATTAGTGTCATAGCTAAAACCAACTTGCTGGTATTCAATCTCGCCCTTGGCTCTCCCCAGTTTTTGACTACCGGTATCTTCTTCAATTGGTTGATCCAGCAAACCAAAAATACTTTCAGCCGCAGCAATACCGGCCTGTAGTTTGGAGTTGAGTTTGGTCAGCCGTTTTAGTGGCGTCAGGATCATAAACATCGCCGTAATAAACGAAATAAATGTGCCGACAGTGATAGCTGCCAGCATGTCCGGCAAGGTTGCCAGATAAATCACGCCGGTTAAACCAAGCACAGCAATCAACTCAATAATCGGCTGGCTTGTGGCTTCGGTGGCGATTTTTTTCATCCGCTGTCGGCGGTTGAGCTGATTAACCTTGTCAAAGCGTTTGGCTTCATAAGCCTGACTGCCAAAGGTTTTCACCTCGCGATGACCTTCAATGATCTCGCTGCTGACATGACTGACGTCACCCATCGAGTCCTGAATCGATTTACTAATACGGCGAAAGCGGCTACTGATTTGATAAACCAGAAAACCGATAAACGGCACTGTTAACAAAATAATCAAAGACAGCAGGCCATTCAGATAAATCATCCAGGCGAGCAGGCCGACGATAGTCAGGGTGTCGCGGATCAACACCAGCACGGCATCGGTAGCCGCATCAGCCACTTGTTCAACGTCATAAAGCAATTTCGACATCAGCTGACCGGAGGTGCTGCGATCAAAGAAACTGGCCGGCAAGGTCAACAGCCTGTCAAACATCTCTTCGCGCAGGGTTTTGATAACATTACGAGCGATCCAGCCAAGCCCGTAAGTGGTCAGAAAATTGGCCAGGCCCCGGATTAGAAAAATACCAATCAAAACCAGCGGGATTAGCTGAATCATGGTCGGATCTTTGTCAACAAAGCTGCCATCCATCAGCGGTTTCATAATTGCTGCCATGCCGGTTTCGCTGGCAGCGTAAATCAGCATCGATATCACTACGGCAATAAATGTCAGCCAGTAGGGTTTTACATAACTGAGCAGACGCCGGTAAAGCTGACTGGCGCTGACCACGCGAACAGGTTGACTCATGGTGCCTCGCGGGTTTGACGGGTGGCTAACGTT
The DNA here is from genome assembly GCA_965659475.1 of Methylophaga sp. Classification (GTDB taxonomy): domain Bacteria; phylum Pseudomonadota; class Gammaproteobacteria; order Nitrosococcales; family Methylophagaceae; genus Methylophaga. The sequence continues at coordinate 5,154 of CBFHWI010000030.1, forward strand.
AAGCGGCTGAATCCCAATGATTGCGCTGCATCCATCGCGGTGACGATACGTTGATAAGCGGCCTCGGCATCAGCACTGATAATAATATGGGGATCGGTATTATCACCGACCGCAGTTTTTAAGGCCCGGCGCATATCATCACCGCTGTTAACCAACACGGGTAAATTATTAATCAGTATTTCGCCATCGGCATTAATGACGATATCGACCGGGGCTTCCTGGGCTTCAAGCTGCTCGCCAGTGGCTTGCGGCAAATCGACTTTTAGCGAGCTTTCGCGAATAAAACTGGTCGACACCATAAAAAACAGCAGCAGTAAAAACACCACATCGATCATCGGTGTTAGGTTGACATCCGGTTCTTCAGAATAGCGGGGGAGCAGTTTCATGGCTGCTTGGCCTCATCGGGATCAAACTCGCGATCGCCATGCAAAATTTCAATTAACTGCATTGCCTGCTCTTCCATATTAACCACCAGGTGGTTAATTTTGCCGCGGAAATAGCGATAGAAAATCACACTGGGAATAGCGACTACTAAGCCAGCAGCGGTGGTAATCAATGCTTCAGAAATACCGCCGGCCAGTGTTTCCGGATTACCGACGCCTTCAGTAGTGATAACCGCGAATACTTTGATCATGCCGACCACGGTGCCGAGCAGACCGATCAACGGTGAAATGGCCGCGATGGTGCCCAGCGTATTGAGGTTTTTTTCCATCATTGCCGTGACATGGCGGCCGGTATCTTCGATGCTTTCTTTGGTGATATCGCGTGCGGCATTGCGGTCTGCAAGCCCTGCCGCCAGAATCCTGCCCAGTGGGGAGTTTTTTTGCAGGCTTTTAATACGATCCTGATCCACCTGGTTATAGCGCAGCCACTGCCAGATCTGGGTAATCAGCTCCGGTGGGGCAATGCGCCGGGTTTGCAGACTCCAGAAACGCTCGGCAATGATGCCAATGGCGATGACCGAACAGGCAAATAACGGAAACATCAGCCAGCCACCGGCTTTAAACAATTCCAGCATGATTCAGAGTCCTGCAAAAATTCAAAACAGCCATCATGATACGTGAAAAAACGCTTAGTCAGTAGCTACCGAACGCCATAGTCGTTGCTGTTGTTGTCGCCAGCGTAAGGCCGTGATCGGTGCTGATGAATCAAGCTTCACTAATAAAGCACCGCTGTCGGCAGTATTGAGCAGAGGGATTTGCCGATCTTGAAAACGCTGCACCACTTCAGCAGCCGGAAACCGATAACGATTATTAAAGCCACTGGCGATCAGCGCGATTTGTGGTGAGACGGCATCAATAAACGCTGTCGATGACGAACTGCGACTGCCGTGATGACCAACTAATAAAATATCGGCCGGCAAAGAATATTTATCGTGATTAATCAGACTGGCTTCCGCTTGTTTTTCGATATCACCGGTCAACAGCACGCTGCCAAAATCGCTGCTTATTTTCAGCACGCATGAGCGCTCGTTGGCAGAACCTGAAGCATTTTCAGCTGGGTGTAAAAATTGAAAATGGACATCATCCCATTGCCAGTTTTGTCCGACCAGACAGGCTTTAGCATCGGGCAATTGTGCCGGCACACTGCTGCGAATGCTGGTGACCGGCAGTGATTGGATAATGGCCGCTGCGCCGCCGATATGATCATTATCGCCATGGCTGATAACCATCATATCCAGCTGTTTGACCCCGCGATGCTGCAAAAACGGCAGCACCACGGCATCGCCAGTATTAAAATCACCAAACTGCGGGCCGGTATCAAACAGCAACGTTTTATTTTCGGTTTCTATAACAGCCGCCAATCCCTGACCGACATCCAATACGGTTAACCAGACATTGCCTTTGTCAGGCCGGGCAGGCTGATAAAAAAGTAGCGGCAACAATAACAACAAGCCCAACCAACGTGCTGGCCAGCCTCTGGGCGCCATTAACCAGATAAACGCCAGTAGACTCAAAACGATAATGCTAAGCGGCAAACTGGCGCTCTGCCATAAAGCTACCGGCAGATCAGCAAGCCATTGCAACGACCACCACAAACCCGCGATCAACCAATCGGCTAATTGCCATAAATGCTGGCTCCATGGCGGATGGATTAGCATTATGCTGATCGCTAGCAGCAACACCGGTACCACCAACAAACTGACCAACGGAACGGCGAAGAGGTTGGCCAAAGGTGAAATCAGCGCGGTACTATTAAAAAATACCAGCAACAGCGGCGTCAGGCCGATAGCAATCCAGAAATGAATACCCGCCCAATGCCATTTATTGACTGGCTGTCGATTTTGGCTGACATAAATAATCACTGCGACAGCCGAAAATGACAGCCACAAACCGGCTGATAAGACCGCAAACGGATCCCATAACAGCACCACCAACAAGCCCACTGCCAACAGCTGATAACTGAGTACACGGCGGCGCAATAAAATCGCCGTCATTGCTACCACTACCATAATCAACGCACGCTGACTGGGGATAGACATGCCTGCTAACAAGGCATAGGCCAGCGCAAATAGCATGGCCGTCAAAGCGCCAAATTGTTGCGCCGGTAAACGCAGACATAACAGGCTGAAACAAGCCCAAAACCAGCGCCCCAGAAAAAAACCAATTGCTGCCGCAAGGCCAATATGTAAGCCGGAAATCGCCAGCAAGTGGCTGGTACCGGTATTGCGTAAGACCTGCCATTGTTGTGAGGTCATATTGTCACGAAACCCCAGCGTCAGACCTTCGATAAGTGCCCGTTGCGGCGTGTCAGCAGTGGTATTTTGTAATGTATCAAGTAGGTGTTGCCGCCAAAAGTTGACGCTATATTGGTCAGCAGCTGCTAAACGCTTATTTCGGGGATCATCACGGACATAACCGGTGGCGCCAATACCTTGTTGAAATAACCAACCTTCATAATCAAAACTGCCGGGATTAACCATGCCATAAGGGGGCTTCAATCTGATCGTTAATTGCCATTGTTCACCGGTTTTAGGCAGTTCTGCCGGCGGGTAATACCAGTTCAGCCGGATTTTTTTGGGTAATTGCGGTTCAGCGTCATCCGGTTCGAGTAAAAATCGTAGCCGTCGGTCCTGTTTTTGTGGCAAACCAACAATTTGACCGCTGACAGTCACATCTTCACCGGTCAGTGCAGGTGGTAACGTGTCATTGAGGTTAATGACAGTATGGACACCCGTCCAGAATAGGGCGACGATGAAAGCTGCCAGCCAGAATAGTCGCCAGAAAATGGCAATCACCAGCAATAGGGCCAGCGCCAGCCCAACGGGCCAGCCGGGTATAGAACTGAGCTGCAAAATCATGACGCAGCCCAATAAAAACGCGATGGCAGAGTAAACCATATATCCCTATAATGACCGTCACATCATGTGAAGTTGAGTCGCAATGCCTCGTAAATTCCTAAAACGCATCATGCCAGATCACAAGGTGATGCGCGAACATCCGCATCTGCAGCGTTTTGGGCAGCGCATTCTGGATCCGCAACTTTGGCATTTAAATCGCAAACGGGTGGCAATAGGGGTCGCACTCGGCTTGTTTATCGGTCTGATACCGTTTCCGATGCAAATGTTACTTGCCGCACCGATGGCAATATTATTGCGTGCCAATTTGCCATTTGCAGTTATGTGCGTGTGGATCACCAATCCACTGACCGTGGCGCCGATTTATTATTTTGAATACAAAATCGGCGCAATGATTCTGGAAATGCCAATTGGTCAGTATGCATTCAGCCTAAGTTGGGAATGGTTCAGCCGTGAGTTTGCAATGATTTGGCAGCCGTTACTGCTGGGATCGCTGATTTGCGCTACAGTGGCGGCCATTATTGGGGTGGTTTTTGTCAGGCTTGCCTGGCGGCTGATTGTCATTCGTAACTGGTTGCAACGTGCCAAAAAACAGCCACCTAGCGACTAAGTTCGCCATCCATCAAGGTATAAGCCGTATCCATACGCGCCGCCAACTGCCGATCATGGGTAACAATGACCAGCGCAGTATTCATTTGCTGATTCAATTCCATGATCAAATCAAAAATGCCTTCTGCGGTGCGGTGATCCAGATTTCCTGTGGGCTCATCGGCCAATAAACAGGCTGGCTGGGTAATCAACGCCCTTGCTAGAGCGGCACGCTGGCGTTCACCACCCGACAATTCGCTAGGCTTATGACTAAGCCGATGACCCAGACCAACTTTTTCCAGTAATTTTTCAGCTTCGGCTTTGGCATCAGCAGGTTTTTGGCCACCGATGACCAGTGGCATGGCAACGTTTTCAACGGCACTGAATTCTGGCAATAAATGGTGAAACTGATAAACAAAGCCCAGCGACTGATTGCGCAGCTTGCTCAGTTTACGCACCGATAAATCAGCCAGTGACTGACCTAAGACTTCAATATCACCACTGGTCGGGGCGTCGAGTCCGCCTAGCAAATGCAATAACGTACTTTTACCAGAGCCTGAGCTACCAACAATGGCAATGCGATCGCCGGCATTGACCGTTAAATTCACATTACTTAATACCGGGGTTTCCAACTGACCGTCTTTATAACGTTTGGCCAATTGCCGGCAAGCAATAACAGGCGCATCAGTCATAACGTAAAGCCTCTGCTGGACGAACTTTAGAAGCACGCCATGATGGATAAATGGTTGATAACACAGACAACACAAACGCGGTAATACCGATTACCGTGACGTCATGCCAAACGAGTTGTGATGGCAAATCACTGATGTAATACACATCGGCCGGCAAGAACTGGTAACCCAGCATGGTTTCCACCGAGGCAATAATATTGGAAATATTCAGCGCTAAAGCCACACCGCCGATAATGCCCAGCAACGTGCCAATCAAACCGATGACCACACCTTGCACCATAAAAATGCCCATAATGCCGCCCGGAGACATACCCAGCGTTCGTAAAATGGCGATATCAGAGCGTTTATCGGTGACCATCATGACTAGCGTCGACACGATATTAAAAGCCGCCACAGCGACAATCAACATCAGGATGACAAACATCACGGTCTTTTCAGTTTTCAGGGCCCGGAAGAAGTTGGCATGTTGATAGGTCCAGTCAGCAGCGCGATATTCCCGTGGCAGACTTAACAGCAGTTCGCGGGTGATTTGCGGCGCTTTATAGACATCATCGACTTGCAGTCGCAGGCCGCTGACTTTGCCGGAGATCCGAAACAGTGTTGCCGCATCTTCGATATGCATAATCGCTAAAGCACTGTCGTATTCATACATGCCAATCTCAAAAATACCGACCACATTCAGGCGTTTAAGGCGTGGAATAACGCCGGCCGGTGTGGGTGTCACATGCGGGGTAATTACAGTAATTTTATCACCGGCGGTGACGCCCATGGTGATAGCTAAATCTTTGCCTAAGACAATGCCATATTCACCGGCTTTTAAATCAGTCAGTTCACCGACAACCATTTTATCACCAATGGTCGAAACACGAGGCTCCAGGGCTGGATCAATACCACGCACCAGACTGCCGCGTACTTTATTGCCCTGATTAAGCATCGCCTGGCCTTCGACAAACGGTGCGCTATTTTCAACCCGTGGAAAGCCCCGAATCTGCGATTCTAATGTTTGCCAGTCGGTCAACGTGCCATCTGCACCGGTCACCCAGGCATGGGAAGTCATGCCCAGAATCCGCTCCCGCAATTCTTTTTCAAAACCATTCATCACAGACAATACTGTGATTAATGCAGCTACACCGAGTGCTACTCCCAGCATCGAGGTTAGTGAAATAAAGGAAATAAAATGATTGCGGCGTTTGGCCTTAGTGTAGCGGGCACCGATGTAGATACTCAGGGGTCTGAACATAATCAGCTCAATTAGGCTGAGGCCGGCTTAAAAAACCGGCCTCAGACAAGATTAGGATTTGGCGTGAACGGTTTTGGTACCGTCTTCACTGCCAAGTAATAAGATATCAGCAGGCCGCATAGCAAACAGGCCATTAGTCACCACACCGACGATATCGTTCAACGTTTTTTCCAGTTTGATGGCTTCCATGATATCCCAGCCATGCACATCAAGAATGACATTGTGATTATCGGTGATAAAACCTTCGCGATAGACTGGCTGGCCACCCATCTTGACGATTTCACGGGCGACATAACTGCGCGCCATCGGAACAACTTCAACCGGCAATGGAAATTTACCCAGTACATCAACGAGTTTACTTGCATCAGCAATACAGACGAATTTATCGGCTACGGCTGCAATGATTTTTTCGCGGGTTAGTGCGCCGCCGCCACCTTTGATCAGTTGCAGATGATGATTCGATTCATCTGCGCCATCGACATAGACGGCGACTTCACTAACTTCATTCAAATCAAACACATGAATGCCGTGGTCTTTCAGGCGTTGGGTAGAGGCATTGGAGCTGGAAACGGCACCTTCAATACGGCCTTTAATGGTCGCCAGTGCATCAATAAAATGATTGACAGTGGAACCTGTGCCGACACCAACCACACCGTCAGTTGTGATGTATTCCAGCGCCGCCCAGGCGGCTTGTTTTTTCATTTCATCGGCAGTCATTGCTAATCCTTATATTTGTGTTAACAGTGTTTTAGCCGGCAATTATAGAGATAAAGTGCCGGCAATGGTAACGTACACGGTTTGTATTATTGAATGATGCCATGCCAAAGTCGATGCTTACCGAGTACGTAGAAAAAATCCTTAAAGCGCGGGTGTACGATGTCGCCATCGAAACGCCGTTGGAAGTGATGCCGCGTTTGTCGGCAAGGCTTGGCAATAAGATTCTGCAAAAGCGTGAGGATTTGCAGCAGGTATTCTCATTTAAATTGCGCGGCGCCTACAACCGTATGAGTCAGTTGACTGAAGAAGAGCGGCAACGTGGTGTGGTTGCCGCGTCTGCCGGAAATCATGCGCAAGGTGTGGCATTGGCTGCCAAAAAAATGGGTATTTCGGCATTAATCGTTATGCCCAAAACAACGCCGCCTATCAAAGTTGAAGCGGTGCGGGCTTTGGGCGCTGACATCACGCTACATGGTAATAGCTACGACGATGCTTTCGCCTATGCGCAGGAGGCGGTGGCCAAACAGGGTCGGGTATTTATCCATCCTTATGATGATCCGGAAGTAATTGCCGGCCAAGGCACCATTGCCATGGAAATCATGCGTCAGCATCCCGATCCCGTGTATGCAGTCTTTATTCCTTGTGGCGGTGGCGGACTGTTGGCCGGTATGGCGGCGTACATCAAAGCTTTCTGGCCGCAAATTAAAATCATTGCCGTCGAACCTGCCGATGCCGCCAGTTTAAAAGCCGCATTGGATGCCGGTGAACGGGTTAAATTGGATCAGGTCGGTTTATTTGCTGATGGTACGGCAGTGCGCCAGGTAGGTGAGGAACCGTTTCGTGTTGCCCGGGAAACCGTCGATCATGTGGTTACCGTTGACAGTGATGAAATCTGTGCGGCGATCATGGATATTTTTGATGATACCCGCAGTGTCGCTGAACCTTCCGGGGCGCTGGCGGTGGCCGGCGTTAAAAAATATATTGCCCAAACGGGACTCGTCGATAAAACCATGGTGGTCATTAATAGCGGCGCCAATACTAATTTTGACCGGCTGCGCTATATTGCTGAACGTGCCGAAATCGGTGAGCGCCGTGAAGTATTATTTGCTGCGACCATTGACGAACAGCCCGGCAGCTTTCAGCGTTTTTGCAAAGCCTTGGCAGAGCGCGGCATCACCGAATTTAACTATCGTTATGCCAGCGATCAATCTGCACAGGTATTTGTTGGCGTGCGGATGAGTGGCCGTGAAGAAGAACGGCAATTATTATTCAGCAGCCTTGATAAGGCTGGCTATCAGTGGGTGGATTTTACCGATAACGAAATGGCCAAACTGCATGTTCGTTATATGGTCGGGGGCCATGCGCCCCAGGCAGAAAATGAGCGGTTAATGCGCTTTGAATTTCCTGAGCGCCCTGGCGCCTTGCTCCGCTTTTTAACGCATATTGGCAAACGCTGGAATATCAGCCTGTTTCATTATCGTAATCATGGTGCCGCTTATGGCCGGGTGCTGGTCGGCATTCAGGTGGCGCCGGAATTCGATGACGAATTCCAGCAATTTTTAGATACCCTCGGTTACAGCTATTGGGATGAAACGGATAACCCAGCTTATGGACTGTTTTTAAAATAGCTCAGTTGATGGCGCTGCTGTCAGTTATCAGTTGAATTTGACCATGCACATCAACACTGACCTCATTGCTGCCAGCTTCAATGGCCACGGGTGCGCTTTTGACCATACTGTCCATCCGCATGCTGGAAGCTTCCATATAGCGCGGTGAATAGCCGCCTTGGTTGACGGATAGATTCACCAGACGGTAACTGCTGGCGTTAAATTGTTTTTGAATGGCAGCAGCCTGCGCCTGAAATTTATCAATCGCTTGCCTCGCCAGATCCTGACGGGTGATTTCCAGCTGGTCGTCGGAAATCGCAAATTGCATTGACTGAATATTACCAAGGCCCTGTAATTCAGCGAGCAGTTCACTCATTTGGGTAAAATCGCTGCTCTCCAGACGAAGTTGCTGACTGACCTGCCAACTGCTGATTTTGCCATCATCATAAATAGGTTGGGTCTGATAGCCTTGCGTTTGTACTTTAACCGCGTCATAGGCTTTGGCGATACGCATCGCTTCCTGACCATTTTTATTAACCTCTGCACTCAGTTTGGTGGTATCACTGCCACTGCGCAGAATTTGCAGGTAAGCGCTCATTTCATCGTTACTGATTTCAGTTTTGGCATTGGCGCTCAGGTTAATCAGGTTATAGTGCAGGTCATTATCGGCCAGCGCATTAACGCTGAATAACAAGGTGACAAAAAACAGCAGCTGTTTAGACATATTGGGGCTCCATTGAAAAACGAGAATCGCCGCTAAACTTGCCGTAGCGAACGCATCATTGCAAAATTAGCGCATTTAGCCAGACCTGTCATGTGTCTGGATCGCAAATTCAGGTAAAGAAATAAAAGGATTCATCATGAAAGCCCAAGCCAAAATTCTGCCCGATGCCGGTCAGTTGATCACGGCCGCGACAGAACATTTTGTCGCTACTGCCCGTAATGCCATTGCCAAACGTGGTGTGTTTTATGTGGCTTTAGCGGGAGGTTCAACGCCTAAAGGGCTCTATGAAAAACTGGCCACCAAACCCTATTGTCAGCAAATTGACTGGGCGCGGGTACAGTTATTTTTTGGTGATGAGCGTTGTGTACCTGCAGATCATGATGACAGTAATTATAAAATGGCCCGTCTGGCGATGCTCGATGCCTTACCTATCCCCGCGGAAAATATTCACCGGGTACCGACCGAAGCCGGTGATGCGTCAGTGGTCGCAGCGGAATATGCCAAAACGCTGCAAGTGGTTATGAACGGGGCTGAATTTGATCTGGTTTTGCTGGGATTAGGTCCGGATGGCCATATTGCTTCGCTATTCCCGGATACACCGGCTTTGACCGTGACCGATACATTGACCACCTGTGTTTATGTTGAGAAATTTGATTCCTGGCGGGTGACACTGACCTATCCGGTTATCAATGCTGCCCGGCAGGTCATTGTATTTATTGGCGGCGCCGCCAAAGCCGACATTGTTCGTGATATCAGCAGTGATGCGGTGAACGGTTTGCCGGTACAACAATTAGCACCGCATGGTGAATATTACTGGTTTATGGATCAGGCAGCGGCCGGTCAATAATATGCCAACACTGCTGGCAGCCGATATTGGTGGCACCAAAACACTGTTGCAGATCAGCCGTATTGATGGCGAAGTGCTGATTAATCAACGGTTTGTCAGCAGTGATTTTGCCAGTTTTGATGATTTGCTTGCTGTTTTTTTTAATAGCCTGCCAGCAGATTATTTACCCATTGAGTCAGCCTGTTTGGCAGTGGCCGGCCCCATTATCGGGCGCACGGCCAAAGTAACCAATCTGCCATGGCAAATTGATGCTGATGGTTTATGCCGGACGTTGCCCCTGCAGCAAGTCATGCTGATCAATGATTTTGCGGCAGTCGGCGAGGGCATTGCTTGTTTACACTCAGAGGATTTAACGGTGTTGCAAGTCGGTAAACCTGATTTATCTGCACCACGGGCCGTGATCGGTGCTGGCACCGGGCTGGGTCAGGCGTTTATGACACCGATATCGACAGGTTGGCAGGTTTGGGCAACGGAAGGCGGGCATACCGATTTTGCGCCAACCGATGCGTTGCAGCAGCAATTACTGGACTACTTGCTACAACAATATGTTCATGTTTCCTATGAGCGGTTGGTGTCGGGCATGGGGCTGGTCAATATTTATCAGTTTCTTTGTGATTTAAAGCAAACGGTATCGAAGCTTGATGCATCCGGCGAGTTACCAGCGCAAATCAGCGCGATGGCCCAGCAACAAGATCCACTGGCACAGCAAACGATGCAATTATTTGTTGATATTTATGGTGCGCAGGCCGGTAATTTGGCGCTGACTGTGATGCCGCGCGGTGGTATATATTTAGCTGGTGGTATTGCCAGTAAAAATCAGCCGTTGTTTACTGATGGCCGTTTTATGCGGGCGTTTCTGGCCAAGGGTCGTATGCAAACGTTGCTCGAAGATATTCCAGTCTATTTAATTCGCAGCATTGAGACGGGTTTGTTCGGCGCTGCATTAATGGCACGAAAAGCGCTGTATAATTAAACACATGACAGACTCATTGAATGATATTTGCGTGGCAGTCGAAGCCACATACCTTGACGATGAATCGGATCCGGCGCGGGCCCGCTATTTATTTGCTTATACCATAACCATCAAAAACCAGGGCCAGATGGCGGCCCGCTTGTTGTCGCGCTACTGGAAAATTACCGGTGGTGATGGTCATGAGCAAGAAGTGGAAGGCGATGGCGTGGTTGGCAAGCATCCTTATCTGGCACCGACCGAGAGCTTTACCTATACCAGCGCTGCGATGCTGGATACGCCGGTGGGCATGATGCAAGGGCATTACACTATGCTCAGTGATAATGGTCAGCGGTTTGCAGTGGATATTCCGCCCTTTACCCTGGCTATGCCAAGAAAATTACATTGAGATCGATAAAGCGCAACTTTCATTGAGCATTGTTCCAGGAATACGAATCTCAGCGTAGGTTTCGAAGCGGATTTCCTGACTAGCATTGTATTGCTGGGATACACCGAGCAAGCCAATCATACCGGCTTGAATCAGATCATCGACATCAACAGTGTGTGGCAAACGGTCAATTAAATGGTAAGCGATACGTTTTACCAGCGTAGCATGTTGCTGAACCAATTCGGCTTGGGACAGGCCGGCAGTATATTGCTGGTAAATAGATGCACAGATAATATGTTACACAGCTTCCATACTGGCACGGATCAGCCGTTCAACAAAAAACTCCATATACCCTGTGGGGGCTTTACGAACGGGCCAGAATTCGATTTTTTTGGCGAGATGGGCAAACGCAGCAGCTGATTTACTACGCGGCATATAATCAACGACACTGCGCTGTTTTTTGACGGCGCGGCGCAGTTCTTCATCAAACGGCACGATGCCCATAAAGTCGAGCGTCACTTCCAGAAAACGATCACAAACTATGGCAATTTTATCAAACAGCTCACGGCCTTCCTGCACATTCTGGCTCATATTGGCAATGATATGAAAACGGCCGACACCATGTTCACGACTCAATAACTTAATCAGTGCGTAAGCATCAGTGATTGAAGCGGGTTCATCACAGACCACCACAATGACTTCCTGTGCCGCGCGGCTGAAACTGATGACATTGTCTGCAATACCGGCAGCACTATCAATCAATAATATATCAATATGTTGCTCGAGCTCACTAAATGCCTGAATCATACCAGCGTGCTCTGCTGGGCTGAGTTCGGCCATTTTTTTGACACCGGAGGCAGCGGGGATGATTTGCATACCTGCCGGTCCCTCAACCAATATTTCGCGAAGTGTTTTGGTGCCTTCCAGCACATGCAGCAGATTGAATTGTGGATGCAGACCGAGCATCACATCAATATTGGCAAGCCCCAAATCGGCATCCAATAAAACCACCTGTTTGCCCTGTGATGCGAGCGCCACGCCAAGATTGACGGTGATATTGGTTTTACCAACCCCACCTTTGCCACTGGCAATGGCAATGACTTTAACCGGGCGTGATGTTTGATGCATTTGGCGCAGACCGGCGGCTTGATCCCGTGGTGTTTCAGCCATAAGCGGCAAAACCTCCATAACTGGACACAGTGTGTGGGGCCGGGTTGTGTTGGGCTGAATGCATCAGTTCGCTGGCCTGATTAACCAAACTGTTAGGCTGGGCCAAAGACAAATCCTCAGGCACCTGCTGGCCATTACACACATAGGCGAGCGGTAACTGATGACGAATCATCGAAGAAATAGCACCGCCAAGGCTGCCAGCTTCATCAGTTTTGGTCAAAATGCAGCCATCTAAATTTAAATGTGAAAACGCACTAAGTATATCATCGAGCGCGCTATTTTGGGTGGTAGCCGATAGCGTTAATACAGTGCCGATACGCGCTGACTGTTGCTGCAGCATGGCAAATTTTTCGGCAAGACGCATATCACGTGGATTCATACTTGCAGTATCGATTAGGATATAACGCCGCTCAAGTAAGTCGCTTAGTGCGGTGGCAATTTCTTGATGATTATGTGCGACACGTACCGGCACCCCGAGAATACGCGCATAGGTTCGCAATTGTTCTTGACCAGCGATGCGATAACAATCGGTACTGATCAATGCCACATTTTTGGCACCGTGTTTCAGTGCACAGTGGGCGGCAATTTTGGCGATGGTCGTTGTTTTCCCGACACCAGTCGGGCCGACCAAAGCGGTGATGCCACCGTGCTCTATCATATCCTGTTGTTGCAGTGGAATTTGCGCTGCAAGACGGTCTAGAGACTGCCGCCAGGCGGTTTCCAGATCATCAACACCAGCCGCCTGACGAACCAGTTGTTTGGCCAGTTCGACATCGGTGCCCATATGCAGATGTTGTTTTAACAACTGTATCTGGGTCGGGCTTTGTCGGGCCATATCTTTCCAGGTCAGATCCGATAACTGGTTTTGCAGCATATCGCGCAGGCCAGCAATTTCTTTACGCATTTGTACTAACGTCGGTTCTTGAGACCAGATATTGTCGTGGCGCGGCGCGTTAACTTGCGCTTGCTGGGGGGCAGGTTCAATTTCGACACTTGGCGTTTCCTGATGTTGTCTGGCTGGTGCTGCCTGCCGACGAAATTGTGAATCGTCATAATCAGTTGCAGCAACAATTTCGACACCGCCATCAACACGGGTATTGGATAGAATCACTGCATCAGGACCCAATGCTTCGCGGACTTCACGAATTCCCTGACGTATATCTGCTGCCTGGAATCGTTTTATTTTCATAGCTTAACCTCTCTAGCGGCCTGTATTGGCGACAATACAGATCGGTTTGTCATCCCGAATTTTGTTATACGAAAGCACATGTAAACCAAGAATTGCCGGGCGGATAAACCGGGAAATCCAACTGTATAAACCGGCCTTTTTAACTAGAATTGCCGCTTCGCCAGACATTGCCTGATGTTGTGACGATTCTTGCAAATTACGGTGCATTTTTTTCGGCGAGACTAGGTTTCAAGCTGGCAACACCTTCACCGGATGCTTGTGGTGTTTTAAGCAATATCTATTCCAGTACTGGATCGAACGTAATATTCGGCGGGTCTGATTTGGTACTATTAATATGCTGAACACTCGAGTGAGCTTGCGAAATCTGCACGGCAGCTGTTGACAGCTCTCTCCGCCGAGCGACGCAACATATTGAACAAACTGATTCGTAAATAACGGCCAAAACGTTCGGTGATCATTTCCAGTGTTGGCATTCGGCCGCGAATAATCCGTTCTTCGTTGCCAAAATCGTAACGACGCGGTTTGCCGAATTCGTCCAGGTTTTGTTTTTCGGTTTCCAGATCGCAGTTACCGAGCCCGCTCAGCAACGCATCGACTTCGTCTTGGGAAATGATATCGTGAACGGCCACAGTTACTGCATGACCAAATTAGTGAAGTACACGGCTTCTATGTCTTGCTGATTATCTGCCAGCTCTGCCAACTGGTGATTGATGGTTTTTAACGTGGCTTGTTGAAATTCCCGGCTGCCCCCACTGGTATTCAGAACGTCATAATTTTGACTGAAGAATAACAACAGCAATTCATGAATAATGGCGGGTTCATGCGCGGCTAAATCGTCAATCGCCTGTTGATTGCGCGCAATGACTTTCATTTTGACTTGCAGATAACACACGGCGTCATTACTTTGTTTGCCAAAATTGACGATAAACGGATCTTTAATGTCATAATAAATGGGTGGAGTCTTAGGCGCTTCAGCGGTTTCTGTTGATTCGGCATCGTTGTCATCACCGCTCATAAAATAGACGGCGGCTAGCCTGGCGACCGCCAGTATCACAACAATAATGATACCCAGCAGCAGCTTTTTTTGCTTTTGCCCGGATTGATGGCAATGTCGTCTTTTTGTTCAGCCATGCGTTATTATCCTGTTACTTGCTGAAGTTAACGCAATTAGCGTGCCTGCTTATTGCCAGAGGAAGCTGGTGAAAAACACCGCTTGCAAATTACTGTTATTGATTTCACTTTCAAAAATCGCGTTGATGGCTTCATAGGCTTCTTGTTGTAGTGTCTTGCGGCCTTCTATACTGCTAATTTTGGCCATATCCTGATCAGCAAATAAAATCCTCAGACTATCCTGAATCATCGCTAAATGCTTATTTGCACTTTGAATGATTTGTTGATCATCAGATTTCAGGGCCACTTTTATCTGTGAATAGCCGGCTTCTTGTTCACTTTGCCGCAGAAAGTTGATGGTAATGGCTTCTTCAATTTCATAGTATTTACCGACTTCACCACCGTTATCAGCCGTCTACAAAGGCAAGCTACTCAAGAAAAACATCAATAACAATATTAGTGAACGATTCATGGCTTGCTATACTTCTGACCGGATGGTTTGGGTTTGTTTATCTTTCGGGTGCCGCATCGTGTTCGTCACGGTGGATATCAAAGGTAAATAAGTGCTAAAACCTGATTATGACAAGCTTGGATTGCACACGAAAGGGGTTACTTTGCCGCATTCATCAGATAAGGCTGCACCAGCTGCCGCCGTTTCCACAACAGATAAATTGCTGACGTGGCCACAATACCTGTTACCGCAACATACCTTATCAAAGCTGATGCACCGCTTGTGTCGTTGCCGTTGGCCATGGCTGAAAAACGCGATGATCAAGGCAATTATCAAACAATATCAAGTCGATATGTCATTGGCACAACAGCAAGATATCAATGCTTTTGAGCATTTTAATGCTTTTTTTACCCGGGCTTTGCGGCCGGAAGTCCGGCCACTGGCGTCCAGTGAATTACTGTCACCGGTGGATGGCAATATCAGTCAACTGGGTGATATTCACGATGGTCGGATTATTCAGGCCAAAGGTCAAGATTATAGTGTTGCCGAGTTGTTAGGTAACGATGCAGCGATGGCAGAACAATTTACTGGCGGTCAGTTTGCGACGATTTATTTGTCGCCACGTGATTATCACCGTATTCATATGCCGTGCACTGGCCGGTTGCAGCATATGCGTTATGTGCCGGGCAAATTGTTTTCGGTCAATCCGCACACGGTGCGGGCGGTGCCACGGGTGTTTGCTCGTAATGAACGGCTGGTGACGATTTATGCAACCGATTTTGGGCCGATGGCAGTGATTTTGGTGGGCGCAATTTTTGTCGGCAGTATGCAAACTGTCTGGCATGACGGCGAAATCACACCGCCCTATGGCAAACAGATCCGAGACTGGCAATATCAGACCGATAATATTCAATTAGCCAAAGGTGATGAAATGGGCCGATTTAATATGGGCTCAACAGTGGTGCTGTTATTACCCCAAGGGGCACCTGCCTGGCGTCAGGCACTGAAAGCAGATATGCCATTGATAATGGGGGAAGCGCTGAGCTGATTTCATTAAACCTGGGCGCATAAAAAAGCCAGCTGTCGCCTAATGCCGGTCAGTTAAGCTGGTCGGCATTTCTTTTTTTGATGGGGTAGGTGTTTTTATTGGACTTAACCACCCTCG
>CBFHWI010000031.1:0-21091 GCA_965659475.1 Methylophaga sp.
TGTCGATCTTTCGGATTGGCCGGAAACTCCCAGACATAACGACCATTTAACGTACCTTCATCTGCCACCATGATTTGATGATGCGCTTTGTTACTATAGGTAATCCTGCCTTGAAGATCGGATTCCTGAATGCCGCAAGGGACCGTGTTTAGCAATAGCTGATGACGCTGCTGACTTAAACGCAGTGCTTGTACCAGATGGATTTGTGAACTCAAAGAGCGGTGCACCAATAGCCAAACCAGCATGGTCGTTACTACGACAAAAATCAGACCTTTAAAGGTTTGTAGTTGAGATAAAGTCGTTTTGTCCTGCGCCAATAATTCAATCAGCTGGTCTGAAAACACAATCCATAAACTGGCAAAAGCAGCATATAACAGCGCGACCCGCAATGGTGCATAATAGCCGGCTCGCCGGAAGCTTTGCAGCCGTGCCCAAAAATTGTGAAATCGTTGTCTCATTGTCAGCCATCCTGTTGGCAATTAACACTCCTGACTATAACAAATCAGTGCCTTTACTGCGGTTACAAATCAATTACACTACTCAATTATTGTTAATCATTCGTATCGGGGATGAAAGCAAAACATGCGCGGACTGTTGCTGGCAATTGCTGCTTATGCCATCTGGGGTGGCTTCCCCTTATTTTTCCATTATCTCAATCATGTCAGTACCACCGAAGTTCTGGCGCATCGGATTATCTGGTCGTTACTGGCAACCCTGCTGATTGGCATTTTATTAGGCCGTTGGCGCAAACTGATACATTTAGTTATCAACAAAAAACAAATGGCCTGGCTGGCCGTATCATCCTTACTGATCGCTGTGAACTGGTTGATTTATATCTGGGCGGTGTCTGAGCAACGGGTGCTGGAAACCAGTCTGGGCTATTTTATTACCCCGGTGATGAGCTTATTACTGGCCCGGCTCATTCTCAAAGAACGCTTACATAAATTTCAGGCTGCCGCCGCGGTGTTAGCCATGTTGGCGATTATTTGGGAGCTCATTAGCCTGGGCGCACTACCCTGGGTCGGCTTGTCATTATCGATAGCATTTGCTCTGTATGGTTTGATCCGCAAAATGCATCCAGTGGATGGTTTGAATGGCCTGACCGCTGAATGTTTATGGCTATTACCGTTTACGCTTATTTGGCTTGGATGGCAGGCCTGGTTTATTCCCGGCGCACTAGCTTTTGGCGGCGATGATTTCACTACCTGGATGCTGATGGGTGCCGGCTTAATCACTGCCTTGCCGCTGGTCTTGTTTGCGATGGCTGCGAAACTGGCTGATTTATCGGTAGTCGGGTTTTTTATGTATTTGAATCCGACGCTGCAATTTCTGATAGGCGTGTTTGTGCTGCATGAAGCTTACCCGCCTGAACGGCTGATTACTTTTGTGCTGATCTGGATTGGTATGCTGTTGTTTATTGCCGGCATGTGGCAACAACGCCAGCAAAATATAACGACATAAAAAAACCCGTAAAACTTAGTTTTACGGGTTCAATGTATTTGGTGCCGACGGCCGGACTCGAACCGGCACACCCTAAGGAACTACCCCCTCAAGATAGCGTGTCTACCAATTTCACCACGTCGGCAAGAGGCATTATTTTACGGAATATCGGGCAGGTCTGCTGGAGTTTCTTCACTTGTTGCAGGCTGCTCAGAAACAACTGAATCAGCAACACTGCTAACGCGGCCAGCATTACCGGCAAGGTAAGCTAAGGTCAGGCTGGTAATAAAAAAGATCGTCGCCAGAAGCGCACTGCCGCGACTCAAAAATGACGCTGAACCCTGACTGCCAAACAGGCTGCCGGAAGCACCGCCACCACTGCCGCCACCAAAAGCAGCGCCAGCATCAGCACCTTTACCGTGCTGAATCAGTATTAAACCAACCAGAAACAGTGACACAACAATGTGAATCACCAATACAATAGCATCCATTTACATTCCTAATTTTGAATTGCGGCTTGGCATATTTTAACGAAATCTGCCGCATCACGCGAACTGCCGCCGATAAGGCCGCCATCGACATCCGGCTTGGCGAACAACGGGCCGGCATTATTACCTTTTACGCTGCCGCCGTAAAGTATTTGCACATTTTCGGCGATTTTCGGGTTGTGTTTAGCGACCCGTTGCCGCATCAGTGCATGGACATCCTGCGCCCATTCAGGACTGGCAGTTTTACCGGTACCGATTGCCCAGACCGGTTCATAGGCCAGTACCGCTTTCGATAAACTATCAACGCCCTGACGGGCGATAATGATATCAAGCAAGCGTATGACCATTTCTTCGGTTTGACCCAAGGCATGCTCCTCAGGACTTTCGCCAATACAGACGATGGGAATAATGCCGAACTTAATCGCCATTTCATATTTTTCGGCAATGATATGGTCTAGAAATACCTGGTCCAGATTCAATTCGGCGTACAGACAGCGCCGCTCAGAATGCCCCATCAACACATATTGACAGCCAAAGTCTTTGAGCATCGCCGCCGATATTTCACCGGTATAAGCACCGGATTCAAACTGCGATAGATTCTGTGTGCCCCAGGACAAGCCAGTGTTTTGCAATGCCGACTGCACCTGTTGCAGATATAACGCTGGCGGGAACAAAGCCACATCAACATCGGCAAATGTGGCACGCTGCGCCAGGATCGCATCCAGCAATGCTTGATTACTGGCGCTACTGCCGTTCATTTTCCAGTTACCAGCAATCAGCGGTGTTCGCACAGACATCGACTCTCAAAAAAATTAGTGGTTAAGCGTACCGACAGTGATCCTGATAAGCAATGACCGACGGTGTCAGATAAAACTAAGTATTTATAACGTTTTCAATCACAGCCGCCAGTTGTTTGGCCAATTGATGGGTTTGCGTCGCATCACGGCCTTCCACCATCACCCGAATTACAGGTTCAGTTCCGGAAGGACGCAGTAATACCCGGCCATTATCACCCAGTTGTTGTTCAGCATCGGCTACGGCGTCAGCAATTTCAGGGTGATCGGCTAAATTAATCATTTTACTGAGCCGGACATTAATCAGCTGCTGCGGATGTTTAATAATAGCAGAGCGCAAATCATGCAGGCTGCTGCCACTTTGCTGTACTTCAGCAAGCACCTGCAAGGCGGCAACAATGCCATCACCCGTAGTGGTTTTGTCCAGACAAATAATATGCCCAGAAGCTTCACCGCCTATCATGCCATCAACTTGTTGTAGCTTTTCCATAACATAACGATCGCCGACTTTGGCACGATGCAACATGATATTGTGCTTATTCAAGGCGTGTTCCAGCCCCAAATTAGACATTTGTGTACCGACGACATGCGCCGATGGTTTTCCGTCGCGTTGCCGGCCCCGAGCAATGATATACAGCAAGTCATCGCCATCAACCACTTCACCTTTATCATCAACCATAATCAAACGATCGCCATCACCATCCAGTGCAATCCCAAGATCCGCTTTATTTTCCAAGACACTGGCCTGCAGTAAACGCGGTTCAGTAGCGCCACAATCTAAATTAATATTCAGGCCATCTGGTTCGGCGCCCATCACAATCACATCAGCGCCCAATTCACGAAAGACATTGGGAGCGATGTGATAGGTGGCGCCGTGAGCACAATCGACAACAATTTTCAGATTCGATAAATCAACGCCACTGGAAATGGTACTTTTACAAAATTCGATATAACGACCTGCGGCATCACCGACACGGAAGGCTTTACCCAAATACTTGGATTCCACCGTCGTCAGTGGTTTATCCAGCATGGCTTCAATTTCCAGTTCAATACCATCCGGCAATTTAGTGCCTTGGGCTGAGAAAAATTTAATGCCGTTATCGTGATAAGCATTATGCGATGCACTAATGACAATACCTGCCTGCGCATGAAAGGTACGGGTCAGATAAGCCACAGCCGGCGTTGGCATGGGCCCCAGCAAATAAATATCAACACCCGCTGCCGATAAACCGGCCTGCAATGCTGACTCAAACATATAACCGGAAATACGGGTATCTTTGCCAATCAATACTTTGCTGTGACGTTCTTTGGCCAGTACCCGACCAACAGCCCAGCCCAGTTTCAGGACGAAATCCGGGGTAATAACACCCTCACCGACCTTGCCACGAATGCCATCAGTGCCAAAATAACGTCTTTTTGTTTCAGTCAAAATCTTCAACCTGTTGTACATGCTGGCATAAGGTTATTGCCTGCACGGTTTCTCTTACATCATGGCTACGAATGATCTTTGCGCCCTGCCACACTGCTATTGAGGCCAGCGCCAGACTACCCGCCAGTCTTTCATCAACCGATACATTAAGCATGGCGCCAATAATCGACTTACGCGACACACCGACCAATACCGGTAAATCCATGTCCATAAAGTTGGATAAATGTTTCATCAGCCGTAGATTATGCCGCGCCTTTTTACCAAAGCCAAAACCGGGATCTAGTATCAGGTTTTCACGGGATATGCCGGCCGCTTGACAAGCCGTTATACGCGCCAGTAAAAAGTCTTTAACTTCTTGCACCACATCGTCGTAATGTGGTTCCTTTTGCATGGTCTGTGGCGTGCCCTGCATGTGCATCAAACACACCGGCACCTTTAATTCGGCAGCAGCCTGCAAAGCGCCATCACCGCGCAAGGCATTCACATCATTAATCAGTCCTGCACCGGCTTTTACCGCTGCGCGCATCACGTCAGCCTTGAGCGTATCGATCGAAATCGGCACATCAAGTTCAGCAGATATCGCCTCAATTGCCGGCACCACACGACGAATTTCTTCTTCTGCATCAACGGGGGTACTGCCGGGACGTGTTGACTCACCGCCAATATCAATAATGGCCGCACCATCAGCGACCAGTTTTCGAGCTTGTTTTAAGGCTTGGTCGGCGGCAAAAAACTTACCACCGTCAGAAAATGAATCCGGCGTGACATTAACTATCCCCATCACGCAGGGCGCGGACAAGTCCAGAGACTTGCCCGCACAATTAAGGATGGTCATGCCGGCTTCAGTTCAATTGATCGGCAGGTTTACCGGTTGGCTCAGCGTCACTGTCACCAAAAGCTGCTGGCGGCGGCGTTGAAGAACGGTCAGTCCAGTCTTTAGGCTCACCCGGTTCGCGGCCATTCATAATGGCATCGATCTGATCACTATCAATGGTTTCATACTTGATCAGCGTTTTTGCCATCAGATGCAATTTGTCGATATTGTCCTTAAGGATCTGCTCAGACCGGGCATAGTTCCGATTAATCACCGCGCGCACATCTTCGTCAATCTGCTTCGCCGTTAAATCTGATACCGCTTTATGCTGGGTAACGCTGCGGCCCAGAAACACTTCACCTTCGTCCTCACCGTAAGACAACGGACCCATGTTGTCAGACAAGCCCCATTTGGTCACCATATTATGAGCAAGCTCAGTAGCCCGCTGAATATCGTTGGATGCACCGGTAGTCACCGCTTCTGGTCCAAAAATCATTTCTTCAGCGATCCGACCACCGTATAAGCTGGAAATATTACTTTCCAGTTGTTGCTTGGTGTAGCTGTATTTATCTTCGGTCGGCAGGAACATGGTGACACCTAATGCCCGACCCCGTGGGATAATACTGACTTTATAAACAGGATCATGCCCTGGCACACTGCGACCGACAATGGCGTGACCGGCTTCATGATAAGCCGTCAATTCTTTTTCTTTATCGCTCATCACCATCGAACGACGTTCCGCGCCCATCATGATTTTGTCTTTAGCAAGTTCCAGATCTTGCATTTCAACTAAACGCTTATCGGCCCGTGCAGCAAACAAAGCCGCTTCGTTGACCAGATTGGCCAAATCCGCACCGGAGAACCCCGGCGTACCACGAGCGATGACGCTTGGTGTGACATCATCATCGGCCGGCACTTTGCTCAAATGCACTTTGAGGATTTGCTCACGACCACGAATATCAGGTAATGGCACCACCACCTGGCGGTCAAAACGCCCCGGACGCAATAACGCCGGATCCAACACATCAGGACGGTTGGTAGCAGCAATAATAATGACACCCTCATTGCCTTCGAAACCATCCATTTCCACCAGCAATTGGTTTAAGGTTTGTTCACGTTCATCGTTACCACCGCCCAGACCAGCACCACGGTGACGACCGACCGCATCAATCTCGTCAATAAAGATAATGCACGGTGCATGTTTTTTAGCTTGTTCGAACATGTCACGCACACGCGAAGCACCGACACCAACGAACATTTCGACAAAGTCTGAACCGGAAATGGTGAAAAACGGCACTTTAGCTTCACCGGCAATAGCTTTAGCAAGTAGCGTTTTACCAGTACCCGGTGAGCCGACCATCAAAATACCGCGCGGAATACGACCGCCCAGTTTTTGGAATTTGCCCGGATCACGGAGAAAATCGACCAGCTCATGAACTTCTTCTTTAGCTTCTTCAACGCCAGCAACATCTTTGAAAGTCACTTTGACCTGATCTTCATTGAGCATGCGGGCTTTGCTTTTACCGAATGACATCGGGTTTTTACCGCCACCACCTTGCATTTGGCGCATAAAGAAAATCCACACACCAATCAACAGCAGCATTGGGAACCAAGAAATAAAGATCTGCATCAGCAAACCAGTTTTCTCAGCTGGTTCGGCTTTAATCGCCACGCCGTTATCCAGCAAATCACCAATCAAGCCGGGATCATAATCCGGGCTGAAAGTTGTAAATTTGCTGCCATCACTCAGTTCACCACTGATGGTACGACCCTGGATATCAACATTTCTGACCGCACCTTCTTTAACACTGCTGATAAAGGTCGAGTAGTCCATTTCGCTTTGTTTGGATTGCTGCGGGCCAAAATTATTGAACACCGACATCAGCACCATGGCGATGACAACCCATAAAACAATATTTTTCATCATGTCACTCAATGTTGTTACCTCTAGCCCTTTTAGTTAACGGCATTATTTTCGACCTCTGCCGAGCAAATACACTTCCCGGCTGCGCGCCCGCGATGCTTCTGGTTTACGGGTAATTACTTTCGTAAATTGTGCTCGCATTGCCTTCAAAAATGGTTCAAAACCTTCGCCTTGAAAAACTTTGACCAGAAAATCACCGTGTTTACTTAAGTGCTGACTGGCAAAATCCAATGCCAGTTCTACTAAATACATACTGCCCGGTTGATCGATGGCATCTACCCCAGTGATATTGGGGGCCATATCAGATAATACAAGATCAATTTGCTGATCACCGACAATGCTTTCTAATTTTTCCAGCACTTCGGCTTCACGAAAATCACCTTCGATAAAGTGCACGCCGGTCAAAGGCGTCATTGGCAAAATGTCTAAAGCGATGACCGTGCCTTTGTCGCCCACTTTGTGTAACGCATAATCTGACCAGCCGCCGGGGGCCGCACCCAAATCGACAACCGTCATGCCCGACCGGATTAATTTGTCTTTCAGGTCAATTTCTTCGAGCTTAAATGTCGCGCGCGAGCGATAGCCTTTTTGCTGGGCTTTTTTGACAAAAGGATCGTCAAAATGCTCTTTCAGCCAGCTTTGACTGGATTTACTTCTCGCCATGGGTCCAATTTGCTGCGGCTTTTTTATCAGCGGTCAAAACCATAATCAACCCCAGCACACTGAGCATTAAATATAGATCTTCACTGAGCCGGTGCAAATCATCAAAACGTTCGGCTAAGGCACTATCAGCTCGCCAGTCAGCAATGGCTTTAACGGCCGCAATTTCTGGCTGAATATAAACGGTGAACACCAAAGTCAATGCCAGCATGATCAACAACAGCCAAAAACGCCATGAACGTGTAATTTGCAGCCGTTCCATAAATAATTTGCCGAGCAGCAACATCGCGCCACTAACCAGGCCAATGATATTGACGGCATAAAATAAGGTGCCGGCATATTCAGCAGCGATTGTCGTATCAAGCGTTGCAAATGCCAGCGGCACAGCTAAATAACCGATAGCCCACAAACTACCTACCCATAGGGTCAGCAGTAAACGTTCTCCGGAAAAATCAGCGTAAGCCACAATGATCAGCTCTGATAATGAATAGCGACAATTTCATATTCAATCGCGCCGCCTGGTGCCTGTACGGTGGCAACATCGTCAATTTCTTTACCAATCAGCGCCCGGGCAATCGGTGATGAAATTGAGATACGGTTTTGCTTAATATCTGACTCGTAATCGCCAACAATCTGATAGCTGACCTGTGCATCCGTATCAATATTCAGTAATTCAACGGTGACACCAAACACCACCCGACCATCTTGCGGCAATGTCGACGGATCGATGACCTGCGAATTACCCAAAGTTGATTCAAGCTCCTGAATACGGCCTTCAATAAAACTTTGTTGTTCCCGGGCCGCATGATACTCGGCATTTTCTTTTAAATCGCCATGCGCCCGCGCTTCCGAAATCGCTTCTACAACAGCCGGCCTTTTGACCGTTTTTAATTCATGCAATTCGGCTTTCAGTGCTTCGGCACCACGTAAAGTAATTGGCACAGCCATTACGCTAATTCTCCGTGTAAAGTCTGCAAACGATTCACTGATACACTATCTTCGCAGTTAAGCGCCAGAATGGTTGCCCGTGCAGCAGCCAGTGTTGTGGTGTAATTAACCTGATGCTGCAATGCAGCACGGCGAATTTCCCGCGAATCAGCCACCGCCTGACGACCTTCAGTGGTATTTACAATCAATGAAATTTCATCGTTTTTAATCATATCAACGATGTGCGGCTGACCTTCAGCCACTTTCTTGACACGTTCGCAGTGCACGCCGGCCTCTGTCAAGGTCTGTTGTGTACCACGGGTGGCCAGTAATTCAAAGCCCAGGCTCAACAAATCACGGGCAATGGCAACCACAGAACTCTTATCAGCTTCACGTACGGAAATAAACGCTTTACCGCCGGTTGGCAAACTGACAGAAGCTGCTAGCTGTGATTTAGCGAACGCTTCACCAAAACTTCGGCCTACCCCCATCACTTCACCGGTCGATTTCATTTCTGGGCCGAGGATCGGATCGACACCCTGAAATTTAATAAACGGGAATACCGCTTCTTTAACCGAGTAATAACTTGGGATCACTTCTTTAGTAACGCCTTGCTCGGCTAAACTGCGGCCGGCCATACAACGGGCAGCGACTTTGGCTAATGGCACACCAATCGCTTTAGACACATATGGCACGGTCCGTGACGCACGAGGATTCACTTCCAGGATAAAGATGCGATCACCCTGAATAGCAAACTGGGTATTCATCAAACCAACAACGCCAAGTTCACGGGCCATTTGAGCGACCTGCACGCGCAGCTGGTCCATAATCGCCGGGCTCAAGCTATAAGGCGGGATCGCACAAGCCGAGTCACCAGAATGCACACCCGCTTGTTCGATATGTTCCATGATGCCGCCAATCAGCACATCTTTGCCGTCACAAATGGCATCAACATCGACTTCAATTGCATCATCAAGAAAACGATCCAGTAACACCGGTGAATCATTGGAAACCGATACGGCGGTCAGCATATAACGTTGTAACTCTTCTTCGTTATAAACGATTTCCATCGCCCGGCCGCCCAATACATAGGATGGACGCACAACCAGCGGATAACCGACTTCAGCTGCTAATGACACAGCGGTATCAATAGAATGTGCTAAACGATTTGGTGGCTGCAATAAGCCCAATTTTTCGACCATTTGCTGGAAGCGCTCACGATCTTCAGCGTGATCAATGGCATCCGGTGAGGTACCAATAATCGGCACACCGGCAGCTTCTAAAGCGCGTGCCAGTTTCAACGGTGTCTGGCCGCCAAACTGGACAATGACGCCTTTGGGTTTTTCCAGGGCGACAATTTCCAGTACATCTTCCAAAGTCAGCGACTCAAAATACAGCCGGTCAGACGTATCGTAATCGGTCGAAACCGTTTCAGGGTTACAGTTAACCATAATGGTTTCATAACCATCTTCACGCAGTGCCAACGCCGCATGTACGCAGCAATAGTCAAACTCAATGCCCTGACCAATCCGATTTGGACCGCCACCCAGAATCATGATTTTGTCACGATCACTCGGGTTGGATTCGCACTCATCATCGTAGCTTGAGTACATATACGCAGTGCTGGTTGAAAATTCCGCAGCACAGGTATCAACCCGTTTATAGATTGGTCGCACACCTACTTGGTGGCGGTAGCTACGCACTTGTTTTTCAGTTTTGTGCAGTAATTTGGCCAACCGTGAATCAGCAAACCCCTTACCTTTTAAACGGCGTAATTCAACGGCATCAATATCACTCAACGAACGCTCTTTCAGCTGATTTTCGATATCGACAATTTCCTGAACCTGAATCAGGAACCACGGATCGATCTGGCTCAGTAGCTGAATCTCATCAAAACTAATGCCGTAACGGAAAGCATCGGCCACATACCACAAGCGATCAGAACCCGGCAGGCTTAACTCGCGACGTAAAGTCGCTTCGGCATTTTCATCTTTAAGATCCAGAATCTCGGCCAAACCATCACGATCAATTTCCAGACCACGCAGGGCTTTTTGCAGCGATTCCTGGAAGTTACGGCCAATTGCCATGACTTCACCAACCGACTTCATCTGTGTGCTCAGCCGGTTATCCGCTTGCGGGAATTTTTCAAAGGTAAAGCGCGGTACCTTGGTGACTACATAGTCGATAGTCGGCTCAAACGATGCCGGTGTCACACCACCGGTAATTTCGTTTTGCAACTCATCGAGGGTGTAGCCGACTGCCAGTTTGGCAGCCACTTTGGCAATCGGGAAACCGGTCGCTTTAGAAGCCAGCGCTGAAGAACGCGATACCCGTGGATTCATTTCGATAATAATCAGCCGGCCGTTTTCAGGATTCACGGCAAACTGCACATTGGAGCCACCGGTTTCAATACCGATTTCACGCAATACCGCCAACGAGGCATTACGCATCATTTGATATTCTTTATCGGTCAGCGTTTGTGCCGGTGCAACGGTTATCGAATCACCGGTATGTACGCCCATCGGATCGAAGTTTTCGATCGAGCAGATGATGATGGCATTGTCATTTTTGTCGCGCACCACCTCCATCTCATACTCTTTCCAGCCAATGATCGATTCATCTATCAATAATTCATTGGTTGGACTGAGATACAGACCACGCTGGCAAATATCAATAAAATCTTCGCGGTTATAAGCAATACCACCGCCACTGCCGCCCATGGTAAATGAAGGACGGATAATGACCGGGAAACCAAACTGCTTCTGAATTTCCAATGCTTCTTCAAGATTATGCGCAATCTCAGACAGCGGCATATCCAGACCAATCTTACGCATCGCGGCGCGGAACAAATCGCGGTCTTCGGCTTTGTTAATAGCTGCACTATCGGCGCCGATCATTTCGACGCCGAATTTTTCCAGCACGCCATTTTTTTCCAGGTCCAACGCACAGTTCAGCGCTGTCTGGCCGCCCATGGTTGGCAAAATCGCATCCGGACGCTCGACTTCAATAATCTTGCTAACCGCCTGCCAGGTGACCGGCTCGATATACGTGGCATCCGCCATATTCGGATCGGTCATGATGGTGGCGGGATTGGAGTTAACCAAAATCACCCGATAGCCTTCCTCACGCAGTGCTTTACAAGCCTGAGCGCCGGAGTAGTCGAATTCACAGGCCTGGCCGATAACAATCGGGCCGGCACCAAGAATCAGAATGCTTTTAATATCTGTACGTTTAGCCATCGTGGGTTATTTACCTGTCGCTTGTTCGAGTAGGTCGATAAAGTGATCGAATAAGGGCGCAGCATCCTGCGGACCGGGGCTGGCCTCAGGATGACCCTGAAAACTGAAAGCCGGTTTAGTTTTGTGATGAATACCCTGCAGCGTGCCATCAAACAATGAGCGATGCGTCGTTTCCACATCATCCGGCAAGGTGCTTTCATCTACCGCAAAGCTGTGATTCTGACTGGTAATAATGACCAGCCCCGCCAACATTTCCTGTACCGGATGGTTGGCCCCATGATGACCAAATTTCATTTTTTCGGTTTTCGCGCCGCAGGCCAGTGCCAGCAATTGATGGCCGAGGCAAATACCAAATATCGGCATGCCTTTGTCTAAAAAATACTGAATCGATTTAATGGCGTAATCGCAAGGCTCAGGATCACCGGGACCATTCGATAAGAAAATACCATCCGGATTGAGCTTCTCGACTTCTTCTGGCGGCAATTGTGCGGGTACAACGGTCAGTTTGCAGCCGCGTTCCACCAGCATACGCATAATGTTTTTCTTGATGCCATAATCGTAAGCCACCACATGGAAACGTTGCTCGGCCTTGCGTGGCTGACCATCCAGCTGCCAGGTCGTCTCGGTCCATTCATAAGGTGTTTTGGTGCTGACTTCTTTGGCTAAATCCATGCCTTTTAAACCAGCAAAACCGCGCGCAGCTTCAATCGCTGCATTAACGTCGATGTTATCACCGGCAACGATGCAGCCTTTTTGTGCACCTTTTTCCCGTAGTAACCGGGTTAGCTTACGGGTATCAATACCGGCAAGTCCCACCACATTATGCTGCTCGAGGTATTTATCAAGCGCTGCTTCACCGCGCCAGCTGGACATCACGGGTGACAATTCACGGATAATCAAACCACTGCAATAAATGCTGTCGGATTCTTCGTCGTCTTTGTTGACGCCAACATTACCAATATGCGGATAAGTTAACGTGACAATTTGCCGGCAATAGGACGGATCAGTCAGAATTTCCTGATAACCGGTCATGGCGGTGTTAAACACTACTTCACCGACAGATTGCCCCACTGCCCCAATTGATTCGCCGTGAAAGACTGTGCCATCTTCAAGAGCTAATAGCGCCGCTGTACGCAAGGGGAACCTCCACCAGGTAAAAATACAGGGGGCGAACGTGACGCTCTCCCCGGACAAAATCTTTGCAATTTTAGCGCATATGCCCTTGTTGCGTCCACGGCAAAAACGATGACAATCGCCGTGGCCAACGGTACTATGAAGCGCAGCTTACAACGATGGCGAAACTTATGACCCGGCAGTTTTTTGATTTAGCGGCCTATCCCCGGCAACGGCCTCGACGAATGCGCAAGGATGATTTTTCCCGGCGCCTGATGCGCGAGCATAAGCTCAGCACTGATGATCTGATTTACCCTTTGTTTGTGGTGGAAGGTGAAAACCAGCGTCAGCCAGTACCATCAATGCCTGGCGTCGAACGTTTAAGTATTGATTTATTGCTTAAAGAAGCTGAAACCGCTGTGCAATTAGGTATTCCGATGCTGGCCTTGTTTCCGGTGACCCCGCCCGGTAAAAAATCGCTGGATGCAGCCGAAGCCTTTAATCCTGATGGATTGGCGCAGCGTGCAGTGCGCGCATTAAAAAGCGAATTCCCGCAATTAGGTCTGATGACCGATGTGGCATTGGACCCTTTTACTACGCATGGTCAGGATGGTCTGATTGATGACAGTGGTTACATCATTAACGACCAAACCGTTGATGTTTTGGTCAAACAAGCGCTTTCCCATGCCGAGGCCGGCGCGGATGTCGTCGCACCATCAGATATGATGGATGGCCGCATTGGTGCGATTCGCAGCGCGCTTGAACAAGCGGGTTATATCCATACCCGGATCATGGCCTATTCCGCTAAGTATGCCTCCAGTTTTTACGGCCCGTTTCGCGATGCGGTCGGCAGTGCAGGCAATCTTGGCGGCGGCAACAAATTCAGTTACCAGATGGATCCTGCTAATAGTGATGAAGCCATACATGAAGTGGCGCTCGATATTCAGGAAGGTGCCGATATGGTCATGGTTAAACCCGGCATGCCCTATCTGGATGTGCTGTACCGGGTCAAACAAACTTTCCAAAAACCAACGTTTGTTTATCAGGTCAGCGGTGAATATGCGATGCTGCAAGCAGCGATTGAAAATGGCTGGCTGATTAATGATGTGATTAACGAGAGTTTACTGGCTTTCAAGCGTGCTGGCGCTGACGGCATTCTGACTTATTTTGCCAAACAAGTGGCACAGACACTACGAGGTGATCATGACTGATCAATATGCGGTCATTGGCCACCCTATAAGTCATAGTAAATCGCCGAAAATCCATCAGGCCTTTGCCAAGCAAACCGGCCAGTCAATCGAGTACCGGGCGATTGATATTTACCCTGATGATGTGGCCGGCCAAATTCAGCAATTGCACGATGCCCTGAAATTAAAGGGTCTGAATGTCACCGTCCCTTATAAAGAAACCATGTGGTCATTGATTGAAAATCTCAGTGATCGGGCGCAGCGGGCCGGTGCGGTAAATACCGTGGTGATTGATCAAAATGGTCACTTATTTGGTGATAACACTGATGGTGTCGGCCTGTGCCGGGATTTGCTGAATAATCATCAGCTGCAAGTCAGTGGCAAACGGATATTGTTACTCGGTGCCGGCGGCGCCTCGCGGGGTGTTATCGAGCCGTTAATGGCGCTCAGTCCTGACAGTTTGTTTATTGCCAATCGCACCGCGCAAAAGGCCGTGGATTTAGCCCATGACTTTCGGGATCTGGGCACGATTAATGGTGGCGGCTGGCAAGATATCAACGGCCAGTTTGATTTATTAATTAATGCTTCGGCAGCAAGTTTACATGGCGAAGTGCCGCCTATTGCACCTGAAATAATCGCCGATGGCGCTGCTTGTTATGACTTGATGTATGGCGATAAAGACACGGCTTTTGTGCAGTGGGCCAAACAGCATGATGTGCAGCAGGCATTTGATGGTCTGGGTATGCTGGTAGAGCAAGCGGCGGAAGCATTTTTTATCTGGCGTAATGTCAGGCCGGACAGTCAGGCAGTCATCGACATGCTCAGGCAGAAAGCTGGCAAATAAAAAAGCCACCCGTTAAGGATGGCTTTTTAGCTAGATAAACTTCACAGGTTAGTTGCTTTTGCGAGCGTCGTGTTGAGCTTGGTACGCTGCCATTTTTTGTTGCAACTGCTGCTGTTGCTCGCCCGTCAGCACATTAAAAACAGCACTGTTCAACGCCGCTTTTTCAGCCAGTTTGTCCGAATAGGCTTCACTGGACTCGGCAATCAGATTGTCTAATTTAGCTTGATCTACCGACTCGGTATAACTCAATTGCATCATTTCTATACGTGAATGCCAGCCAGCTTTGATGGCCTGACGATTATCCTGCCAGTAAGCTTTTTTCAGATCTTTAATTTGCGTTTGTTGGGCATCGGTCAGATTCAACTCGTCCAGCATTTTCTGGTGATAACCTGACTTTTTATAATGCTTTTTATGCTCACATGTCGTTTTATCGCCTTCTTTGACATGGTCATGTGCCAGTAATGGGCCTGTTAGAGCCAGTAAAGGTAACAGTGCCAGTGGTATTAAAATTTTACGCATTGCAGCTCTCCTGTTGTGACAAATTATCAGCCTGATACCGTTTCTAACGTCTCGGCCCGACTTAGTAAACAGTATTCAATGAATCTCTGTAAATGCGCGTTTTATCGTGTAAATTCAGGTAAATAAGGCCGATAACAATTGGCTTTAGCTCACATATCCTTATTATTGATTAAAATCTTGCTGAGATCCTGCAATGAACCATGTTCTGATCATTGATGATGATGAAGTGCTCGCCGGTCTGTTTGAAGACTATTTGCGCGAAGAAAAATTTACCGTAACCACCTGTTTTACTGGCCAAACTGGTTTAGATCAGGCATTGACCGGTCAATTTGATATTGTCATTCTCGATATCATGCTGCCCGATATCAGCGGTACACAAGTGCTCAGTGCACTCAGAGCAGAAAGCAATGTGCCGGTCCTGATGTTTACCGCCAAAGGCGATGATGTTGATCGCATCCTTGGCCTTGAAAACGGCGCCGATGATTATGTTCCCAAGCCCTGCACCCCACGTGAGCTGATTGCCCGTATCAAAGCGATTTTACGACGCAGTGAAAACAGCGCTCAGCCGCTGGAAGCGCAGCGCCTGCAAAATGGTCCGCTGCAATTATGGCCCCAACAACGCAAGGCCACCTGGTTTGATAAGCCGCTGGAATTGACCAGCACCGAGTTCAGCTTACTGGAAACTCTGGCCCGTCATGCCGGCCAGGTGGTAGACAAAAACACCTT
Source organism: Methylophaga sp. (assembly GCA_965659475.1). Classification (GTDB taxonomy): domain Bacteria; phylum Pseudomonadota; class Gammaproteobacteria; order Nitrosococcales; family Methylophagaceae; genus Methylophaga. Next base: position 16,105 of record CBFHWI010000031.1, read on the forward strand.
GTCGGAAATTGCGCTGGGCCGGCCGCTAGCCCGTTTTGATCGCAGTATTGATGTGCATATGAGCAGCATTCGCCACAAATTGGGGGCCCAGCAAGATGGTCATGCCTATATTCAGACGGTGCGCGGCAAAGGCTACCAGCTGATCAAATAAAGGATTGATATGGGCCGATTATTCTGGAAATTCTTTTTTGCTTTTTTACTCGCCTTACTAGTCGCCAGTTTGACGGTCGGCAGCGCAATGTTGTTGCGGCAACAACAATTTAACCAGCAGGTTGCCAATGCGCCGGTACAACTTGGTCGGCAAGCTGCCTGGCTGGTTTCAGATGCTGCTGATATCGCGCAGTATGGTGGTCGCCAGCCGTTGATTGATTTTCTCAATGACCAGACGGCTATGGGTAACCCTGAAGTCTATGCACTGGACAATAACAACCAGGAACTGCTTGAGCGCGCGTTACCTGTCGATCAACGTCGTGCCATCAGGCAATTATTTGATGATATCCCACAGCTGCGCTCTATCCGGCTGATTGAACTGGCTGATGGCGGCCAGGTTTTACTGTTTATTCCGCATCACGTGGTGCAGCCTGTCAAAGCTGCCATCGTAAAAAACCCAAAACCACAGCCGGTACTGCTATTACTGTCAGCTGGCATCCTCAGCGGTTTGTTGTTCAGCGCGCTGCTAGCCTGGTGGTTTACCCAGCCGATACGGCATTTACGCCGCGGTTTTGCATCTGTTGCAGCCGGTGATTTATCCACCCGGGTGAGCCCGGCTATGGGCCGGCGTAAAGATGAACTGGCAGAGCTGGGCCATAATTTTGATGCCATGACCACCAAGCTTGAACAACTGGTCAGCGCTCAGCGTAATTTATTACACGATGTGTCCCATGAGTTGCGTTCCCCTTTGGCACGGATGCAGGCGGCCATAGGTATTAGCCAGCAACAACCCGATAAAACCGCCGAGGTACTGGCACGCATAGAGCGTGAGTCACAACGCATTGATTTGCTGATTGGCGATTTATTGAACTTATCTCGTCTGGATACGCTGGCAGCTGACAGTACAGCACAGCAACACTTCGATTTGTCGCCGCTATTGGAAGACTTATTAGACGATGGGCGCTATGAAGCCACCGATAAACGCATCGACATCCATGCTGAAATTGATCCGCACTTACCGATGATAGGCAAGCCCGAACTGGTGCTTCGAGCAGTGGAAAATGTGTTGCGAAATGCCATTAAATTTACCCCTGAACAGGGCAATATCCGTTTAGTGGCGCATTGCGTTGGCCAACTGATTGAAATCAGCGTCAGTGATAACGGTCCAGGCGTTACTGAAAGCGAATTAACGAAGTTATTCCAACCGTTTTTTAAAGGTGAACAGGCCAGACAACAAAACAGCAGCGGCTTAGGGTTAACAATCGCCACACGGGCTGTTACGGCCCATCAGGGAGATATTGCGGCAAAACGTAATGAACTCGGCGGTCTGATAATCGTGATCCGTCTTCCAGTCAATAAAAATGCCGCATCAGCAAAAGCCAATGCGGCATCCTGAACCTCAGGATTTAGCGGTAATTAATCAGTAAACCACACCACAGGCAACCCGGGCACCACCGCCACCAAGCTGCGCCGGATGATCACTGTGGTTGTCACCGCCTGCATGGATCATTAGGGCGCGGCCTGGTAAATCACTGTTTCTGAGACGTGGCGCCAGAACTGGCTGATTGGCATTGCCGTTTTCATCAACATATAAAGCCGGTAAATCACCGGCGTGGCCTTCGCCCCAGGGCGTGCCATGTTTACCGGTATTGCGCGGATCATAATGACCACCTGCCGCTAAAGCCGGAACCATTTGGCCATCTTTTTCAGCTGGCGAGCAATCATTATTCTGATGCAAATGAAAGCCATGTAAACCTGGCGTTAAGCCCTGTAAATCCGGCGAAAACACCAAACCATAGGCTGACTCGGTCACTGTCAGGGTGCCAATTGCTTTTACGGTCCCTTCATCGTTAACTTCATTCATGGTAATGACAGTCGCCATTGCCGGCGCGCAGCTGATCAGTAATATCAGAGCAGCAAGATTTTTCATTTTTTATCTCCTTTTATTTGCCAAAAACATGACTTTGGGACTCTGTTCAGGCTACTGAGTTTCCCAGCCGGTACAGGCATCAGGATTTGTCGAGCAAACCTTTTAAGTCAGCAAACGGATTAAATGTGGTTTTTTCGGCAGGCTTATCTGCAAGTCCGGTAAAGCCCCGAACCTTATCAATATTTTTCTGATGCTCGTGATCATGGCAATACAGGCACAGATTTTCCCAATTACTGCCATCTGACGGATTATTATCATGATTATGATCAATATGATGCACGGTCAGTTCATGCAAATTGACACGGGTAAATTCGCGACCACAACGACCGCAAATCCACGGATGCAAACGCAGCGATTGTTCACGATACCCCGCTAATCTGTCTTTGGCAGAGCGCCTTGCATCCGCCACGACTTTATCGAGCTTTTGCCGATCTATCTGTTTACCGGATTGGGGTCTTTGTTGTGCCATAGTTTTAGGTTAACAGCAGTTGACTAAGGATTACCAGCGATACGTCGCTGCTCATAGCGACTGGCAAACCAGCGGCAAACTACATAAAACACCGGGGTAAACAATAAACCAAATAAAGTCACACCGATCATGCCGAAAAACACCGCTGTGCCCAAAGCCTGGCGCATTTCAGCGCCGGCGCCGCTGGCAATAACCAAGGGCACAACACCCAGAATAAATGCCATTGAGGTCATCAAAATTGGCCGCAAACGCGTGCGCGCTGCTTCAACGGCTGCATCAATCCGGTTGAGGCCACGGGCTTCGGCCTGCTTGGCAAATTCGACAATCAATATGGCATTTTTCGATGCCAGACCAATCAACACAATAAAGCCAATCTGCACCAGAATATTATTATCCATACCCCGCATCGCCACGCCACTGATGGCGGCCAGCAAACACATCGGCACGATCAGAATCACCGCCAGTGGCAATAACCAGCTTTCATAAAGTGCCGCCAGCAACAAAAATACAAAGACCACCGCAAGCGCAAACGCCATAAATGCCGTATTACCGGCCAGCTTTTCCTGTAATGCCAGCTCTGTCCACTCATAACTGATGCCATCGGGCAGCGTTTCTGCCAGCAACTGTTCCATAATGGCAATTGACTCACCGCTGGAATAACCCGCTGCGGTACTGCCCTGCACTTCAATCGCCGGATAAAGGTTGTAATGCGGCACCCGGATAGGTCCGGTGATTTCCTCAAACGTGGCAATTGAACCTATCGGCACCATTGCACCATTTTCTGAACGGGTACGCAGCTTGGCAATATCTTCCGGTTCATCACGGAATTGCCCATCAGCCTGCGCTATGACACGGAAAGTCCGGTTCAGGAAATTAAAGTCATTGATATAACGTGAGCCCAGATAAATTTCCAGGGTATCAATGACATTTTGCACCGGCACTTCCAGCATTTCGGCGCGGGTACGATCCACATCAGCATAGATCCGCGGCGTACCCGAATTATAAAAAGTAAACACCGACGACAAACCGTCGGTCTGATTAGCGGCAGCAATAACCTGCTGGGTCACTTCCTCAAGTCGTTCTTTGCCAAGCCCGGTCTGGTCCTGAATATACAATTTCCAACCGCCCGCATTACCCATGCCACGCACCGGTGGTGGTTTGATAGCAAAGGCAACCGCCCCATCAAGCTGCGATAAGGCCTGCTGCGCGCCGCCCTGAATATCGTCTATGGTTAAACCCGCGGCAATACGATCATCGAACGAATCAAACGGCGTGAAAATAACAGCCGAATTCGAGGCATTGGTAAAGGTCGGGCCATCCAGGCCAACAAATTGCACAGCATGGGCAACGCCCGGGACTTCGCGAAGTTTTTGCGCGGCTTCGCGCACCACGACATCGGTACGATCCAACGAGGCGCCGGGTGGTAACTGCAGAACGTTAATCAGATAGCCCTGATCCTGCTCTGGAATAAAACCCGTCGGCACTTGCTTGAAGCCCACACCGGTCAGTACTATCAAGCCCAGATAAACAATTAACATCAAAGCCGTGATCCGCAATAATCGCCGCGTCAATGCTGAATAGCGATCGCCCAGCCATTCAAAGCTGCGATTAAATCCCCGGCCGAAGGATTTAAACGGGTGCGTTATCACGCCCAAAAAGCCTGTGGCCGGCGGCGGTTCATGTTCATGAGGTTTTAACAGCAGGGCCGCCATGGCTGGTGATAAAGTCAGCGACACAATCAACGAAATAATGGTTGCCGTGGCAATGGTTAACGCAAATTGCTGATAAAACGCCCCGGAAATACCACTAATAAACGCCGCCGGAATAAACACGGCTGACAACACAACCGCAATCGCCACCAGCGCCATACCGACCTCATCCATGGTCTTATGAGCCGCTTCTTTGGGGCTAAAGCCCTCACGGATATAACGCTCGACGTTTTCGACCACCACGATGGCATCATCGACCACAATACCAATGGCCAGCACCAACCCGAACAAAGATAAATTATTCAGTGACACACCCAGCGCCGACATCACCGCAAAGGTACCGATCAACGACACCGGAATGGCAACAATCGGGATCAGCGATGCCCGCCAGCTTTGTAAAAACAGCATAACGACCAAGATGACCAGCAAAATAGCTTCAAAAATGGTCAGGTAAATTTTTTCAATAGAGCGAGCGATAAATTGTGTCGGATCGTAGATGATCTGGTGTTCCAGACCCGATGGCATTGATTTGGCAATATTGCGCATTTCACTACGCAGCGCCTCAGCGGTTTGCAATGCATTGGAACCCGGCCGCTGGAAAATCACCACCGGCAGCGCCAGACTGTCATCGAGATAACCGATGTTGTCGTAGTTTTGTGCCGCCAGTTCGACCCGCGCTAAATCACGCAAGCGCACCACACGACCGTCTTCACCGTGTTTGACGATAAT
>CBFHWI010000032.1:0-19544 GCA_965659475.1 Methylophaga sp.
TTGTGCGTTATCAGCAAGCGTATGCAAGGTATCGTGCAGTGCTGTTTGTTGAGTTTGCCCGTTGGTTTGCTGCCATTCGGTCAGCTGGCGGCTGTAACGATCCAGCAGGACATCGGTTTCCTCAAGGAAACTAACCAGTTGCTCCGGATCCATCGCGGTCACTTGTTCGCTCTCGGACGCGTCAGCGGCCGATTGTAAGCTCTGAAGTTGCTGATGTAATAAGCTGATATCAGGATCGTTGCTACCATCATTGATGGTTTCCACCAGATGACTGAGATTCTGATAAATCTGCCGGATCAGTTGTAAATCATCGCTGTTGAGGGCGTGTTGCTGGCGATGCAACGCTCTGAGCGCTTGATCCAATTCGGTGGCAATCAAGGCGACCGGCGTCACGCCAGCAATATTGGCACAGCCTTTCAGGGAGTGGGCTGCACTCAATTGGGGTTTATCAATGCAATCCCCGACCTGCAGATGATGACCATTTTCGATCAAAGTCAGCATATGCTGGCGGGCTTCGCTGAGGAAGATATCCAGTAATTCGGCATCTTCATCAATAATATTGTCGGCTTCGGCTTCGGCTTCGGCTTCGGCTTCGGCTTCGGCTTTGGCTTCGGCTTTGGCTTCGGCAAGCGTTTGAATAGCGTTTTCAACGGCGCTGGTTGACTCAGCGGCTTTGTCTGCCTGTTGTTGTATGTATAAATCAACAGTGGTTAATGGTTGGCTGAATGACTCCGCTGCCGCTGCTGATTGTTTCAGTAAATAGCGGTCAACAGATGTTAACAGTCGTTCGCCGCCATGGTCGTTTTCTGGCAATGAGGATCTGGTTTCTTCAGTTTCACTGGTGTTTTCGGGTACAGCCAGACTGCTTGTTTCTAATCCCGCACGCAACAAGCCTGCCTGTTCTGCCAACTGTTGTGCTGCCTGACTAGTTTCCCTATCGCCATGGCTGAAACGGTTAACCAGATCGACGACGGCTGGTGGTGTATATAGCAGCAGTTCTGTCAGTTTCTCAGTATCAACGGCGACTCCTTCCAATACACGATTAAGCAGATCTTCGATGGACCAGGCCAAATCACCAACGGCCATCGCGCCGGCCATGCGCCCACTGCCTTTCAAGGTATGAAAATGCCGGCGGATATCCCCGAGTATTTGCGTGTTGTGCTCTTGTTGCCAGTTGGGGATTAACTGGTGCAATTCAGCAAGCACTTCCTCGGCTTCTTCTAAAAAAACCTCGGCAATTTCTGGATCGATACCTTCGGCAAAGCCCGCTGGCTCAGTTGCTGTGTGTCGTTGTTCAGTTTGCGTATCAGATATCGATAGCGGAGCTTCCCAATCCGGGCGCATCGACGTTTCCACTGCTTCTGCGGGCGGTGGAATATCATCCATATCAATATAAAGTTCATATTCATATTCATATTCATATTCATATTCTGACTCTGACTCTGACTCTGACTCTGACTCTGACTCTGACTCTGACTCTGACTCAGGCTCAGGCTCAGGCTCTGGATGGGGATCGTTTTCAAAACTGAAATCAATGGGTGCCCCATCGTCATCAACCGGTGCTAGGTCATTACTACTGGCTTCGGCTTCGTTGAAACTTTGTGTCGCGTTGTTGTTATCAGCGGATGCAATTTCATCTTCGTTAATGGCAGTTTGCTGCTGAATGTATAAATCGACCGAGGTCAGCGGTTTATCTGGCGATGAAATGGTCGATGCCGATTGTTGCTTTATATAACGTTCTACCGAGGTCAAGGGCTTTTCATTGCCGGACTGCCGGGCAATATAGCGGGCTACGCCGGTTAAATTTGCTGATCTGGATGGTGCCGTTACTTCTGCTGCGTCAGCGGTTTCAAGGTCTACTTTGATAATTTCCGAGGCGCTGGCATCACCGAATTGCGCAAGGATCTGTTGTGAATAGTCGATTAATTGCGAAGCAGAATGACCATGTTGCTGAATGGATTCCATATACAACTCAGCTGCCGATAAGATTTCGGCCAGTTGTTGAATGGCGATCGACGTCAGCTGCTGATCAAAAGGTGCTGTTTGCAGTTTGCTGACAGTCGCCTGAAGTAAATCAGCGGCTGCATTCAGATTGAGCATTTCCAAACTGCCGGTGATCAGTTGCAGGCCTGAGCAAGTGCTGGCAATCAGCTCACTGGGAATATCACCTTGCTGCGCAGCAATGGTCAGATTTTCTTTGATATTGCCCAGTTCAAACAAGCATTCCTGCACCACGGCTTGTTGTAATTCGGCACCATCAATACCAGGTCTGTCGCCGCCACGCTGGCGTAACTGAGATTCGAGTAGTAACAGGCTGTCAGCGAGTTCAGTCAGCGTTTGATTAGCGTTCTGTGGTGTCTGTTCAGCAAATGTCGCCAGTTGCTGATGTTGTTTTTGTAATAATTCATAACCAGCCGGTTGATTGAGCAAGGACATGGTGTCGGCCATGCTCAGCAGCTGCTGATCGATATCTGCCAATACATCTGCCGCATCAGGGGCCGATTGTTCAAAAGCATCAATCTGCGTTTTTAGTTTTTGTAATTCTTCGAGTAAGGCGTCATGCGCATCATCAAGTGCGTTGTCGCTAATGCCGTAAATGACTTTTTGTTGATCAAAAAAACTGATCTGATAAGTGTGTTTCAGACTGCTAACCAGTAAACCGCGGCTGCTGGCCCGGGCAGCTATCAACAACAATTGCTGCAGCAATGTTTCTGGAAACACGGGTAACAGGACATCTTCACTTTGCTCGCCAACAATTTTCATCGGTGACGCCAATTTGCCGAGCAATTGTTTGATATCGGCTTCAACCGATAAGCCGCGTTGCAACAATGCTTCCAGCAACGCTTCGGCGGCCCACCATAATGGGATAATTTTTTCCTGGTGACTGGCGAGGCGCAGGTAATTAAATATACCGCGCATTTTGCGCAGGCTGGCATCGTCAGCTGTTTGCAACCAACTGAGTAGCAAACGCTGGTAGGCGGCTGCCAGTTGCTGCGGCGCAATATCAATAACGGGCGGTTTGCGCTGCGGATCCGGCTGCACTGATTCCGGCAAGCTAACCGTAAGAACGGGTTGGAATAAATCCAGTGGTCGATAGAGTGTTTGCTGGCGGATTTCTCGCAGTTCATTGATGCTGTCGATCAAACACAGCGGATGATCCGGAAATGCTTCACTGAGCAATTGCAGGTAATTAGGCAGTAATAACAAACTGCGCAGTAACGTTACTTTGGCGGTATCGCCGTCAGCCAGCGTTGGTTCTCTGAGATGCTGACAAAGCGCCTGCATTTCGGCGGTGAGCATTTGCGCACCGCTGAGATTGAGCATTTGCAGCGTACCATTGGCCTGATATAGCTGCTCGACACAATTCGACAAAGCCTTGTTGTCATTGGTGTCTATAAAGGTTTGCAGCGCTTGCAGGGCAATGGAGAGTGACTTTTGCAACTCCGCCTGCACCCACATTAATGCGCTGTAATTACCTGTCATAATTTGAGCCATCTGGCGTCTCCGCAGTCAGCATCCGGGATCAAGGTAGTTTGAAACCTGAAACCGATTTGCGCAGCTCATTGGTTAATTGCAGTAACCTGCCAATCGCTGCAGCACTCTCGTTGGTACCTGTTGAGGTTTGCATGGTGATTTCCTGAATAACGCTCATGCTCTCTGACGTACTGACTGCAGCGGTTGCCTGTTGTTTGGCATTATCAGAAATATTGTTAATCAACTCAGCAAGCTGTTGTGAAACGGATTCGATTTGTTCCAATGATGCGCCAGCATCCTGCGATAGACGCGCCCCGGAAACAACCTCGGAGGTACTTTGCTCCATGGAGCTGATTGCCTCGCTGGTATCGCTTTGAATGGTTTTTACCAGGGCATCAATTTGTCGGGTCGCATTACCGGAACGTTCCGCCAGTCGTTGTACCTCATCAGCAACTACGGCAAAACCCCGACCGGCTTCACCGGCCATCGCTGCCTGAATGGCAGCATTGAGCGACAAAATATTGGTTTGTTCGGCGATGTCGTTAATTAACTCAACAATTTCACCAATTTGCTGTGAGCTTTCGCCCAGCCGTTTCATTCGTTTAGAGGTTTCCTGGATCTGCTCACGGATAATGTCCATACCATTAATGGCTTTTTTGACGGCGCTATTCCCCTGCACGGCTAGACTCACTGATTGCCGGGCAACTTCCTGAGACTGACTGGCATTATCCGACACCTGCTCTATAGAGGCCGCCATTTGGTTGATTGCCGAGCTTACCTCGGTGATTTGATGTGCCTGATGTTCACTGGCATCCGTTAAATGCAGGGCGGTGGCTTGCGTTTCTTGCGCAGCCGATGCGACTTGTAACGTCGTCGAGTTAATTTGTTCGACCAGACTGCGTAAGGCATCAATGGTGTAGTTCACAGAGTCGGCAATAGCGCCGGTAATATCTTCGGTGACCGTGGCGGAAACCGTTAAATCACCATCGGCCAAATCGCCCATTTCATCGAGTAATCGTAAAATTGCATCCTGGTTATGCCGATTTTGTAACTCCATTTCGTTGAGTGATTGTTTGAGTTTACTAATCGGCGGCCCAGCCAGGCGAATCGCCATCCACACTGCTAATAAAATCGCCAGCCCGCTAATGCCTGCTGTGACCAGTGGCTCGGCATGGACGCGGATAAACTCACCGCTGGCCAGCAGCCATAAGCCACCCCCTGCCAATGTCAGAAAAATCAGTAGCAATAACAAATGTAGCAGATTGCCTTTGCTGAGTAGTGAGGCAAAAAACACTTGGCGGGTGGCATTCATAACAACAATCCTGACAAATAATGGTTAAGCAGCGGCATTGATAAATCTCGGGTCATCCGCCAGCTTTTGAAAATCCAGCACATACCATTGACGATCCGGCTGACTGATACTGCCCCGCAGATACGGGCGTAAATTTAAATGCAAACTGGTTTGCTGGGGTTCCGGTGGCCGTTGAAAATGTTTCAGGCCGTAGACTTCATCAACCAGCAGCCCGCTATATACATCCGGGTGATTGATGACCATGATCCGGCTGCGTTTATCGATTTTGGCGCTGCGGCCCTGCAAATAAAGCTGTAAATCAATAATTGGCAACAAATCACCGCGCAGATTGGCGACGCCAAAAATCCATTGTTGTGATTTAGGTACTGGCGTAATTTGCGCCGGCACCGGAAAGACTTCGCGGCTATGGTCGAGTGGAATCAAAAAATGCATATCAGCGAGGCGAAAACCAATGCCACTCCAGGCGCCTTGTAAATTATCCTGCTGACTAAGCCCAGCAGCACGTTGCTGGCTACGCCGCTCGATATCCTGCAGCAGGGCAATGATGTCGGCAGGTTGGTTAATGTGTGCCATATCAGCTGCCCAACAGCTCAGTGATTTGCGAGATTAATTCCGATTCAGTGACCGGTTTGCCTAAATAACCCCGCGCGCCTTGCCGCAGCCCCCACATTTTGTCTGTTTCTTGATGTTTGGATGAGACAATCACGATGGGAATATGCGTGGTTTCAGGATCTTTGGTCAGCCTGCGGGTGGCTTGAAAGCCATTGAGTTCCGGCATCACCACGTCCATTAAAATTAATTGTGGCAGGGCTTCATGGGCGACTTCAATCGCCTGTTCACCATTTTCGGCGACGATCACTTCATGCCCGTTTTTTTCGAGCATTTTGCGTAATACATAGACTTCTGTCGGCGAATCGTCGGCAATCAGAATCAAAGCCATATAGCTCAACCATCCTTGTTTTTATTCAGCAAATGGGTGCGAATAGCGCCCAATAAATCATCGCGGGTAAACGGCTTTGTCAAATATTGCTCAGCGCCGACCACCTTGCCTTTAGCACGATCAAATAAGCCATCTTTGCTGGATAGCATAATAATTGGAATATCGCGGTATTTGGCATTATTTTTCACCAGAGCACAGGTTTGATAGCCGTCCAGGCGTGGCATCATAATATCGATAAACATAATGTCAGGGTGCTGGGCACTGATCATTGGCAATGCTTCAAAGCCGTTATCCGCGGTGATGACGTCACAGCCTGCTTTCTGCAACAATGATTCAGCACTACGACGGATCGTTTTGCTGTCATCAATGACCATAACTTTCAGGCCGGTAAATTCTGTCAAATTTTCACTCACGACTTTGCAGATCCTGAAAATGAATGAATGTTTATTAAGGCCAGTATTGAAGATAACCCATTTCTTTAATGCCGGCTAGTGATGCGCAAATGCAATAATGACGGGACTCCATACCGAATTTGTAACCTCAGCAAAGTATGAATGACTTGAAAATGGGAATCTGTGTCCCATATCACAGTAATCGGTGGCAAACGTCGCCAACGTTAGGGCTTGTTTACCTTTCATCTCCGCCTTTGTTGTCACTGAAAAAGCGTCAATCCAGGCGCGAGGAAAGCCGTTTGTGAGATACATCCCTGTATCTCACCCCTTCGGGGCTTACGCTCAAAAACACTCCCGACGTTTTTGTAGTTATGCTAAACAAACAACGAGCAAGACGGACCGGCGCGCGCCTCCTTGGCGGGCCGGCATAGCGTCCATCCATGGACATAAGTGGCGCTTTTTCAGCCACAACCCGCAGGGCTGGGACTATTTTTGCGCCTGCCTGCATTGTAAATTGCTGATGTAGAATAACGACACGGCGCAATTTCCGCCTTACCGGACACAAAAATAGCCACCAGAAGTGGTGGATTTGAAAGATAAACAAGCCCTAAGGATATCTGCATCATGAGCTCAGCCGTGCCGCATCTGACCACCGCCCTGAATGGTCCATTGCTACAATTGGAATCGCATTTGTTGAACCGGCAGACCGATGTTGAGGCGTGGCTCCGCGAACAATGGCTGCAAACACCGGCGCCGTTTTATGCGTCAGTAGATTTGCGTAACGCTGGTTTTAAACTGGCACCGGTCGATACCAACCTGTTTCCAGCGGGCTTTAATAATCTTAATACAGCATTTATGCCTTTGTGTATTCAGGCGGCGCAAGCGGCGGTGGAGCGGATTTGCCCAACAGCACGACGGGTTCTGATCATTGCCGAAAGCCATACCCGCAACCTGTTTTATTTGGAGAGTCTGGAAACACTGCGTGGCATTTTTCAACAAGCCGGCCTGGATGCCCGGATTGGCAGTTTGCGTGACGATATGACTACCCCCGCCGATATCGAATTACCTTCCGGCAAGATCTGTCATTTGGCGCCACTGGAACGCATCGGTAATCGGGTGGGGATCGGCGAATTTTCACCATGTATGGTGTTATTAAATAATGATTTGTCTGCGGGTCTGCCGGCCATTCTGGAAAATCTGGAGCAACAAGTAGCACCGCCGCTGCATGCCGGCTGGTATACGCGCAAAAAGTCAGATCACTTCACTCATTACAATGATGTTGCCAACGAATTTGCCGAAAAACTGGATATTGATCCCTGGCTGGTCTCGCCGCTGACCTTACAGTGCGGCGAAGTCGATTTTATGGCGCGTAGTGGCACAGAATGTCTGTCGCGTAACGTTGAAAGCATGCTTAAAGCAGTACAGAAAAAGTATGATCAATATGGCATTGAGAAAGAACCGTTTGCCGTCGTCAAAGCCGATTCGGGCACCTATGGCATGGGGATTATGACGGTAAAATCAGTCGAGGAAATCGCCAACTTAAATCGTAAGCAGCGCAATAAAATGTCATCGGCCAAAGACGGTTTGGTGGTCGACAATGTGTTGATTCAGGAAGGCGTTTATACCTTTGAAACACTGGGCGAAGCTCAAGCAGTGGCTGAGCCGGTCATTTATATGATGGACCATTTTGTCGTCGGAGGCTTTTACCGGGTGCACACCGGGCGTGGTATTGATGAAAATCTTAATGCGCCGGGTATGCATTTCCAGCCACTGGCTTTTGCGCAATCCTGTATTGAGCCTAATAAAGCTGACCAGCCCGATGCTGAACCAAATCGTTTTTATGCCTATGGCGTGATAGCCAGATTAGCGCTGCTAGCCGCGGCTCGCGAGTTGGTTTAACTGACTTAATGTTCGCTTAAATAGGCGATAGTCATGGTCTGGTTATGCAGCAGACTGTGACCATCATCTTCGCCAGAGCAGATCTCACCATTTGAATAAAAGCCGGTAATACCGGTTTGCATACCGAGTAAACGCTGCACAGCAAATACTTCGTCGGAAACCTGATCTTCCATCACCAATTTACGGCCAACACAGCTGACGCAAATCGCCAGAGCTTTATCGTTGATATTGACATCTTTTTGCAGAATTTGCCGCGCCGCTTCACTGGCACCAACCACCAGCTGATCGTGATCTGATTTTAAGAATCGTACCATCGAACCCTCAGCAATATTGCCGGCAAAGGTCAAACTGTTGTCTTTGTCATTAACCGCCAGCAAGGTGCGGATAACGTTAACGTTTTTATCATCCATGATGGCAAACGGAAAATTCAGCCCCGATGCTGGTAGTTGGTTAGCATAATAACCGATATACATTTTGTATAAGGGCAAAGCCGGTTTGTTATCCATTTCATAAATAACATTTTTGACGGCGCGGGTGATCCGTCGTGGTGGGCCATAAGGTTTCCAGCCCCCCAAAGCGCCACTGGTGACAATGGCATCTTTACCGTAAATGCCGACGGCGATCACGATACGATCCTGAATTTTGTCATTATTGAGTAGCAGGGTTTTGCTAAATTGCGCCGCGTCGCCAGCTAAACCGCCGGTAATGGGTACATTTGGCAGTACTTCCTGCAGTCCTTCAACCAGTTCTGAACCATTGACATTCAGACCGTCGCTGAGGACAAACAGGCCTTTTAAATCCGGCGCCAGTAATTCATTGGCGATTTGCGCGCCAAGTGCATGCGATTGTTCCATGCTGTTGATGGGTTTGGCGATAAAGCGCAACTGGCTGCGTTCCCAAAGCATCGCTGTGATATGCACGCTGTCGTCAAAAACGCCATCACCAGTGATTTCACCGGAAGTTGTGCAACCAACGATTTGTGCATTGGGATAACGCTTTTGCAGTTGTGAAGCAAAATTGCGTTCGTTAAAGCGACTGACAGAGCCAAACACCAGTACCCAATTGGCCTCGGCAAGCGGTGATCTGCCGGGCAGTTTAGATATAGCGGTTTTGGCGGGCAGGTGTTCCTGAACAAACTTCATTGGCTAAGTCCGGCATCCTGAATTCTTGGGCAACGTGTCCCTGTCATCACAACGAAATAAAACGCTGAGCTGATACTACATCAGTTATTTAACGATGGGGGAATGCTGAATGTTAATTTGTGAACTGCTAGGCAGATTTTTAAAACTTGCCGGCAACAACAGGCGTTGTTACCGGCAGCTATGAGGGCTTGCGCTGTTAGCCAGCGAGTTTTTGCTTGAGAATGCCGTTGACCTGACCCGGATTGGCCTTGCCTTTTGAAGCCTTCATTACCTGACCGACAAAAAAGCCAAACAACTGTTCTTTGCCATCGCGATATTGCTGTAGTTGCTCTGGATTAGCGGCGATGACGTCATCAATCATCGCTTCAATGGCACCGGTATCGGTAACCTGTTTCAGACCCTGCGCTTCGATAATGGCATCGGCATCAGCGCCTTCACCATTCCACAGTGCTTCAAAGACTTGTTTAGCGATTTTGCCGGAAATGGTGTTGTCTTCAATACGATTGATAACACTGCCCAGCTGTTTGGCGGATATTGGCGATTCATCGATTTCCAAACCGGCTTTATTGAGTGCGCCATTCAGCTCTACTGTCACCCAGTTGGCACTGATTTTCGGCGCTTTACCGCCGGTTTCCGCTAACACCGCTTCATAAAAATTTGCCAATTCACGGCTGCTGGTCAGTACTGAGGCATCATAAAGTGACAGCTCTAGGTCATTCATAAACCGATCGCGTTTTTCATTAGGCAGTTCCGGCAACGTCGCGCGAACTTGCTCAATCAGACCTTCGTCGAGTACCAGCGGTAATAAGTCCGGATCCGGGAAGTAGCGGTAATCGTTGGCTTCTTCCTTGCTGCGCATCGAGCGGGTTTCATTTTTATCAGCGTCATACAGGCGGGTTTCCTGGATCACGTCGCCGCCGTCTTCAATCACATCAATCTGCCGCTCAATTTCAATATTGATAGCGCGCTCAACGTTACGGAATGAGTTGATGTTTTTCAGCTCAGCGCGGGTGCCCAGTTTTTCCTGGCCTTTAGGCCGCACCGAGACGTTGGCATCGCAACGGAACGAACCTTCCTGCATGTTGCCATCACAAATTTCTAAGTAACGCACCAGTGAGTGGATTTTTTTCATATAGGCAACGGCTTCTTTGGCGCTGCGCATATCTGGCTCAGAAACAATTTCCAGCAACGGTGTACCGGCACGGTTTAAATCAATACCGGTTTGACCGTGAAAATCTTCATGCAGTGATTTACCGGCATCTTCTTCTAAATGGGCGCGGGTGATGCCGATGATTTTTTCGCTGCCATCTTCGAGTTCAATACTGATTTGGCCTTTGCCAACGACCGGTAATTCGAACTGGCTGATTTGATAGCCTTTAGGTAAATCCGGATAGAAGTAATTTTTGCGGGCAAATACGCTGCGATCAGCGATTTCAGCATCCACCGCCAAGCCAAATTTGATAGCCATGCGCACGGCTTCTTTATTCAATACCGGCAGGACACCCGGTAAGCCCAAATCAACGGCACAAGCCTGAGAATTAGGCGCGGCACCATAAGCGGTTGCGGCACCGGAAAAAATCTTACTTTTGGTTGCAAGCTGGGCATGGATTTCCAGCCCGATAACCACTTCCCATTGCATATTAATGGCCTGATTTAAATTATTTAAAAGCGAAATTGTAGCAAGGATTAGGGCTTGATGATCTTTCATATCCACCACTGCTGGCGGCTATTTTTGTGTCCGGCAGGGCGGAAATCGAGCCATGTAGTCGTTCTACATAAGCGATTGACAACGCGGGCGGGCGCAAAAATAGTCCCAGCCCTGCGGGTTGTGGCTGAAAAAGCGCCACTTATGTCCATGGATGGACGGTATGCCGGCGCGCCAAGGAGGCGCGCGCCGGTCCGTCTTGCTCGTTGTTTGTTTAGAATAAATACAAAAACGCCGGGAGTGTTTTTGAGCGGAAGCCCCGAAGGGGTGAGATACAGGGATGTATCTCACAAACCGCTCTCCTCGCGCCTTGATTGACGCTTTTTCAGTCACAACAGAGGTGGAGATGAAAGATAAACAAGCCCTAACGCAAGCTGAGAATTTTCCAGCCGCGTTGTTCGGCGACTTGCCGCAGTGTGTCATCTGGATCCACTGCAACCGGTGTCTCGACTTTTTCCAGCAGTGGCAAATCATTGTGCGAGTCACTGTAAAAAATACTGCCCGCCAGCGTTTGCTGATGCTGGGTCAGCCAATCCTGCAAGCGGCTGACTTTGCCATGTTGAAATGACGGTATACCGGCGACCTTGCCAGTAAAGCGGTCGTCCAGCATTTCCGGATCGGTGGCGATCAGATTATCGATGCCCAGTTTTTCAGCAATCGGTGCGGTCAAAAAACTGTTAGTGGCGGTAATAATCAGTAAGGTATCGCCTTGCTGGCGGTGCTTGTCGACCAGCGCCTGCGCTTTGGGCAGCATGATCGGCATGATTTTTTGCTGCAAATAGGTATCACGCCAGGCCAGTAGATTGGCCATGGTGTTTTCTTTAAGCGGCGTAAATACAAATTCCAGAAAGGCATTGATATCCAGCCGGCCGGCTTGGTAATCGTGGTAAAACGCCAGATTAGTGTCGTGATAAATCTCCGGATCGACAATGTGATTCTCCGCCAGAAAGCGGCCCCATAAATAATCACTATCGCCACCGAGCAGCGTATTGTCTAAATCAAATATTGCTAAAGCCATTGCCTGCTGTTGTTTCCTTGCAAAATAAGCGCCTATTGTAAGACAAAATGCGTTGCAACCTCAGTTGGCATTGACTAATCTAAGTCTTAATACAAATTAAACTGCGAGCTGGCAGCAAATGCTTTGCCGCGAGAGATTAACACCGTGATAGACAAAGATGGCTTCAGGGCCAACGTGGGGATCATCATCTGTAATGATGACAATCAGGTGTTGTGGGCGCAACGGGCGCAACATGACTCATGGCAATTTCCTCAGGGCGGCATCAAACCGGATGAGACCGCAGAGCAGGCCGCTTACCGTGAATTGATGGAAGAGGTGGGCCTGCGGCCCGAGCATGTCGAATTGCTGGCGCAATCGCGTGGCTGGTTGCGTTACCGGCTGCCCAAGCGTTATCTGCGCTACGGCAATAAACCGCTGTGTATTGGCCAGAAACAACGCTGGTTTTTAATGCGTTTTATTGGCAGCGAAACGGACGTCAAATTGGATTTACATGACAAGCCCGAATTTGATGACTGGCGCTGGGTCGATTACTGGCAGCCGGTTGAAGAAATTGTCTTTTTCAAACGCCGCGTTTACGAAAAAGCGCTGCACGAATTTGCGCCGCTGCTGTTTCCCGAATATCGTCGTCGCAGCGGTAGCAGTGATATTAGCTAAGGGTTTTTTTATACACGCTGGAATTACGCTGGTAGTTATACAACGCTTGCTTTTCTACCGGTAAGTCGACAATACGCGACAGCTGAAAACCATGCTCAATAAACCAGTGCGCTGTTTGGGTCGTCAAGATATACAGATTATTGAGACCAGCGTTTTTCGCGCGTTTTTCTAAAAAGGCCAACAATTGTTTGCCACGGCCTTTATCACGATAATCTTGCGCAACCGCCAGGCAGGCGACTTCGGCCATTTTGTTATCCGGATAGGCATACAACGCCGCACAGGCGATAACACTGCCGTCGCGCTCCATCACCGTAAACCGATCGATTTCCCGCTCCAGTAATTCCCGTGAACGCTTGACCAGAACACCACTGTCCTCCAGCGGCTGCAATAATTCCAGAATACCGCCGACATCATCAATACTGGCCTGACGGGTGGTTTCAAAAGAGGTGGCACTGATCAAAGTACCGACGCCATCACGACTGAATAATTCCTGCAGCAGTGCACCATCAACTTGCCGATCTAATAAATGCACCCGTTCGACACCGGCTTCACAGGCTGTTTTGGCAGCACCCAGTAATGGATGATCAAAGTCAGCGATTTGACCGACCGTAATTTCCCGCGGCAAATTCTCATTGCTTTGGCCGATAAAAATCAGCTTGTCGGCTTGTAAACTGCTGGCCACTGACGTGGCAATGGTATCGGCAGACAGGTTAAAAATCTCGCCGGTCAATGAATAACCCAGCGGTGAAATCAGCACCATATTGCCTTGCTCAAGCTGCTGGTGGATAGCGACATTATCCACCCGCCGAACCTCGCCGGTATGGCCTAAATCAACGCCATCAATAATCCCCGCCGGCCGGGCGGTGACCCAATTACCACTAACGCAACGAATACGGGCATCGGCCATCGGTGTGTGTGGCATGCCAGCCGATAGTTTGGCTTCGATGGCAATCCGTAAATCGCCAATCACCTGTCGGGCAATTTGCATGCTGGCATCATCAGTAATACGCAGACCATTGTGGTAATGCACTGGAATATGCTGCGCATGACAACGCTCTTCGATTTGCGGGCGGGCACCAAATACCAGTACCAGCCGAATCTCCAGACTGTTGAGGATCGCCAAATCATGGATCAGGTGATCAAATCCGGCATCAGCGATACTTTCACCGTCAAAGGCGATAACAAATGTCGCACCACCATGCGCATGAATATAGGGCGCAGCAGCACGAAACCAGCTGGTTGTGGTATTGAAATGCTGTTTTGCAGGTGTATTTTCAGTCTGTTCCATATGTGCTTTGTATCGCAGTCGCAGCAAGCTTGCCAAGTTGCGTGTAAAATTAATGGCCTATTTTGTGCAAAACCGTGCGGTTTTGCACGCGCAAAACACAGCGGAGATAAATAATGCCTGTATATCGTTCAAAAACTTCCACCGCCGGCCGTAATATGGCGGGTGCGCGCGCCCTTTGGCGGGCCACAGGGATGCAGGATGACGATTTTAATAAGCCCATTATCGCGGTTGCCAACTCTTTTACTCAGTTTGTGCCAGGCCATGTCCATTTAAAAGACATGGGCCAACTGGTTGCGCGGGAAATCGAGGCAGTCGGCGGCGTTGCCAAAGAGTTTAATACCATTGCTGTGGATGACGGTATTGCGATGGGCCATAGCGGCATGCTGTACAGCTTGCCATCACGCGAAATTATTGCTGACTCGGTGGAATATATGGTTAACGCCCATTGTGCTGATGCCCTGGTGTGTATCTCCAACTGCGACAAAATCACCCCGGGCATGCTGATGGCAGCGCTGCGCTTAAATATCCCTGTGGTATTTGTGTCGGGCGGACCGATGGAAGCCGGTAAAACCAAACTGGCCGGCAAAGACGTCAAACTGGATCTGGTTGATGCCATGGTGCAGGCAGCGGATGACAGCATCAGTGATGAGGATGTCGCTCAGGTTGAGCGCAGTGCCTGCCCGACCTGTGGCAGCTGCTCCGGGATGTTTACCGCCAATTCCATGAATTGTCTGACCGAAGCGCTGGGTTTATCGCTGCCGGGTAATGGTTCGTTACTGGCAACCCATGCCGATCGTCGTGAATTATTTCTCGAAGCCGGCCGCCGTGTGGTGGATTTAGCCAAACGTTATTACGAACATGATGAAGCCGATGTGCTGCCACGAGCCATTGCCAGCAAAGCGGCATTTGAAAATGCCATAGCCCTGGATATCGCCATGGGCGGCTCCACCAATACCGTGTTGCATTTATTGGCCGCGGCCAATGAGGCTGAAGTCGATTTCACCATGGCCGATATTGATCGGATGTCACGCCATGTACCGAATTTATGCAAAGTTGCGCCAGCTACCGCTTTATATCACATGGAAGATGTACATCGCGCTGGTGGCGTCATGTCGATTCTCGGTGAACTGGCGGCCGGTGGTCTGTTAAATACCGACGTACCGACCGTACACAGTAAAACGCTGGCAGATGGTCTGGCGCAGTGGGATATCAAACGTACTCAAAATGCTGCCGCCCATCACTTGTTTTTAGCCGGTCCCGCCGGTATTCCGACCCAAACCGCATTTAGTCAGGATTGCCGCTGGCCGGAACTGGATTTGGATCGTGAAAACGGCTGTATTCGCAATATTGAACATGCTTACAGTCAAGATGGCGGCCTGGCGGTGCTTTTCGGCAATATTGCCGAAGAGGGCTGTATTGTTAAAACGGCTGGTGTCGATGAATCGATTCTGCAATTTTCTGGGCCAGCGCGGATTTTTGAATCCCAGGATGCTGCCGTCACCGCGATTCTGACCGAGCAAATTATTCCCGGTGATGTGGTATTAATTCGATACGAAGGCCCGAAAGGTGGCCCGGGTATGCAGGAAATGTTGTATCCGACCAGTTATTTGAAATCCAAAGGCATGGGTAAATCCTGCGCCTTGCTGACGGACGGTCGTTTTTCTGGTGGGACGTCTGGCTTGTCAATTGGTCATGCCTCACCGGAAGCTGCCGAAGGTGGCAATATCGGTCTGGTTGAAGAGGGCGATATCATTATTATCGATATTCCCAACCGCAAAATTCAGGTCGATGTTTCTGACAAAGTGCTGGCTGAGCGGCGCATTGAAATGGAAAAACGTGGCGAACTTGCCTGGCAGCCGGTTGGCCGCGAACGTAAAGTCAGTTTAGCGTTACAAGCTTATGCGGCGTTGACCACATCAGCTTCAAAAGGTGCGGTGCGTAATGTTGAGCAGCTGAAACGGCGTTGATGGTTTAAAAAGCGATTAACCACAGAGGCACAGAGCGCACGGAGATAAAAAAATCCGCAGATTACGCAGATGAACGCAGATTTTTATTAAAGTAAAAGATTAAGTTAGTGAAACTCGCTAGCGGTTTTGTTGCTTAGGTCGTTAAGGCTGAAAGGCATTTCCCCCCATCCTGGCCTTCCCCCAAACGGGGAAGGGAGAGTGTTATGTTTTGCTTTATTAAAAAAATCTGCGTTCATCTGCGTAATCTGCGGATTTTTTTATCTTCGTGTCCTCTGTGCCTCTGTGGTTTAATTAATTCAAATCTGCCTTGCGTAGAGTTTCTGATAAATCTGTTCCTGATGGATCAGACTGTCATGATCGCCGTCAGCAATAATTTCGCCACCATCAAAGACAACAATCCGATCAGCCTGGCGAACGGCGCTTAACCGGTGAGCGATGATAATGGTGGTGCGATCTTTTAAGTAATCGGCCAGTGCTTCATGCAGATTAAATTCGGTGTCGCTGTCCAGTGCCGAAGTCGCTTCATCCAATACCACCACACTGGGATTGACGAGGGCCATGCGGGCAATGGCCAAACGCTGGCGCTGACCGCCGGAGAGTTTGACACCATCGCGGCCAACCATGGTGTCGAGTTGCGCTGGCATTTGCTTGATTACAGATTCCAGTTGCGCCGTTTTAATCGCCTGCCAGATTGCGTCATCATCATAAGACCGGCCCAGTGTAATATTTTGCCGAACGGTATCGTTAAATAACGCCGGACTTTGCAGTACGGTCGCAACATGCTCGCGCACCGTTTCCAGACCAATTTCATTGACTGCGACATCATCAAAATACACCATGCCCTGATCGGCGGGATACAGTCCCAACAATACATTCACCAGGGTCGACTTGCCGGCACCGCTGGCACCGACCAGCGCAATTTTTTCGCCGGCTTTAATGTCCAGCGACACGCCGTTGAGAATCTTTTCGTCAGGTAAGTAGGAAAAATGCAGATTTTCAACACGAATACTGCTGGCTTTTCCTGGGGTGAACGGATTGATTTTAGCGGGATAACGCTGCTCTTCCTTCATTGAAAATAGGTTGTTTAGCCGGCCCACCGCAGCTTCTGCCGCATAAAAAGCATATTGAATATTGAGGATTTCCTGCACCGGGCTCATCATGAACCACAGATAACCAAACACGGCAAACATCTGGCCAATACTTAAATCTGAAAACACCACCATCAACATGCTGACCGCGCGAAATAGATCAAAACCGAACAGGAAAATTACAAACGAAAAACGGCTGGCAGCATCACTTTTCCAGGCATAGTTTGCCGCATGGGTGCGTACATTCCGTGCATTATCAATGACCCGCTGCAGGTAATGTTTTTCGCGATTGGCGACCCGGACCTGGGCGACGGCGTCCAGTGTTTCAGTCAGGCTTTGCTGAAAGATTTCAAAGGCAGAATTTTCATTTTTCTTTAAGTGCTTGACCCGTTTACCGACCTTCATGGTGAAATAAATCACCAGCGGATTCATAAACAAAATCAGTAGCGCCAGCTGCCAGTGCAGAAACAACAGAATCAGCGCGGTACCTATAATACTGAGCACAGCGACCAGAAAGCGGCTGACGGTACTGCCGATAAAGTTGTCGATGACTTCAATATCAGTGACAAAATGCGAGGCAATACTGCCGCTGCCACGACTCTCGTATTCACTGATAGCAATGCGGCCGAGGCGTTTAATCAATTTTTGCCGGATCCGGAAAGTAATCCGTTTAGCAATCAGCGTGAAATAACGTGACTGGGCAACATTTAGTAATACAGCGCCGATACGTAAAATCAGCGTTAACAACAACACAGCACCGATAAACAAGACGGGGCCATGCCAGTGTTCCGGGGTAAAACGCTGGATAAAAGTGACTGACACGCCTGGCTGGTTAAGCAACACCTCATCGACCATTAACGGCAATAACAGCGGTACCGGTACGGCACAAAACGTCGCTAATAACGCAATAAAATTGGCTTTAATTAAATGCTTTTTAAAGCGTAAGGCCTGTTTAAGAATCCCTTTCAGGTGGTAGCTGTTTTCAGCGTGCATAAACCAATAATTGCTCTGAATTAAACGCGATTAAATTCGCCTGCGTGTCACAGGCAGAGATTAGTTAGTGAGCCGGGCGCGGGCAGAGTTCCGCGCCCACAGGATTGTAGTAGTTTTAGAAATTGGCGCCCCAGCTGTCTTTACGGCGTAACCGTAATTTTGGGAGCAGTAATCCGAGCAGCAAACCACCCAATAACACCCCAGAACCAACTAAAAACCAGCTTTTGGCGCTGTTATCACGCAGGGCATTGTTTTCGATTTGAATGGTTTGGATCTGATTATCCATTTCCTGCAGTTTTTGTTTTAACTGACGGTTCTCGTTCTCGATGGCCACAGCACTGGAAGCGGTACGCCGCAAATCATCAAGCTCTTTACGCAGGCGTTGCGAGGTCTCTTTTAGCGTCGAATTTTGCTCATCAGCATTGGCTGTTTGTGAGCTGAGTCGGGCAACTTCTTCTTTATAATTAGCCACTTCCAATTCTAAGTTGGCTAATTTTTGTTCACTTTCCGCCAGCCTGTTGCGTGCACTGCCGGTATTGCTTAAATAGCGGGTCAGCACCCAACCTTCAACACCCTCAGCGTTACGAACTTTGGAATAGCCACTGTCGGCATCATTCTCAAGTACATCAAGGCGAGTGCCAGATTTGAGCATTTTGCGAATACCAAATTCCAGGCCTTTACCATTACGCAGGGTGATTTCCAGTTCGTCTGAGACATATCGGGTGGTTTGTGCAACGCTGACGCCCGCTGTCAGTAGCGGTAGGAACAACAGTAATAAGTGCAGGATGAATTTATTCACGATGCTTTCCGGATGATTTATCAAAGCGGCATTCTATCAGATGCATTAACTGAAAATCTTGGCCTGAATGACAAAATATGATCACAAAAAGGCGGCGGGTCATCTGCTTGTCATATGCAGCTGATACCCTGCCGAAAATTAAAAAAGGCAAGAAATGATGGAAAAGATCAGAGTACTATTTTTATGCACAGGCCACTCTTGTCGGTCACAAATGGCCGAAGGCTGGGCCAGATCACTTATTAAAACGCATATTGATGTGCGTTCAGCAGGTATTGAAGCGCGCGGTCAAAACCCGCGAGCGATTGAAGTCATGGCTGAAGTTGGCATTGATATTTCGCATCAGGAATCGATTCGCGTTAACGGTGAAATGCTCGAATGGGCCGATTTATTGGTAACGTTGTGCGACAACGCTGAAGAACAATGCCCGGTGGTCAGCCCGCATACAGCAAGACTGCATTTACCATTAACTGATCCGGCCAAATATCGCGGTGAAGATGCTGAAATTCTGGCCGAATTTCGTATTACCCGGGACAAAATTCGTCAGCGGGTCGAATATGTACTCAGTCAGCTAGCCGAAAAAACAGTTGTTAACGGCCACTAACTGACAGCAAAACAGCCTTATACGGCAAGCAGCAACCACAGTCTGCCGGTTGTCATTGATAAACACTGTTGCCAGGGATTTTGTTCGTGACAAATGCGGCTTGGCTGACATGTATGTGCAGATCGGCTTCATTCAATATCGGGTTAAAATCCGCCAGTTTCACTGGATCAAGCGATAAACTCGGTAGCCGAAAAAACATGGGCTAGCCATGGCGATCCAGCGTGTCAATATGGGCCTGTTCGATATGCTTTGGCTGATATAGATCCGGATAA
>CBFHWI010000033.1:0-18397 GCA_965659475.1 Methylophaga sp.
CTAGCGTCAAATATTTCCAAGAAACATTTCCACGCAAGTACCCACACAAATTACTTGATACCAGTTTGTTAAAGAGCATTTGCCAGAACCTGCCAGCAAAGAAGCGAGAATTATACAGACACTCGCTCGGGTGTCAATCACATTGTGACAGTTTTATGAATGATTACTAAAGCTGAAATTTGTGATAAAAATTGGTGGGCCGTCTGCGACTCGAACGCAGGACCATCGGATTAAAAGTCCGGTGCTCTACCAACTGAGCTAACGGCCCAAACCAAGCGCGACATATTACTTGATCTGATGAAAATGACAAGCCCTGATTCGGCATTTTTTTCAATTTGATGACTTGAGGTGTTTTATGGCCGTTATACCTAAACCAGATAATGAACTAATCAGCAATGCTTTGCACTATGCCGAGACCCTTCGGGAAATTGATGATGATCATCATGGTGTCGCGCATGTATTACTTTATCTTGCTGAGTATTCACGGCAACTGAAAAGCGTTGCCGATGCTGCGGAGCAATATATACGCTTTGGGCAGGATGCTCAGCTTCACACCAATCTTGTCAAAACATTGGATAAATTGGCAACCTATGAGCTGGAAGCAGAAACGCTGGAGCCGCCGAAATTCGGTCTCGATTAGATCTGATAAGGCGTCGGATCGATAATGCCGGCTTCGCTGAAACCCTGCTGCCGGAAGCGGCAGGAATCACAGCGTCCACAGGCACGACCATCTTGATCCGCCTGATAACAGGAAACCGTCTGACTGTAATCGACCCCCAGCTGACTGCCCTGCTGAATAATCTGCGCTTTGCTGAGCTGCATCAGTGGCGCATGGATCTTTAGATGATGCCCTTCAATACCGCGTTTGGTGGCAAGATTGGCCATGAACTCGAACGCTTTTATATAATCGGGCCGACAATCGGGGTAACCGGAATAATCCACCGCATTAACACCGACAAAAATGGCATCAGCTTCCAGCACTTCCGCCCAGCCGAGTGCAATGGACAGAAATACAGTATTGCGCGCGGGCACATAGGTAACAGGAATACCGTCGGCATGCTGCTCCGGCACCGCAATATCGGCGGTGAGTGCCGACCCACCGATGCTACGCAAATCAATGCTGACGACTTTGTGCTCAACTACGGCCATCTTATTAGATATACGTAATGCTGCCTGTAATTCAGTCGCATGCCGCTGACCATAGTCGAAACTCAAGGTATAACAGTCAAAACCCTGCGACTGGGCGATCGCCAGTACCGTTGTCGAATCCAACCCACCTGAAAATAAAATGACGGCACGCGGTTTCATACTCAGCGACCCTGAGCATCTTGCCAGAGATATTTATGTAGTTGGAGCTGCAGTCGCACCGGCAGATTATCTTT
The DNA here is from genome assembly GCA_965659475.1 of Methylophaga sp. Taxonomy (GTDB): domain Bacteria; phylum Pseudomonadota; class Gammaproteobacteria; order Nitrosococcales; family Methylophagaceae; genus Methylophaga. The sequence continues at coordinate 1,383 of CBFHWI010000033.1, forward strand.
GATGATCCATTCAGCCAGTTCGGTCGGGCTCAAATCGCCGTGCACCGGCGAGAACAGAATGTCACAACGTTGGTCGAGCTTATATTCCGCAAGCTTTGCAACTGACCAGTCGTAATCGTCACGATTACAAATAACAAATTTCAACTGGTCTTTTTGGGTCAATAAATCCAGATTAGTGTAGCGATTTTTACTGTCTTCGTTGGAGGCCGGTGTTTTCAAATCCATGACCCGCACCACACGTGGATCAATATTGCCGATATCCATAGCACCACTGGTTTCCAGGGAGACTTCAACGTTTAAGTCACACAATGCGGTCAGCAATTCACGGCAACTGTTTTGGGCCAGAGGTTCACCACCGGTGACGGTGACATATCGCGGCTGATAACTGGCAACTTCGGCGACAATATCACTGATCTCACGCTTTTCGCCCCCATAAAAAGCATATTCGGTATCGCAATAACCGCAGCGCAACGGACAGCCGGTCAAACGAACAAATACTGTTGGCAGACCAACAGTACGCGTTTCACCTTGCAGTGAATAAAATATCTCGGTAATACGACATTGCGCCATTGTGATAACTCAATGTAACGTGGTTACTGTGCTTGCTGAATGCGATCGAGTCGCACTTTAGCAAGCCGTGCCGCCGAGCTCTCCGAATAGTCTTCCAGCACTTGGTTTAATGTTGTTTGCGCCTTATCAACATTGCCTATTTCATATTCACTGAAGCCACGTTTGAGTAAGGCATCCGGGACTTTACTGCTGTCCGGATATTTATCTAAGACCATTTGGAAAGCGATAATGGCCTGATCAAAATTACGCACTACGTAATTGGCTTCGCCCTGCCAGTAATAAACATTTGGCAAATAACTGCTTTGTGGATATTGTTGCGGGAAACTGGCTAACGCAACGATGGCTTCATCATATTGACCACTGCGCAACGTTTGTAATGCTGCTTGATAGGCAGCTTCACCGTTTTCAATTGATACCAGACCATTGTTGGCATCACTATCCGATGCGCCGCTGTCAGCCGTTTCCGTTAATTCTGCGCCAGCAGCCTGACTGGCAATATCGGCAGATTCAGAAGATGGCGCTGGACTATTACTGACCGTTGGCGGTTGTACAGCCAAAACCTCAATTCGCTCATCTAAATCAATATATTGTTCGCGCTGGCGTTCTTGCATTTTTTCGAGTTGATGGCGTAATTCTTCATTGGTGCCATTAAGACGACGCACTTCACGCTGTAATTGATCGACCTGAGTGATCAAATTACTTAACCCCTGCCCTTGGAGAATACGCTCCAGCCTATCAACACGCTGGGTTAACGCATCTGCTTCTTTAGCTACGCCGACAGCAGGCAGCAAAAGGCCGCCCACCAATAAAGCCAGCACAAAACGTTTTTGGCTTTTTTTAACCATTATTATCGACCTATATACACGATTTCTACCCGGCGATTTTGCGCCCAGGCTGATTCGTCACTGCCATCAACGGCTGGACGTTCTTCACCAAAGCTGGTGACACGGAACTGATCAGCACTGGCACCTTGCAGCATCAGTAACTGACGGATTGACAATGCACGACGCTCACCCAATGCTAAGTTATATTCACGTGAACCACGCTCATCGGTATGACCTTCCAGGCGTACCGAAATATTCGGGTTTTTACCCAGATATTCAGCATGCGCATCAAGGATTGGCTGATCTTCAGCACGAACACTGGCACTGTCATAGTCAAAATAAATGACGCGGTTTGACAGAGGGCTGTTCGGATCATTGAGCTCATCACCGCTATAGCTATCTTCGCCAACAACAACACGTGCTTCGGCACCCATATCATCGCCATCGGCACTTGAATCATTAACACCTGAGGTTTCTGCGCCCAGATCTTCTACCAGCACATCATCACCGGCCATTTCGCCATCTTTAGTAGTATTACTACTACAGCCACCGAGCCATAAAGCGGCCAACAACAATGCGGATAACTTCAGACTTTTCATAACAAAATACTCCTGGAAAAATTATTGCTTAAGTGGTGACCAAGCTGGTTCACGCACCATTGTCCCGGACTCGCTCATACGTTGATGGATCCGGCCATCAACAGAGACCGCGGCAAGTACGCCACGACCTTTTTGCTCAGTAGCATACAGGATCATTTTGCCATTCGGCGCGAAACTCGGTGACTCATCACGACCGGTTTCTGTCAGCACCTGTAAGCTGCCACTGCGCAGATCCTGCACAGCGATATAAAACTTGCCACCTGAGCCATGCACCATGGCCATGGTTTTGCCATCTGGTGAAATATCAGGTGACGCATTGTAGTTGCCCTCAAAAGACAATCGCTCTGCACGACCACCATTGGCAGGCACTTTATAAATCTGCGGATTGCCGCCCCGATCAGAGGTAAAAATGATGTCACGGCCATCCGGTGTCCAGACCGCTTCAGTATCAATCGCCTGAGAATTGTTAGTGACCCTGAGCAAATCGCTGCTGGCCAATTTCATCACGTAAATTTCCGGATTGCCATTTTTCGACAAGGTTACTGCCAGTTTTTTACCATCCGGTGACCACACTGGCGCACTGTTAATGCCGTCAAATGACGCGACTGATTTACGTTGACCGCTGCGCATTTGCTGAACAAAGATCTCGGTATTGCCATTTTCAAATGAGACATAAGCCAACTGCTCCCCATCTGGCGACCAGTTTGGTGACATGATTGGCTGGGTTGACTGCAATACTGTGCGCGGATTAGCACCATCGGCATCAGAGATTTGCAAGGCATAACGTTTTTTACCATCGGTGGCTGTCATTTGTGTCACAAAGGCCAGACGAGTCGAAAAAATACCTTTTTCACCGGTCAATGTTTCATAAACAATATCGGCGATTTGGTGCGCCAAACCACGCATCCCGGAAGCCGGTACGCTGTAGCGCTTGCCGACCAGTTGTTCGCCTTTGAAAACATCAAATAACTGAAACTGTACCTGATAGTTGTCACCATCCTGGCTTTTTACTTTACCGATCAGCAAGCCTTCAGACCGGAGTAAGCGCCAGTCTGAGAAATTAATATCGGATTGTTCGCTCGGTTTAGAAATCAGATCTTGGTCATCAACCGGTGCAAAGCGGCCAGTGCTAGCCAAGTCATTTTTGATGACTTCGGCAATATCTTCCGGCGGCGCAAAACCTTCCTGACCAAACGGCACAATTGCTATCGGTAAAGCGGCACCGGAACCACCGGTGATTTCAATCTTAAGCACGGCCTGTGCCTGCATCGGCAGCCAAAAAATGGCCGTTAACAGCAGGATTCGCATAAATTTGGGGGCCATGTGTTAAATCCTCTTATTCGGGTTTAAATTCGAACTGAATACCTTCACGGATAATTTCTTCTGCGGCATCAGCATCGGATGGCATCGGCATCGGGGCCGCTTTATAAACAGCATTTTCTGCAGAGCGATCAAACAGTGCGTTACCACTACTATTGATTATTCTGACACTTTTGACATCGCCGCCCGGAATCAGTTTTACTTCCAAAGTCACGACCAGACCTGTCTCAGCGCTGCTGGGTTTCACCCAGTAACGTTTAACGCGTTGCTGAATTTGCTGTGCGTAAACATTGAGCACACCGGCAATACGCGTCTGTTCACGTTGCTCGGCTTCAGCATCCAGCTGCCGCTGTAAATCTTCTTCTGCACGGTTACGCGCTTCTGCTTCTGCTTTGCGTTTCGCTTCGGCTGCTTCTTCAGACTTACGTTTTGCTTCTTCCTCGGCCTTGCGCTTGGCTTCTTCCTCAGCTTTACGTTTCGCCTCCGCCTCAGCTTCTGCTTTCCGTTTGGCCGCTTCTTCAGCCTTGCGTTTCGCTTCCTGTTCCGCTTTAAGCTTGGCCTCTTCGGCTTTGCGTTTAGCCTCTTCTTCGGCTTTACGACGCGCCTCTTCTTCAGCCTTACGCTGCGCTTCTACTTCAGCTTTAAGTTTTTCTTCTTGAATACGGGCTTTTTCAGCAGCTTCACGGCGTTTTTCTTCTTCCATCCGTGCTTGTTGTGCTGCTTCGCGTTGCTTTTCTTCCTGAATACGCGCCTGTTCGGCAGCTTCACGCTGTTTTTCAAGCTCAGTTAAACGCGCCTGTTCAGCTTCTGCTTCTTGCTGACGCCTTTCTTTTTCCTGCTGCTCTTGTTGTTCCAGATCCTGCATTTGACGTTGTTTTTCTGCAATGGCTTCATTCTGCTTTTGCAACGCTTCCTCGAGTTTGCGTTGCCGCTCAGCTTCCCGGTCGCGCTCAGCCTGTTCTAGCTGTTGTAGTTTCTCCATTTCCTGCAGGATTTGCTGTTCATCGACAACCGCTGCCTGAACAATATCTTTTTTATCACCTGTGCCCAGTTTGACTGGATTATTAGGCAGCTCAAAACTCCAAATCAGCAGGAATAACAGCGCAATATGCAGCACTGTGGCGTAACCGCCCGCCAGAAAATTTTGCCAAATCGAATGTTTCATAGTTTATGAATCAGGCTGGTTTTCAGGTTGTTTGGTAATCAGACCCACATTGGGCACACCGGCTTGTTGCAATAAAGCCATCAGACCGACAACCTGCCCGTAATTGGCACTGGCATCGCCTTTAACCATCACCGGCACCTGTGGATTATTACGAAGTACGGCCGCCACTCGATTGGCTAATAATTGTGGATCGACCGGGTCATCGGGGTTTTCGCCCATGGAAGAATAATAATTGCCTTCCGCATCGACAGAAACAATTAACGGCTCAGCATTTTCTGGCGCTTCCACCGGATTAGCCACCGCTTGCGGCAAATCGACATTGACCCCTTGAGTCAACAATGGCGCGGTGATCATAAAAATGATCAACAGCACCAGCATCACGTCGATATACGGCACAACGTTGATCTCAGCCATCGGCTTGCGGCGTAACCGTACTTTTTTATAAAGAGCCATACACTGCTCCGGAATTAGCTTTGTTGGCGTTGCAAAATCGAAGAAAATTCTTCGACAAAGGTATCGTAGCGATTGATCAACCGTTCTACCTCGTGCGAATAACGGTTGTAGGCAATAACGGCCGGGATCGCTGCAAATAAGCCCATGGCTGTGGCGATCAGCGCTTCGGCGATACCTGGCGCCACCATCGCCAGCGTGGCTTGTTGCACTTCACCCAAAGCACGGAACGAGTTCATGATGCCCCAGACGGTACCAAACAAACCGATATAAGGACTTGTTGAACCCGCAGTAGCCAAAAACGGCAATGACATTTCCAGTTGATCAATTTCCCGGGCCAGCGAAATCCGCATCACCCGCTGGGTACCTTCCAGCACAAAATTGGAATCCGGTACCGTTTTTTTCAAACGGATAAATTCTTTAAAACCGGTTTCAAAAATCCCCTCCATACCCCGGTTGGCATGAGGACGGGAGGTAATATCTTCATAAAGCGTGTTCAGCTCGTTGCCAGACCAGAATTTATCTTCAAAATTATCAGCGTCCCGCAAGGCCTGCGCTATTTCGGCACGCTTTCTAAAAATCAGCGTCCACGAATACAGCGAAATCAGCAGCAATAACAACATGACCAGCTTGACCAGCAAACTGGCTTCTGAAATCAGTGCAAACAAGGACATATCAGCATTCACGTTGCATCTCCGTCAGGATAGAGTTAGGTAATGGGCAAGGTTGAAAAGACTCAGCATTGAGACAGGCGACTTTAACTGTCGCCTCACATAACGATGTCGCATCCCGCAACACCTGTTGTTCAAATTTCATACTGGCGCCACTGGCCTGCAGGAGCGTTGAGCGTACCAGTAACTGATCATTAAATCTGGCTGGCCGGCGAAAATTTAATTGCATGGAATGTACCGCAAATAAAACATTTTGTTCATTGCGTAGCTGGTCTTGTTCAAAACCCAACTGCCGCAACCATTCAGTGCGGGCCCGCTCCATAAATTTCAAGTAGTTGGCATGATAAACCACGCCACCACTGTCCGTATCTTCGTAATAAACGCGCACTGGCCAGTCAAAATGCTGCATTAATCACCCGCTAAATCCAGATCCGGTTTTAGACCCAGGTGTAAAAAAGCTCGCTGGGTGGCTACCCGGCCCCGCGGTGTGCGCATAATAAAACCTTCCTGAATCAGATAAGGTTCCAATACATCTTCAATGGTGCCGCGCTCTTCGCCTATCGCGGCGGCGAGATTATCCAGACCTACCGGGCCGCCGGCAAATTTTTCGATAATGGCCAGCAATAGCTTGCGATCCAGCATATCAAAACCAAAGTCATCAACATCGAGCAAATCCAGCGCCTGGCGGGCAACTTCGGCACTGATAACGCCATCAAATCTGACCTCAGCGTAGTCCCGTACCCGGCGCAATAAACGATTGACTATGCGCGGTGTACCCCTTGAACGACGGGCGATTTCGCCGGCACCAGTAATATCCAGTGGTACTTTTAAAATACGCGCGCTGCGCTGGACAATGGTGCTTAAATCTTCAATATTGTAAAACTCCAACCGCTGCACAATGCCAAAACGATCCCGCAGTGGCGACGTTAACGATCCGGCGCGGGTGGTGGCGCCGACCAGTGTGAAGGGTTCTAAATCCAGTTTGATAGATCGGGCAGCTGGGCCTTCACCGATCATGATGTCGATTTGATAATCTTCCATGGCCGGATACAGCACTTCTTCGACGACCGGGCTGAGACGATGAATTTCATCGACAAACAGCACATCATTGGGCTCGAGATTGGTTAATAAAGCGGCTAAATCGCCCGGGCGTTCCAGCACCGGCCCTGAAGTTTGTCGTAAATTGACACCCATTTCGTTGGCAATAATGTGCGCTAACGTGGTTTTACCCAGACCTGGCGGGCCAAATATCAACGTGTGATCCAGCGCCTCATTGCGATTACGTGCCGCCGAAACAAACAGATCCATTTGCTCACGCACCGAAGGCTGGCCGATATAATCGCTGAGTCGCACCGGCCGGATCGCTCGATCATGGCGTTCTTCGTCAGGTGCGGCGGCGGGCGTAATAAATCGCTCTTCCATCATCAGCTTCTTTGCAAGGCCTGCCGGATAATTTGTTCCGTGCTCATGCCTTCGGCATCGATACTGCGAATCATTTTATCGGCCTCTACGGCTTTATAACCCAATGCAACCAGTGCTTCGGCTGCTTCGTTACGTGCGCCTGTGCTACTTGGCATCCCCTGGGTGACACTGCTGTCCAATCCCATCGCACTGCCAACTTCTTTCAAGCGATCACGCATTTCAATAATTAAGCGTTCGGCGGTTTTTTTACCAACACCCGGTAATCGGGTCAGGCTGGCAGTATCCCCTTCCTGCACACTGCGGGCAAAGCTATCGACATCACTGCCGGAAAGAATGGTCAGCGCCAGCTTGGCACCGACGCCATTGACTTTCAGCAGGCTGCGAAACAACAAACGCTCACGCGCCGAGCTAAATCCATAGAGCAATTGTGCATCCTCGCGAACGACGAGGTGAGTATACAGACTGACGGTTTCATTCAATGCGGGCAGATTCACAAAAGTCGACATTGGCGCTGATAACTCATAGCCGACACCTTGCACATCAAGTACCAGTTCTGGGGGTTGTTTTTCTATCAAAATACCGCTTAAACGTCCGATCATCGGCTGTATCGTCCTCCACGGCGACGGCTGCTGCGCATGCCTTCCGGTAATTTACTGGCCATCCCCAAACTGGCATGATTAGCATGCGTGATGGCACAGGCTAGCGCATCAGCAGCATCTTCAGCAGGGGGGGCATTGAGTTGCAACATGACCGACATCATATACTGCACCTGATCTTTTTGGGCATGGCCATTGCCAACGACGGCTTTTTTGATTTGGGTGGCAGAGTATTCGTGAACAATCAGGTTTTGGCTGACGCCGGCACATATCGCGGCGCCACGGGCTTGGCCCAGTTTTAAGGCGGAGTCAGCATTTTTATGTAAAAACACTTTTTCCACGGCCATGATCTCCGGCTGGTAGCGCTGAATCAGATCCGTCAATCCGTCAAAAATCTGTTTTAACCGATCGGCAAAATCACCATCACCCACCAGTAAACGGCCGTTGATAACGTGCTTTATTTGTTTGCCCTGCAATTCGATGATGCCAAAGCCAGTTTTTCGCGAGCCGGGGTCAACACCTAGAATGCGTGACATAACTGGCTCAGCTAAGCTGCGCCATCACCTCATCAGAGAAATCGGCATTGGAATAGACTTGTTGTACATCATCCAATTCCTCAAACGCGTCGATCATCGCAATGGCCTTTTGCGCGTCTTCCAGTTCCAAACTAACGGTATTATCAGGATGCATGGTGACTTCCGCCGATTGGGCCTCAAAGCCAGCGCCGTCCAGCGCATCTTTGACCGTTGCATAATCATCAGGCGTGGTAAATACATCAATCGAACCGTCGTCATTGGTGACAATATCTTCAGCGCCTGCTTCCAGCGCCACTTCCATCACCGCATCTTCATCCAGGCCTGACGCCAGGCTGATAATGCCTTTTTGGTTAAACATAAAGGCAACACAGCCATCGGTCCCCATATTGCCGCCACGTTTGCTAAACACATGGCGCACTTCAGCAACAGTACGATTGCGATTATCGGTCATGCAATCGACCATAATGGCGATGCCACTTGGGCCATAACCTTCATAGCGAACTTCTTCATAAGCCGCACCTTCCAGCTCACCGGCACCACGTTTACTGGCACGCTCAATGACATCTTTGGTCATATTGCTGCCTAGCGCTTTATCAATCGCCGCTCTTAACCGTGGATTGGTTGCCGGATCGCTACCGCCCATGCGCGCCGATACCGTTATTTCACGGATCAACCGGGTAAACAATTTGCCACGTTTGGCATCCTGAGCACCTTTACGGTGCTGAATGTTTGCCCACTTACTATGACCTGCCATTTAAAACCTCAAAATCTGTGTTGCTTAAACCAATGTGTTCCAATCGCGATAATATTCGCTACGACCGTAGACCTGGTCGAAATACATACTTTGCAACTGTTCAGTGATAGGTCCGCGACTACCGTTACCAATTGGCCGGTTATCCAGCTCACGGATCGGTGTTACTTCTGCAGCGGTGCCGGTAAAGAAAGCTTCATCGCAAATATAAACTTCATCACGGGTGATACGTTTTTCAACCACTTTAAGACCGATATCGTTGGCAAGTTTAATCACGGTATCACGGGTAATGCCTTCCAGCGCTGAGGTCAGTTCCGGGGTATACAACACACCATCACGCACCATAAAGAAGTTTTCACCACTGCCTTCAGTGACAAACCCTTGCGCGTCCAGCAATAAGGCTTCGTCATAACCGTCGTTAACCGCTTCTTGCAGTGCCATCATCGAGTTCATGTAATTGCCATTGGCCTTGGCTTTGCACATGGTGATGTTGACGTGGTGGCGGGTAAACGATGAGGTTTTGATACGGATGCCGCGGCTCATGTTTTCTTCACCCAGATACGAACCCCAATGCCAGGCAGCGACCATGACATGGGTGTTCAGATTATCGGCGCGAATGCCCATACCTTCTGATCCGTAAAACACCATTGGCCGGATATAAGCAGATTCCAGCTTATTATCTCGCACCACATCGCGCTGCGCCTGATTCAGCGTATCGGCATCAAAGGGCATTTTCATACCGAGAATTTTGGCACTGCGAAACAGACGCTTAGTGTGTTCCTGCAAACGGAAAATCGCGGTACCGGCATCGGTTTTATAGGCCCGGACACCCTCAAAACAGCCCATGCCGTAATGCAAGGTATGGGTCAGGACATGCACTTTGGCTTCACGCCATGGCACGAATTCGCCGTCTAACCAGATAACGCCATCCCGATCTGCCATTGTTACTGCTGCCATAATTATTTCCATTTTGTTTAAATTAAGACTGACTTAGCAGTCTGTCGAACTTAAGTTTTCGTCGCGAGGGGAAGCCGCAGTAGAAACATCTTAAGTTTGACAGACTGCTAGCCAGCGTTGCCAAATTTTTTCGACCTGTTCCCGGAAGTTTTCAACACTGGCGATGGGTGCCAAAGTCGGTTGCTCCTGCAATACACAGTGGTTCGCTTCGTTGCGATAAAAACGATATGCATCGGCGAGCATCGTGCTCTGTTCAGCGGTCAGTTTACCGGTCGCCGCCAATGCATCCAAAATCCTTATATTATCGGTGTAAACCATCAATTCAGGCAAGTCCGCCGACCAGGTCAATACTGCATACTGCACCAGAAACTCAATATCGGTAATACCACCGGTGCCTTGCTTAAGATCAAATAAGGTTTCTGTGGATTTATCCAGCTGCTGACGCATTTTTTGACGCATCTCAACAACCTCAACAGTCAAGGCTTTGCTATCCCGTGTTTTACCCAATACTTGTTGGCGGATATCGGCAAATTTTTCGGCCAGCTGCTTGTCGCCCAAAACACAGCGGGCCCGCACCAGCGCCTGATGTTCCCAGGTCCATGCCTCATTATTTTGATATTCGGCAAAACCGCTCAGTGGCGTCACTAATAACCCAGAGTTACCGCTGGGCCGTAACCGGGTATCAACTTCATATAAGATACCGCCCGAGGTGACCGTCGACATAACATGAATCATGCGCTGCGCCAGCCGGGTATAAAACACCATTAAATCGACTGGTTTATTGCCATCAGTCATGCCTTCGCGGCTATCGTCAAACACAAACACCAAATCCAGATCTGAGCCATAACCCAATTCAAGTCCGCCGAGTTTACCGTAAGCCAATACGGCAAAACCGCAGTCACTTAAATCTTCGGCCTGTGCTTGTGGCGGAAAACCATGACGCTGCACCAGATATTGCCAGGCCAGATTTAAAACCTGTTCAAGCTGAATTTCAGCCAGCTCACTCAACTGATCACCAACCCGCATCAACGGCAAAACGCCTGTGACATCAGCAGCGGCGACATGCAACGTGGCAATTTGCCGAAACTCCCGCAGCCGATTCATTTGCTGTTCTAAATCATCCTGTTCGGTAGATGCTAAATACTTAACAAGACGCTGCGCCTGCTCCTGACGGTTGGGCACTTCATACAAGGACCGCGGATCCAGCAATTCATCCAATAACAACGGATAACGCGCCAGTTGGTGACTTATCAGAGGACTGGCCGCCGCCAGTTGAATCAATTGAGATAATGCCAGTGGATTCTCCACCAGCAGCGCCATATAGGCTGAACGGCGCATAATGGCTTCCAGCAACGGCATCAGCCGGGCTAAACAGGCATCAGGATTATTGGTACCGGCCGCCGCCTGCACTAACAATGGCAGGAGCTTTTTCAGCCGGCCACGACCGGTAACACTGAGATTTTTGCAGGCATGACTATTAAATAATTGATCTAATGTCTCCAGACAAGCTGCGCTGTCCTGATAGCCACACTCATGCAAATATTGCAGTTTTTCAGCTTCGCCAGCGGTTAACAAGGCCACCGCATCAGCCGGCTCATCATCTGCCTGTGGCGATACCAGCAATTGTTCAAAATGCTCATGAACCTGCTGCCTGTGATCTTGTAATTCGATATGGAAATCATCCCAGTCATTGAAGCCCATCATCCCGGCAAGCCGTTGCCGACCTTCAGTATCTTTGGGTAATAAATGCGTTTGCTGATCAGCCCAGGCCTGAATTCGATGCTCGGCACGACGTAGAAAGTCGTAGGCATTTTTCAACGCTTTCACAGCATAACCTGATAACAAGTTGCGCTCAGCCAGCAGATCTAAAATGGTCAGAATCGGCCTTTGTTGAAGCGGTTTGTCGCGGCCACCATAAATCAACTGAAAAATCTGGCCAATAAACTCAATTTCACGAATACCGCCGGCACCAAGTTTAATATTGTCTTCCATGCCTTTGGTATGCAACTGGCCAGCAATCATCGCTTTCATTTCACGCAATGAATCAAACATCCCGTAATCAAGATAACGTCGGTAAACAAAAGGTCTCAGCAACTCACCGATGGCTTTTTGCTCATTGTTACTACCCGTGATTGGACGGGCTTTGATCATGGCGTAACGTTCCCATTCGCGGCCCTGGGTTTGATAATATTCTTCCATGGCATCAAAGCTCGCCACCAGCGATCCACTATCGCCAAAAGGTCTTAGCCGCATATCAACACGAAACACAAAGCCCTCGGCAGTGACATTATCCAGTGCCTGAATCAGTTTGCGACCCAGCCGGGTAAAAAATTCTTCATGGCTGAGACTGCGACGGCCTCCTTGGGTATCGCCACCTTCGTCGTAGCAAAAAATCAGATCGATATCGGAAGATAGATTGAGTTCGCCGGCGCCCAGCTTTCCCATCCCCAGGACGATCAATTGTTGCGCTTGGCCACCTGAATTTAAAGGCGTGCCGCTGACGTCAGCTTGCCACTGATACAGTAAATTCAATGTGTCACGGATACAGGCATCAGCAAGTGCCGATAAATCGCGGGTAGTTTCGGCCAAATCGGACCAGCCTGCTAAATCGCGCCAGATAATGCGCACCATTTGCAGATGGCGGAACCAACGAAGCTGTTGATGCAAGCTATTTTCATCGTTAACGGTTTGCAAAATTGTCTGCAGCTTTTGCGAATAATCAGTGTCGTCGTATACCCGTTCGATATCGCCACTGGCCAGTAATTCTGACACGGCGTCAGGTTTGCGCTCGCCTTGTTGAACAACATAATCACTGCCTGCCAGCACCATTTTGGCACTGTCTGCCAACGCTGGCTGCGCCTGCAAAATTGCTTGCCAGTTTTCGGAAAAAAGCCCGTCTTGCATCATGCCCTCATTAGCCAAATTTACCCACCTGTACATCGGTCTATGCTCAGTCATCCTAAACTACCAGATGCCGCTTTGCGGTGCGAAATTATCGAGGATTTTCCGTCGCTAATAACTTGTCGGATTATCTGAAAATTGCGTATGCTGAAGTCACATTAACCGTTGGTCTCTTAATATCCTGGAGTGATTATGTCGGAAACCATTAATTTGCAGTCGCATCACGCACCGCAATGTTTGTCAGATCGTATCGCTTATCGCGTTGTGAAGTTTATGCGCTTTTTTGCTGATGTGTTTTTCTCCGGGCGCTATGGCCACCGGGCGGTTATTCTGGAAACCGTCGCCGCCGTACCCGGTATGGTCGGTGGTGCTTTACAACATTTACGGTCGTTAAGACGCATGGAACAAGATAACGGCTGGATCAGTACGTTACTCGAAGAAGCCGAGAACGAACGTATGCACCTGCTGACATTCATCCACATGGCCAAACCAAACTGGTTTGAGCGGATGCTCGTCATCATCGTCCAGGGTGTGTTCTACAATTTGTTTTTTTTGCTCTATATGTGCTCATCACGAGTGGCACATCGCATTGTCGGTTACCTTGAAGAAGAAGCGGTTTACAGCTATACCGAATACCTAAATGGTGTCGATGATGGCACTTATGAAAACATCCCGGCACCGCAGATCGCCATTGATTACTGGCAATTGCCAGCTGATGCCCGCCTGCGTGATGTCATTTTAGTGGTGCGTGATGATGAAGCCGGCCACCGTGATGTCAATCACAATTTTGCAGATATACTGCAAAATAAGTCACAATAAGCGCTGATTGGCGAACCTACAAACTTGACGCTATTAGACAAGGAAGCACAATGGCGACATTACTTTTCAGACTCAATGATGTGCCCGAAGATGAGGCCGAAGATGTCCGGCAATTACTGAGCGATAAGGGTCTCAACTTCTACGAAACCCATGCCGGTTTTTTTGGTCTGGGTGTTGCTGCCATCTGGCTCAATGATGACAGTCAGTTGCCCTTAGCCAGGGCAATTATTGATGAATATCAATCGCACCGCGCTATTATCCAGCGCCAACATTACGAAGCGCAGCGCGCCAGTGGTGAAATACCCGGCTTTGGCCAGCTGGTGCTGCGGCATCCGTTTCGATTTACCGGCATTGTGCTGCTAGTTGTGTTTATCCTGCTACTGACACTGCTACCCTTCTGGAATACTTTTTAAGCACCATTAAAGCGGTTTAAACGCAAAGCATTACTGACCACAAACACACTCGACAACGCCATCGCCGCAGCCCCCAGGACCGGTGATAATAAAACACCAAATGCCGGATACAGCACGCCGGCGGCCACCGGGATCAGCGCGATATTGTAGGCAAACGCCCAAAACAGATTCTGTTTGATATTACGCATGGTCGCCCGGGCAAGACCAATGGCTTTTACTGCCGCATTTAAGTCGCCTTTCACCAACACCACATCGGCACTTTCAATGGCGATATCAGTGCCATTGCCCATTGCCATACCAATATCGGCCTGCGCTAACGCCGGCGCATCATTAATGCCATCGCCCAGATAGGCTACTTTTTGCCCGGCCTGCTGCAACATAGCGATCTGGTCCTTTTTATCCACCGGCATCACTTCCGCATAGACCTGGTCGATATTAAGTTGCTTGGCAACCGCTTCAGCTGTATGTCGGTGATCACCGGTTAACATGGCGACTTGAAAGCCCAATTGATGCAATTGTTTAATGGCCTGTTCACTGGTAGCTTTAACTGGATCGGCAATCGCCAGTAACGCTGCAAGCTGACCATCCACAGTGACATACAATGGGGTTTTGGCCGCTTTTGCCAATTGCTGGGCTTGCTGATGAAAGTCGGCAATTTGCTGTGCTTCAAACGCTCTTGCTGCGCCAATGCGGATCTGCTTACCGCCTACCTGACCTGTGACGCCTTCACCCGCCATCGACTGAAAATCACTGACCGGCAATACATCAATTGTTTGCTGCCGGACGTGCTCAACAATAGCTTGAGCCAATGGATGTTCGGAATGACTTTCTAACGACGCCACCCAACTCAGCAGTTGCCGTTCGTCATATCCTGCCGCGACTTGCACATCGGTGACGCTGGGTTTGCCTTCGGTCAAGGTACCGGTTTTATCCAACACTATCGTGTCAATTTTTTGCAAATGCTGCAGCGCTTCGCCGTGGCGAAATAACACACCCAATTGCGCCGAACGGCCACTGGCCACCATAATCGACACCGGTGTTGCCAGACCCATCGCACAAGGACAAGCTATGATTAAGACGGCCACGGCATTGACCAAAGCAAAACTTAATGTCGGTTCGGGACCAAACAACCACCAAATACCCAATGTCACCAAGGCAATCGCCATCACCACCGGCACAAACCAACCCGTAACCTTATCAACCAGCGCCTGAATCGGTAACTTACTGCCTTGGGCCGCTTCGACCATGGCGATGATTTGCGATAGCAAGGTCTCTTGGCCGGTATGGGTGACATTAATCGTCAATGAACCGGACTGATTCAAGGTTGCACCAATTACATGATCGCCCTTGGTTTTTTCAACAGCCAATGGTTCACCAGTGACCATTGATTCATCGACATAGGCCTTGCCCTCGATGATTTCACCATCGAGTGGGATTTTTTCACCGGGCCTGACCAACAAAATATCGCCGGTTATAACTGATTCCACCGGCACATCCTCCGGTTGCCCTTCTACCAGACGTCTTGCCGTTTTTACCTGCAAATCCAGTAACCGGCGTATCGCCTGATTACTACGCCCCTTGGCACGGGCTTCGAGCACACGACCCAGCAGAATCAGCGTCACAATAACCGCTGCCGCCTCAAAATACACATTAACGCTGTTGGTCGGTAATAGAGCGGGGATAAACGTCGCGATGCTTGAATAACCCCAGGCAGCAAAGGTGCCCAGCGCTACCAGCGAATTCATCTCCGGCGCAGCTCTGAGCAATGCAGGCACGCCAATGCGGAAAAACCGCCAGCCGGGACCGAACAACACCACCGTGGTCAACACAAATTGCAATAACCAGTTACCTTGTTGCCCCAGCGTCGCATTAAGCCAGTGATGCCAAGCCGGAATTAAATGCCCGCCCATTTCGATCACCACTACCGGCAAGCTGAGCAATAAGGCAATAATCAAATCGCGTTTTAAATGGCGATAATCACTGGCTTGTTGTATTTGGGGATCGACATCTTTTTTCAGCAGTTGATAGCCGGCTTTTTCCACCGCCCGACTGAGCTCATCAAATAACGTAGCATCCTCGCGCTGCGTTTCTATTCGTGCTGATTGATTGGCCAGGTTGACGCCTGCTTTTTCAATGCCAGGCACACTTTTTAAGGCTTTTTCGACCTTACTGACACAAGATGCACAGTGCATACCACTGATATTAACGGTGAGATCTTTTGTTGGCATTTTTTTGTCCTGAAAAGTCGTTTTGTTAAGCTTAACATTACCCCCATCCTAACCTTCCCCCTGAGGGGGAAGGAATACATTTCGCTAACCTTTTGATGCGCGACGAAGGAACACATTTGACTAATCTTTTGATGCGCGACGAAGGAATACATTTGGCTAATCTTTTAATGCGGGGGAAGAAACAATTTGGTGTCTTTGCATTTAAAACGAGAAATTTCAGGACTGTTGCTTCTCTCTATTGATAATAGATACTTTTAACACTACTTGATCCACCTGATTTAGCATTATTCCCTCTCCCCAGCGGGGAGAGGGTTAGGGTGAGGGGGCAAATATTCCATGACCTTCATCAATACAGCATCCGTCTGCTGTAATACTTCGTTATTCCAGAAACGCAACACCATAAATCCCATGGCCGACAAATAATCCGTTCTTTGTTAATCATAAGTAATTTGTTGCTGATGCTGACTACCATCCAGTTCAATCACCAACATTGCCTCAAGGCAGACAAAATCAACAATGTATGCACCTAAAACATGTTGGCGACGGAATTTATAGTTGGCTAGCTGAAGGCCCCGGAGTTTTTGCCAGAGGTGTTTTTCAGCATCGGTTGCCGTTTTTCTGAGTGTTCGGGCGCGATGTTTTTGAATATCGTCCATGATATTTTTTCCTTTGTCCCCCCCCCCATCCTAACCTTCCCCCTGGGGGGGGAAGGAATATATTGGATCAAACTTGCGACTGTGGGCAAGCAATACATTGAGTCAAACTTGCGGACTGTGGGCAAGGCATACATTGG
>CBFHWI010000034.1:0-17396 GCA_965659475.1 Methylophaga sp.
GAGTGCGGGCTGGCCCCACAATGTTTAAAAGATTGTGATAGCTTTATCGGTAGCGAGGAGCAACGCCATTTCCATCAAAAACTAGCCGGCCTGCACGAAATTATGCAACAGCAACATGCTGATTTCAGCATGCAATATGGGCTGCAAATGCAACAATTTCGCGACATTGTCCGCCAGTTAATAGCGGAGATAGGTGAGGACAGCTAACCGCGCCATTGCCGGACAGGTCCGGTATCAATGTGCACAAAGTCGGAGTCCGGGTAATAACCGACGCCACCGGCATGCAAGGTCAAGGCAGCTTCATGTAATTTAGCCAGTTGCCGGCCCGGTAAACGGATATCTACTGCCTGGCCAAGGGTATGAAAACTTTTCTTGGCAACGCCACCGGAACCGGTTTTACGCAGCATTTCATTGGTTTTTGCCGAGCGATAACCGGAAATAATATGGTAAGGCTGCTTGCCCTGCATTTGCCGGTGCAAAATGGTCATTAAGTCAATTAAATCATTGTCCATATCGATCATTTCGTTGGTACGGTGATCGCGCAGGATATGGCTGATTGCACTCAGCTCACTGCTCTGATAGTGGCCTTCTGCCCAGTACGTTGTCTTCAGTTGTTCGCCGGTATGCAGGTTGTAAAGCGATAATTTACGTTCAGGTAATTTGGCGAGATTGGCAAATGCTGGTGGCATAGCCAGCATCATTGCTGTGCCGCCAAGGCCCAACTTAATAAGACGACGGCGATGCTGACAGGTGGTCAGATGTGAACGGCTGAAACGATTGAATTTATCGCGCATACAATATGTATCCTTGTGTAACTTGCGCGATTATAGGGCAGATTCTCTTTATATTACAAGAATTTAGCCATACGGGCATCACGTCCGTAATGATCATCGGCGAAGCGGATCTGACCGTTTTCTGACCAGGCGGTTTGATAGACGGCATAGACAGGTAAAGGCGTTTTAAGTATTTGACCGGTGTTTTGGCGGCTGGCCAGGACACGGTCAATCAGTTGAGCACTATCCGGCTGGTTTAAACTAAATGCTGCTAATGCCAGCGGATCTTCGACGCGAATACAGCCAGAACTGAAATTACGCTGACTTTTGACAAAAAGGTCTTTTTGCGGCGTGTCATGTAAATAAATGTTCCACGGGTTGGGGAGCATAAACTTCATCGTACCCATTGCATTCAGCGGTCCGGGATGCTGCCGCAGCGTATAGGGAAAGTAACTGCTGCTCAGTAGTTGCCAGTTAATATCGTCAATACGCCTTTCGATGCGCTGGTCGTCGATTTCTTCAAACACCTGAAATTGCTGACTGGCAAGATAATCGGGATCTTGTTGTTGCTTGGGCAAAATATCCAGTCGGGCCAATTTGTTGGGGACATTCCAGTAAGGATTAAAGACGATATGGCTCATATCACTCCTGAAACTGGGCGTTTGCCGATAGCTTCGGCCAATAATGACCCGCATATTCAAAGCGATGGAATTTCCGGTAACAGCAGATAACTGATAGCCGGCTAGATTAACCATTAAATAACGTTCACCGGGATCATCGGGTAACCAGCGCAGTCGCTCTAAAGAAGTGCGCAGTTGGGAAATACGCTGGCTGACAGGCGCGTTCATGGCTTTATGGGTAGCGCTACCAATAATGCCATCCACTTTCAGACTATATCGCTGCTGAAATGTTTTGACTGCTGCAACCAGTTGCTCATCATAAATATCAATTGGATTGCTGTGGACATTAACATCATCAAATTCAGCTGCCAGCCGCTGACGGATATTGACAAGTTCACCATGCTGTTCACCGGGCTTCAGTAATGGCATATTGCCAATGGCCGGCCAGCCACCTTGCCTCGCCATGTGCTGATAGTCAGCGAGCGTTTGTTGTAAAAATGCATAGTCCGGTATTTCTGGCAGCAAAGCTTGCATGGCCTTGTTCAGGTCCGCGGCCCCGGTATTTTGACTTAATAATTCATCGAGAAAAGCGATGCCATCAAAAAAATCACCGTTGATATGCCAATCGGGATCGGCAATGGCTGGCCGAATCCGGCCAACGGCTAATTCTTCGGTTAAACGCAAAAACGTGGCGGTCAGTAATTCGTCGGTTTCGCGGGCATTGTGCTGGCTGATATTGTTTAGTTGCCGCAGTAGTCGTGGTACTTGGTAATCGCGGCTTTTCAGTCCATGTTGATCGGCTTTTTGCAGCCATTGCACAGCAACCTCGCCCAACGCATTGAGCTGTTTGCCATCAAGCCAGTGTAATTGTTCTGCGTCTTGATACAGGGCCAGGCGGGCATCATCGGTCAGGCCAAAGCTACCCAATTTAGCACCTGCCTGCACTGACGGCGCAATGAGCAAAAGGGCCCATAAACATAATACTGGCACACTACGCATCACACTTTCCGATGTGTTGTTATGACAACTTTATCTTCACCGCTAAAACAAACGTGGTCAAGCTGCGAGACGTTTATTGCGGATCAATAGCCACAGAAAAAACGGCCCGCCCAGCAGGGTAGTGATAACGCCCACCGGCAACTCTGCCGGTGCGATGACAATGCGTGCCAGCGTATCGCAAATAATCAAAAAACTACCGCCGAATAACAGACTTGCCGGGATCAGCCACTGATGATCCTGACCAATCAGCAAACGGCAAATATGCGGTACCATCATGCCGATAAAGCCAATCGGTCCGCATAAAGCCACGATGGCGCCGACACACAGGGATGTAACAAAAAACAGTAAATAGCGCAGGCGATTAACATTGACGCCGCGGCTGGCGGCAATATCATCACCGGCCATCAGCAGGTTTAATTCACGGCCAACACCAATAATCACCCCTGCAGCAATAATGACAAACGGCGCTAATTGACGCACATCATCATAGCCAACCACGGTCAGGCTGCCCATCAGCCAGCGAATGATTTGAAACGCATCATTCACATCACTCAAATATTGCACCAACAAAATCAGACTGGAAAAAAAGAAGCTAATCGCAACACCGGTCAGTAACAGTGTTTCCGTAGAAAAACCGCTGCGCTGGCGGCTGATGAAAAAGACCAGACTGATTGCTATCAGCGCACCACAAAAGGCGCTTAATGTTTGTGCAGTAACCCCTAACAGGAAAAAATTCAGCCCCAGATAAACACTGATCGCAGCACCCAATGAAGCGCCACTGGCAACGCCCAGCGTAAAGGGTGTTGCCAATGGATTATGAAACATCGCCTGAAATACCAAACCACATAAAGCCAGACCGCAACCTGCCAGAAATGCGAATAACAAGCGGGGCAGGCGGATATCCCACAAAATTTGCTGGCGGATCTCGGCCGAGTTGATGCTTTGCAAATCCAGCCACGGACTTGCCGCGATGACAATAACGGCCAATAGCAATAACAATGTTAGGGTACGTTGGGGATGGGCTTGTAAGCGACTCATAAGGTATCGGCCATCAGAGCGACATTTCGGCCGGTTTGTGGATGTTGCACAAAGATAAAATCCTGTTGATAAAGCGTATTCAGAAGCTGGTTATCCAGAAACTGCTCTGCCGGGCCAAGCCAAATTAATTGGCCGTCTTTCAGTGCCATTACCCGATCCGCATGTTGACCGGCATGGTTAATATCGTGGGTCACTTCAATAATGGTTTTGCCGTGTTCATGGTGCAGGTTTTTGATCAATTGTTGCACGGCTGCCTGATGATGCGGATCTAAAAAACTGGTGGGTTCATCCAGCAAAATAATTGGCGTGTCTTGAGCAAGCGCTGCAGCAATCATGACTTTTTGGCATTCACCACCACTTAAGGTGGTCATTTGCCGATCCCGGAATGGCTGGCAATCAGTGATATCCAGTGCATTTTCAATAGCTGTCTGATCGCTTTGTTGCCAACTGCTCAGCCAATGCAAGTGCGGATACCGGGCCATGCGCAAAAAATCTTCAACAACAAAGGGTAAAGCCCGGCCACTGTTTTGTGGGACATAACTGATTTGCCGGGCAATATGTTTTTTTGAATAATGCCGCAACGGCTGCTGTTGCAGAAAAATCTCCCCATGTGAAAGCGGCATCATGGCATTTAAGGTGCGCAGCAGTGTACTTTTGCCGGCCCCATTGGGCCCGGTGATACACAGATGTTCGCCGGCCTCTACCGAAAAGTTGATAGCGCTGAGCAAACACCGTTTATCAACATCGACTTGTAAGTTTTCAATGTTAAGAAGCATCGGCAGACAACTTTATTTCAGGATGGAGCAACCTGGCGATATCGGTCAGCAACTGAATGATTCTGGGGCCCGGCACCGTGGCATAATCCGCTTCAATAAAATGAATTTGTTGCTGTTTAACCGCCGTAATCGGCGCCAATTGCTGCCATTGCTGGCGGACTTTGCGTAAATCAGCCTGATGAGCACTGGCATCGGGAAAAACATCGATAATCACCTCCGGATTCATTCGCAGTAATCCTTCCATCGAAACTGCCGGTACCTTCAGCCGTGTGTCCTGATAAACATTGCGGCCACCCGCGCGTTGCAGAATATCATTATAAAAATCTCGCTGACCGGCGATATATACCAGATCCAGCTGTTCGCTATTAGTGAAATGGGCGATGGCCAATAGCGTCTCTTTGCGGGGTTGGTCAGCCACTTGCTGTTTGATGTGGGCTATTTGCCGCTGCAATTGGTTATATAACGTCTGAGCCTGCTGTTGATGGCCGCTGGCAGTGCCGATTTGTAAAACACTTGCCACAATGCCATCCAAGCGGGCATTATCGATAAGCAGGGTGCGAATGCCCAGTTGTTGCAATTGTTTATTAAGTGTTTGCTGGCGATCCAGCATGATCACCAGATCTGGTTGATGCGCGACAATCTGACTTAAAGATGGATCCAAATAACCGCCGATGCTGGGTAAATCCTGTACTTGTTGCGGATAATGGCAAAAATCAGTCACCGCGACCAATTGCGAGCCAGCACCGACCGCAAAAATGGTTTCGGTAATACTGGGCGCAAGACTGATGATCCGCTTCGGAATAATGTCCGATTCGGGCGCGTCGTTGTTCGTTGGTGATTGCCAGACAGCAAACAACCAAATCATTAACAACGGTAATAGCGGCCAGAAACGACGCATTAATTGGTCTCAAGACGTTAAAGCTGTTTATTATACGGCCAAGGGCCTGTTTATTTTTCATCTCCATTACTGTTGTGAGCTGAAAAAGCGTTAATCAATGCCTGGAGGAGAGCCGTTTGTGAGATGCACCCATGTATTTCAACGCTTCGCGGCTAACTAAGCTTTTCAAATGAGTTCCAGACCCATTTGTCATTCGCTGTTGTAGCATTCTACACTGCGTGATTTCCGCCTTGCCGGACACAAAAATAGCCGCCAGTGGGATGGATATGAAAGATAAATAAGCCCTTAAGAGGACATGCTATGCACCTAACCGAGGCCCTGCCACGGAATGCCGAGTGTTTGTATACGCTCACCGAAATTGATGCCGTATTGAGCTCATTAGCGGCGCAGCTAAATCATGATTACACCGATAAAAACCCGCTATTGTTGTGTGTCATGAACGGTGCGGTAATTACCATGGGGCAATTATTACCCAAGCTCAATTTTGCGCTGCAAATTGACTATATCCATGCCAGTCGCTACGGCGATCAAACGGTCGGTGGTGAGTTGGTCTGGCAAGCGCAACCGCAAACCGTAATGGTCGGCCGCCATGTTTTGCTGATCGAAGATATTTATGATGAAGGCCATACCTTGACAGCGTTGCGGGAGTTTTGTCAGCAACAAGGCGCTCTATCAGTGGCATGTCTGGCGCTTGCTGATAAACAACATGCCCGCAAATCTGGCCAGCCCCCTGAATATATTGGACTGAGTGTCGCTGACCGTTATGTGTTTGGCTTTGGTATGGATGTGCAGGGTTATTGGCGCAATGCGCCGGGGATTTTTGCCATGACGGAGACAAATTCATGATTGGCGTAATTGGTGGTAGCGGTTTAAGTCAGTTGCCGGGGTTAAAAATTGTTGAGAAAATTCAATTAAACACGCCTTTCGGTGAACCGTCGGCTCCGATTATCAAAGGCGAGCTGGATGGCCAAACACTGATGTTTTTGCCACGCCATGGCGAGCATCACACCATCCCACCCCATTTGATTAATTACCGCGCCAATTTGTGGGCACTGCATCATTTGGGTGTCAAAGAAATTCTGGCGGTGGCTGCAGTCGGTGGTATCAGCGATGTAATGGCACCGGGTGTGTTGGCATTGCCCGATCAAATTATTGATTACACCTGGGGGCGTGACAGCAGCTTATTCAGTGAGGAATTCAGCGCCGATAAACATATCGACTTTACCTATCCCTATGATGCGGATTTGCGTCAGCAAATCCTTGGTGCAGCAGCAAATATCAGTCTTAATGTGATTGATGGTGGCTGTTATGCGGTCACGCAGGGCCCAAGACTGGAAACCGCTGCTGAAATCCGCCGTTTAGCCAATGACGGCGCCGATATGGTGGGGATGACGGCAATGCCGGAAGCGGCAATTGCCCGAGAGCTGGGCATTGCTTATGCCGGCATCGTGGTGGTGGCCAATCAGGCTGCCGGATTGGCTAAAACAGTACTCACCATGGATGACATTATTCGAACCATTGCTATGGCAATGGACAGCGTTAAACAGCTGATCACTGAAGTGGTCGCTCGAAGACATTAATCCGATAAAGAATAACTTTCTGAGCCTTGAATGCTGGACAGGGCAGCATCTGGCGTGTCAACTGGCGTTAATTGTAATATTGCGCCAAAGTGGGGATGATCAAAATAATGCAGCTCTTTGCTGCGCAGCCGTCGTGATTCTTTTAAATTAGGATAACGCGGCCCCTGAAATTCATCATCACCGGCACTGCGACGACTGTCATCTTGCAGCCACAAATCCAGTTCGCTATGTAAATACGACGCTTTATAAACCCGGACATGACCACTCAACCGTTCACCGTCAATCGCCACCCGCTGACTGGCATATTTACTGACCGCACTTTGTTGCCAGCTCTGATAGCTAAGCACTTGATAATTAGCAGAATTACGCAAACGTTCGGCAATGCCAGCTAAGGATTCGTGGCTGGCCGGTTGAATTTGGCTGTTGGCAGTTTGTGGTGTTTCGGTGGCAGGATCGCGCGGTGGCATTACTGGCGATTGTTCATCCGTGGCCGGATTGAGTTGTTCAAATACGACCACTTCAACCTGATACCACTGCTGCGCCTGCGCTGGCAGACTGAACAGCAGACCACTCAGTAACAGTATGCTAAAACGATTAAAAAATACCATGTTTTTGCCTTAAGTTGATTGCAGTTATTGTCCAATGCCTGCGAGCAAATGTCCAAGTTTTATCGGCTATTAATAATATTACTGCTATTATCGGCAGCACAGTATTCAGATGAACCAAGGAGTGCAATCATGGGTGGATTTGCAGGATTAGTGATTATCATTGCCGTCCTGGCGGTGGTGGTGATTTTGATGGGCGTCAAACCGGTGCAGCAAGGCCGTGAATTTACCGTCGAGCGTTTTGGCCGCTATACCCGTACACTGCGGCCCGGATTAAATTTAATTGTGCCGGTTATTGATAAAATCGGTTCTAAAATCAACATGATGGAACAAGTCCTCGATGTACCATCCCAGGAAATCATCACCAAAGATAACGCTATGATCCGCGTCGATGGTGTAGTGTTTTTTCAGGTAGTTGATGCGGCGAAAGCAGCCTATGAAGTGAGTGGTCTTGATAATGCCATCCTTAACCTGACCATGACCAACATTCGTACCGTGATGGGCTCGATGGATTTGGATGAGTTACTGTCTAAACGCGATGAAATTAATACCCGATTGCTGAATGTGGTTGATGATGCGACGACCCCATGGGGCATCAAAGTCACCCGTATTGAAATCAAAGATATTGAGCCACCCGCTGATTTGGTAGAAGCCATGGGCCGGCAGATGAAAGCTGAGCGGGTTAAACGCGCTAATATTCTGGAAGCTGAAGGTCATCGGCAGTCAGAAATTCTCCGTGCCGAGGGTGATAAACAAGCTGTGGTATTGGATGCTGAAGGTCGTCGAGAAGCAGCATTTCGGGATGCCGAAGCCCGTGAACGTTTAGCAGAAGCAGAAGCGCGTGCTACAACCATGGTGTCAGAAGCGATTGCCAAAGGTGATATTCAGGCGATTAATTATTTTGTCGCACAGAAATATGTTGAAGCGCTTAAAGATATGGCTTCAGCCGGTAATCACAAAGTGGTGCTGATGCCGTTGGAAGCCAGCAGCGTGATTGGTTCATTGGCCGGCATTACAGAACTCGCCAAAGAGGCGTTTGCCAAGAAAGGGCCGGATCATGCCGCTAATTGATTTTTGGCACTGGTGGATTTTGGCGGTGGCACTAATCATCGTTGAAATATTGCTGCCCAGCTTTTTTGCTTTATGGCTGGCGATTGCTGCTGCACTGACCGGTTTATTGCTGTTGATTTTTCCGGCACTTGGCTGGGAATGGCAACTGCTGTTGTTTGCGTTGTTTTCGGTGGTCAGCATTGTTGCCTGGCGACGTTATTATCAGAAACACCCGATTAAGACTGACGAACCACTGCTGAATCGACGTGGTGAAGGTTATGTGGGGCGTGAATTAACCTTGAGCCAGCCGATCATCGATGGCATTGGCAAAATCCGGCTCGATGACTCTACCTGGAAAGTGCAGGGACAAGATTGTCCTGCTGGCACCCGGGTTCGCATTACAGCACTTAATAATGTGGTGTTTACCGTTGAACGGCTAGATTAACGTAATCGTGTCTGAGTTTTTTAACACTGGCCTCAGCCAGCAGCAGTTTTTGGATGAGTATTGGCAAAAAAAGCCGTTATTGATCCGTCATGCATTTCCGGCACCGGTCACTGATTTAACCGCTGAAGATTTGGCCGGTTTTGCCTGTGAGCAAGATATTGAATCACGACTGATTCGGCAAACCGGTAAAACCAATTGGTCATTAACACACGGTCCGTTGGCAGAAGCGGCATTTGCACAATTGCCAGAAAAAGACTGGACACTACTGGTGCAGGATATGGATAAGCACTGGCCCTCTTTACAGCAGTTATGGCAGTCGTTTGATTTTATGCCGCATTGGCGGCGAGATGACATTATGGTCAGCTATGCGGTGCCGGGTGGTTCTGTGGGCGCGCATACCGACAATTACGATGTGTTTTTACTACAAGCGCAAGGTGTGCGCCGTTGGCAAATTGCCGCGCAGCCCGAAAACCAGCCGCAGTGGCTGGAAGACTGTCCGCTGCGAATATTGCAGCAATTTACGGCAGATAACAGTTGGGATTTAGCGCCTGGCGATATGCTGTATTTACCACCAAAATTTGCCCATCTTGGTATTGCCCAGACCGACTGTATGACCATATCCATTGGCTTTCGCGCGCCAACGCAGCGGCAATTGCTCGATGCATTTGTTGATGCGTTAGCTGAAAGTGAGTGTGCGGACCAGTTTTACAGTGATGCTGATTTGTTGATGACCGGGCAACCAACGGTTATTGATGATGGCAGTTTGGAAAAGGCAAAATCATTATTTGTCGAAGCGTTGGCACAGCACCCGGAGTTGATTAAAAAAGCCTTTGGCCGGCTGGTGACCGAGACTAAACCGGCGTTATTGCCATGGTTAATGTCTGAGGCAGAAATATTTGATACGCCGGCTGCGCTCAGTGAATGGTTCGCGCAAGGCGGCATATTAAAACGAAATGATTTTGTACGTATCGCCTGGCATAAATCGCCGGCAGCGGTCAGCGTTTTTGTTGGCGGTCAGGATTATCAGTTGCCTGTTGATTGTACTGAGCAGGTGGCACGCATTTGTTCTGCGCCAAAGTTAACGGCCACTGACTGGCAACAAATTCAGCTGCGCAGCGAATTAACGGATTTATTGCTGTCTATGCTGGCGGATGCTGCATGGGTTACTGAAGCCTGAATTATTTAGGCTTGCGCTGAAATGTGGTGTGATGGCATTTCGGACAAGGCGGGATGCGGCCGGTTTTCTTGAATTGCATCTGTGTGTTGCAGTCTGCGCAATATAATGTACCGATGCCAGTGATCTCTCCAGTGTGATATTTCTGAGCTGAGCGAGCCTGGGCCGCTAGTTTATTCAGCTCAAAGCGCGTTCGGTCTGCGACTTTGGCAAACAACTCAAACATGCGGTTTTCGACTTGTTGTAAATCAAACTGCAACCAGGTGGAAAATTCTTTTCCGCTGCGTTGCAGGTACTCAGCTGCATCATGCAGATCTCGCTCAACATAAGCGGCGACTTTATCAGCTTCTTCACTGGTTACTTCACGAAGTTCTACAGCGCGTTGACGAGCCCGTTCGATGCGTTGTTTTAATGTAGGGAGTGCTTCAGATTCAGCAGTATCCAGAAATTCATGGACACGGGTCATCATTTGATCATAGGCAGCGATCAATCGTTCTTCAAAATTTCGTTCTTTCATGACATTAGTCCTTTAAAGCACGAGGTTTTTAAGTTAAGTTAGCACAAATCTGAAAATCGGAGGAAACTGTTTTGTCGACGACGCGCAAGCTGTATTTGTTGGGATTTTTATTTAGTTTGGCGCTGTTTGGCGCTGCGTTATACATGCAGCATGTAATGCTGCTGGAACCTTGTCCGCTGTGTATATTACAGCGCATGGCGGTAATGTTGGCCGGTGGGCTATTTTTGCTGGCGTTTCTGTTTAACCCTAAAGCGACAGGCTGCAAACTGTTCACTAGTCTGATTGCGTTAGTGGTGATTGCTGGCAGCGTCGTATCAGGGCGTCATATCTGGTTACAAAATTTACCCCCGGACCAGGTACCTAGTTGTGGACCCGGTTTTGATTTTATTGTTGGTAATTTCCCAATGACCGATGCTTTTAACATGATTTTCAGCGGCTCCGGAGAATGTGCTGAAGTTTCCTGGCAGTTCTTGGGTTTGACGATTCCGGTCTGGACCTTAATCGCTTTTGTGGTGATGTTGTTGCTGGCCTGGCAGGCCGCAGTCAGTTCGGCCAAACAGCAGAGACGCTTGTTTTAGCGGGCACGGTAGACGATACGGCCTTTGCTCAAATCATACGGTGTTAACTGTACAGTGACTTTATCGCCCGTCAAAATACGAATGTAGTTTTTACGCATTTTGCCGGAAATATGTGCTGTCACAACATGACCGTTTTCCAGCTCAACGCGGAAAGTAGTATTTGGCATGGTGTCGATAACAGTGCCTTCAAATTCGATATGATCTTCTTTTGCCATAGATTCCGTAAATCGGTCCAAATTAAAAGATCCATTCTGCCGTAAAATCACTGATTATTCAAAGTTTATTATCAAAATCATGCCATTGACCGTCAAAATACTGCAATGCAGCAAAGCGGGTTTTGTAATTCATTTTGGGACTAGCTGCAATCCAGTAGCCTAAGTATAAATATTCACGACCCTGTTGCCGGGCCAGTTCAATTTGTTTCAGTATGGCGAGTGTGCCGAGACTGCGCTGGGTTAATGATGGCTCAAAAAAAGTATAAAACGCAGAGGCGGCATCGTTAACAAAATCCGTGACGGCGACAGCAACTAATTGTTCATCATCAAAAAATTCAATAAATTGAGTATCACTCCAACTGCTTATCAGAAATTGCTGATAACTGTGCGGTGTTGGATTATCCATGCCTCCACCTGGGTGACGACTTTGTAAATAGTGACAATAGAGTTCGTAATGCTGGGCGTTAAATTCGGCAGCATGTATCTGGGTGGTGATCTGCTGATTATGTTTTAAACAGCGTCGTTGATTACGATTGGGTTGAAATTCCCTGACCTTAATACGCACTGGCACACAGGCAGCACAAGTAGGACAAAACGGCCGGTATACATGCTCACCACTGCGCCGAAAACCATGCTGAATCAATTGGCTGTATAGTTTATTGGATATGGGTCTGAGTGGATCCGGATAGATATTTCTTGCCTGACGACCTGCCAAGTAGGAGCAGGGGTGTATGCGATCCTGGTAAAAATCGAGGCTCATACGGGGCTGGGCAGATCCGCATCAAGCTGCCAGTGGTCGGACGACTGCTGTTTATCGCACAATGGTTGCATCATCCGGATAAAATCATTTCGCGGCAAAATTTTTGCCCCGAGTCTGACCAAATGTTCTGAGTGTACCTGACAATCAATCAGTGGAAATTGCCAACGTTGCAGTTGTTGCGCCAGTGACACCAATGCAACTTTAGAGCTGTCGGTGACAAAACTGAACATTGACTCACCAAAAAACATTTTACCGATGGCCACACCATATAGTCCGCCGACCAGCTTTTTTCCTTGCCAACATTCAACGCTGTGGGCAAAACCTTGTTGATGTAATTGCTGATAGGCGGCGATCATATCGTCATGGATCCAAGTGTCATGAGGCTTGCCAGATTGTTTATGACGCGGTGCGGCACACGCCAGCATAACATCGGTAAAGGCCGTATCAAAAGTCACCTGAAAATCGCCACGGCGCAGCGTTTTATTAAGACTTTTGCTGATCTTTAATTGTCCTGGTGCCAGCACCATACGTGGATCCGGGCTCCACCATAAAATCGGATCTTGTTGGTTAAACCAGGGGAAAATACCGAGCCGGTAAGCTGCCAGCAAACGGGCAACCGATAAGTCACCGCCAGCGGCTAACAAACCATGTTCAGTGGCATGATCCAGTGGCGGAAAACGAATCTCTGCAGTAGGTGCCAGCCAGCTAATTGCCATGGTCAGTCGTTGATTTGCAGGTGTAGTTCTTTGGCCCAATAAACAGCATCAAGATAGGCCCGAACCAGCACCTCAACCGGTAATGGTGAATTGTCGATAGCCTGCCAATCACCACGTTCATAACGCAGAACATCTTCCAGGGCTTGACCGGCCGCCCCTTGTTTATCCAGTAAAGCGCTGCGTAGCTCATCAGATAACGGCAAACTGTCGAGTAAATTGGCCAGCGGTTTATCAAGCAGCGCATCCAACGTTGAAAATAAACGGCAGCGAAGAACATGTTGGCATGGCCTTTATAGAATTTGGCCAGTAATTCGCACATTCGGGCACGGATCATGGCAATATTGCGTAACTCATTGGGCTTATGATCCAATCCCGATAAACAGAGCAAGCTGGCCCAGGTTTTAATTTTATTTTGGCCCAGCATAACCACGGCTTCTCGCGTACTGCTGACTTGTCTGGGCAGCCCGAAAAACGCTGAGTTAATCAGCAGAAGCAGTTTGTAACTGAGTGTCACATCCTGATTAATGATCAGCGCCAGTTCATCAGCTTCGATGTCGGGATCCTGCAACTTGACCAATAATTCCATCAGGGTTTGGGCTGATGGTGGCATTTTATGGCTATCAGCGGTAGCTGGCAGTGTATAAAAATTGCCTTGTAATAAATCCACGGCAAAACTGTTACAAAAATTTAATTGATCCAGTGCATTTACATTGGTTGCACAGAGTTGCTGATGTCGACGGCGCCAATGGGGTAGGTTTTCAGTGAGGCTTGCTGGGTCAAAAGAATTTAAATCAATCAGCAGCAGCTCGGTATGTGCTTCGTGCGCTACGCCATTAGCGTGCCCAGCAAAGGCAAAGGGGCGGTTACGGGCGTCAGGCAATGGATTGCCATAAATATCCAATGTGATCTCAATGCCGGCTATATCAATATCAAATAAGGCTGTACGCCAGGATTCCGGCATGGTTAGCAGAGCTTTTTGACGATTACTGATGGCCGGCAAAATAGTGGTCATTTGTTCCAGAAATGCCGGCACTTCAATATCATCATTAAGTGCTTCGCCGTTTTTATCGAGGAAGGTCAGGTGATAGCTCTCAACATCCAGCCGGTTATTGATAAACAGAGGTTGCCGGTGGATTAGACCCTTGAACGTTTTAAGCGCATCATACGGAGCAGTGTAATCGACCATGATTGTGCCCTAACTGAAAATTAACGCTGAGCTCAAACGGATCCCCTACCCGAAAATGCATGAGATAGTGTGCCACTGTCAACATATTCCAATTCACCACCCAGTGGGATGCCGTGGGCTAAGCGTGTGACATGTATCTGCCGGGCGCGGGCCAGCTCGCTGATGTAATGTGCAGTCGCTTCACCTTCAACGGTCGGATTGGTGGCGAGGATCAACTCCTGCACATTGCCAGCATCCATCCAGCCAATTAAATCGGGAATGCCGAGCGCCTCGGGACCAATACCATCCAGCGGCGATAAATGGCCGGTCAGTACAAAATATTGCCCCTGATAATGCGTAGCTTGTTCAATTGCCAATACATCGCTGGGCATTTCCACGACACATAATTGATCATTACGACGGCCGGTGTCAGTACAACGACTGCACAGTTCAGTTTCACTGAGAATCCGGCAGCGCTGACAATGGCGGACATTTTGTAATGCACCTTGCAAAGCCTGCATTAATTGTGCAGCGCCATCGCGATCCCGTTCCAGTAAATGAAAGGTCATGCGCTGGGCTGATTTGGGACCCACGCCAGGCAGACATCGCAATGCCGCAATCAGCTGATCAATATTAGGACCTAGCTTAGCCATAAATGCTTTTTAAAAAGGCAACTTCATGCCAGGCGGTAACATGCCAGACATCCGTTCTTGCGTGGTCTTTTCTACCTGACGTACCGCATCATTAATGGCTGCGGCGATGAGGTCTTCAAGCATGTCTTTGTCATCTTCAAACAGGCTGTCTTCAATTTGTACCCGTTTGACGTCGTGTTTACCGGTCATGGTAATTTTCACCATACCGGCACCCGATTGGCCTATGACTTCGACATTAGCCAGTTCTTCCTGGGCTTTTTGCATATTGGCCTGCATTTGCTGGGCCTGTTTCATCATATTGCTGAGTCCGCCTTTCATGGGCTGATTCCTCTTAATTCAAAGGTTTAATCGTGCTATCGATTATACGGGCATTAAAGGTATTTTTGATCACCTCGACCACCGGATCATTATGAATTGCGGCTTCTGCCTGCTGTTGATGTTCGGCTTGTTGCTGGGCCCGTTCACCTGCCAGTGTTGCTGGCGCTTTGTCATTGCCTTTATCGGTGGTTTCAAACAGCAGTTGAACGTCATGGCCAAGATTTTTACTGACGGCTGCCTGCAGGCGTGATTTGGCATTTTCAGTGGCAAGATGTGACAAATCTTTCGCTAATAAAAGAGTAATGCGCTCATCATGCGCTTCGACGAAGGCACAATGATCGGCTAACTGCCTGGTAATGGCCGATAATTTCAATTTGGCAACTAATTGTGTCCAGTTGGTCAGTGATAAATCCAGTTCAACGGCGGCTTCTGGTGTGGCTGGCGGATTGGGTTCAGCAATCATATTGTTAATTGCTTGATCAGGCTGGATGTATTCCTGGTTTAAAGATGGGTCGGGCGTTTTTTCCGCGGTTACCAATGGTGCAGTGTCGAGGTTCTCAGCAGTTGGCGCCGTCGGTTTCGCCGGCGCATCAATTGGCGCCTGAACTGGTGTGACTGGCGACTTTTTTATAGGGGGTTCCTGAGTGTTCGGATCATGGGCATGCGGTTGGAAATGCAACATTCGCAGCAACGTCATTTCGAAACCACTTTGCGGATCAGCGGCATATGGCAGATCCCGTTTGCCATGCAGGGCAATTTGATACAACAACTGCACCGTTTCGGCTGATAATACCGCTGTTAGTGGTTGCAGCGATTTATCCATACTGCTGTCTGGATTCTCTGACTCGGCAACCAGTTGCAAAGTGGCGATACGTTGCAGGGCATTCATTAAGGCATCAAGCACCACATTGACATCACGGCCCAGGGCGTTCAGTTCTGCGGCTTGTTGTAATAGATTTTGCCCGTCCTGAGCCGCTAATGCCTGCAAAATCGCCAAAAGCTGATGATGTGAAACATTACCAAGCATTTGATGCACGCTGTCGTCACTGACGGCACCATCGCCAAAGCCAATGGCCTGATCCAGCAAACTCAATGCATCACGCATACTACCATCGGCGGCATGGGCGAGTTGTTGCAGCGCTTCCGTTTCAAAGTTGATAGATTCTTTGGCTAGAATATCGGCGAGATGATCAGCAATTTGTTTGACAGTTAAACGGCGCAGATTAAATTGCAGACAGCGCGACAAAATAGTCACTGGCAATTTTTGCGGATCGGTGGTGGCAAACAGAAATTTTACGTGCGGAGGCGGTTCTTCGAGCGTTTTCAGCAGCGCATTAAAACTGCTGGTGGACAGCATATGCACTTCGTCGATCAGATAAACCTTATAACGGCCACGACTCGGAGCATATTGCACATTATCAAGCAACTCACGGGTGTCATCGACTTTGGTGCGCGAGGCAGCATCAACTTCAATTAAATCGACAAAACGACCGGCATCAACTTCCTGACAACTGCTACATTCTCCGCAGGGGGTGGCGCTGACGCCTTGTTCGCAATTCAGGGATTTAGCAAGGATACGGGCCAGTGTGGTTTTACCTACACCGCGGGTGCCAGCAAATAAAAACGCGTGATGCAGGCGGTTTTGATTCAGGCCATTAATTAAAGCTTGCAACACATGCTGTTGACCGATGACTTCGGAAAACAATTTGGGTCGCCATTTGCGGGCCAGCACCAGATAACTCATATCAGTCCGTCAAATACCCATGCTATTTAAAATTAGGGTGGTGAACCCGTACCAGCCTGATCTCGGCGCCCGAGTCCGAAGGCTTCGCTGCTCCCTTCCGGGCCTGACGGGGTAACCTACATATCGTCGCGAGGAGACCAGTACGAGCCACCATTGAAGCGGCCATTCTAAGGGTTTTTGCCAGGCTTTACCACGATTAATGAATTTGTCATTGCCGTTGGGCAAGCTGCGCTGACAAATGCTAATACTGATATTCAGTGTCATTGCTCGGCAGGAAACATCATAAACGGGGTAGAACCCAAATTACTCAATTAAACGATGTCACTGATAAATCAGAATACACAGCTAAATTAGCAGTAGACAAATTGACGCTGTGGGCTTTGCAGACCGAACAGTTAAGTGTATGTTTTATATAGGCTAGTTAGTTTCTATGGGGCTTATTGTAGGCGATGAACTTTCCTTCTCCGCCAAAATAACTGCACAAATCAAATCTAACGTGCTGATTAGCCTATAAAAAATCCTCGGGCTAATTAGTACGGTAGACAATGCCAACTTCATGATGCCACAAAAGAAAAAGCCCCGACATATTGCTACATCGAGGCTTGACCATTGTTAATTAGCTTTAGCTACTAAAAGCTCATACCAACAGTAATTGATGCACGAGTAATTGGGGTATCGATAGTGGCCTGAAATTCTGAATCGGAATATTCGTACTCTACTCTTTCAACTTCAGCATTAAGAAAAACGTTCTCAGTCACATAAGACCGAAAGC
>CBFHWI010000035.1:0-17022 GCA_965659475.1 Methylophaga sp.
GTGAAAACGATGTTGTCGATAAACAATTGCACGAAAAATCAAGCACTTTGCATCTTCAGCAATTACTGGTCATCCAAATCATGGGCTTGCCAAATAATGATGTCGCTGTATTCCCTTCTATTTTCAATGATCGTAGTCATCATGTTTTTTGTCAGGACTGGATTATGTTTTAATGAAATTGCTTTATCAGCCAGATTGAACCGCGGGTATCAATGCTTCGCAAAGCCCTAATGCAATTGAAAAGATTATGCAAAGGCCCGCTTTTGAATGATGGATGCAACAAGCAGATATTGAGGTACGTGCCAGCGGCTTCTATCCTTTGATGGAATAATGTTCAAACAGCAGATACAAAAAAGGCCCTCGAAAGGGCCTTTTCTGCGTGAAGATGAGGTTGTGTTATTCCACAACAACGAAGTCTACACGACGATTTGCTGATCGACCTGCGTCGGTATCGTTACTGGCAACAGGGAAACCTTCCCCCATACCAACTGGAACTAAACGGCTTGCATTAACACCGTTATTAACCAGATATTCAACGACAGCCTCTGCACGACGTTGTGAAAGGTCCATGTTGTATTGTTCACTACCAATGCTATCGGTATGACCTTCAACACGTACTTCCAAAACTTCGTCAGTTTCTTGCATCAAGGCAACTGCTTCGTCCAGAATAATTTCTGCGTCTGAGGTCAACACAGCTTTGTCAAATGCAAAGTTAACTCCGGTCAGTGACAAGATGTTCTCGCCACCCAATGGGCAACCATCAGCATCAACGATTACACCCAGTGGCGTACCAGGACACAGATCCTTATAATCTGGTGTACCATCACGGTCTGAGTCCAAAGGACAGCCGACACGATCAACTGAAACACCTTCTGGTGTATTGGCACACATATCAATACCGTCTACAACACCATCGTTGTCACTATCAAATGCACAGCCATTTTCATCTTTCAGAGCGCCTGCGGGCGGAGGCGCATCACAAACTGGTGCTTTTTCTGCCTCAGCAGTATCTTCCTGACCGCAAAGCAAGAGGGCAAGCTGTGCGCCCGTCGCAGCACCACCAACAGCACCAGCACCAGAAGAGAGTGCACCAACACTGGCACCGCCCACAATAGCACCACCAATAGAGCACATCAGATAATTATCTGTTGCACGTTTATCCTGGCCAGCACAAGCTGCCATAAACATCATGGTGAGCATAGCGGTACCAAGTTTTAATAGTCTTTTCATGAGCGGTTCCTTTTTATTTACTGCAAACATCTTATGTTAAGCCGTCACAACAATCTGCTGTTGTTTTTAAGCAACGCCTTGTTGCATCCACCTTACAAAAATCGAAAATACGAACTATAAAGCAGTCTAACATATTAAAAAAGCAGTTATCGTTGTTAACGACACCCTCCCAGGTTAAATTCGACCGATAACACCATCGTTGTCAGGTTCTAACGATAGCCCTTGCATACCCGGCTCTTCAGGGATTTCACCTGCTTCCGCACCCAGTTTGATCATCAACCGAACTTCATTGGTTGAATCCGCATTTTTCAGGGCATCCTCGTACGATATTTCACCCGCTTTATACAAGTCATACACTGCTTGGTCAAATGTCTGCATACCCAGTTCTCTGGAACGTTTCATCACATCTTTAACTTCTGAGACTTTGCCTTTTTCGATCATATCGCCGATAAGTGGTGTATTGAGCAAAACCTCAACTGCCACACAGCGACCTGTACCATCTTTTCTGGGAATTAACCTTTGTGCGACGACCGCTTTTAAGTTCAACGACATATCCATAAATAATTGTTTATGTCGGTCTTCAGGGAAAAAGTTAATAATCCTATCCATCGCCTGGTTGGCATTATTCGCATGCAGCGTTGATAAACATAAATGACCGGTTTCAGCAAAAGCGATACCGTAATCCATGGTGTCACGGGAACGAACCTCACCAATCATAATGACATCTGGCGCCTGCCGTAACGAGTTTTTTAAAGCAATATCGTAGGACTCCGTATCAACCCCCACCTCACGCTGAGTAACCACACAACCCGCGTGTTTATGGTTAAATTCAATTGGATCTTCAATGGTCAGAATATGGCCGGCGCTGTTTTGATTACGATAACCAATCATCGCCGCCAGGGTGGTGGATTTACCACAACCAGTCGCACCAACAAAAATGACTAAACCGCGTTTGGTCATAGCCAGTTGTTTAATGATTTCTGGCACCTTCAATTGTTCAATGGTTGGGATCTCTTCCTTGACCAACCGCATCACCATGGCAACACGACTACGCTGATATAAAGCACTTACCCGGAAACGACCAGCGCCTTTAGTATCAATCGCATAATTACATTCTTTATCACGCTCAAAAACTTTCTTTTGCTCATCATTCATCGTGCTGAGCACAAGATTACGCGCCTCTTCGTCAGTTAACGGCTCCTGACTTAACGTAGCCATCCGGCCATTAACCTTTAGGGTTGGCGGCCTATCGGCTGTAATGAACACATCCGAAGCTTCGTGTTTGAGGGCCGCTTTCAAGATAGTGACAATTTCCATAGCAGTCTCCTAACGGAACAGGTCTTTGTTAATAGCTCGCGGCAGGGCTTCGGCTTTGGTAATTTGTTGACGCCGTACCAGTTCCTGTAAACATTGATCTAAAGTTTGCATACCGATTGACGCCCCCGTCTGGATGGCAGAGTACATTTGCGGCACCTTATCTTCACGAATCAGGTTACGAATTGCCGGTGTACCAATCATAATTTCATGCGCCGCAATACGCCCCCCCCCCACTTTTTTAAGCAGGGTTTGCGAAATAACGGCTCGCAAAGACTCTGACAACATCGACCGCACCATATCTTTTTCAGCGGCAGGAAATACGTCAATGATACGGTCAATGGTTTTGGCCGCCGACGAAGTGTGCAGTGTACCAAACACCAAATGGCCAGTTTCGGCGGCGGTTAATGCCAGACGAATGGTTTCCAAATCACGCAGCTCACCAACCAAAATAATATCCGGATCTTCCCGCAAAGCGCTGCGTAGCGCTTCGCTGAAACCCAGCGTATCGCGGTGTACCTCACGTTGGTTAATCAGACATTTTTTACTTTTGTGAACGAATTCGATGGGATCTTCAATAGTCAGAATATGTTCATTATCTTTTTCATTAAGATAATTAATCATCGCTGCCAGCGTGGTGGATTTACCACTACCTGTTGGACCGGTCACCAGCACAATACCGCGATGATTATCAGAAATTTGTTTGAAAATTTCAGGCGCACCAAGTTGTTCGAGCGTTAATACGACTGAGGGAATGGTCCTGAAAACGGCCGCTGCGCCCCGGTTTTGATTAAAGGCATTGACCCGGAACCGGGCTAAGTTTGGCACTTCAAACGAAAAATCAGCTTCCAGAAATTCTTCGAAGTCTTTGCGCTGCTTGTCGTTCATGATGTCGTAAATCATGCCGTGCACTTCTTTGTGTTCCATCGGCGGCAGATTAATACGTTTAACATCACCGTCTACGCGAATCATCGGCGGCTCACCAGAAGAAATATGTAGATCCGACGCGTTATTCTTTGCACTGAAGGTCAGCAATTCAGTAATATCCATGAGCTTTCCCTAATAATTAAAAGATTGTTACCGGCCATTGACCGCACAGTGAATATAGCTAAGGTAGCGCGCTCTCAAAAGGCATGCAACATGGCAGAGATAAAAAATCGTTTACAAAACGTTTTGCAGCAAATTCGTGATGCTGAAACGGCCGCAAATCGCCCGCCAGAATCAGTCAAACTACTCGCTGTCAGTAAAACCTGGCCAGCTGACAAGCTGCGTGAGCTGGCACTGGCTGGCCAGCAAGATTTTGGCGAAAATTATTTACAGGAAGCGCTGGGCAAAATCACTGATCTGGCCGATCTAGCACTGACCTGGCATTTTATTGGACCGATACAATCCAATAAAACCCGAGATATTGCTGAACAGTTTGACTGGGTACACAGCGTCGATCGCTTGAAAATCGCCAGGCGCCTCAGTGAACAACGTGCCGATGATTTAACGCCGCTGAATATTTGTTTACAGGTCAACATCGATGCTGAAGAAAGTAAATCCGGTGTTAGCGTCGATGCCTTGATGGCGTTGGCAACAGCGGTGCATAAGCTGCCAAATCTACAATTGCGAGGCCTGATGGTCATCCCACAAGCGACTGATGATATAGATGCCCAGCATAATGCCTTCAGCCGCAGTTTTCAGCAGTATCGGGCTTTACAATCGCGTTTTCCAAATATCGATACTTTGTCGATGGGTATGTCTGGCGATTTAACTGCAGCAGTTGCCGAGGGCAGTACCATGGTGCGGATCGGTACGGCATTATTTGGCCAGCGGCATACACAGAAACCATGATAAACAGTACACTGAACAGACCAGATTTTAGGTAAGACAACTCTATGAATAACGGCAAAATTGTTTTTATTGGCGGCGGCAACATGGCGCGCAGTCTGATTGGTGGATTAGTTGCTGGCGGACTGCCAGCCCAACAGATCCATGTGCTTGATACACAACCCGCTGTATTAAAAGGCTTGCAGCAGGATTATAACGTTCATACCCATGATGACTTGGCAAATGCGGTGCAATCCGCCGAGGTGATTGTGCTGGCCATCAAACCGCAGCAAATGCAGGATGTAGTCAAAGCACTGTCCACCGTCTGGCCTGCCAATGCGGTATTAATTTCAATTGCGGCCGGTATCCGCCTCGGTGATATTGACCGCTGGTTACTGCAACCTGCGGCGGCGATTGTTCGTGCTATGCCTAATACACCGTCGCTGGTCCAGGCCGG
Source organism: Methylophaga sp. (assembly GCA_965659475.1). Lineage (GTDB taxonomy): Bacteria > Pseudomonadota > Gammaproteobacteria > Nitrosococcales > Methylophagaceae > Methylophaga. The sequence goes on from CBFHWI010000035.1 coordinate 4,814, forward strand.
TGCCACTGCATTAATTGCCAATGACCAGGTTAATAATCCACAACGTGAACAAGCCGAAGCGATTTTACGGGCCGTTGGCTTGGCGATTTGGCTGGATGATGAAACCAAAATGGATGCCGTGACAGCGTTATCTGGCAGTGGCCCGGCCTATTTCTTTTTAGTCATGGAAGCTATGGAAAATGCTGCCATCGAATTAGGTTTGCCAGAGGAAACAGCGCGTTTACTATGCTTGGAAACGGCATTTGGTGCAGCCAAAATGGCCCTGGAAAGTGGCGTGCCAGCCAGTCAACTGCGCCAGCAAGTCACCTCGCCGGGCGGTACCACCGAACGCGCCATTCATGAACTTGAAGACGGTGGTTTGCATGGTTTATTTGAAAATGCACTAGTAGCTGCGGCGCTGCGTGCCCGCGAACTTGGTGATCAATTGGGACAAGATCATGACTGAAGGTTACCTCAGCAATCCGCTGATCTTCATTATTGATACGCTGTTTTTTCTCTATATGATCATAGTGGCATTGCGTTTACTAATGCCATGGGTCCATTGGCCGACCAATCAACCGTTGACGCAAATGGTGCTCCGCGCCACTCAGCCTTTGGTACAACCCATGCGTAAAATTCTGCCACCGGTCGGTAAGTTAGATACCGCGGTGCTGGTGTTATTACTGCTTATTGGCTTGTTAAAACTCATTCTGATTTCAACGTTGCAGAGTAATGTGCCAAATATTCTGGCGCTGATTCCGTTTACCCTGGCGGAAGTGTTCATCCTGTTTATTACGCTGTTTACGGTGACCATCATTATCGAAGTGGTGCTCAGCTGGCTGACACCCCCGGGCAATTATAATCCGATGACCGAATTGCTGGTACGACTCAATGCACCATTACTCAATCCAGTGCGCCGGCTATTGCCCGATATGGGGGGCTTGGATTTATCACCGCTTATCGTCATTATTGGTTTGCAAGTGCTGAAAATGTTGGTAGTACCGCTGCTCATCGGCAGCGTTTAATTGCTTGCCAGCCAGTTGCTGATTAAAATGCCCGCTTACTATTCAGATGACCGCTGTTATGCCCGATAATCTGCCGGCCGATTCGGTTGGCCTCGTCAATCCGCAAACGCTGCATATCAATGAGCCACTGGCTTTGGATTGTGGACGCAGTTTGTCGCAATTTGATCTGGTCTATGAAACATACGGCCAGCTCAATGCCGATAAGTCCAATGCGGTACTGATTTGTCACGCCTTATCCGGCGATCATCACGCGGCCGGCTATCACAGTCTGGATGATAAAAAACCCGGTTGGTGGGATAGTGCCATTGGTCCAGGAAAAGTCATTGATACCAACGCGTTCTTTGTGGTTTGCCCCAATAATCTCGGCGGCTGCAAAGGCTCTTCCGGACCTAATACGCTGAATCCGGAAACTGGCAAACTCTATGGCCCAGATTTTCCCATAGTTACCGTTACCGATTGGGTCAACAGTCAGGCAATTTTGGCCGATTCTTTGGGCATCCAACAATGGGCCGCTGTGATTGGTGGCAGCCTGGGCGGTATGCAGGCAATGCAGTGGGCGATTTCTTTGCCGGATCGCGTTCGCCATGCCTTAATCATTGCCGCCGCACCAAAATTATCGGCGCAAAATATCGCTTTTAATGAAGTGGCCCGGACCGCTATTAAATCCGATCCGGATTTCCATAATGGCTATTACGCCGAACACGACACCCTTCCCCGGCAAGGTCTTGGTTTGGCTCGGATGCTGGGCCATATTACCTATTTATCTGATGAGGCAATGGGCCAGAAATTTGGTCGCGAACTGCGTAGTGGCCAGATCCAGTATGGCTACGATGTCGAATTCCAAATCGAAAGTTATCTGCGTTATCAAAGCGCCAGTTTCGTCGAGCGCTTTGATGCCAATACCTATTTGCTGATGACCAAAGCCCTGGATTATTTTGATCCCGCCAAAGCCTTTGGCGATGATCTGAATGCCACCGTGCAAGGTATTAAAGCCAAAACGCTGGTGATGTCATTTACCAGTGACTGGCGGTTTTCGCCGTTGCGTTCGCTGGAAATTGTCGATGCCCTGCTCAGTGCTGGTAAGCAGGTCAGTTATGCCGAAATTGAAGCCCATCAGGGTCACGACGCGTTTTTAATGCCGATTCCGCGCTATATGGAGATTTTTGGTACTTATATGCAGCAAGTTGCCAAAGTGGTGAGCAGCTGATGACATTACGCGTCGATTTACAGATCATCAGTGACTGGATCCCGGATGGCGCCCGCGTCCTGGATTTGGGCTGCGGCAACGGCACGCTGCTGCATCATTTACAAGATCGCAATGTCACCGGCTACGGCCTGGAAATTGATAACAGCAAGTTTGCTGATTGTCTGCGTGCCGGTATTAATGTCATTCAGGCAGATTTGGATGAGGGGCTCAGTCAATTTGCTGATCAGAGTTTTGATTATGTGATTTTGTCGCAGACCTTGCAGGCGATAAAGCGGCCGGACTTTTTATTACAGGAAATCATGCGCGTCGGCCGTCACGGCATTATTGGCTTCCCCAATTTTGGTCACTGGCAGTGCCGGTGGCAATTAAGCTTAAGCGGCCATATGCCGGTATCCAAAAGCTTGCCCAATCACTGGTTTGACACACCAAATATCCATTTGTGTACCATCAAGGATTTTGAGCAGTTATGCCGCAGTAATCAGTTCAACATCATCAATCGCAGCGTCGTCAATCACGAATATAAAGACACATTAGCCATTCGGCTGCTGCCAAACCTATTTGGCGAAACCGCCGTTTATCTGGTGCAAAATCAACAAAAATAACATGAAAAAATATCAACACGACTTTATCGAATTTGCCCTGACAACGGGCGTGCTGCGCTTTGGCAGCTTCACGCTGAAATCCGGCCGACAAAGCCCCTACTTTTTCAACAGTGGCCTGTTTAATAGTGGTGCCAGTCTGGCGCAACTAGGCCGTTTTTATGCGCAGCGAATCGTCGATAGCGGTTTAGCGTTTGATGTGTTGTTTGGCCCCGCATACAAGGGCATTCCGCTGGCATCAACTACGGCGATTGCACTCGCTGATCAGCATCAGCTTGATATGCCCTATGCCTTTAATCGTAAAGAAACCAAAGATCATGGTGAGGGTGGCCAATTGGTTGGTGCGCCGCTTACCGGCAAAGTGCTGATTATCGATGATGTGATTTCTGCCGGCACATCAGTCGGTGAATCAGTCGCCATGATCCGTGCCGCTGGCGCCGAACCTGCTGGCGTTGTGATCGCGCTGGATCGGCAGGAGCGTGGCAAAACAGATAAATCGGCAATCGCCCAGGTGGAAGCCGATTACGGTATTCCGGTTATCAGCATTATTTGTCTGGCTGATCTACTGCAATATCTGGATGGTCAGACAGAATTACAAAGCCATCGCGATGCGGTCGCAGCTTATCGCGCCGAATACGGCGTTTAAACCGGACCAATAACCAGCCGCAAGGCGATCAAAATCGTTACCACCTCAAAACAGCGTTTAATCCAGCGATTGCCCCAACGCAGCGCTAAATGCGAGCCTAAATAACCACCGATCAAAGACCCCAGCAATAAAGCTGGCAGCCAGTCCCACCGAATATCGCCCAATATGCCGAGGGTAATAGCACCGGCCCCATTCCAGAAGAATCCAACCAGAATCAGCGTATAAGCGACGGCCCGCTGATAATCCATACCAAACCATAACACCAGCCACAACGTGACAAATAAGCCGGTACCGGACGTCAGCGAACCGTTTAAAAAGCCCAGAAAAAACAGCATCAATCCACCGCGTAAATAACCGTCCAAATCCCGGTGTACAGGCTGATAATCCTGCCCCAGTTGCGGTTTTAAATATGAATAAATGCCTAAACTGCCGGTTAATATGCCTAAGGCAATTTCGGCGATACGATCCGGTACCAACAAAATCAGGCTACCGCCCAGCACCACCCCCGGTAAACCAGCTACCAATAAGAGCAAAACAAATTGCCGCTCCAACCGGCTGGTCGACATATAACGCAAGGCTGCACCAACACCGAGCGCGACACTGGCAACTTTATGGGTAGCCAGTGCCACCGCAAAACTTAACCCCAGAAAAATCAACACCGGAAACTGAATCAAACCCGCACCGCCGCCACTCAGGGCCGAAAAGGTATTGGCCAGCAGAGAAATAACAAACAGAATACAATGTTCAAGCAGCGTCAACGTTTAAGCCGTTTTATCAAGTCGGAGAATTAGGATGATACGCAAACGCCTGCTAAGCAACAGCTTTTTGTTAAGTTTTTGTCTGGCCACCAGTCACGTTTATGCCGGCCAATTATTCCGCTTTAATGATGACAGCGGTACGCCTACTTTAAGTAAAACACTGCCGCCAGAAGTCGCGCAACAGGGCTATGACATTCTCGATGATAAAACTATGCGTTTATTGGAGCGGGTGCCGCCCCGGTTAAGCGAAGCGGAACTGGCTGAACAAGCTGAACGCCAAGCTGCTGAACAGGCAGCTCAACAAACCGCCGAGGCCGAAGCAAAACAAACGGCTGCTTTAAGACGCCAGCAGAGCCTGCATGATCAAAATCTGCTAAATATTTATCAATCTGAGCAGGAGTTGCTGGACGCCCGTGATAAAGATCTAAGTTATCGGAAAGACCGGCTTAATGTGCTCAGAAAAAAGCGTCCACTCCTCGAACAAAGATTGGCAACTATGCAACAGCAAGCCGCGGAGAAAGAATTAAGCGCGGCGCCGATTACTGAAAATTTGCAAAAACGGCTTACCGCAGCCGAGCAGGAATTGCGCAATAATCAGCTAATCATTCACCAGCTGGAAACGGAAATTCAGATGCTAAGCCAACAGTATAAGCAGGATCGACATAGGTTAAACGAATTACTCAGCGTCCGGCAGCGTTAAACCAATATATCCAGTTCGCTTAACAGCAGCTGATTCTCAGTGTGAGTACCGATGGTGATCCGCAAAAATTGATCAATACGCGGTTTATTAAAGTGGCGAATAATAATGCCCTTTTCGCGTAATGCCGCAGCTAACTGTTTGGCATCGTGTTGAGGATGGCGAGCAAACACAAAATTGGCCGCTGACGGTAAAACCTCAAAGCCCATCTCCTGCATGGCTTGACTGACCAGTTCGCGCTCAGCGATGACCGTTTGCCGGCAGTCATCAAAGTATGCCCTATCTTCAAATGCAGCGACACCAGCGGCAATCGCCAAACTATCCAGCGGATAGGAGTTAAAACTGTCTTTAACACGGCACAGTGCTTCAATCAGATCGGCATGACCGATGGCAAAACCAATACGCATACCGGCAAGTGATCGGGATTTCGACAGACTTTGTGTGACCAGCAAATTCGGATATTGCTGGGTCAGCGGGATCGCCGATTCACCGCCAAAGTCGATATAGGCTTCATCAACGACCACAACCGACCCGGTATTGGTTTTTAACAGCGCTTCAATGTCGCTAAGGGCCAATAAACGACCGGTCGGTGCATTGGGATTCGGAAAAATAATGCCACCATTAGCGCGCCGATAATCGGCAATATTCACTGAGAAATCCTCGGCCAAAGGCATGGTCTGAAAGTCAATGTCATACAGCTGACAATACACAGGATAAAAGCTATAGGTAATATCCGGAAACAAAATTGGCTGCGAATGCTTAAACAAACCGTAAAACACATGTGCCAACACTTCATCGGAACCATTACCAACAAACACATTACTGCTATCTACTTTGTAATAACTGGCGATTGCCTGTCGCAACGGCCCACCATCAGGTACCGGATACAAACGCAAACGATCGGTTGCTGCCATCCGAATGGCGTCGATAACTTTCGGTGATGGGCCGAATGGATTTTCATTGGTATTGAGTTTGACCAGATTGGCGCCGCGCGGCTGTTCGCCGGGTACATACGGCTCTAGCTTATGAACAAAATCACTCCAAAAACGGCTCATATCAATCTTTTAAGCGATATTCAGCGCTGCGGGCATGGGCGGTCAGACTTTCACCACGCGCTAAAACCGAGGCAATTTTGCCCAGTGTTTGTGCGCCTTCTGCTGATACCTGAATCAGACTAGAGCGTTTTTGAAAATCATACACGCCCAGCGGTGAGCTGAAACGGGCTGTCCGAGAAGTCGGTAAAACATGATTAGGGCCGGCACAATAATCGCCCAGCGCTTCCGGTGTATAGCGACCCATAAAAATGGCACCGGCATGGCGGATTTGTTTGGCCATTTCAGCGGCATTATCGACCGATAACTCCAAATGTTCGGCGGCAATAAAGTTGGCAACTTCCACGGCCTCTGCCATATCAGCCACCTGAATCAAAGCACCGCGATTACCCAACGAGGTGCGAATTATCTCCTCACGTTCCATAGTCGGCAGCAATTTTTCAATTGACGCAGCAACTTTATCGAGGAACGCCGCATCCGGCGATACTAAAATAGCCTGGGCATCTTCATCATGTTCAGCTTGAGAAAACAAATCCATGGCGATCCAGTCCGGATCAGTTTTACCATCGCAAATCACCAGAATTTCTGACGGTCCAGCAATCATATCGATCCCCACCGTGCCAAAAACCATACCTTTTGCAGTGGCCACAAAAATATTCCCCGGACCAACGACCTTATCAACCTGCGGGATGGTTTCAGTGCCATAAGCCATCGCGGCAACGGCCTGCGCACCACCAATAGCAAAGATCCGATCCACTCCAGCAATCGCCGCAGCCGCGAGTACCAATTCATTGACTTCATCATCCGGCGTTGGCACCACCATGATTAATTCTTTGACACCGGCAACTTTGGCCGGAATGGCATTCATTAATACTGATGAAGGATAAGCCGCTTTACCACCCGGCACATATAAACCAGCACGATCCAGTGGTGTGACCTGCTGACCCAATACCGTGCCATCGGCTTCAGTATATTGCCAGGATTCCTGTTTCTGATGCTGATGGTAACGGCGCACCCTCTCCGCTGCTTTTTCAAGGGCTTCACGTTGTGGTGTAGGGATAGATTTCAGCGAGGCATGTGCCCGTTCCAACGGAATTTCCAGATCTGATAACTGTGTTGCCTTAACGCGATCGAATTTTTGACTGTATTCGACAACGGCAGCATCCCCACGCTGTTTCACATCAGCCAGAATATTCCGCACGGTGTCAGTCACTGAAGTGTCGGAAACCCCTTCCCAGGCCAATAAATCAGATAGTTTTGACCAGAAATCGGCTTGCTGAAAATTTAATCGGGTGACTTCAAACATGTTTTCTCTCAATAACGGCTGCACGGATTTGCTCAATAAACTTTTGGATACGTTGATGTTTGGTTTTCATTGATGCTTTATTGACCACCAAACGCGAGCTGATATCCGCAATGTGTTCTAAAGGCTCCAAACCATTGGCCCGTAAGGTGTTGCCGGTATCGACCACATCAACAATCCGATCAGCCAGACCCACCAGTGGTGCCAGCTCCATCGAACCATATAGTTTAATAATATCGACCTGCTGCCCCTGCGCGGCATAGAAGCGGCGAGTGCTTTCGACAAATTTGGTCGCGACTTTTAAACGGCCCGGTGGCAGCGGCGCACCTTTACGGCCAGCAGTCATCAATTTGCAGCAAGCGATTTGTAGATCTATCGGCTCATACAACTCGGCATCAGGATGTTCCATCAACACATCTTTACCGGCGACACCCAAATCTGCACCGCCATATTCAACGTAAGTAGGTACATCTGAGGCGCGAACAATAATCAGACGCACATTCGGTTGATTGGTGGCGAGGATCAATTTACGACTGGTTTCTGGATCATCGAGCGGCTCAATACCGGCTGCTTTCAACAGTGGCAAGGTTTCTTCAAAAATCCGGCCTTTTGACAGCGCCAGCGTCAACATCTCAGCCATTCGCTGTACTCCGCAGACCGGTTGGGATCCGCCGGATCCGCGCGCCCAATTGCTGCAGTTTTTCTTCAATACATTCATAACCGCGATCGATATGGTAAATCCGCTCAACCACCGTCTCACCGTCAGCAACCAAAGCTGCCAATACCAAACTGGCTGAAGCGCGTAAATCAGTTGCCATCACGGGTGCAGCAGTCAGCGATTCCCGGCCCATGCAAACTACGGTATTACCTTCAATTTGCAGATGAGCACCCATGCGCTGCATTTCTTGCACATGCATAAAGCGGTTTTCAAAGACTGTTTCAACAATGGTTGCCTGACCTTCGGCAACCGCGTTTAACGCAGTAAACTGTGCCTGCATATCAGTTGGAAATGCCGGATAAGGGGCCGTGCGAATATTGACCGCTTTAGGACGTTTGCCCTGCATATCCAGACTGATCCAATCCGGACCGATATCAATTTTGGCACCGGCTTCTTCGAGTTTCAGCAATACTGCTTCCAGTTGATTGGCATCGGTATCTTTTAATTTAACCCGGCCCCGGGTAATAGCTGCCGCGACCAGATAAGTGCCTGTTTCAATACGATCTGGCAGAATGGCGTATTCAGTACCTTGCAGTTTTTCGACGCCGTTGATTTCCAGCGTTGCCGTACCGGCACCTTTGATATCGGCGCCCATAGAAATAAGATAATTGGCAAGATCGACCACTTCCGGCTCACGCGCCGCGTTTTCAATAATGGTTTTACCTTTGGCCAGCGTTGCCGCCATCATCAAATTCTCGGTACCGGTCACCGTCACTTGATCGAGAAAAATATGGGCGCCTTTCAGGCCATCGCCACTGGTGGCACGAATGTAGCCATTTTCTACTTTGATATGTGCACCCATGGCTTCCAAACCTCGTAAATGCAGGTCTACTGGCCGGGAACCGATAGCACAACCACCCGGTAACGACACATCGGCTTTACCGTACTTGGCCAGCAACGGACCTAATACCAAAATAGAAGCCCGCATGGTTTTCACCAAGTCATAAGCCGCTTCAGTGATCGTTAAGGTCGTCGGATCGATTTCCACACCAGAGCGTTCATCAACAGTCAGAGTCACGCCCATCCGGCCGAGTAGTTCCAGGGTGGTAGTAATATCATGTAGATGCGGCACATTACCGATACGCACCGGTGAATCGGCCATCAAAGCGCCCATCAGAATCGGTAAAGCAGCGTTTTTTGCCCCAGAAATGCGGATCTCGCCGTCGAGCGGCACGCCGCCTCTGATTATCAATTTATCCATAATGTCTCTGCTAGGTTAGCGGCGGGCGATTAGCTGGCACGGGTTTTCAGGGATAAGGCGTGTAATTCACCACTACTGAATTTATCACCTAGCGTTGCTTTGACCATACGATGCTGTTCAATAAGGCTTTTACCAGTAAAGGCCGTGCTGACCACAACCGCATCAAAGTGCTGACCATCATCACCTAAAACGTCTACTTCGGCTCCCGGCAGGCCCTGTTCAATTAATAATTTGATATCGCTTGCTTTCATGATGCACTCTTTACTTGGAGGGGCAGAATGACATCGAGACCACTGGCCTCTGCCATTGCCAGCATTTGTGCCGGCATCTGTTCAAATACAATATTTTTATCACTGGCCTTTGCTTCGCGCATCCAGCGAATCAACAAAGCAAGACCAGCACTGTCACTGCGGCTGACCGCTGATAGATCTATACGCAAAAACGCCAATTGACTGAACAAGGTTTGACTTTGTTCAAGATACTCCGGCACCGCATCAATCGTTAAGTCACCGCTGACGCGTAAACACTGCGCAGTATTGTCCAGCATGATGCTCATGATTTAGCTTTTTGGTTACGCTGAGCCAAATCTTCAATCAGTTTGTCGATGCCACCATTATTGATGTCGCGACTAAACGTTGATCGGTAATTCGTAACTAAACTGATGCCTTCTATTTTAACATCGTAAACTTTCCATTGCTCCGCTGCGTTCAAATACAAGGACAATGTCATGGGGATACCCGGACCACCTCTTTGAACAACTTCCATCGGGACATCGACGCGTTTTTTACTCAGATCATCACGAAATGGCAGAAAACGGATTTCTTCATCGGTGTATTCCAGCATGGCGGTTGAATAGGTGCGCACCAGCAACACGCGGAACTCTTCAACAAATTTGCTTTGTTGGCAGTCATTGATATTGTTCCAGTTTTTACCTAAAGCCAGCTTTGCCATGCGAGCAAAATCAAAATTAGGAATCAGAATGGTTTCTACCAAGTCATAAATCTTGCTTGGGTTGGCTTCCAGTTCTGCTTCATTTTCTGCCAGGGCAGCCAACATATCATCAGAAGCTTTTTTAACCAGTGCTTGAGGCTCAGACATATCTTCAGCATAAACATTGACTGTCACAACCATCATCGACATCGCTGCCAATAGCAATGCGCCGATTTTAAAAGTGTTTACCAGATGCATCATTATTCGCCTTCTGCCTTGCTATACAAGAATTGCCCGATGATCTGCTCCAGTACCACGGCTGGCTGGGTTAAGGTGATTTCATCACCGTCGGCCAGATAAAAATCGTCGGCACCGGCTTCCAGGCCGATGTATTGCTCACCCAACAAGCCTGCAGTGAAAATACTCGCCGAGGTATCAAGGGGTATATTGTCATATTGCGGATAGAGATTGATTGTCACGACCGCATCATAAGTTTTTGGGTCTAATTTTATATTAGCTACCCGACCGACCCGAACACCCGCCATGGATACTGGCGAACGCGGCTTTAAACCACCAATATTTTGGAAATTAGCTGTCACCTGATAGCCTTTTTCATCGGTAAAATCGCCTAAATTACTAACCTTCATCGCCAGCATAAACAGCGCAGCTAAACCTGCGGCAACAAACAGGCCGACCAGAATTTCGGTTTGCTTACTTTGAATCATTTTCTTATTCTCCAAACATCAACGCTGTCAGTACAAAATCCAGTCCCAGAATGGCAAACGCAGAATGCACTACTGTGCGTGTGGTTGATCGGCCAACCCCCTCTGACGTTGGCGCCGCATCATAACCTTCAAACAAAGCAATCCAGGTCACTACAAAACCAAACACAATACTTTTGATGACGCCATTCAATATATCTTCATACCAGTCGGTTTTGGCCTGCATTTGCGACCAAAAAGCACCATCATCAACACCCAACAAGCCATGCCCCACCAGAAATGCACCTAAAACACCAACAGCACTGAACATTGCCGCCAGCAGTGGCATAGAAATCACGCCGGCCAGAAAACGCGGTGCAATCACCCGGCGAATCGGATCCACCGCCATCATTTCCATACCGGACAATTGTTCGGTGCTTTTCATCAAGCCAACTTCCGCCGTCAACGCGGAACCGGCACGTCCTGCAAATAGTAAGGCACTTACAACCGGGCCCAGTTCACGAACCAATGATAACGATACCAATACACCTAATGATTCTTCAGCGCCAAAATCAACCAGCGTATTGTACCCTTGCAAGCCGAGCACCATACCGACAAACAAGCCGGATACCAGAATAATCAGAACTGACAGCACACCAACATAAAATAATTGCTGCACCACCAATGAGAAGCGCATCATTAATTCAGGAATGCCGGTAAGAATGTGCATCAATAAAATAGTGGCGCGACCCAGTCGTTCCATCGTGCCCAAAGCCCAGCGGCCCAGCATCCGAATAAAATCAATCATCGGTGTTCTCCGCCCGCCAGTAAGTCATCAACAAAATCTGTCCCCGGGTAATGAAAGGGTACCGGCCCGTCTGGCAAACCCTGCATAAATTGTTCGACCCAATCAGAGCCAGATTTCTGCAACTGCTCAGGTGTCCCCCGATCGACTACCTTGCCGCCAGATAATAAATAAATATCATCAGCAATTTGCGTCGTTTCAGCGACATCATGTGATACCACAATACTGGTCAGGCCCATGGCATCATTGACGCGTCGGATCAAATTGACCAGCGTACCCATGGAAATCGGGTCCTGTCCGGTAAACGGCTCATCATACATGATCATCATTGGATCCAAGGCCATAGCACGTGCCAGCGCAACCCGACGGGCCATGCCACCAGATAACTCCGCCGGCATCATTTCGCGAGCATTACGCAGCCCCACAGCCTGTAATTTCATCAATACCAAATCGCGTATCATCGATTTTGGCAAATTGGTATGCTCATACAACGGAAAGGCAACATTTTCGAAAACATTGATATCAGTCAGCAAGGCACCACTTTGAAACAACATGCCCATACGCTTTCGCAGGGCGTATAGTGCTTTG
>CBFHWI010000036.1:0-16782 GCA_965659475.1 Methylophaga sp.
GATGGAGCAGTGGTCATGACAGGTCCCAAATTGCTTATTTAAGGCAAAGAAACCGCATGAGAAATTTAAAGATCAACAGGCGGCTGGCAGAGTTGTTCTGATAATCATTCTGGTTATGCAGCCACGGGCTGTCAAACCAGCACTGGCAATGTCACCAACAAAAACGCCGCTGAGGCCTTAACCGCAGCGGCGTTGATGTCGTTATTTTCAGAGGATTTAATCGCCTTTTGGACCCAGCAGGAACCAGATAATCAGACCCAGTAATGGGAACAATAACAGGATCAGGATCCACAGTACTTTTGCAACGCCCCCTGCCGAACTTTTCGCGACTTTAATGATCGCCCAGATGACGATAATTAACCAAATCAGGCCTAACAGGCCACCGATTTCTAAGCCCATAAACTCACTCCTTTGCTTAAGCAGAAAATGCTCTTTCAGGATAGCTATAAAATGTCATCGATGCCAACTACGGCGTCTTTGTCTGCGCTAATAAACCGCCACCCAAGGCTTTATATAGTGTCAGCTGATTACGCAATCGCGCCAGATCGGTGGCAATTTCTGCCAACTGCGCATCGATTAAACTACGCTGGGCATCCAGTACTTCCAAATAGCTATCGACACCGGCATCAAAACGTTTTTTAGCCAGTTCCAGACTGCGCGCCGTGGCTTTGGTTAAATCCTGTTGGGCAGACAATTGATCTTCCAATGTCTGACGGGCTTCGAGCTCGTCGTAAACTTCTTTAAACGCCGTTTGGATCACTTGCTGATAACGTACGACCGTGATGTTTTTTTCCAGCTCGGCAACATCCAGATTGGCGCTATTAATCCCCCAGTCAAGTAATGGAATATTAAATTGCGGTGCAATCTGCCAGGTGCGACTACTGGATTGCAGTAAATCCGCCGGGTTGGTTGCTGCCAGTCCCAGACTGCTGGTTAAGCTTATCCGTGGGAAAAATGCCGCGCGTGCCGCGCCAATATTGGCGTTGGCAGCCTTGATTGATAGCTCGGCAGCGTTAACATCAGGACGTTGCAACAACGCATCTGATTGCAAGTTATCCGGTAGTTTGCGCAGCAAATTGGTGGTTTGCCACTGCGCCGGATAATCGGCTTTTTGCAGCGGTTGACCGACCAGTAATTCCAGTAACGTAAAATTCTGATTGGCCTGTTGCTGGAATTCGGCTTCAGCAATACGCGCTTCATGTAATGCCGTTTCCGCCTGACGCAAAGCCAATTCGGATGACAAACCACCTTCATAACGGCGATTGATTAATTGGTAACTTTCTTCACGGGCTTCACGGGTTGATTTAGCCAAATCCAATTGTGCCAAACTGGCTTGCCAGCTCAAATAAGCATCGGCAACTTCGGCGACTAAGGACAACTGGGTGCTTTTTAACGTGGCATCTTGCGATAAAAACTCGTTTAATGCCGCCTGTTCCAGGCTATCAAGCCGACCGAAAAAGTCGATTTCCCAAGACGGTATGCCGACACCGACGCTGTACTCTTCAAAAATACCGCTTTGCCCAAACTCATTGGCATTGGCTGAAAACCGTTGCCGGTTGTAGCCGGCTTGGCCATCCAGCATCGGTAAACGCTCGGCACGGCGGATCCGGTATTGGGCGCGTAATTGTTCAACCATCAGCGCGGTCGCTTGCAGATTACGGTTATTGCTTAGCGACAATCCCACCAGTTCCTGTATCGCAGCATCCTGATAAAAATCCTGCCAACCGATATCAGCGGCCGTTAATGACTCGCTGGCATCGTGTTGTTCAGGTAGTGGGCTGGAATTTTCTGGCGGCTGATAATCGGGGATCATCGAGCAACTGCTTAAGGTCAGGGCCAGCAGGCTGACGCTGAGCCACGTCCGTGAAAATGTCATGCCAATTCTCCTGTGGCAGCGGTTTGTTTGGCCGGTGTTTTGCCTGTCAGTTTCGCCGATAAGCGGAACACCACGACAAAAAATACCGGAATAAAGAAAATGGCTAATGTGGTTGCCGCTAACATGCCGCCAAAGACCCCAGTACCAATGGCATTCTGTGCGCCACTACCGGCACCACTGGCCAACATCAGCGGCGTGACGCCGAGCATAAAGGTTAAAGCGGTCATGGCAATTGGCCGTAGTCGCATGCGAATCGCTTCCAGTGTCGCCTCTGTTAGCGATTGGCCCTGTTCGTACAACGATTTGGCGAACTCGACGATTAAAATCGCATTACGCGCCGACAAACCGATGGTCGTTAACAGGCCAACTTGGAAGTATATGTCATTGGACATTTCTCGTCCCAATGCAAATACCACTGCGCCAAGTACGCCAAGCGGCACCACCAGCATCACTGAAAATGGTACCGACCAGCTCTCATAAAGTGCGGCCAAAAACAGGAATACCACCAGAATCGATAAGGCATACAACAATGGTGCCTGGGCGCCAGAGGCGCGTTCTTGCAAAGATAACGCCGTCCACTCGTAACCAAAGCCTTCCGGCAGTTCCCATACCAATTCTTCCATGGCTTGCATGGCTTCACCGGAGCTAAGGCCTGCAGCGGCTTGACCCTGAATATTCATCGCCGGGACGCCGTTATAACGCTCCAGACGCGGTGACCCATAAATCCAGCGCGATGAACTGATGGCCGACATCGGCACCATTTCACCTTCGTTATTGCGCACATACCAGTTGCCCACATCATCAGGCATCATCCGGAACTGGGCATCACCTTGTACATACACCCGTTTTACGCGACCTTCATCAATAAAATCATTGACGTAAGTTGAGCCCCAGGCAGTGCTGAAAGTGTTATTGATATCGTTTAAAGACACACCAAAGGACATGGCTTTTTGGTGATCAATATCAATCTTAAATTGTGGCCGGTCTTGTAAGCCGCTATGCCGCACTTGCATAAGCCGTGGATCCTGATTGGCTTTGGCCAGCAATTCATCGCGGGCTTTGACCAGTTCGTCATGACCGAGGCCACCCAAGTCCTGCAGCATCATATTAAAACCACTGGCGTTACCCAGTTCTCGAATCGGCGGCGGCGCGATGGCAAAAGCCGTCGCATCCTTAAACTGGCTGAAATAGCCGGATGCCCGATTGGCAATCGACTGGGCGCTTTGCTCAGGATTACCGCGCTGGTCCCACGGTTTCAGATTGACGAAAATCAAGCCACTATTCTGACCGCGACCACTGAAACTGTAGCCGATGACCGAGAACACCGATTCGACATTCTCTGATTCCTGTTCGAGATAATAATCCTCAATGCGGTTCATGACCTCAATAGAGCGTTGTTTAGAGGCATTGACTGGCAGCTGCATTTCACTGAATAAAATACCCTGATCTTCGTCCGGAAAAAACGATGTTGGCAGCTGGGTAAATAAATAACCGAGGCCAGCAACAATCAGTGCATATACCAGCATGGTGCGACCGGAGCGGGCAATTAAATAGCCGACGGCACTTTGTGTGCCTCGGCTGGTGCGCTCAAAACTACGATTAAACCAGCCGAAAAAACCTTTTTTCTTGGCCGGGTCATGCTCGGCATCTTTGAGTAAGGCGGCGCATAATGCCGGCGTTAAGGTCATGGCGACCAGCAGCGATAATCCCATTGCCGCGACCACGGTGATGGAAAATTGCCGGTAAATAACGCCGGTGGAGCCCGGGAAAAATGCCATCGGGATAAATACCGCCGAGACGGTCAAGACGATACCGACCAGTGCACCGGTGATCTGATCCATGGATTTACGGGTGGCTTCTTTCGCTGACAAGCCTTCTTCATGGATCACCCGTTCGACGTTTTCGACCACGACAATGGCATCATCGACCAGCAAACCTATCGCCAGCACCATGGCAAACATAGTCAGCATATTGATGGAGAAACCAAAGGCCAGCAAAATGGCAAAGGTACCAAGAATAACCACCGGTACGGCAATGGCCGGGATCAACGTGGCGCGGAAATTCTGCAAAAACAGATACATCACCAGAAACACCAAGATCATCGCTTCAACCAGCGTGATGACAACGCCTTCAATGGATATTTTGACGAATGGTGTGGTGTCGTAGGGATAAGTGACTTGTAAACCTTCCGGGAAAAACGGCTCTAACTCGCTAATCCGATTGCGCACTGCCTGCGCTGTTTCCAGCGCATTGGCACCGGCCGACAGCGTGATGCCCAGACCGGCTGCGGATTGTTTGTTATATTCTGTTTCAAATTGAAAGTTTTCACCGCCCAGCGATACGTTAGCCACATCCTGAAGGCGAATTTCTGAGCCATCCGAATCGACGCGCAGCAGGATGTTTTCAAATTCTTCCGGCGTTTCCATCCGGGTTTCAACAACGATGCTGGCGGCGATTTGCTGGCCTTCAACTGCCGGTGTGCCACCGATTTCACCAGCGGCGATTTGCACATTCTGTTCGCGGATGGCGTTGACCACATCTTCCGTGGTCAGTTTGTAATTAGCCAGCTTGTCGGCATTCAGCCAAACACGCATGGCATATTGTGAGCCAAACAAGTTGATCTGCCCGACACCGGTGACCCGGCTGACCGGATCCTGGATATTGGCAGCGACATAATCGGCAATATCGTAGCGGTCCATCTTGCCGTTTTCGGAGACAAAGCCCATCACCATTAAAAAGCCGGTGCTGGATTTGGTAACCCGAATGCCTTGCTGCTGCACTTCTTGCGGTAGTAGCGGCATCGCTGCCTGTAATTTATTTTGCACCTGAACCTGAGCAATATCCGGATCGGTATCGGCCTGGAAGGTGACTGTTATCTGGCCGGTACCGCTGGCGTCACTGGTCGAATTGATGTATTGCAAATCATCGAGACCGGTCATATTTTGCTCAATAACCTGAATCACCGAGTCTTCGACAACTTTGGCCGATGCACCCGGATAAGCGGTGCGAATTTCAATCGCTGTCGGTGCAATACCGGGATACTGCGCGATCGGTAACTGAAATATCGACAACAGACCGGCCAGCATGATCAAAATGGCGATAACCCAGGCAAAGATCGGGTGATCGATAAAAAAGCGTGCCATCAATTACCCCTCGCCCTGTGTGTCGCTATTATCAGAATCGATATCGACTTCATCACCCTCGGCAATTTTTTGCAGGCCTTCGACGATCACTTTATCGCCGGTTTGCAGACCGTCTGAGGTCAGCCAGTCTTTGCCAATATCGCGCTGCACGGTGATTTGCCGTTGTTCGACTTTGTTATCACCATTGACCAGCATCACCGTTGCCCGACCTTCACGATCAAACATCACTGCTTTTTGTGGTACCAGAATGGCATCGTCTATACGACCTTCATTAACTTCGGCACGCGCATACATACCGGGCAGCAATAAGCCGTCAGGATTGGGGAAACGGGCACGCATGACGATGCTGCCAGTATTTTCATTAACATTGACCTCTGAAAATTGCAGTTCGCCGACATGCTGATATTCGCTGCCATCTTCGAGTTTCAGTCGTACTTTGGGCGCAGCATCACCGTTAACTCGTCCACTTATCAATTGCCGGCGCAGCCGCAGGATTTCTTTCGAAGCCTGCGAAATATCAACATAAATCGGATCCAACTGATGAATAGTGGCCAGCGGGTTTTGCTGGCCGGCGCTGACTAATGCACCTTCGGTGACATGAGAAATGCCAATTTGACCATCAATGGGCGCATCCACTTTGGTGTAACGCAGGTTGATTAATGCGCTCTCCAGCGCGGCCTGACGCACGGCAATTTCGGCTTGTGCCTGTTCAAAAGCTGCCAGGGCTTCATCATATTCCTGCTGACTGACGGCATTACCGTCCAGCAAACCTTTATATCGCTGTTCACGGCGCTCGGTCACTTTCAAATCAGCGTGGGCCCTTTGCAGACTGGCCTGCGCATTATTCACCTCGGCCTGATAAGGCGCCGCTTCAATTTGATATAGCTGCTCGCCGGCTTTTACGCGGGCACCTTCATTAAATAAACGTTTTTCGATAATGCCAGCGACTTGTGGCCGGACTTCTGCCATAAGCGTAGCGGTTGTACGGGCGGGCAGTTCAGTTTGAAATTCTACGGGTTGCGCTGCCAGTTCGACAATTTCCACGGCCATTTTCGGCGGGCTTTGTGAGTTGGCGGCCTGAACTTCAGACTGACCATCATTATCGCAGGCAGTCAGTAGCAAACTACTGAGCACAATCGGCAATATCAATAAGCGTAGAGGGCTGCTATCAAACATAAAAACTCCGGTATCAGGTCGCTGTCGGCCGGGCAATGGCATCCCAGGATGCGGTAATAATTTCGCAAAGCTTGTCAGTATCAATCTGGATAACGCCGATCAATTGCTGTCGGGCAAGGAACATATAAGGTTCAAAACTGAGACTGGCTAGCACATCGTCCTGCAAATCCTTTATTTGTCCGTTTTGCCGGCCTTTGGCAAATAATTCACGAAGCGGGGCAAACAGGCGCCAGGCATCGTCACGCTGGCTGCGTAAAATATCTGGTGGCAGATGATCAAATTGCGCTTTGCTCAGCAAAACTGATGGATTTTTAACCAGAAAACGCCATAAATTACAGCACAAATGATGATGTTGCTCCGCTAACGGCAGTTCAACGTCATGATCGGCAAACATGGCTTCTGCAAAATGTTGCAGAATATTCATATGGAGTTCACGGATCAGCGCATCACGATCTTGAAAATATAAATACACGGTGCCGGTTGCAACGCCGGCTTTGGCTGCCAGTTGTTTGATAGAAAAGCCATGAAAGCCGTTACTGGCAAGTAACTCCAGCGTGGCATTCAAAATAGCATCGCGTTTGATGGCGCTGGGACTGTCGATAGTCATCCGGATAAGACTCTCTAAATGAATGAACGTTCATTCATACTATAGAAAGTTTTATCACAGTAAAACTAAAATTAAACTATTGCGGGTTATTTAAATTTTATGATCAGTTGCTGCAAGACGATAACAGTCATCACCATTTTGAAAACATTGCCAAGCAGCTGAGCGGGTTAATCGAGGCTTGGCATTTCGCCCGTCTTGAGATACTGGCATAAAAAAACCGGCCTTGGCCGGTTTTTTTTAAACGAATTATGCAGATTTTATGGCGAAAAGGATGAGCCGCAACCGCAGGTTGTTGTCGCATTAGGGTTACGAATAACAAATTGTGAACCCTCAACGCCATCGGTGTAGTCAATTTCAGCGCCAACCAGATATTGATAGCTGGCGGGGTCGATCAGCAGTGTGACACCACCTTTTTCAACTTCAGTATCACCCTCACTGACTTGCTCTTCAAAAGTAAAACCATACTGGAAGCCTGAACAACCACCACCGGTAATAAAGACCCGTAGTTTCAGCTGATCATTGCCTTCTTCAGCGATCAATTCACTGACTTTGGACGCTGCCGAATCGGAAAACAGGACTGGACTGGGCATTTCGCTGGTCATAACGGACTCCACTGCAAAAATATTAAAACTGTGATTAGTATGTAATTTCTGACTAATTTAGTCAAGATTTGTTAGCCTCTGAATCCTGACTGGACAGTTGTAAATTTTCAGCATTATGACTTTCATGACTGACATTCAGCACATTGTCGTTTTCGTTAATATGTACCAATTGCCCATTGATGGTCGCGCCCATGGCCATTTCCAGAAAGCGGTAAAACACATTGCCATCAATATGCGCCTTCGCAGCCAGCTCCACATGTTCGCTGGCATAAATATGACCATCAACAGAGCCGTAAATCAATTGATGGGCAACGCGGATCTCGCCCTGTACACGACCTTTTTCACTCAAAGTCAGCATGGCCGTTTCACATTCATCCGCAATAATATTGCCGGTGACCGTGCCATCAATTCGCAGTCCCCCGCTGAAATGCACATCTCCTTTAATATGAGTGTTTTCACCGATCAGCGTATCGATGCGGTTGGCTTTGCGGGCTTTGGTTTTTTTTTGCTTGCTGAACATTGTTTACCTCATGGTTCGTTGGGCAGAATGTCTTGCCAATTAAAAGCGCGTGTTGTCAGCATTTTACCTTTTTGTGTCAGGGTCACTACTAATTTCGCCGGGGTTGTCGTCGGCAGAAAAAAACTGCCTTCAATAATCTGAACATAACGCAGATTCAGTCCATGTTTGCCAATAATATCGGTTTTATCCGGGGTGTCGGCATCGACCTGCAAGCCAACTGCCACTTCACCATTGATAGGCTCACTGATATTGTCACCTTGCGTTAACACCAATCGATAACGTAGCTGTTCGCGATCGCTACTATTGAAACGCAGTTCTAACTCACGGACCTGTAACTCACTGCTGCCCATGCCTTGTGTAACGTTTTGATAAAACAATAATTCTCGATTGAGGTCGATGACCTTTTGCTGTAGTTGCTGCAATCGCGATTCAAGCTGTGTGGTGGTTGCTTGATGGATGGCCTGCATTTGTTCATTGCTGTTACGGATCTGACTAAGCGCCTGATGCTTGGTCTGCAGTTCGGCGTTTAATTGTCGATTCTCTGCCCGCAGCTGTGACTGTTGAACGCTGATATGCCGGTGGTAATACCATTGGCCGGCAATGACTAACAACACAATAATGGCCATCCACAGCAAACAGCGGAACGGCCGGCGTTGGCGGATTTCGTGGGGATGTAACAGCGACATCAGGGTAGCGTTGCGATATTGTGCAGTCCCTGCGTTTCTGTCAAGCCGAACATAATGTTCATGCACTGAATCGCCTGTCCAGAGGCGCCTTTTACCAGATTGTCGATAACGGACAATACCACCACGGTGTTTTCACCCTGAGGCTGATGCACTGCCAATCGGCAGACATTTGCACCCCGCACTGAGCGTGTTTCCGGATGTGCGCCTGCCGGCATAACATCGACAAATGGTTCATCGGCATAATGCTGTTCAAACAGCGCCTGCAAATCGACCTGACGCTGCAAGCTGCCATATAACGTGGCGTGAATGCCGCGAATCATCGGCGTTAAATGCGGTACAAAGGTCAGACTGATATCACCGCCCGCCATTTGCGTCAGGGTTTGACAGATTTCCGGTAAATGCCGGTGACCGGATACGCCATAAGCTTTCATGCTTTCCGCGGCCTCGGTTAATAAGGTACCGAGTGCCGCTTTGCGACCAGCACCGCTGGTGCCGGATTTAGCATCAGCAATCAGCCGCATGGGATCGATGAGTCCCGCTTTAAGTAACGGGTAAAATCCCAGCTGCACGGCGGTGGGATAACAACCGGCCACTGCCACCAACTGCGCATCGCGTATCTCGCTGCGGTTTAATTCCGGTAAACCATAAACGGCCTGCTCAGCATATTCCGGGCAGGTATGCGGTGTGTTGTACCACTGCGCCCATACATCAGTATCTTTAAGCCGAAAATCGGCTGATAAATCAATAACCCGCACGCCACGTTGTAATAACGCCGGCACACTGCTCATTGCGACAGTATGCGGCGTTGCAAAAAACACCACATCACACTGCGCCAAAGCTTCATCATCTGGTTCACTGAATAACAGATCCACATGACCGCGCAAATTCGGGAACATATCCGACACGGGCATACCCGCCTCGTTACGCGAGGTGATAAGCCGGATATCGACATCCGGGTGGTTGCTGAGTAGCCGGAGCAGTTCGACGCCGGTATAGCCGGTGCCACCGACAATTGCCACTTTAATCATAGGTATTCCTGTTAATGCTTTGCCGCAACATCATAAAAGAGCTGAGCCTAAAGCAAAAGACTTAACGCTGTAGGGCATTGCCATTTGCTTGTATATCCAGTGCCGGATCGACTCGAGTCGCCACAATTTTTGCGTCACTATCTCCATCCGGGACAAACGGGATTTTTGACAGGCTCTGGGTTTCAACCAACGAATCTTGCCAGTGTATTTGCCAGAATCGCCGGCCAGTGCGCAGTAAGTAAGGGCCATTATTGGCGCTGCTTTGCTGAAAGCTCAGCAGATCTGTGAGCAGAAAATGTAAGCGCTGACTGACCGCCTGACTCAAACCTGCTGTGGGACACCAGCACAAAAGATCGTCGTCGATGCTGGGCGACGGTTGCCAGCGTAGCTGGGTCGCCGGCATGACTGCGCGCAATCCCGCGACATAATTTAGTGACGGAAATGCCGCATGCCGGTAAACACCATGGCAATATTGTGCTCATCAGCGGCAGCAATAACCTCATCGTCGCGCATCGAACCACCCGGTTGAATCACCGCTTTGATGCCTGCTGCGGCAGCGGCATCAAGACCGTCTCTGAACGGGAAGAATGCATCGGAGGCCATCACGGCGCCCGGCACTGTTAAACCGGCATCTTCGGCTTTAATGCCGGCAATACGGCTCGACACCACACGGCTCATCTGACCGGCACCGATACCGACGGTTTGCTGGTCTTTGGCATAAACAATGGCATTGGATTTAACGTATTTGGCAACCCGCCAGGCAAATAGCAGATCGGCAAGTTGCGCAGCGTCCGGCGCCAGTTTGGTGACAACTTTTAACTGCTCAGCAGTGACCAGTTGAATATCGCGATCCTGCACCAACAGGCCGCCGGTAACCCGTTTCAAGTCTAGATCTTTAGCGGCTTGTGCCGGCAATTCGCCACAGGTTAGCAGCCGGACATTGGCTTTCTTACTAATAATATCGCTGGCAGCCTGACTGACGCTGGGGGCAATAATCACTTCAACAAATTGCCGGTCAATAATGGCCTGTGCGGTTTTGGCATCGAGTTCGCGGTTAAAAGCAATAATGCCGCCAAAAGCCGACGTCGGGTCGGTTTGATAGGCCCGGTCATAGGCGGTCAGCAAGTCCGCAGCACTGGCAACACCGCAAGGGTTGGCATGTTTAACAATCACACAAGTCGGTTGATCGCTGAATGCTTTGACGCATTCCAGCGCCGCATCGGTATCAGCAATATTGTTATAGGATAATGCTTTACCTTGCAGCTGCACGGCAGCGCCAATCGAACCGGACTCCGGGTTGGCTTCAGTATAAAACGCCGCTTGTTGATGCGGGTTTTCGCCGTAGCGCATGGCCTGTTTTTTCTGGAACTGGCTGTTAAATGTCCGTGGAAAAGCAACTTTGCTGCCATCTTCTGCGATCGTGCCAAGATAATTAGCAATCATGCCGTCATAATGGGCGGTATGTTCAAAGGTTTTTAATGCCAGATCAAAGCGGGTGGCATCATCAGTCGCGCCCTGGGTTTTGATTTGGTCGATCACTCGATCATAATCAGACGGATCAATCAGTACCGTGACATCGGCATGATTTTTGGCTGCTGCCCGCAGCATAGTTGGGCCACCAATATCAATGTTTTCAATAGCTTCCGGCAGGGTGCAGTTGTCACGGGCAACAGTGGCTTCAAATGGATATAAATTGACTACCACCAAATCAATCGGTTTGATGGCATGTTCGGCCATGATGGCCTCATCGGTACCACGCCGGCCCAGCAGGCCGCCATGAATTTTCGGGTGCAGGGTTTTTATGCGGCCGGCCATCATTTCTGGAAAGCCAGTGTGATCTGAGACTTCAATGACCGGTAAACCCGCTTCAGCGAGCAGTTTGGCAGTACCGCCGGTAGATAGTAATTCAATATTGAGGGCGTGTAGTTGTTCAGCGAGGGCGACAATACCAGTTTTGTCAGAAACACTTAACAGCGCGCGTTGGATCGGGTTCATGCAGTTTCCAGAAAAATTAAAAAAACGGTTCAGAGGCCGTATTGTTTGAGTTTTTTGCGGAGGGTGCCGCGATTGATACCAAGAATTTCGGCGGCGCGGCACTGATTACCATGCGTATGTTCCAGTGTCGCACGTAACAGCGGCACCTCAACTTCGGTCATGAGCATATCGTAGAGATTGGCGGTGGGCGTGCCATTGAGCTGTTGAAAATAGCTACGCAGTGCGTGCTCTACACATTCTTTTAGCGGCGTATGACGGTTTTCGGCTTTGACGCTCAGATCCGCGCAACCTTCAATATCGGTGTCGACTGCTTGGTTCATGCGGCTAGCGGATCCTTTTGCTGGGCCTGTTCGGCCAATTGCGTAAAAAACGCGTCAGTGTACGCCAGTTGCTGCGTAGCATGTTCCAGTTGATTCATTTGCTGGCGGAAAGCGTTGCCATCACGTAAACCCTTGCTATACCAAGCAATATGTTTACGTGCCATACGAACACCGGAATATTCCCCATAAAAATCGTACAGCGTTTTTAGGTGCGTAATCAAGATATCACGAATTTCTGTTATAGGCGGCGGGGCTAATCGCTGGCCGCTGTCCAGATAATGCAAGATTTGCTGAAACAGCCATGGATTGCCTTGCGCGGCACGGCCAATCATCAAACCATCAGCACCGGTTTTCGTCAAAACCATCAGTGCTTTTTCGGGACTATCGATATCACCATTGGCAATCACTGGAATCGCAATGCGGCTTTTGATATCAGCAATGGTCTCGTATTCAGCGTCGCCGTGATAAAGATCGGCGCGGGTACGACCATGAATAGCCAATGCCTGAATGCCGGCTTGTTCAGCAATTTGCGCAATACGCCGCCCGTTTTTATTTTGCCGATCGGCGCCGGTGCGAATTTTCAGCGTGACCGGCACATTAACGGCATTGACCACGGCGTCGAGAATCTCGCCGACCAGCTTTTCATGCGCTAACAGGGCAGAGCCTGCCATGGCATTACAAACTTTTTTCGCCGGACAACCCATATTGATATCAATGATATGCGCGCCCTGATCGATATTGTGTCGTGCGGCGTCGGCCATCATTTTGGGATCGGCGCCTGCGATTTGGACACTGCGGGGTTCCGGTTCGCCATCATGGTTGGCACGCAGCAACGATTTTTTGCTGGCCCATAATGCTTTATTGGCGGTGATCATTTCCGAGACAGCCATACCGGCGCCCAGCTTCCGGCATAGTTGCCGGAACGGCCGATCAGTAACGCCGGCCATAGGTGCCAGAAATAGGTTATTGGGCAGCGTATAAGGGCCGATTTGCAGTGTCTTAATCGCCATGCCGGACACCCGATAAACGCATCCAGTCATCTAACTGCCTGGCTTTGTGCATTTTAAAATAAGGCTGATAACTCGCACTGACGGCATCTGCCTGACTATCAAGGATACCGGACAGCACAATATCACTGCCGCTATGGGTGAGTTCAGCAAATAATGGCGCCAACTGCATTAATGGCCCGGCCAGGATATTGGCCAATAAAACATCACACTGTAATGACGGGCAGGCATCGGGCAGATAGGTTTCAACTGTCACATGATTACGCTGTGCATTATCCTGGGTGGCTACCAGTGCCTGTGGGTCGGTATCTACGGCAATGATCCGTTCAGCGCCCAGTAATGCCGCAGCAATGCCCAGGATGCCGCTGCCGCAACCATAATCAATAACTGTTTTGCCTTTGATATCGGCTTTATCCAGCCAGCGCAGACATAACGCTGTGGTTTGATGCGTGCCGGTACCAAATGCCAAACCGGGATCCAGCAAAATATTAACGGCGTCGGCTTGTGGTGGCTGATGCCAGCTGGGCACGATCCATAACTTATCGCCAAAACACATTGGTTGGAAATCATCCATCCAGGCGCGTTCCCAGTCCTTATCTTCAACCGCTTCCATTTTGAATGGCGGTAGTTCGCTGGCTAAAAATGGTTCAACGGAAGCGCGCATATCAGCTTCGCTGGTTGTCGCGTCAAACAAGGCGATAACCTGGGTAGCCGACCATAACGGAGTTTCACCGACAGGCGGTTCATAAATCGGCTGATCAGCATTGTCCTGAAAGGTCACGGCCGCGGCGCCGGCCTCACTTAAGGCATCGGATAGCGTATCAGCCATGTCAGGCGAGCTGTTGAAAATAAATTGTATCCAGGCCATCGTGGTGACGGCTTACAGGCCGAGCTTTTTCTCAAGATAGTGGATATTGGTGCCACCGGCCTGAAAGTGCGTGTCATCCATAATGTCACGGTGCAACTCGACATTGGTTTTGATACCGTCGATACCAATTTCTTTTAACGCTGTCTGCATGCGCGAAATCGCTGATTCACGAGTATTGCCGTAAGCGATCAGTTTGCCAATCAATGAATCATAGTTGGGCGGAACGCGGTAGCCACTGTATAAATGCGAATCCATACGAATGCCGGCACCGCCTGGTGCATGATAATGCGTGACCACACCGGGGCTGGGCATAAAGGTGCGGGGATCTTCGGCATTGATCCGGCATTCAATGGCATGGCCGCGGATTTTGATATCTTCCTGTTTGACCGACAATGGTAAACCGGACGCGATTTTGATTTGTTCGGCAACCAAATCGATATCGGTGACTCGTTCGGTCACAGGATGTTCAACCTGGATCCGGGTATTCATTTCGATAAAGTAAAACTCACCATCCTGATACAAAAACTCAAAAGTACCGGCGCCGCGATAGCCGATGCGGACGCAGGCATCCGCACAGATTTTACCCATGCGCTCACGCATTTCCTGGGTAATGCCCGGCGCTGGCGCTTCTTCAACAACTTTTTGATGGCGGCGCTGCATGGAGCAATCCCGCTCGCCGAGGTGAATGGCATTGCCATGTTCATCGGCCAGTACCTGAAATTCGATATGCCGCGGGTTTTCCAGGAATTTTTCCATATAGACCATATCGTTACCGAAGGCCGCTTTGGCTTCCGATTTGGTCAGGGCAATGGCATTCAGTAAGTGGGCTTCGCTGTGCACTTCGCGCATGCCGCGACCACCACCGCCACCGGCTGCTTTGATAATAATCGGATAACCGATTTCACGCGCCAGTCGCATATTGGTTTGATCATCATTATCCAGCGGGCCGTCAGAGCCGGGTACGCAGGGTACGCCGGCCGTTTTCATCGCTTTAATCGCTGAAACTTTGTCGCCCATCAGCCGGATGGTTTCGGCGCGCGGGCCGATAAAGACAAAACCACTTTGTTCAACCCGCTCAGCAAAATCGGCATTTTCTGACAAAAAGCCGTAGCCGGGGTGGATCGCCGTGGCATCGGTGATTTCAGCAGCGCTGATTAATGCCGGAATATTCAGATAGCTCAGATTAGACGGCGCCGGACCAATACAGACCGTTTCGTCAGAGAGTAATACATGTTTCAGATCGCGATCTACATCAGAGTGCACCGCAACGGTTTTGATACCGAGTTCCCAGCAGGCGCGCAGAATGCGCAGCGCAATTTCGCCTCGGTTGGCAATAACAATTTTATCAATCATGGTAGAAGATTATCCGCAGTTTGGATCAGCATGGATGCCGGCCTTAACCGGCATAAGGCTTAAGCGATAACGATCAGCGGTTCGTCATATTCAACCGGATGACCGTCATCGACCAAAATGGCTTTAACGGTCCCACTACGATCGGCTTCGATCTGGTTGAACATTTTCATCGCTTCAATAATACAAATCACATCACCGGCGTTAACTTGCTGGCCGACCTCAACAAATGGGGCGGTATCAGGCGATGACGAACGGTAGAAGGTACCAACCATTGGTGAGCGCAAGGCATTGGCCTCATGACTGGCTTTCTGGGCGGCTTTATTATCGGCTTCCACGACCGCATTGGCAGCACTGGTCTCTGCTGCAGTTGGTGCCGGCGCAGGTGCTGGTGCATGATAGCTTTGTGGGTGCGGCGCATAATGCACTGGTGCCGAGGTGCTGTTACGACTGATTCGAACTGACTCTTCGCCTTCAGAAATTTCGATTTCGGCAACATCAGATTCTTGGATCAGATCAATCAGCTTTTTAATTTTACGAATATCCATGGATTAACCTTTGTTGATATGTTGTAAGGCAGCATGTAGCGCCAGAGAATAACCTTGTGCCCCTAGACCGCAAATAACGCCTACCGCTAACTCCGAAAAATAGGAATGCTGGCGAAACGTCTCACGGCGATGCACATTAGATAAATGTACTTCGATAAACGGAATGTCGACCGCTGCCAGCGCATCTCGCAGCGCAACGCTGGTGTGGGTAAAAGCGGCCGGATTGATAATAATAAAGTCAGTTTTTCCGCGTGCCTGTTGCACGGCGTTGACCAGTTCATGTTCGGCATTGCTTTGCAGCGCTTGCAGTTGATGACCCGCTTGTGAAGCGGCTGTCTGTAACTGCTGATTAATATCATCCAGCGTGGTTGCGCCGTAAATTTCAGGCTCACGCTGCCCCAGCAGATTGAGATTGGGGCCATGCAGCACTAAAACATTCGCCATTGAAAGTAATATCCGTTTATCGGTAACTTAAGGCGCGATTTTGCACCAGCGACCGGCATAAAGTCCAGTTTTTTGCACAATCAGCGGTTTTTTGTAGCGAATGTCGCCGAAAAGACGGGTTTCTGAAATTTGACTTAATTTGCCTGCATAGTAGCGATTTGGGCCAAATGACTTTGCATTTCTGCTGCTGACACATGACCAATTAGCCGTTGCTTGGCGTATTCCTGACCATCAGCATTAAAAAATAGCATGGTGGGCGGGCCGAAAACTTTCAACGTTTTCAAAATGGCCTGTTGATCGGGCGTATTGTCGGTTAAATCGACCTTCAGCAATGTGTAGTCTTCAAGGGCCGCCAGCACCGCTGGATCTTTAAATGTGGTTTGCTCCATGGTTTTGCAATCGGTGCACCAGTCGGCATAAAAATCGAGCATGACCGGTTTGTCGGTTGTATCGAGCGCTTGTTGCAACGCTGCAGGTGAATTAATCAGCGTGAACTGAAGTGTTTTTTCGTTTTGCCCGACAGTTTGGCTAGCGGTTAAATGTTTTAACGGCTGCCATAATTGCTGACCCCCACTGGCCGCGCCAATCATCAGCAAAATACCCAGGGTCAGG
>CBFHWI010000037.1:0-16709 GCA_965659475.1 Methylophaga sp.
GAAAGGCGGTTTTTTCAAGTTCGGTATCCGCTTCAATAGTCCAGTATTCCTGGGCCTTGAAGGCTTCGATTTCCAGCTCACGCTCAACAATCATCCGCAGCGCTGGACTTTGCACCCGGCCAGCTGACAAACCGCGGCGGACTTTTTTCCATAATAGTGGTGATAAGGTGAAACCAACCAAATAATCCAGCGCTCGGCGCGCTTGCTGCGCATTGACCAAGTCCATTGATAATTCGCGTGGATTGTTCACCGCGTCATTTACGGCTTGCTTGGTAATTTCATGAAACACCACCCGGTGGGTTTCTTTGTTTTTGAGCACACCTTTGTTTTTCAGCAATTCATACAGATGCCAGGAAATCGCCTCTCCCTCGCGATCCGGATCCGTTGCCAGATACAGTGAGTCGGCTTTTTTCATGGCTTTGGCAATGGCATCGACATGCTTGCTGTTACGGTCGATCACCTGATATTTCATGGCAAAATCGTTACTCGGATCCACCGCGCCTTCTTTGGGCAACAAATCGCGGACGTGCCCATATGACGCAAGCACTTCTACGTCATTACCAAGGTATTTTTTAATAGTTTTGGCTTTGGCCGGCGATTCGACGATGACGAGTTTTCTTCCCATAGATTTCTTCACCAAATATTATCCATTTAAAATAACAAAGCCCGTAAAAACGGGCCTTGTCGGGATGTATCAGAGGGTGCAGTCAGTGAATGACCGCTTCCATATCTTCAAACACCAGATCTTCCATCCAGGCATAGGCCACTTCTCTGCCTGGCTGATAAAACAGCACCATTAATACCACCCATTTCAGCTGTTCCAGATCAATTTCTTCACTGTCTAACGCCAACACACGTTCGATAACAACTTCGCGGGTTTCGACATCCAAAACACCAACCTGTTCCAGGAACAATACATAACCGCGACAATGTACATCCAGCCGCTCCATCTCACTGTCATTAAAGACACGGATAGAAACATCGGGATTCTCTACTTGCGGGGCGACGACGGTCATGGTGTCAAGCCAATTCAGCGCTTTATGGATTTCCAATTCCTGAAAACCGACTCGCTCCAGTTCTAATTCGAGCGTGTCTTTGTCAGGCTGATGGCTGTCTTCAGTGTCGATGTAGTTTTCAAACAAATACAACAACACGTCAATTACATTTTCTTTCATCGGCTTCTCTAGTTCGAGCCAGGATCATCAGCCAGTGCGGGTATATTTGCCTCCGGGCAATGCACTGACACGACCTTGCAGCTCCAGTAACAACAGCATGGATGAAACGACATCGGCCGTCAATCCGCTGCGCGAAATCAACTCGTCTACATGAATGGGGTCAAATCCCAAATGTTCAAATAATTGCTGATATTCAGCGTCATCGGCTGCTGGCTGAGACGGCTGCTGAGACTTTGTCGGCGGATCAACGATTTGCGCAAATTCTGCCAGCGCGCCAAGCTCTTCAATGATGTGCTCAGCCGTTTCCACCAGTTTAGCCCCGTCACGGATGAGCTGATGACAACCACGAGCCAACGGGTTATGAATGGATCCGGGCATGGCAAATACTTCACGGCTCTGTTCCATCGCCATACGGGCAGTAATTAAAGAGCCACTGCGGAGCGCCGCCTCAACCACCAATGTGCCCAGCGATAAGCCACTGATAATGCGATTACGTCGGGGGAAGTTTTCGGCCAGTGGCGGCGTGCCCAGTGGAAATTCAGAAACAATCGCACCCTGCTCGGCAATCTGATGGGCCAGCTCCCGATTTTTGGCCGGATAAACGCGATCTAACCCCGTGCCCACCACAGCAATGGTTTTACCACCGCCGGCCAAAGCACCTTTATGCGCCGCCGCATCAATACCATCAGCCAACCCACTGCAAATTTGTAAGCCGCCACTGACCAGATATCGGGCAAATTCAAACGCACTGTCTTTGCCAGCATGGCTGGGATGACGACTACCGACAATCGCCAGCTGCCAATGCATTAAACAGTCCACATCACCTTGCACAAACAAAAGCGGCGGCGGATCAGGAATTTCTTTAAGCAGCGGCGGATAGCGCGGATCGGCTTGTGACAGCACATAACGGTCCGGCGCTTCCAGCCAAAGCAAATCTTGCTCAACTTGTTGCCAGTCGGGCTCTTGTAAAGCGCTTTTCAACTTATCAGGCAAGTTTTTCGGCTGGCCACACCGCTGAAACAGACTGCTGGCCTGATTAACCTGCGCCAATAAGCTGGCAAACGTTACTGGCCCAACACCTTTGGTTCGCAGCAAGGCCAGCTGACTGGCCAGCTCCATCTGGCCGGGTGGGAAATTATCCAGTGTCAGGAGTTACTCCGCTGATTTAACCTTGTCATAAAGATTCACCGCTTTGGTTGATTTCATCACGATGGCATAGCTGACTTTTTCAAATAAACGGAAAACCAATGCTTCACCAGCATGCTCATCGGGCAACGTCACTTCATCAAAGCGATCTTCGGTGACGGCATCCTTAATCGTTTCACCCGCTTTATACATTGATAAAACATGGCCAAGCGCCAAGCCATCGCGCGCACCTAGATTCAAGACAATAATTTGGTACTGACCAACCTGCGATACACCATCGAATACCGAAATGATGCGGCCCGACAGGTCTATATCTGGTGAACGCGGGAAAAAATTCATTTCAAAGTCGTCAGCTTCGACCTCTAACAATCGATCACCAATTTGTACTTCACGATTGGTAAACGTCAGATCTACGGTCGATGGATCGCCGATATCAGTTACCGTCGCATCACCGGTATAAATGGCTTCATAACCCAGCAACTCATTGGTATCGGGATCAATATATTTTTTACCGCCGCGAAACACACTAAAATTCTGGCCAGCTTCACCGGTTATCCCCCGGGCATAAACATAATCACCAGTGCCCGAAATCAACCGCTCATCACTGCTGGCAACGATATAGGGTGCACCGTCCAGGACTTCAGCACCGACCACTTTGGGTTTTGACAGAAACGGTCTGATATCGGACATGGAGATAGTTGGAATGGGTTTTTCCAACTGCATTTCGCGCACTTCCGGTGACATTTTGTAGGTTTGTTTGCCGCGATTAAGTGCTAAAACTGGCCGGCCATCACGATAAACCAGCGTCAATTCGTCGCCTGGATAAATTAAATGCGGGTTTTCAACTTGTGGATTGACTTCCCATATCTCCGGCCAGTGCCAGGGCTGCTGCAAAAACATACCGGAGATATCCCATAAGGTATCGCCTTTTTTAACGACATAACGATCCGGGTGATTAGGGTTAAGCGCTACTTCATTAGCTAAAATCGGCAAGCTCAGTAAAGCGATAAATAAAGTCAGGCAAAAACGGCGAATCATCGGCATATCCTCATGGACTGTAGCAGGTTGTCCGCGTCCCTCTGTGATGGACAATCTCGATTTATAGTTTGGTATAAGCCAGCGCATCAATCAAGCGCTTTGACATCAAAATAAGCTTATACACCAGCCCCGATTAAAGTACAAAGTTAACTATCGTATTTAAGCAATTGTTGGTAGTGATTATCTTGCTAAAACAACAACCCCAAAAATACACTTTCCAACGCATTAAAAAAAGCTGACAATCGGCTTATCCGTCGCAAAGTGTGCTAACTAACATTATTCAAGGCAGCAAACTTAACAGACGCTGTACGTCAAAGGTTATGCTGGTAACCGTTCTTTTCTGATGCCTGAATCGCTAAATCTGGCAAAATAAGCCCTGCCGGCTTGTTGTAATGATTTTTCATTGCCGCGCCAGCACTTTACAATAAACGCTACTGACTTTTTAAAGTCATAGAAATAATTTACAGACAGGTTTGATAAATGGCGATTTTAAATATTCTGCATTTTCCGGATCCACGGCTGCGTAATAAAGCCCTGCCCGTCGAAACCGTTGATGAAGAGATCCGTCAGCTGGCGCACGATATGCTGGAAACCATGTATCAGGCGCCCGGCATTGGCCTTGCTGCCATACAGGTGAATGTTTTAAAGCGGGTAATTGTTATTGATATTTCGGATGATCACTCTGATCCGCTGATTCTGGTTAATCCTGAGCTGGTTGAAACCGAAGGTGAGCGCGAATTTCAGGAAGGGTGTTTGTCGGTACCCGAGGCCTATGAAGTGGTCACCCGCGCTGACACCATTAAATTCAAAGCATTGGATTTGGATGGCAAACCGTTTGAACGTTCCGCCGAAGGATTGCTGGCAACCTGTATACAGCATGAAATCGATCATTTGGACGGCAAGTTGTTTGTTGATTATTTGAGTAACCTGAAGCGAGACCGAATCCGCAAGAAACTCGAAAAACATCAGAAGCAAAAGCTGTAAGGACGGCCGTGCGCATAATCTTTGCCGGTACGCCGGATTTCGCAGCAGCCAGCCTGGCAGCGTTACTGGCCGCTAAACATCAGGTTGTTGCTGTTTACAGCCAACCAGATCGGCCATCCGGTCGCGGCCGCAAGCTGACGGCCAGTCCGGTTAAACAACTCGCCTTAGAACATCATATTCCGGTCGAACAGCCGTTAAATTTTAAAGATCCGCAGGATCGTCAGCGTCTGGCCGATTATCAGGCTGATGTCATGGTAGTGGTGGCCTACGGCCTGATTCTGCCACAAGCCATTTTGGATACCCCAAAATATGGCTGTCTGAATATTCATGCTTCTTTGTTGCCACGCTGGCGTGGCGCAGCGCCCATTCAGCGAGCCATTTTAGCCGGTGACACCGAAACTGGCGTCTGCATCATGCAAATGGCCGCCGGCCTTGATACTGGACCGGTTTTGAAACGGGTTTCCTTGCCGATTGCCAGCGATGACACCGCACAATCCCTGCACGATAAATTAGCAACATCAGGCGCCGAGACCTTGTTATCAACGCTCGATAATTTAGAGGCTTTACAAGCGCAGGCGGTTGCTCAGGATGATAGCCAAACATGTTATGCCGATAAGCTGCAAAAGGCCGAAGCCATTATTGACTGGCAACAGAGCGCGGTCCGGATTGACCGGCAAATTCGTGCCTTTAATCCTTGGCCGGTCGCGCAAACCCTATGGCGCAGCGAGATCATGAGAATCTGGTCAGCACAACTCAGCGATGCCACCTTAACCGGCCAGCCCGGAGAGATTGTCCGCGTTGATCGCGACGCCTTACTGGTCGCCACCGGCAATGGCGTTTTACGCATTGAGCAAATACAATTGCCCGGTAAACGCAGCATGGCCGTTGCCGATTTGTTAAATTCACAAACCATCAAAACAGGCGAGCAGCTTGGCTAAATCATCATCGCTTTGCCCGCGCAGTGCAGCAGCCAAAGTCATTACGACGGTGGCGCAACAAAAACAATCGCTAAATCCGGTTTTAACGGCTGCTTTAACCACGCTGCCGCTTTCACAGCGCAGTCTTTGTCAGCAATTAAGTTATGGTGTGCTCCGGCTTTATCCAAGCCTGCAGGCATTGGCTGATCCGCTGTTACAGAAAAAACTGAAAAATAAAGATCAAGACATCTACGCGCTGTTGCTGATGGGTATTTATCAGTTGCGTGAACTGCGCATCCCTCCCCATGCGGCGATTTCTGAAACCGTCGATGCCGCCAGTTTGCTCAATAAAAACTGGGCGAAGGGTCTGCTCAATGCCTGTTTACGACAATATCAGCGCCGACAGACGGAACTGGAGAGTCAGGCCAATAACAGCGATGCTGGCCAGTTTGCCCACCCCCAATGGCTAGTTAACGCAATTCGCCATGATTGGCCGGATCACTGGCAGCAAGTGCTCAACGCTAATAATCAACAAGCACCGATGATCTTGCGGGTTAATCATCAAAAAACGACGGCGGTTGAATATCAAAGCCTGTTGGCTGAAAAGCAAATCAGCAGTCACTTGTTAAATGAATGTCCACAAGGATTGTCGCTGGATAAAGCCCGCGATATCAATGATCTACCCCATTTCGCTGATGGCTGGGTATCAGTACAGGACGGCGCGGCTCAACAAGTAGTGTCATTACTTGATTTACAGTCCGGCATGCGGGTACTTGATGCCTGTGCCGCGCCGGGCGGCAAAACAGCGCATATGTTGGAGTTGGTGCCGGATTTGTCGATGTTGGCGCTGGATATTGATGCCCAGCGTCTGCTAAGGGTGACCGAAACCTTAACCCGTCTGGGTTTGAATGGTAAAACTGTAGCTGCTGATGCCGCAGATACCGCCAACTGGTGGCAGGGCGAGCATTTTGATCGTATTCTCATTGACGCGCCGTGCAGTGGCAGCGGTGTGATTCGCCGGCATCCGGATATAAAGCTACTGCGCCGACCGGAAGATATTGACCCATTGGCAGCGCGTCAGCAGCAATTACTAGATAATTTATGGCCATTGCTGAAACCGGATGGCATCTTGGTTTACACTACTTGCTCAGTGTTTGACCGGGAAAATGCCGGACAGATCCAAGCTTTTTTACAACGCCACACAGATGCCCGTCTGATTGAAGCCGTTCAGCCACCGGCCCGTAAAGCACAATATGGCTATCAAAGACTGCCTGGGGATGATGCTTTTGATGGATTCTATTATGCCTGTTTGCAGCGCCGCTAAGCGCTTAATGCAATTGCTGTGCTGGCTGGCGTTACCGATGACGGCGCAGGCTGCGCAATTTACTATTAATCAGGCACAGGTTTATCAGATTGGTAATGGCTACACACTTAATGCCACTATCAGTTATCCACTGACCCCTCGGGTGCAGGAAGCACTCGAAAACGGTGTACCAATCACTTTTTTTCAAGAGATCCAACTGTTGGATCGTACGCCGATATTATGGGACTGGTGGCAATGGGATGAAATCATCTGGGCGACTGAAATTCGTTACGAACTGCGTTATCACGACTTGTCCCAACAATACATGCTGCACTCGCTGGAATCTGAAAACCATCGCAACTTCACCACGCTGGCCAGTGCACTGAATGCCATGGGTGATATTGCCAATTTTATCTTGCCACCGGCGTTTACTAAAACTACTGACAGCACGATTCTGCGATTGCGCAGTGGCATTGATTTGGCCGCATTGCCATCGCCGATGCGCCCCGGCGCTATGATTTCCAGTAAATGGGATCTGACCAGCTCGTGGTTTGAAGCTTTATGGCCCTCCGACTAATCCGCCGGTTAAGCACCGGTACCGCACCTTATTTTTCCCTGGCCATCATGCTGTTGCTGTTGGCCTATCTGCTCAGTGCTGCCACTCAGGATAAATCCCGGCTCAATGATTTATTTTTAATCATTTTCGGTATCGGTCTGACATGCATGCTGATTCTTGGCAGCTTGCTGGCCCGAGGATTATGGCGGCTATACCGTGATTTTCAACGTAAATCTGCCGGCTCTCGACTGACGCTCCGACTGGTCAGTTTGTTTGTCCTGCTGATTGTTGGCTCGACCAGCATCGTCTATGGTTTTTCGGTGCACTTTTTACAGCGTGGTATCAATAGCTGGTTTGACGTGGAGGTTGAACAGGCACTTAATGATTCGCTGGAATTGAGTCGCAGCGCTTTTGGTATTCGCATGCGGACACTGCTCCGCCAAACCCGGATGATGGCTGGTGTTTTATCGGAGTTACCGGATAGCAGTCTTGGCAATAGCTTGCGCGAACTAAACCGGCTCAGTGGCGCGCTGGAACTGAGCATCTGGAACATGGATGGTCGGATTGTGGTGTCGAGCATTGATAACCCGGCAATCATTGTCCCCAACCGACCAGATGAAGCGATTGTAAGGCAAATCAGGCAAGGCGAAGACTATATTGGCCTGGATCCCATTGAGGATGAAGAATTCCAATTACGCGCTGCCGTCAAGATCCCCGGCAAATCGCCTCTAACCGAAGAGCGTTTGCTGCATGTTTTATTTCCGGTCAATGAACAACTGAGCACGCTGGGCAAAAATGTTCAGGATGCCTACACCGACTACAAAGAACTCAGTTATCTGCGTCAGCCACTGGTGACCATTTTTACGCTGACGCTAAGCCTGATTGTGTTTTTAACGGTATTGGCCTCGATCTGGTTTGCCGTTTGGATTTCCCGGCGGATCGTAGCGCCATTGCAAGAGTTAGCGGAGGGTACTCAGGCAGTCGCTTCGGGTAACTACAACATGCAATTAACCGCCTCCGGCCGTGATGAAATCGGCTTTTTGGTGCGCTCGTTTAACCAGATGACACAGCGTTTAACACAAGCGCGCAATGCCTCACAGCGTAGTCACCGGCTTTTGGAACAACAAACCAGTTACCTGACCACAGTATTGGGCAGCCTGTCGAGCGGCGTCATTACTATCGACAAAGATTTGTATTTGCGTACCGCCAATGTCGCCAGCAGCAAAATTCTGGGTGTTAATTTGCAGCAGCGACTGGAAAGCTCGTTGGATAATCTGGCGCGACTCAATGACAACCTGCAGTCGTTTGCCATGCTGATCAAAAATTTCACACTAAAGCCGGTAGGCTGGGAACAGCAGTTAGAGCTTAGTCAGGCGAAAGGTCGGCAAACATTAATGTGTCATGGCACGCCGTTGCCGGGAGAAACCGGCTGGGTCATCGTTTTTGACGATATCACGACATTGATGCAAGCACAGCGTCATGCGGCCTGGGGCGAAGTGGCCCGGCGGTTGGCGCACGAAATCAAAAACCCGTTGACGCCGATTCAGTTATCGGCCGAACGCCTGCAACATAAATACGTCTCGATGGTGCCCGCCGATCAGGCAGAAACACTGACCAAGCTTACGGATACTATTGTCCATCAGGTCGAAGCTATGAAGGATATGGTCAATGAGTTTTCTGATTATGCCCGCAGCCCGGGCTTGCAATTAGAATGGCTATCTGCCGGCGATTTGCTGCGTGAGGTTATAACGCTTTACCAAAGCAATCCCCAACATCAGTTTGCGTTACTCAATAGTCAGGAAGATTTACAGATCCGAGTTGATCGCAATC
Organism: Methylophaga sp.; assembly: GCA_965659475.1. Taxonomy (GTDB): domain Bacteria; phylum Pseudomonadota; class Gammaproteobacteria; order Nitrosococcales; family Methylophagaceae; genus Methylophaga. Next base: position 8,950 of record CBFHWI010000037.1, read on the forward strand.
GTTTTCGGCAAGTGCTGCATAATTTATTAAAAAACGCCATCGAAGCCAGCGAAGAAGCCGGCATGGCAGTTGATATCGTGATTAGTTATCATGCTTTGCGTCACCAGAATCAGCGCTGGCTTGAAATCACCGTCCAGGATCAGGGGCCCGGTTTCCCGGCAGAGATGATCGACACCTTATTTGAACCCTACGCCACTACCAAAACCAAAGGCACCGGTCTTGGGCTTGCCATTGTTAAGAAAATCATCGAAGAACACGGCGGCGATGTCTGGGCCGAAAACCTTGGCGACGATGGAGCAGGTATAATTATCCGGTTGCCACTAGAGGATCAGCAGACGTGAGTACCGAAAAACCACTGATACTGGTTGTGGATGACGAACCCGATATCCGCAATCTGATTAAGGATATTCTGGAAGACGAAGCCTACCGAGTGGCTACCGCCAGTAATGGCGAAGAAGCGCGCGAAGCATTTGTTAACCAGCAACCGCACCTGGTGCTGCTAGATATCTGGATGCCAGATATTGACGGTATCAGTCTGCTCAAAGAATTCAAACAACAAAACAGCAACGTCACCATCGTCATGATGTCCGGCCATGGCACCATTGAAACCGCGGTCGAAGCCACCCGCTCTGGTGCCAGCGATTTTATTGAAAAGCCGCTGTCAATGGCTAAACTGCTGCGCGGTGTCGAGCTGGCGTTGGAAAATCGTGCCCGGCAAACTGCCATTCAACAGGAAATGGCTGTTGAACCGGTCGGTAAAAGTGCCAAAATGACACAGCTACGGGAGCAGGCCGATAAAGTAGCCAGCCATGACATGCCCATTTTACTCGTCGGCGAAGGCGGTACCGGTAAACATTGCTTTGCGCATTATTTGCACCGGCTGGGACTTTATTCTGCCGGTAAATTTATTGAGTTCAGCCCGGAAAGCTTTCCGCTCGACAGCCACAAACTGGTGACGTTGTCGCAACAAAATTGCATTTATATCAATGATATTGCTTTGCTCAACGATGATGCTCAAGCGTTGATGCTGCATTTATTGGAGAGTGGCCAGCTGAAACAATGTCAGCTGATTTGCGCCACCCAACAATCTTTGGATAAAGCCATTAACCGTGGCGACTTTATGGAAGGGCTGTTTTACCAGCTCAGTACCATCACCCTGCAAATGCCGGCACTACGCGAACATATCGAAGATATTCCCGAGCTGGTGCACTTTTTTGTTGATCAGCAAACCACCCAGGCCGGCTTACCTTACCGACGGTTTACTGTGGCCGCACAAAACCGGCTGCGCAATTACAACTGGCCGGGCAATATTCTGGAGTTGAAAAACGTTATTCAACGTCTACTGGTGCTGGGTAATGCCGATGAAATTGATGTCAGTGATATTGAAACAGCACTGCACGCCGAGCCACCGCCCAATGCCGATGATATTGAAGGCATAAATCTGGATTTACCGCTACGTGAAGCGCGCGAACAATTTGAGCGCATTTATTTATTACAGAAATTACAAGAAACCGATGGCAACGTTGGTAAAGCCGCTAAATTGGCCGGCATGGAGCGTACCCATTTGTACCGCAAACTGCGTGCCCTCGGCATCGACAGCAAACAAGTATAGGACGCCGCTATGAAGATCCTGATTCTCGGCGCCGGACAAGTTGGCGCCTCTGTCGCATCCACTCTGGCCCGTGAAGATGACGATATCACGCTGGTCGATACCGATATGACCAACCTGACCAAGCTGCAGGATCATTACGATATTCGTGTAATTCAAGGGCCCGCCTCGCATCCCGACGTCCTGGCCCGCGCCGGCGCAGCTGATGCTGATTTGGTATTGGCGGTCACCAACAGCGATGAAACCAATATGGTGGCTTGTCAGATTTGCCATACCCTGTATAACACCCCTACCAAAATCGCCCGTATTCGGGCACCGGAATACTTAGCCAAGCCAGAGTTGTTTAATAACGAAGCCATCGCCATTGATGTATTGATAAGTCCTGAGCAATTGGTCACTGACTATATTCAGCGGCTGGTCAGTCATCCCAATGCGTTGCAAGTATTGGATTTTGCCGAAGGCCTGGTACAGCTGGTTGCCGTCAGAGCCTTTCATGGCGGACCTTTAGTGGGTCACCCGCTGCGCGACCTGCGTAAACATATTCCCAAAACTGAAACCCGGGTAGCGGCCATCTTTAGAAATGGCCGGGCGATTGCACCGGAAGCCAATACCGTTATCGAAACCGATGATGAAGTGTTTTTTATTGCTGCCAGCAAAGATATTAACGCGGTCATGGCCGAGCTTCGCCGGCTCGATAAGCCGTATAAACGCATCATGCTGGCCGGTGGCGGTAATATCGGTATCCGTCTGGCACGGGCACTGCAACATGATTATCAAATCAAAATCATCGAGTCCAATCCGGACCGCGCTGATTATTTATCCGAAGAGTTATCGCAAAGCATCGTCCTGCTCGGTGATGTTGCCAACGAAGAGCTACTAATTGAAGAAGAAATCGACAAGGTCGATTTATTCTGCGCGCTGACCAACGATGATGAAGCAAACATTTTGTCATCAATGCTGGCTAAACGGCTGGGTGCCCGCAAAGTGTTGTCACTGATTAACCGCGCTGCGTATGTTGATTTAGTGGAAAGTGGCAGTATTGATATTGCCCTGTCACCCCAACAAGCAACGATTGGCAGCTTGCTGGCGCATATCCGCCGTGGCGATATTGTCGCTGTGCATTCTTTACGCCGCGGTGCTGCCGAGGCGCTGGAAGCCGTTGCCCATGGCGATAAAGATTCGTCAATGGTGGTGGGGCGGCGTTTGGATGAAATTGATTTGCCGCCCGGCACCTCTATTGGCGCCATCGTGCGCAAAGATGAGGTCATCATCGTGCACCGTGACACCGTGATCGAAGCCGAAGACCATGTGATTTTATTCCTGACCAACAAACGCCATATCAAGGAAGTCGAGCGCCTGTTCCAAGTCGGATTTAACTTCTTTTAAGATGATTAGCTGTTTCAAAAATCACGTTCTGGTGGCGATGCCGAATCTCATTGATTCGTTTTTTTATCACTCGGTGGTGTACCTGTGTGAGCATAGTGAAAATGGCGCTATGGGCATTATTATCAACCGGCCAACGCGCATTCAAATGACCGAGTTGTTCAACCATTTACGGATTAACAATACCAGTGACTGGGCGCAAACTCACACAGTGTTGTTTGGCGGCCCGGTCAAAAAAGACCAGGGCATGGTGCTGCATGATGGTGGATTACATTGGAAAAGCACCATGGCCGTTGCCGATGATTTATTTTTAACCACCTCCGGCGATATCTTGTCTGATTTGGGCGGTAGCAAAGGCCCCCGAAATGCACTGGTGACGCTCGGCTATGCGGGATGGGAAGCAGGTCAGTTAGAACAAGAGCTCGCCGAAAACAGCTGGCTGACTGTGCCGGCTACACATGGTTTGTTATTTGATACACCGGCTGAAGCGCGCTGGGAAGCTGGTGCCAAATTGCTGGGTATCGATATTCATTTAATGTCAAATAACGCAGGGCATGCATGAACGAGCCCGGCACCGTGATGGGCTTTGACTTTGGCATGAAAAACATTGGTGTTGCTGTTGGTCAGCAATTAACAGGGACCGCCAGTGGTCTGACTGCGCTAAAAGCGCGCGATGGCATTCCTGACTGGCAACAAATTGCCGAGCTAATCCGTCAGTGGCAGCCGCGTCAACTGGTAGTGGGCCTGCCGCTGAATATGGATGGCAGTGAACAACAGATGACCGCCTCGGCACGGAAATTTGGCAACCGGCTTAACAATCGTTTTAATATTCCGGTGGCCTGGCAGGATGAACGACTGACAACTTTTGAAGCGGTTGCCTCAATGGGCCTTCGCAACAAATTCCAGTCAGCAAAACGTAGCGATGTTGATCGGCTGTCAGCACAAATTATTCTTCAATCATGGTTGGACCAACAATGACAATGCCAAGCTCACAAGCAGAATTGCAAACCTTGCTGGAAAATATGGCCGGCACGCTGCGTGAACAGTTTGCTGATAAAAAACCATTACTGGTTGGCATCCACACCGGTGGTGTCTGGGTAGCGCAGGCTTTGCAGGCGCTACTGGGTGAGGACTTCTTCGCCGCGCCCCTGGGCACTTTGAATATTGCTTATTACCGTGATGATTTCACCCGTATCGGTATGCATCCACAGGTTTCACCGTCGGATCTGCCGTTTGATGTTGATAACCGGCATTTGATTCTGGTCGATGACGTGTTTTACAGTGGCCGTACTACCCGTGCAGCGCTGAATGAAATTTTTGATTATGGCCGGCCAGCGACAGTCACCTTAACGGTATTGATTGAGCGCAATGGTCGTGAATTACCGATCCGTCCCGATATTGTTGGCGCCACTGTACAGCTTGAAAAGGGTCAGCAGCTCAAATTACGCAAATCAGCGGACGTATTGCATTTAGAGCTGCGTGAGGCTGGAGAGGTGCATGCACAGTAACCAACTGACAGAACAAGGTCATTTGCGGCACTTTCTGACCATTGAAGGTCTGAAACGGCCATTACTCACCGAAATCATGGATCGCGCTGAGCAATTTTCCGGTATTGGTCACCGGCAGGTGAAAAAAGTACCGTTACTGCGCGGCAAAACCATCGTTAATCTGTTTTTTGAAAACAGCACTCGTACCCGCTCGACCTTTGAATTGGCGGCCAAACGTCTATCTGCCGATGTGATGAATTTTAATATCAACACCTCAGCGACCTCCAAAGGCGAAAGCCTCCTCGATACCCTGCATAACCTGGAATCGATGCATACCGATATGTTTGTGGTACGTCATAACCAGAGTGGTGCCGCTGAGTTCATCGCCCAGCATGTGTCTCCGCATGTCAGCGTGATTAACGCCGGTGATGGCTGTCATGCCCATCCCACGCAGGCCATGCTGGATATGTTTACTATCCGCCGTCACAAGCAGCATTTCCCCGATCTGCGGGTCGCCATCATCGGCGATATCCTCCATTCCCGCGTGGCTCGCTCACAGATCCAGGCGTTATCAACCTTAGGTGTAGGCGAAATCCGTGTCATTGGGCCGCAGACTTTGCTGCCCCGTGATTGTCACACCATGGGAGTGCATGTTTATCACGATATGGCTGAAGGTCTTGAAGATGTGGATGTGATCATCACTCTGAGACTGCAGCTTGAACGTATGCAAGGCGCCTTATTACCCAGTGCTCGCGAATATTATCGCTGCTTTGGCCTGACCCAGGAAAAACTCCGTTATGCCAAACCTGATGCCATTGTCATGCATCCGGGACCGATTAACCGCGGTGTTGAAATCGCCTCGTCGGTGGCCGATGGCCCACAATCGGTGATCCTCGAGCAGGTCACTCACGGCATTGCCATTCGCATGGCCGTAATGTCGATGGCGCTGGGCAGTCAATCAGATTTTTATGAGGCCGAAACATGAGAACAGTGATCACTGGCGGCCGAGTTATTGATCCGGCCAGCCAACTCGACACGCAACAGTCGATATATATAGATAACGGCAAAATCGTCGCTATTGGCGACCATTTAGCCGATTTTCAGGCTGATTTAACGCTCGATGCCAGCGGCATGATTGTTTGCCCGGGGTTGGTAGACTTAAGTGCACGACTGCGTGAGCCGGGCCAAGAACATACCGCGACCATTGACAGTGAAACCCGTGCCGCTGTTGCTGGTGGCATTACCACGCTGGCTGTACCGCCTGACACCGATCCGGTTATTGATAACCCTGCCGTCGTCGAGTTAATTGAAGATCGCGCTAAAAAAGCCGGTCGGGTGATGGTGCTGACGGTTGGCGCTTTAACGCAAAAACTGGACGGCCAATTGCTGGCCGAAATGGCAGCCTTGAAACGAGCCGGCTGCGTCGGCGTCAGCAACGGCCTTAATGCTATCGAAAACAGCGTTGTCTGGCGGCGGGCGCTGGAATATGCATCAACATTAGACCTGACGGTCTTTATCAATGCCGCCGACCCGTGGCTACAGAGACAAGGGTGTGTTCATGAAGGCACTGTCAGCGCCCGACTGGGTCTCTCCGGCATTCCTGAAAGTGCCGAAACCATCGCCGTCAGCCGCGATCTATTGTTGATTGAGCAAAGTGGTGTACGTGCTCACTTTCACAATATCTCCAGTGGTCGCGCGGTTAAAATGATTCGTGAAGCGCAGGATCGTGGTCTACCTGTCACCGCCGATGTCAGCGCACATCATCTGCATTTATGTGAACATGATCTGGGTAATTACGATGCACTGAGTCATGTGATGCCACCACTGCGGGGGGTTCGGGATCGCGAACAATTACAACAGGGCCTACGCGATGGCGTTTTGCAGGCCATTGCCTCGCATCATCAACCATTGGATGCTGATGCTAAACTCGGTCCTTTTGCTGAAACCCATCCAGGCGTTTCGGCATTGGAAACATTGCTGCCTTTGACGCTGAAGCTGGTCGAAGACGATGAATTGGATTTGATGTCCGCCTTGGCTGCTTTGACCTGCCAGCCTGCAGAAATTCTGGGCATTGATGCGGGCCAGCTAAAAATCGGTGCCAGTGCAGATATTTGTATTATCGATCCCGATGCCCATTTTGAATGTTGGCCACAGCAGTTTATTAGTGCCGGCAAAAACAGTCCTTTTTCCGGCTGGTTATTTCGTCACCAAGCAGCCTACACCCTGTTTCAAGGCAAACTCGTTTACCAGCGCTAGTGCTTAATAATCTTATTTATTGGAGTTTTATATGCATAAACCCGGCTGGCTAACCGCCCTGACTATTATTGGCTTACTAACTTTTGCTGTCGGCTGTACACCTGAAGTGGGCACTGATGAATGGTGCGTGATGATGAAAGAAAAACCCAAAGCCGACTGGACTGCTAATGAGGCTGGTGATTACGCCCAAAACTGCTTGTTATAAGGCATGACCGTAAGACTTTACGCCCTGGATTTTGATGGGGTTATCTGTGATAGCGCCCTGGAAACTGGCCTCAGTGCCTGGCGCGCGGCGCGGCGCATCTGGCCCGAATTACCGGCACAAATCCCGGACGCTGTACTAGCCGGATTTCGCCAGGTTCGGCCGGCACTGGAAACCGGCTTTGAAAGTATTTTAATTAATCGCAGTTTATACGACGGCACACCGGTATCAGCATTGCTTGATGATTTTTCACAGCAGATTGACGCCGTTCGACAACGTTTCCAGCTGAGTAACGAGACACTGAAAAGCTTGTTCGGCGAGGTGCGTGATCGTTGGATTGCTGATGATTTTGCCAGTTGGATTGCCAATAATCCGTTATATCCGGGTGTGGCTGAATTTTTACAACAAATCCCGCCTGCACAGCTATTTATTATAACCACCAAACAGGAACGCTTTGTCAGCGCTATTCTGGAAGCAAATGCCATTACCCTGCCGAAAGCGCGGATATACGGTCTGGAAAGACAACGCAGTAAAAGCGATATTTTAAGCGAGCTTGCCAATGATCACTGCGGCAAAATTTGTTTTGTTGAAGACCGCTTGCCAACACTGCTGCAGATCATTAATGAACCCCATTTAAATAGCGTTGATTTATGGCTGGCAGACTGGGGTTATAACACGCAAAACGATCAGCAAACTGCTGAGCGATCGTCACGCATTCAAACATTAGCCTTACAGAATTTACACCGTTTATTGACTTAACGATGAGTGCCGGTATCAGCAAGAAAAAAATGGCGGAGCGGACGGGACTCGAACCCGCGACCTC
>CBFHWI010000038.1:0-16614 GCA_965659475.1 Methylophaga sp.
AATGGATTTAATACCCCACGAGTTTGCAGATAACGACCACCACCTTGGTACCGGTCATGTTCCGGGATCAGACACAGATCAAATAAACCAACGGGCAAACTGGGTTGCATCATCAACACTGCTTTACCACCAAAAGCGCGTCTTGCCGCCAACATGGGTAAATGCGTCCGGTGACCGGCACCGATAATCAAGTCTGGCAGTGGCAAACCCAAACCCGCCGGCCAGATCCCCGACAACCATTGTGCCAGCGGCGTTAATTTTCCGGAAACCGGAATATCAATGACCTGACAGGGACGCATTCTTTGTAATGCATAGGCCAGTCCCAACGATTGGTTTTCATGGCCCGGCTTGCCATCAATCAGGCGCCAGATAATCGTGTTGCCAGAAACAGGTGCATTCATCCAAAGCTTGCTCTTAAGTTGCATCATCAGTTCGCCAAGGCAATGGTTAGAGCCTTGAATGATCTACTGGTCGCTACCTTAGATTAAAATTGTGTAATTTCTATGTCGGAAATATGACAAGCAATGTCATATTTATTTGGCAGGTGTTGTGGTCGATGTATACAACAGGCCACGACCCTCGGGTTGGGTTTTAAAGCGGCGATGAACCCACAGATACTGTTCCGGGTATTGGCGGATCTGCGCCTCCAGCCAATCATTCAGCCGCTGTGCATCCTGCAAATCGTCACCGCTGGGATAGTTTTCCAGCGCCGGAAATAATTGCATTAAATAGCGGCCATCAGCTTGCCGACAGGGCATAAATGGCACCACTGCGGCGCCGGATCGGTCGGCCAATCGAGACAAGGCAATGATGGTTGCTGCAGTAACCCCAAAAAATTTCGCAAACACCGCCGTTTTACCGCCAAAATCCTGATCCGGCGCATACCAGACAACTTTATTTGCCTTCAGCGCGCGTAATAAACCCCGAAGATCAGCCTGTAAAATGCTGCCCTCGCTATGTTTTTGACGGTAGTGCAGCATGACCTGATTCATCAGCGGATTTTTCAGGTTGTGAAACATCACATGTAGTGGCTGCTCTAGCATCATCAGGCGACCACCCAGTTCCATGCTGGTGAAATGGCCTGTCAACAGAATAACGCCGCGCCCTTGAGCAAGCGCCGATTGCAAATGCTCAAGACCGGCGAAATCAACAGCTTTTGCCAGTGATTTATCGGATGCCCACCAACTCAGCGCGGTTTCCAGCGGCATCATGCCAATGCTTTGCAGGTTTTTTTGTAACAGCTGCTGTTGCTCTAATGCTGATAATTCCGGGAAACACAGGGCAATATTGCGCTGGGCGACAAGATATTTTTTGCCGGCGAATATTGCAAAGCCTTTGCCTATAAGCCGGGCAATTACCGGTCTGCTGGCGGCAGGCAAATAGACTGATAATCGCATTAAAGCCAGTCCCAGCCAGTTGAACCAAAAACGGGGGGCAAAGAATTTTCGTTGTAACCGCATATGTTTAAGACAAGATAGAGAAATAAGATTACAAGCTTGGCAAATTTTGATGACCGAAAGATGAAGTGAGTTAATTAAATTATCGGAATGGTCTCTTGAGATCATTTACCGAGCTCCCCACTTAGTTAATTGACTCAGTTTTCATAGGGACTTTTCGGTTATGCAAATCGATAAACTCACCAGTAAATTTCAGGAAGCTATCGCTGAAGCGAATAGTCTTGCTAACAGTAAAGATCATCAGTTCATAGAACCGGTGCATTTGATGTTGACGTTGCTGAAACAGCAGGGCGGTACTGTCAAACCGTTGCTGGCACAAAGTGGCGTCAATGTCGCAAGTTACCAAGCCGATCTGGAAAACCAACTCAATCGTCTGGCTCAAGTAGAGGGCGGTACCGGTGATATTCATATTTCGCAGGATTTAAACCGGTTATTTAATCAGACTGAAAAGCTAGCCCAGCAGCGTCAGGATCAATTTGTTTCTAGCGAATTATTTGTCTTGGCGGCGGTGGATGAGAAAAACCAGACCGGTGAGTTGCTGCGAAAACACGGTGCCAGCAAAGCCAGTTTGAATGCTGCCATTGATAAAATTCGAGGTGGTGAACGCGTGACCGATCAAAATGCTGAAGAACAACGCCAGGCGTTGGAAAAATACACCATCGATTTAACCGCTCGCGCGGAAAGCGGCAAGTTGGATCCGGTGATTGGCCGTGATGACGAAATTCGGCGCACCATCCAAGTGTTGCAACGGCGCACCAAAAATAACCCAGTTTTAATTGGTGAACCCGGTGTCGGTAAAACCGCCATTGTTGAAGGCTTGGCGCAGCGCATTATTAACGGTGAAGTGCCGGAAGGCATGAAACATAAGCGAGTGTTGGCGCTGGACATGGGCGCGCTGATCGCCGGTGCCAAATTCCGTGGTGAATTTGAAGAGCGCCTCAAAGCGGTACTCAATGATTTATCCAAACAAGAAGGCTCCATCATTCTGTTTATCGATGAAATTCACACCATGGTCGGCGCAGGTAAAGCCGAAGGCGCCATGGATGCCGGCAATATGCTGAAACCCGCTCTGGCGCGTGGTGAACTGCATTGCATTGGCGCAACGACGCTCAATGAATATCGTCAATACGTTGAAAAAGATGCGGCATTAGAGCGGCGATTCCAGAAAGTGATTGTCGGCGAACCCAGCGTTGAATCGACTATCGCGATTTTGCGTGGCCTGAGTGAGCGTTACGAAGTGCATCATAACGTTGAAATTACCGATCCAGCGCTGGTGGCGGCGGCAACTTTATCGCATCGCTATATCACCGATCGTAATTTGCCGGATAAAGCCATTGATTTGATTGATGAGGCGGCCAGCCGCATTCGAATGGAAATGGATTCAAAACCTGAGGTGATGGATAGTCTGTGGCGGCGATTACAGCAATTAAGAGCTGAGCGTATCGCACTTGAAAAAGAAGCTGATGATGCCTCAAAAAAACGCTTGAGTGTGTTAGATACCGAGATGAAAAAACTGGGCCGTGAGTATAACGACCTGGAAGAAGTCTGGAAGTCGGAAAAAGCGATTGCACAAGGTAGCTCAACAATCAGAGAAGAGCTTGAAAAAGCCAAAAGCGATTTAGACATCGCCACGCGTAACTCTGATTATGAAAACATGGCAAGGTTGCAACATGGCGTTATTCCCGAGCTTGAGAAAAAATTAGCCCTTACCAGTGATACAGAAGATCACAATTTCAAACTCCTCCGGCATAAAGTCAGTGAAGAAGAAATCGCCGAAGTGGTCTCTAAATGGACCGGTATTCCGGTTAGCAAAATGCTCGAAGGCGAGCGCGAAAAATTACTGAAAATGGACGAAGCCCTGCATCAGCGGGTGGTCGGTCAGGATGAAGCGGTTAATGCAGTCGCTAACGCCATTCGCCGCAGCCGTGCCGGTTTATCCGATCCAAATCGGCCCAACGGTTCATTCTTGTTCCTCGGCCCGACAGGGGTCGGTAAAACTGAGTTATGTAAATCATTGGCCAACTTCTTGTTTGATACCGAAGAAGCGATGATTCGTATTGATATGTCAGAGTTTATGGAAAAACATTCGGTGGCCCGCCTGGTCGGTGCGCCGCCCGGTTATGTTGGTTATGAAGAGGGCGGTTATTTAACAGAATCCGTGCGTCGTAAACCGTACTCGGTGATTTTGCTTGATGAAATCGAAAAAGCGCATCCCGATGTATTCAATATTTTGCTGCAAGTGCTCGATGATGGCCGGTTAACCGATGGTCAGGGCCGTACTGTCGATTTTCGCAATACGGTAGTGGTCATGACGTCGAATCTGGGATCTAACGTGATTCAGGAAATGGCTGGCGAAGAAAATTATCAGGCTATGAAAAATGCCGTGATGGACATTGTCGGTCAGCATTTCCGGCCGGAATTTATCAACCGTGTCGATGATGTCGTGGTCTTTCATCCACTGCAAAAAGCCCAAATCCGGGCGATTACCGATATTCAGCTGACGCATTTACATAAACGTCTGGCCGAGCGGGATTTGTCACTGGAGCTTTCTGATGCAGCGCTGGATCATATTGCCGAAGCCGGTTTCGATCCGGTCTATGGTGCCCGGCCGTTAAAACGGGTGATTCAGCATGAAGTTGAAAACCAGCTGGCACAGGACATTCTGGCCGGTAAATTTAGTGCTGGTCAGGTGATTAAGATCGACGTGCAGGATGAGCAACTGGTGTTTAACAGTGAGTTGAAACATTGATTTAAAAATTAACCACAGAGGCACAGAGGGCACAGAGCAGTAAATAATCATCCGCAGATTTCGCAGATTTCGCAGATGGCGGCAGATTTTTATAAACTACAATCTAAAATCTGCGAAATCTGCGGATAACTTAGTTTTTTGTTAGTGTTTTGCATAGAAATCTTGCCTTTGCGACAGACTGAACCCGGTTTTTCTTTAAAACATTTTTTTTAACTCTGTGCCCTCTGTGTCTCTGTGGTTAGTAACTTAACAGCCAAGAAGGCATAAAGAAGCCTAATATCAGGAAGCTGCTCTCTGCAAAGCAGCCATCGCCACGCTATAATGCGCAGCAATCTCATTCTCTCCAGGGAAATAACGCATGTCTGATTTCGGCAAGTTTGTCGATGCCTTTACACCAGCGGAAGTGGCTGAAAAGGTCAAAACCGTCGGTGTTGATAAAGCCAATATGTCGATTATTCCGTTAGTGATTTTGTCGCTGATGGCCGGTGCTTTTATTTCCTTTGCGGCAATGTATTACACGGTGGTCATGACCGGCGCCGGCGATGCATATGGTCTGGCCCGGCTGATGGGTGGTTTGGTATTTGCGCTGGGCTTTATTCTGGTGGTGATTGCCGGTGCGGAGTTATTTACCGGTAATACGCTGGTCGTCATGGCCTATGCCAAGGGGCAGGTCAGTTTTGCCGCTTTAATGCGCAACTGGGGCATTGTTTATGCTGGTAATCTGATCGGCGCTTTGGTGACCGTCTATCTGGTGTATTTATCCGGTTATCTGGATAACGGCAATTACGGCGTTGGCGCCACGGCGGTTAAAGCTGGTTTAGCCAAAGTTGAACTGACCACGACCGAAGCTTTTGTCCGTGGTTTATTTTGTAATGTGCTGGTCTGTCTGGGCAGCTGGATGGTGTACGCTTCACGCAGCGTGACCGATAAAGTGATGGCGGTATTGTTTCCGATTTCAGGGTTTGTGGCGATGGGTTTTGAACATTGCGTCGCCAATATGTACATGATCCCTATTGCGATGATTGCAGCGGCTGATCAGTCTATTGTCGCTGCGGGGCATTTCACACCAGAACAATTACAGACGCTGGATTTTGGTGGCTTAATGGGCAATCTGGTACCGGTTACCCTGGGCAATATTGTCGGTGGATCTGGTTTTGTCGCGATGGCTTATTATCTGGTTTATGTTTATGCGCGGCCGCCACGCAGTTAAATAAAAGGCACTGTCATTGCTGACAGTGCCGTTACATTTACCAGGATTTATAAGGCAGAAATTTGCCGTTCAAGGTCAGTACCACGCGGTCACCTTTGGGATCTTCTTGCTTGTCGACCGACATGCTGAAATCAATGGCGCTCATAATGCCGTCACCGAATTTTTCCTGAATCACTTCTTTAAGCGTCGGTCCGTAAACGCCAACGACTTCATATAAACGATAAATCAGTGGATCGGTTGGTACTGCCTGATCCCAGACTTTAGTCGGGTAGGCTTCCAGTGCCAACTCTATTTCGGTGCCCAAATCCAGCAGCTGGCATAATTTCTTGGCGGCCTCGGGCGGCATACTATTCATGCCCAGACAGGCAGATGTGACCCAAACTGGGGACATTTCCATACTGTTACCGATTTCTTCCCATGTCAGGTCTTTGTTTTCTTTAGCGACCATAATGGCCTGTGTCATGGCGATTTTATTCATTTTGACTCCAATGTTTTTACAGAGAATATGTTCAGGCACCGCGGTTAAGCAGTGCCTGATGAGAAAAGTTATGCGCTTTGTTCAGACATTTCAGCGGTAGGCGCACCCGTTTTGTAATGCGTCGCATACAACATACCGCCAGTCAGTACCAGGCCACCAACTAGGTTACCTAAGATAACCGGGATTTCGTTCCACAATAACCAGTCAGCAATGGTGATATCTGCACCCATCAGCATGCCCATAGGGAACAGGAACATATTGACGACGGCGTGTTCGAAAACCAGACCAAAAAACACTGCGATAGGTAACCACATCGCAACCACTTTGCCAGCTACCGAATTGGATAACATCGCGCCGACAACACCAGTTGAAACCATCCAGTTACAGAGAATACCGGCGACAAAAACGGTTAACCAACCGGCGCCACCATGGGCTGCAAAACCTAAAGTGCGGGCTTCAGCAGCCTTGGCAATGGCCTGACCAGCAGCGCCGGGTTCGGTAGTAAAAGCAAAGGTCCAGGCGATGCCGACTAACAGTGCTGTGGTTAAGGCGCCAAACAAGTTGCCAATGGCCACCAGCCCCCAGTTTTTCATCATGCCTTTGAATGTGCAGCCACGACGTTTATCCAATAAGGCTAATGGCACTAATGCAAATACGCCGGTTAACAAATCAAACCCGAGCAAATTTAATAATACAAACCCCACAGGGAACACTAAGGCACCGACAATGGGCAAACCGGTTTGTACGGCTGTAGTAACAGCAAAAGCGACTGCTAGAGTCAGGATAGCCCCTGCCATATAGGCTCGGATTAACACATCCCGGGTAGCCATCTTCAGTTTGGCTTCACCGGCATCGACCATTTTTTTGGTAAATTCACTTGGTATTAAATAAGACATAAAAGCTCCAGATTGATTTTATTAAAACAGGTAGGCAGTGAGCATGTTTTGTGCCATTGTTGTTAAATCCAGCTAAATCAGTTGGTTATCTAATTCTTGTAGTTGGAAATGATGGGGCTTGCACCAGCTTGCACCATAACGATGGCGATACTGCACAAAGATGTAGCAGTTTTTTACTGTGGATTGCTGGGTTGCCAGTCGGAATCAACTAATATTTCGGGGGTCGGTCGGCCAATGTGATAACCCTGTGCAAAATCAACACCATAGCTACGCAGCAGGGTTAGCACCGCGGGGCTTTCAACAAACTCGGCAATGGTTTTGCGACCGAGACCTTTTGCCACATCCACCAGGGCTTTAACAAACAACTGGTCATCAGCGTTTTTATCTAGATCTTTGATAAAGATGCCATCGATTTTGATGATATCGACCGGTAGTTCACGCATGTAATTAAACGATGAAAAGCCAATGCCAAAATCATCCAGTGAAAACTGACAGCCTAGCGCTTTAATGGCCAGCATCATGACTTTTGCCTTTTGCAAATTACTGACTGCAACCGTTTCAGTGACTTCAAAAATCAACAATCCCGGATCAATTTCGTGCTTCTTAATAAGCTTTTTCAGCAGGGGCAGCAACATTGGCGCATCGATAATTGATGCTGATAAATTGATGGCAAACCGTACTTTGATGTTCTGTTTATGCATATCGGCGAGCTTTTTTATACCGCTATTGATGACCCATTGATCAATGTTGCGGATCAGGCCAACTTGTTCGGCTACTTCGATAAACTTACCGGACGGGCTGATATCGCCTGTTTCTGGATGATGCATACGGATCAATACTTCATAATGCGCGACGGTGTTGGATTTGAGTTCTAGGATCGGCTGGTAATGCAAAATAAAATGATGGTTCTCCAGCGCATCTTCGATTTGATGTTTCCAGAACACGCGGGTTTCTAGTTCCTGACGGGTTTGATCGTCAGCTGAAAACACGTGGTAATTACTTTTACCATTGGTTTTGTACATCGCCAGATCAGCATAGGTCAGCAGCTCATGAATGCTGGCGTCATGCAAGGGGTTCAATTCCGTGAACAAAATCTGCTGCAAATTTATAGTGGTCTGGGCCGATTTGATGTGATTTTCTGCCGCGATGTGCTGATTTGTTTTTCGGCGCAGCGCAAGGTTGATATTCTGACGCGGATAGCGCAGTCACTGAATTCCGGCGGCTATCTGTTTCTTGGCGCATCAGAAACTATCAGTGGTTATAGCATGCCTTTTATATACAGCGATCATCGCAAGGTGCGTTATCCGATTTCAGCGTTGGTTCACACCAGCCCAGCCAACTACCAATTTGCCGCAGCACCAGTTGAATTAATCGCCATAACCGTGGCAGCAGCCAGACTATCAGTGTGACGAATAACACCAATAGCATTAAAAAGCCGATGGGATGATTTAACGCCAGCCATAAACCGCCGATTACCAGTAAATCTTCACCGATTGAGGCAGCCCAGTTACTGAACGGTTCTGGTGAGGTGTTTATTAGTAATCGGCTGCCGGCTTTGGTGGCATGACTGCCGGCAGCTAGGGTACCGCCAACTAAGCCGGCCGCCAGTGCTGCAGCAGGGCTGAGTTCACCGACCGCGCTGGCGGCTAATACCGCGCCAGCCGGAATACGGATAAAGGTATGAACCGTATCCCAACCGGTATCAACGCCAGGCACTTTATCGGCAAAAAATTCTATGCAGTACATGACTGCCGCTGCCATCATCACTAATGGGTCGCTGAGCACCTGCATATCGGCTGGTAATATCATATGGCCGGTATTTGCCAGATAACCCAGCATAAAAACGGCGGCATACAAATTAATGCCGCTGGCCCAGGCGATGCCGATACTGAGCGCAATCAAGCTGACCGCATCCATTTACGCCTCCTGTTTGTTATAGTGGCGTTACCCAAAAGTGGAATTTAAATGATGATACCCCGATCCGAGTTGCTCGCCTATCTGGATGATTTGCTGGAGCCCAACCTGTTTCAGGATTATTGCCCGAACGGCCTGCAAGTTGCCGGTACTGAGCACATTGAGCGCATTGTAACTGGCGTTACTGCCAGTCAGGCATTGATTGATGCTGCAATTGAAACAGAAGCCGACAGTATTATCGTTCATCACGGGTATTTCTGGCGGGGTGAAACACAACAAATTACTGGGGTTAAACAGCAACGACTGAAATCATTACTGACGCACAATATCAATTTAATTGCCTATCATTTACCGCTTGATGCACATCCGAAATTGGGCAATAACGTGCAGCTGGCAAGATGGCTGAACATCGAAGTTGATGGCCAGATCCACGGCAGTGGTGATCCGGCGATTGCCTTATGTGGCAGTCTGACGCGCGAAATGTCACTGGCTGATTTTGCAGGTAAAATAGCGCATGTTTTAAAGCGGCCACCACTGACCATTAAGGGACATAATCGACCGATATCCACTATTGGCTGGTGTACCGGAGCTGCGCAGGGGTATATTCAACAAGCCGCAGAGTTGGGTCTGGATGCGTTTTTAAGCGGTGAGATTTCTGAGCAAACGGTGCATCTTGCCCGTGAACTGGGCATTCATTATATTGCAGCTGGCCATCATGCCACCGAACGCTACGGCGTTATGGCGCTGGGCGAAATGCTGGCCCAGCAATGGCCGGTGAATGTGCAGTTTATCGATATTGATAATCCGGTTTAAGGCTCAAACCATGCTATCAAAAGCACGCTCAACCTGGCATCAAGTCTATAGCTTCTTTACCGTCACTTTGTGGCAGGATGTTGCTGAGCAGGGTGGTCAGCTAAAACGCACACTGATGCATTTGCTCAGAGTCGCCTTCATCATGATTAATGAACTGCGTAATGGTGATTTGAGCCTGCGTGCAATGAGTCTTGTTTTTACTACACTGTTGTCTCTGGTGCCGCTGATTGCGGTCGCTTTTTCGGTGCTTAAAGCCTTTGGGGTGCATAACCAAATAGAACCATTTTTGCTCAATATGTTAGCGCCGTTGGGCTCGAAAGGTCAGGAACTGACGCTGAGTATTATTGGCTTTGTCGAAAATATCAAAGTGGGTGTGCTCGGGTCGTTGGGTCTAGCGTTGTTGTTTTACACCATCATTGCGCTGATACAAAAAATAGAAAGTGCCTTTAACTTTGTTTGGCGGGTGGAGCGTCCCCGAACACTGGCACGGCGCTTTACTGATTATCTCAGTGTGGTGATGATTGGCCCAGTGTTAGTGTTTTCGGCGTTGGGGATTACCGGCGCGGCGCTGGATAACGATTTCGTGATGCGGCTGCAATCGATTGAACCATTTGGCACATTGTTGCTGATTCTCAGTAAGTTGCTGCCTTACTTGATGATTATTCTGGCCTTTACCTTCCTGTATACCTTTATTCCCAATACCCGGGTTAAATTCAGTGCCGCATTTACCGGCGCCACCGTGGCCGGTATTTTATGGGTGACGCTGGGGACGTTGTTTGCCGGTTTTGTTGCATCATCCAGTAATTACACGGCGATTTATTCCGGTTTCGCGATTTTATTTTTCTTTATGATCTGGATCTATCTAGCTTGGTTTATTTTGCTTACAGGCTCACAGGTGGCGTTTTTCCTGCAGCATCCGAAACTGGTGCGACTTGGCGGCAAGCCACAGCGATTAAGTCCCCGGTTACGCGAAAAAGAAGGTCTGTGGGTGATGACTGAAATTGCCCGGCGGTTTTGTCAGGAGAAGCCACCGTTGTCGATGCAAGAGTTGGAGCAGCAAACGTCACTGAGTGCCAGTAGCCTCCAGGAAATCATTAATATGCTGGAACAAGAGGGGCTGCTGACCGAGGTGGCCGGTTCGGATTCCCGGTTTGTGCCGGGACGTGATTTATCCATCATTAGCGTGCGGCAAATTTTGGATTGCCTGCGCAGCGCTGAAGAACGTGATTTAATCCCGGCGCGCCAGCGCGCTGCCCCGGCGATTGAATATTTACTGAGTAAATTGCGCAGTGCTGAGCAAGTGGCATTGGCTGATGTGACTTTGCGAGATTTAGCGATGGATAATTTGCGTGAGTGATTTTCCGCCGTTCGCCGGCAAACGTATTTTACTGGGGGTCACCGGCAGTATTGCCGCCTATAAAGCTGCTGATTTAATCCGCCGCCTGCAGGATAACGGTGCTGAGGTCCGGGTGATGATGACGCAGGGGGCATGTCAGTTTATTACCCCCTTAACTTTGCAAACCCTGAGCGGTTTTCCGGTGGCGCTGAATTTACTGGATGCCGACGAAGAATCGACGATGGGGCATATTGCGCTGGCGCGCTGGGCTGACTGGGTTTTAGTGGCGCCGGCCAGTGCTGATACGCTGGCCAGACTGGTCCATGGCCGCGCTGATGATGTGTTGACAGCTACCATTCTGGCCAGTGAAACGCCGCTGGCGATTGCCCCGGCCATGAATAATAAAATGTGGTCACATCCGGCAACGGTCAATAATCTCAGTATTCTTAAACAGCGCAATGCAATCATTTTGGGCCCGGCAAGCGGCGATCAGGCCTGCGGCGAAGTCGGTGAAGGCAGATTGCTGGAACCGCTGGATATTATTTCCGAACTGAGTCGATATTTATTACCCAAAGCGTTAGTAGGTAAAACGGTCGTCATCACTGCCGGGCCGACCTATGAACCAATTGATCCGGTGCGTTTTATCGGTAATCGAAGCTCCGGAAAAATGGGTTTTGCCCTAGCGCAGGCGGCGGTTGAGGCCGGTGCTGACGTAACCCTGATTAGTGGGCCGGTGAATTTGCCAACGCCAGCCAAAGTGAAGCGTATCAATGTGAATACTGCCGCCGAAATGCATCAGCAAAGTCTACAAGCGGCGATTAACTGCAATTTGTTTATCGGTTGCGCGGCGGTTGCGGATTATCGGGTTGCAGAGCCCGCCAGCCAGAAATTGAAAAAAAACAGTGAGGCAAATTTGCATCTGCAATTGATAGCCAATCCCGATATTATTGCCGATATTGCTACCCTGCAAAACCGACCAGAGATGGTAGTAGGCTTTGCCGCTGAAACGCAGGATCTGGCAGCATATGCCGGCCAAAAACTGCTTAGCAAAAAACTGGATATGATAGCCGCCAACAGTGTGGCCGATGGTCAGGTGTTTGGCGCTGATAACAATGCCTTGCAGGTGTTTTGGCCGGGCGGTGAACAAACCCTGCCGGCAGCGGCCAAAAGCCAGTTGGCCAGAGATTTAATTAACTTAATAATTGACCAATACCATGCAAAAAATACAACTAAAACTGCTTGATCCCCGTCTTGGCGACAGCATTGAATTACCGAATTACGCGACCGATGGTTCAGCTGGTTTGGATTTACGGGCGTGTCTGGAACAAGACACCACATTGCACCCGGGCGAAACACTGTTGATTCCAACAGGACTTGCTATACATATTGATGATCCCTCGCTGGCGGCCGTATTGTTACCGCGCTCCGGCCTGGGTCATAAACATGGCATTGTGCTGGGTAATCTGGTCGGATTGATTGACAGCGATTATCAGGGGCAGATTTTTGTCTCGTGCTGGAATCGCAGCCAAACGGCATTTGATATCAAAATTGGTGAGCGCATCGCGCAAATGGTGTTTGTGCCCGTGGTACAAGTGGCTTTTGAACAGGTCGATGAGTTTAGCGAGAGTGAACGCGGTACTGGTGGGTTTGGTCATACGGGCCGGCATTAATGACTCGCGCCAATTGGCCCACTAATTTGCAAAAAAGATTACAGCCTGCAGCATTGATTTTGCTGGTGCTGTTGATACTGAGCGTGGTGGCGGCGGTCTATTTTGTTGGGCAAAGTTTGACCGATGACAGCGCGTCAAGTGCTGGTCACAAGCAGCAGCAACTGGTCAGCCAACAAGCTGCGGCGATGGCAAACATCATTACCGGTTGGCAACAACAAGCGTCTGATACGACAAAAATAAACGACTGGCCGGAAGCAGACATTGTTTGCATGATTGAAAATATTCCGACAACACCGCAAGTCGGTGATTGTTTACCGATTAGTTATGTCACCTTACTGGGGCTGCGGCAGGCAGCCACAGACGGACAGGCCGATGTGGCGGTCATGCGGCCCGGCACTGACAAAGCTTATGTGCAAATTATCCGTCAGCAAGGCAGCGGTTATTTATTACTGGCGCTGCGTATGGAGATTCTGAAAAAACTCAGTCAAACGCTGGATGCTAAAGCTGGTTACTGGACGGTCAGTCAAGGTAATAATGCCAATTTGGTGTTGTTTAGTGCCGGTGATAAAGCGCTTTCACAGCAGCTTAACCCACTGTCCGACAAAATTGCTGGCAGTCATTGGCAGTTAAATTACTGGCCAGCACCGGTAGCCGTTGCGGGGTTCAATATGCTCTGGTTGTTGCCAGTGCTGTTATTAGCCATCTTGATTTGGTGGCCTCTGTCGGCAACGTTACCGGCTAAGCCCAAAGTTGTGCGCCGGAAAAAAAACGCAAAGTCTGCCCCTGAGATATTTGATATTGCTGAGTCAGAAATAAAACCAGCTGAACCATCACC
Organism: Methylophaga sp.; assembly: GCA_965659475.1. Classification (GTDB taxonomy): domain Bacteria; phylum Pseudomonadota; class Gammaproteobacteria; order Nitrosococcales; family Methylophagaceae; genus Methylophaga. The sequence continues at coordinate 13,359 of CBFHWI010000038.1, forward strand.
GACAGTAAATGCGGTATCAGGAACCACCGAAGATACCGATCTGTTATTCGAAGATGCTTTTGATGCACCGCGCAGCAACCATTTGGATGAAACCGTTAATTCAAAGGCAACACCTGATGCACTGACGTTTGATTTCAGTCCTGCAGCGGCAAAACCGGCGGCAATCGATGCAGCGATTTTTAAAACCTATGATATTCGCGGTATTGTCGACAGCCAGCTAACAACCAGCGTGATGCAACAACTGGGTCAGGCGATTGGCAGTGAAGCACAAGCGCGGGGCGTGCAAAAAATGGTAGTGGCCCGTGATGGCCGTGCCAGCAGTGAAGATTTTGCCAAAGCCATTATGCAAGGCATTAATGACAGCGGTTGTGATGTTATCGATATTGGCGCGCTACCAACACCGGTTTTGTATTTTGCTAGCGAACATTTTGAAAGCCGTTCAGGAGTAATGATTACCGGTAGCCATAATCCGGCGAATTATAATGGCGTAAAAATCGTTATTGATGGCGAAACATTGTCTGGTGATGCAATCAAAGCGCTTAAACAAAGACTTGATAACAACCAGTTGGCGTATGGAAAGGGGGCCCGGCAAATTGAGGCAGTATTAGATGATTATCTGGCGGCCATTGCTGCGCAAATCATATTACCGAAACCTGTCCAAGTGGTTGTTGATTGCGGCAATGGTATTGCCGGTGTGGTTGCGCCGAGGCTACTTAAATTAATTGGTTGCCAGGTGACGCCGCTATTTTGTGATGTTGATAGCCGCTTCCCCAATCATCACCCAAATCCCGGTCAGCCTGAGAATTTACAAGCCTTGATTGAAACAGTTCAGGAAACAAAGGCCGATATTGGCCTCGCCTTTGATGGTGATGGCGATCGATTAGGTGTGGTATTGGCTAATGGCGAAATCATCTGGCCGGATCGTTTACTAATGTTATTTGCCGAGGTTTTGCTTGCTGAATATCCGGGCGAAAAAATCTTTTATGATGTCAAAAGTACTGGCCTACTGCATGATGTGATCACCGGTGCTGGTGGCCAGCCGGTGATGATGGCTTCAGGACATTCACTGATCAAAAAAGCGCTGCAGGAAAATGATGCCAAACTGGCTGGTGAACTGAGTGGCCATTTGTTTTTTGCCGATCGCTGGTATGGCTTTGATGATGCTTTATACGCCGCATGCCGGCTGTTAGAATTGCTTGCCGCTGACCCTGAGGGCCGTACACCAGTGCAGATTTTTGCCGCGCAGCCGCAACGGGTTAATACGCCGGAAATGCATGTCGCCATGGAAGAAACAGAATGTCGGCAATTTATGCAGCGGTTTATTGAAGAAGCCCAATTCAGCGATGCCCGGCTCAGTAAAATTGATGGTCTGCGCGTCGATTTTGCCAAAGGCTGGGGCCTGGTGCGTGCTTCGAATACTGTGCCTGGACTCACCTTACGTTTTGAAGCCGGCAGCGAAGCTGATTTACAACATATTAAACAACTGTTTGTGCAGCAAATGTTACAGGTCAAGCCGACCTTGAGTTTGCATTTATAGGGCCTGTTTATTTGCCACAACAGTGGTGGAAATGAGAAATAAATAGGCTCTGCAGAGGAATAAAATGAGTTTAAACACACAACGTGCCACGCATATTGCCCAAGTTTTGACCGAGGCGCTGCCTTATATTCAGCGTTTTTCCGGCAAGACTTTGGTCATTAAATACGGCGGCAATGCCATGACGGATGAAACTCTGAAAAACAGCTTTGCCCGTGATGTGGTGTTGCTGAAAGCGGTGGGCATTAATCCGGTGATTGTCCATGGCGGTGGTCCGCAGATCGGCGAGTTACTGCAAAAAGTCGGCAAACAATCAGAATTTATCAACGGCATGCGTGTCACTGACAGCGAGACCATGGATATCGTTGAAATGGTGTTGGGCGGTCAGGTTAATAAAAGCATCGTCAATCTGATTAATAATCACGGTGGCCGGGCAGTGGGTTTGACCGGTAAAGATGGCAGCCTGATTTTTGCTGAAAAAATGCAGGTGGCGTCAAATGATCCTACGCTGAACGCGCCAGAAATGATTGATCTTGGCCATGTCGGTAAGGTCAGCAGTGTCGACACCAGTGTCATTGACATGCTGATTAATAGTGATTTTATCCCTGTTATTGCGCCCATTGGTGTCGGTAAAGATGGTAAATCCTACAATATCAATGCCGATTTGGTGGCCGGTAAAATTGCTGAAGTATTACAGGCAGAAAAACTGATTTTATTGACAAATACACCGGGCCTGCTGGATGCTGATGGCTCATTATTGACTGGTCTGAATGCCAAACAAGTGAATGATTTAATTGAACAAGGTGTGATTTACGGCGGTATGTTGCCAAAAATCGGCTGCGCGCTGGATGCCGTGCAGGCCGGTGTCACCTCATCGCATATTATTGATGGCCGGGTACAACATGCCGTGCTGTTGGAAATGTTTACCGATGAAGGTGTTGGCACGCTGATCCGTGGAGGTGGCCGGTGAACGATGCAATGAAACCGACACGAGCGGAAAATAAGCAATCCAAACGTCAGGCCATTCTTGAAGCGCTGGCCAGTGAACTGGAGCAAAATCCAGGTGAGCGGATTACCACCGCGCGTCTGGCTGCTGGTTTAGGGGTGTCAGAAGCGGCTTTATACCGGCACTTTCCGAGCAAAGCGCGGATGTTTGAAGGCCTGATCGAATTTGCTGAAGACACAGTATTTGGCCTGATCCGCAGGATTGTTGATGACGAAAAAGATGCTCTGGCGCGCTGTGAAAAAATTATCGCTTTGCTGCTCGGTTTCAGCGCTAAAAATCCCGGTATCACCAGCGTGTTGGTTGGCGTTGCCTTAACCGGCGAAACCGAACGTCTGCGTCAACGGGTTAGCCAATTTTTTGATCGACTGGAAACCCAGTTCCGGCAAGTTTTGCGTGAACGAGAATTGACATTGACCCAGGCGGGCGGCCGACCAGTCAATGAAACCGCCAATTTATTGCTATGTATTGTTGAAGGCCATATGCAGCAGTTTGTTCGTAGTGGTTACCGGCAGTCCCCGCTGAGCAGCTGGGAACAGCAATGGCCATTAATTGCACAACTGTTAAAAGCTTACCAATGATTTAGTGGCGGTGCTGGGTGAAGGTCAGTTGTCATTTAACCGACACTGAAGATTTACAAATTATCCCCCTTACCGTAAGCAATCTGACTCAGGCGATTGACGATATTGTCTGTCTCAATGCCGACATCGTCATTCTCG
>CBFHWI010000039.1:0-1879 GCA_965659475.1 Methylophaga sp.
CGTCAGCGGAAATAGGCCTTGGTTCAGGAAGACATCCTGTCAGCAGTTATAACTTTATAGCATCCTCGATAAAGGTCAGCAACAAACGGCTTTAACTGTCTGGCTGGCGCCGATCGATTTGTTGCAAATCATTCAGACAGCGGGCAGTTTGCTTGAATGAAAACGCCCTAGAAAACTATTTTTTAGACTTTTTCTTGGCAGATTTTTTGTCTTTCTTGGCTTTTTTCTTATCTGACTTTTTGCTTTTTTTATTATCGCCTTTGACTTTTTTATCAGCTTTTTTGGCTTTTGGTTTCGCAGGCTTGTCATCATTCAAGCTGGAAAAGCATTCCAGTTGTTTACTGCGAAAGCGACCCAGCCAATAACGCAGTTGCGGCAGCGTCAGACCCGCATGCGTTGCTGCTGCGGTTTGTGTTAGACCATCATCAAGCGCTAATAAAGCTCGGGCCCGGGCAGCATCCGGGTGTGTCAGATCAGCAATTTTTTCCAGTTTTTTGCGTGTTTTCTTATCAAGGCTGAGTAACTTGCTATCGGCTTCCATGATTTTCTCCCGAGTATGATGTTACTAAAGTGTTTCTGCCACCAATCATGCTTTGACCTTGACTGAAATGCAATATGCCGACAAACAAAAATAGGCTTGTTGGCAACACTTTCGTTAGATTAAGGTCACAACGCCATGCCTTTTATTTCATCAAAGACGCAACGCTTATTATTTAGCTTGTTTGCCATGCTGCTGCTAAGTAGCTGCGATCCGTTTACATCGCCGCAAAGTTTGATGGATGAATATCCGATACGACTTGCTCGAGTATTAAATGTGGCAACTAAAAACGGCCCAGTAGCTCCATCGGCAATCTGGCCACGGGTACGTGAGCGGCGGGTGTCGATTCCAGAGATTGAAATCAATATGCTGGAATTTCTGGATTTGTATGGCTGTGATTTGCAGGTGGTGGTCGGGGAGCGAAATGCCATTCTCGGCAGGGTCATGCAACCGTTAAACCGGCTACGTTATTCGCAGCGGTTTATTGAAGAGGCTGGCATTTGTATCGATAATATCGATGATGCGGCTTTAAAGCAGACACTGAAACAGGCCACTCTATTAAAGCGTCAGCAACTGCCTGCTGAAATCTGGCAGGCAAGCTGGGCCAGCGATGAAATGGCCGTACTATTTAGTCATACCGCCCAATCGATGCCAATTGACCATCCGCTAGGCAGTAGCGAGCAGTTAGCAGAAGATTTTGCCTATTTAAACCAGACGATTGATGCGCTGTTATCTGGAGAAAATAAAACAGCACTTATCCGCTGGGGTAAAATCCAACAACGCTGGCAATATCAGGATGACTTAGGCGCATTGATCAAATCCGCTCAAGAACTGACCTGGATGCTCAACGCCAGCAGCGCCATTCTCAAACAACGCATAGACGAAAAACCGCTGTGTTATCAGGGAAAACCCAACCCACGTGCCCGGCAGTTGGAAGGCGTGTTTTTCAAAGTCTATATCGGCCATGTCCAACCTTATATCGCGCTGGTCAGCCAGCATCGCGATGTATTGTTACCGACAGTCAGACAATTTACCGTACAGCAGGTCGATACCACGCCCGCGGCTGTTAAAAGTTATTGGCAGCAATACTTGCTCGATGAGCCGCAGAGTATTTGGCCGGCATTTGATTTGGCAGTGAAAAAACACACCCAACATTGGCAGGACCTACTGGAGCAATGCGGCCTCAAGCCCAAATCCGCGAGACCTGATCATGCAACAAAAAGGCAAAATTAATGGCATATGCAGCAATTATTATTGGCGGTAACGGCGCGATTGCCAGCGCATTGAGACAAGCATTATTAAGCGATGATGACTGCCAGCAAATATGGCTGTTCAGCCGCA
>CBFHWI010000039.1:1979-15808 GCA_965659475.1 Methylophaga sp.
CGGCGCGATTGCCAGCGCATTGAGACAAGCATTATTAAGCGATGATGACTGCCAGCAAATATGGCTGTTCAGCCGCAGGCAACCTCCAGCCGAGTTGCCGGCAAAGATTCGCTGGCAAACTGTTGAATATAGCCAATCAGCTATTAAAACAGCATTGGCAGATTGTTTAACCGACGGCGTGCCGGTGCAAAAAGTATTTATCTGCAATGGCCGTTTACATTATGCGGAATTAAAACCAGAAAAACGCCTGGAACAATTTAATGCCGAAGATTGCCAGGCCATTATGCACAGCAACAGCATCGTGCCCATGTTGTGGGTGCAGGCGTTGCTTCCGTATTTAAAATCACAGCAAAGTTGCCAGCTGGTAGTGTTCAGCGCCCGTGTCGGCAGTATTGGCGATAACCATTTGGGTGGCTGGTACAGCTATCGTGCCAGTAAAGCCGCGTTAAATATGCTGCTAAAAACGGCTGCAATCGAATATCAACGCCGTGCGCCAAATGTTGCCATGATTGCCTTTCATCCCGGGACGACTGACACCCCCTTATCCAGACCGTATCAACAAAACGTACCCGCAGAGAAATTGTTAACCCCAGCATTCGTCGCTGAAAAGTTATTAACTATTCTAGAAAATCTGCCTGCTGCAGAAACGCTGCGATTTCTTGATTGGCAAGGCAAAAAAATTGATTGGTGAAGAAATAACGCCAGTAAGCAAATTTCGCAGACATAAAAAAACCACCCAAGGGTGGTTTCTTAATGTGATGGTGGAGGCGGCGGGAATCGAACCCGCGTCCGCAAATCCTCTGCCTTCAGCTCTACATGCTTATTTCATCTATTAATTTAACTTCAAGCTACCCGATGAACAGGGAAAACGAGAAGCGATCTTGTTAAGTTTTAGTCTATCAGTACCAAGCATACGTCAAGACGGTCTTGTGAGAGTCGACGCCCGATACCAGACGCACAAGCACGGCTCTGGTCGGACGGCATTCACTGGTTATTAAGCAGCTAGTGCGTAGTTGTTATCGTTAGCAACTATATTTTTCCAGTCTGATTTACGAGAAAAACTGAAATACTCGGCATGCACCTTAGGTTTTGTAACCCACGTCGAAGCCAGGTCGCCCCCTTGGTAACGAGTAGTATTGTAACGCTTATGCGGTTTTTCAACTAGGGTTAGGGCTTTTTATTTCTTATAGAACCACTTATTGATGTCGATGTTGTGTCTGACAGGCCTTAAAGCGTGCAGTGTAGTGGTTCTGGATAGCCCTAATTGTTTTTGAACAAACGGGCTTTGTCTCGCTGCCAATCGCGGTCTTTCAACGTGGCGCGTTTGTCATGGGATTGTTTACCCTTGGCCAGTGCAATTTTTATCTTGGCAAGGCCGCGCATCCAGTACATGGTTAACGGCACTAATGTGTAGCCTTTGCGCTCGACAGAGCCAATCAGTTTGTTGAGCTCTGTTTTTTTCATCAACAATTTTCTGTCGCGTTGCGGCGCCGGAACGATGTGCGTTGATGCTGTTTTTAACGGTGTGATTAACGCGTTGGCTAACCATGCTTCGCCATCACGAATAAGTACATAACTGTCACTGAGCTGCGCTTTACCACCGCGCAGGCTTTTGACTTCCCAGCCTTGTAACACCAGGCCGGCCTCAAAACTCTCTTCGATAAAAAATTCGAAGTGGGCCTTTTTGTTCTGGGCGATGGTGTTATCAGATTGTTTGGATTTTTTATTAGCTGCCATCGGATCATTATACATAAGCGATTTGCTAGGTGGCTTGAGCATTTGTGCGATTTCCCCCAAAATCAGGAGAATTTTGCGTGCAAGGTTTCTTATGAACAGACCCGCTAAGTCAATGCATGGTGAGTGGACCGGCCGCTGGGCTTTTATTCTGGCAGCGACCGGTGCCGCAGTTGGCCTCGGTAATATCTGGAAGTTCCCCTATATTGCCGGCGAAAACGGCGGTGGTGCCTTTGTATTGGTCTATCTCGGCTGTATTTTGTTGATTGGCGTGCCGGTTATGGTCGCTGAAATCATCATCGGCCGCCGTGGCCGGCAAAATCCGATAAACAGTCTGGAAACCCTCGCTGAAGACGAACAGCGCTCAACCGCCTGGAAATATTTAGGGGCGATGGGTGTGTTGGCGGGTTTCTTAATCTTGTCTTATTACAGCGTCATTGCTGGTCAGGCGATGTCGTATGTGTTTCGTACTTTTGCCAATACGTTTGAAGGCGTCACGGCCGATGGCGCGCGCAGTATTTATGTTGATTTAGTTAGTCATCCCGAAAAATTACTAGCCTGGCACACCATTTTCATGGTGCTTACTATGATCATCGTCAGCCGCGGCGTGCAACGCGGTCTGGAAAAATCAGTGCGGTTTATGATGCCGGCTTTGTTTTTAATTTTGTTGGTGTTGGTCTGGTTTGCGTATCAACAAGGTCATTATTTTGATGATGCTGTGCACTTTTTGTTTGATCCGGATTTCTCCAAATTAACCGCTAATGGCGTGCTGACTGCGATGGGGCATGCCTTTTTCTCATTGAGTCTGGGCATGGGCGCGATCATGGTGTACGGCTCGTATTTGCCAAAGAAAACCTCCATATTTCGTATGACACTGGCGATATCGGTGATGGATACGACGGTAGCGATTTTGGCTGGCCTGGCGATTTTTCCGTTGGTATTTGCCAATGGCATGTCACCGGGCGCCGGGCCAAGTTTGATTTTTGAAACGCTGCCCATCGCCTTTGGGCACATGAATCATGGCGCATGGTTTGGCGGTTTGTTTTTTGTGTTGTTGCTTTTTGCGGCGTTAAGCAGTGCCATTGCGCTGGCCGAACCGGTGGTGACCTGGCTGGTCGAAAACTACGAGATAAAACGCCTCAATGCCTGTATTTGGGTGGGCGTGACTATCTGGGCGCTGGGGTTGTTGACGGTGTTTTCATTCAATATCGGCAGCGATTGGACATTGGCCGGATTAACGCCGTTTGAGTTGCTGGATTACCTGACAGCCAATATCATGTTGCCTTTGGGTGGTTTGCTCATCGCACTTTTTGCCGGCTGGGTGATGCGGCGGGCGAATTCTGAAGAAGAGTTGGCGATCAAGCCGGCCTTTTTGTTCCACGGATGGTGTTTCCTGGTTAGGTATATTGCTCCGGTGGCGATTTTAGTCGTCTTCGCCAACCTTACTGGCTTTTGGTAATAATTAAAGAAAGGTCCATACGCAAGTCTGATGACAACCATAACCCGCAGTTCACTGGTGAAATATTCACCACAGCAAATGTTTGATCTGGTCAATGATGTAGATGCCTATCCACAATTTTTGCCCTGGTGTCGAAGCAGCCGAATTATAAGTCATAATGATCGGGTTATTTGTGCCGCGCTGGACATTGCCAAAGGTGGTATTCATCATGAATTTTCGACGCGCAATACGTTGATGCCCGGTGAGTCGATTCGCATTGAATTGATTGACGGGCCATTCCGGCATTTGGAAGGGTACTGGCAGTTTTCAGAGATCGGTGACAATCAGGGGTGTCGCGTGCAGCTGGATATGGATTTTGAATTTTCCACCCGCTTGCTGGATTTAGCGCTGGGGCCGGTGTTTACGCAAATCTCTGGTTCTTTGGTAGAAGCTTTTTGTAAACGGGCACGGGAAATGTATGGCTGATATAGATTTAATAACGGTTGAAGTCGCCTACGCTTTGCCGGAAGAGCAAGTGATTTTATCGCTGGAAGTGACGCCGGATACTCATGTTGAAGAAGCTATCAAGCGCTCCGGTATTTTAGAGCGTTATCCGCAAATTGATTTGGCTAATGACAAAGTCGGCATCTTTGGCAAAATCTGCAAGCTCGACGCCAGTTTGCATCATAAAGACCGCATCGAAATTTACCGTGGACTTATTGCTGATCCGAAAGAGTCGCGCCGACAAAAAGCCGAGATGGAAAAAAAGAAAAAACAAGCTGATGCCAGCGACTAACGCTGTTTTAGCCAATTAAGTTCAGCTTCAGAAAATCCCGCCTGCTGACGTGCTTCTAAATGAAACGGCCCGCGAATCGCACCATGGAAATGGCTTTCCAGTAATTCGGTAAACGTCGTTAACGGATCTAAATCGCGCTCAGCACATAAATAATTAAACCAGCGGGTGCCAACAGCAACATGGCCGATTTCTTCTGCGAGGATAACTTCAAGAATTTCTACGGCCTGATGGTCGCCACTTTTCGTCAGCTTTTCCATCATTTTTGGTGTGACATCCAGACCACGCGCTTCTAAAACCCTCGGTACCAAGGCCATTCGTAGCAAGGGATCATGATGGGTTTTTTGCGCCATTTCCCATAGTCCGTCGTGGGCTGGGAAATCACCATAAGCAAATCCCGATGCTGCTAAATGCCCACTGAGCATTTGAAAATGTTTGGCTTCTTCATCGGCCACTTGCAACCAGTCAGCGTAATAGGTTTCTGGCATCTCCTGAAAGCGGACAAGCGCATCCAGTGCCAGATTGATGGCATTAAACTCAATATGACAAATCGCATGGATCAGACTGGCATGACCGGTTTCGCGGTTATTACGCCGGCGCGGTAGTGCTTTTGGATTGACCAGTTCCGGTTTGGCAGGGCGGCCGGGGATATCTGGTGCCTGAAGTGGCTGGCGGTTTAACTGATAACCTGATTGCTGGCATTGTTCGGCAAGTTGCCGGGTGGCAATTGCTTTGGCTGCAGCCTCTTCAATTAACAGGATTGCCAAAGCTTGCTGACGCAAATCTAAGTTACCGGCATCAACCATGTAAACGCACCCGCGGATCGACCAGCGTGTAGGAAATATCGGTCAGGATTAACCCGATGATGTATAAAACCGACCCTAAAAACACCATGGCCCTGACGATGGCAAAATCCTGCGCATTAATCGCATCGATGGTATAGCTGCCGAGGCCGGGAATACCAAAAAACGACTCTAGGATCAGGCTGCCCATAAATAAGGTCGGGATCAGCACCACAGCGCCGGTGAGAATCGGGATCATGGCGTTTTTCAATACATGGCCAAATAACACCCGCAGTTCAGATAAGCCTTTGGCCCGGGCGGTACGCACATAATCCTTGGCGGCTTCTTCCAGAAATAAAGTGCGGTACCAGCGTGAACCGCTGCCAATGCCGGAGATAATGCCAATCGCTACCGGTAAAATCATAAACTTGATGGCATTAAAACCCTCACCAAAGCCGGAAACCGGCACCAGTTGCATCAGTTTGCCGACCACAAACTGACCGCCGATAATGTAAAACAGACTGGATATCGACATCAGCATCACACACAACACCACGCCACTTAAATCGACATAGGTCGCCCGAAAAAACACCATCAGCATGGCAAAAGTAATATTCACCAGCAGACCGATGACAAACACCGGTATGGCTATCGCCAGACTCGGCCACATACGGGTTTGAATATCGCTGCCAATATCACGGCCATCGTCGGCCTGACCAAATTGAAAGGCGAACAGCGCCACTGATTTATCAAAAAAAATGGTGTTGGTGAATTGCTCGCTGCCATCAGCGTCACTATTCCATAACATCGGCCGGTCATAGCCACGCTCGGCTTTCCAGGCGTCAACAGCTTCTTGTTGAATATAACGATCGCCAAGTTGCATGCGCGCCATATCGTCTGGGGTATTAACCAGAAAAAACAAGGCAAAGGTCAGCGCATTAACCCCAATTAAAATCGGGATAGCATACAAAATCCGCCGAATAATATAAGCCAGCATAAAAATCCGTTGGTTGAAACGCTACCTGACGGCAACGGTTTTTGGGTTACGATAGGGGTTATTGTAGCAGTGACTTGATGTAGCGGAATTTTTGCATGACATTCATTATTTACATCTGAAATTTTCGCAAAACCAAAGCCGGTAAATCTGGTCATAATCTTATTAATAATAGGAGGTCAACATGGCAAAGACAGCAATGGATTTGGTGCAAGCCGCCAAAGCAGGCATTCGCGAAGTCAGTGTGTCGCAAGCACAGCAAATGTTAAACGAAGACAGTATTGCGCTGGATGTTCGCGAGCCTGTGGAATTTGATGCCGGGCACATTGATAACGCCCGACATATACCGCGGGGCATGTTGGAGTTTGCGATTGCCAATGAGCCCGATTTCCAAGACAAAACCCGTTCAATCGTGGTGTATTGTAGGAGTGGTGGCCGTTCCGCGTTGGCAACAGCCACTTTGCAGCAACTGGGCTTTACCAATGTGGTGTCGGTTATTGGTGGTTTTGATGCATGGCAAGATGGCGAAAACGCCTAATTAGGAGAGTTAAAAATGCAGATCATTCGTAATTTATTGATTGGAACGGCGGTATTCATGATGTCGTTTGCGACCATGGCTGAGCCTACACAAATCATGGTGCGTGCCAAGTCCGTTGATGCTAAATTTATTGGCAGCAGCGTCGGTGGTGTAAGAGCCGTTATTGAAGATGCCGAAACCGGCGAAATTCTTGACCAAGGCTGGATCAATGGTGGCACGGGCAATACCGCGGTGTTGATTGAAAATCCGTTAAAACGTGGCGAACGGCAAACCGATGATAAAACCGCCGGCTATTTGGCAACAGTGGATATCGATACGCCACGGTTACTGCGTTTTAAATTAATTGGCCCTTATGCTGACCGGCAAAGCATGCAGGAAAGCACCATGACCAGTTGGGTGATACCCGGCAAAGACATTCTGGGTGATGGCATTATCATTAACATGACTGGCTTTATTGTGGATGGCTGGACCCGCGTTATTCAGGGTGGTCAGGTCGATATCATGACCAAAGCCTCATTGCTCTGTGGTTGCCCAATTACCAAAGATGGGCACTGGCAGGGTGATAATTACGAAGCCACAACCATTATCATGAAAGATGGTAAAAAGATTGAAGAAGTCACCATGGCACTCAAAGGTCCGGATGGCATGTTTAATGGTCAAACCAGAATAACCAAACCGGGTCAATACAAAGCCATTATTTATATTTATGATAAAAACACCGGCAATGTTGGTGTCGATCGCACGATATTTGAAATCCCGGAAGATGAGTAGTTTGTAACAAAGTGATGCGCTAAGCGTCATAAAATTATGACTGAAAATCAATTAATGACGACCCAATTCGGCCCAGTTCAGGGCGCTGGATTAGGATTGCGCCGCAGTTTTATGGATGATCTGGCTGCTGTTGATAATGCGCCAGTCGATTTCCTGGAAATCGCCCCGGAAAACTGGTTGGAAATGGGGGGCCGGCTCGGTAAAAAATTACGGCATTTTACCGAGCGTTATCCGATGCTTTGTCATGGTTTATCGTTATCAATTGGTGGCCCGGCACCGCTTGATGAAAACTTTGTTAAGCGTCTGAAACATTTCTTTGATGAACATCAAATACGTTTATATAGCGAGCATCTTAGCTATTGCGGCGATGACGGTCATTTATACGATCTGATGCCAATCCCATTCACTGAGCAAGCCGTGCATTATGTTGCTGAGCGAATTCAGCGGGTTCAGGATATTCTGCAGCGCCGGCTGATTATCGAAAATGTCTCTTATTACGCTGCCCCCGGCCAGGAACTGGGCGAGCTGGATTTCGTTAATGCGATTTTGCAGGAAGCAGATTGCGAGCTGTTGCTGGACGTCAATAATGTTTACGTTAACAGCATTAATCACCACTACGAAGCCAAAGCCTATATCGATGCTATCGATAGTGAGCGCATCGCCTACATGCACATCGCCGGGCACTTTAATGAAGCCGAAGACTTAATCGTCGACACCCACGGCGCGGCAGTGATTGATCCGGTTTGGGATTTATTGCAACACAGCTATGCACGGCATGGCGTCCGACCAACGATGTTGGAACGCGATTTTAATATTCCGGATTTGCCAACCCTGTTTAGCGAGGTGTGCAAAATTCGTGATTATCAATTCGTCGCAGACAATCAGATTAGTAAACAGGCGCAAGCGTAATGTCGGCATTTGACTGCCGAACATGCCGAACTCCCGAGTCGTCATTCCCGCGCAGGCAGGAATTCAGGGCAAATAAACAGGGTACAAAAAAAATAGCTTTATCCCCGCAGATGTCCGAATCAACGAAAATAAACAGGACGCAAAAATATAAACAGAGTCATTCCCGCGCAGGTGGGAAACTAGGGTTTTTGAATGGAGGCAAGGCTCATGCAATCTGATTTTCGCAGCATGCAAATGGCCTTTGCCGGTCATATCCGCAACCCCGAATTGGCCACACCCGATGCCATTGAAGATCGACGCATGGCGATTTACCGGCGGCTGATTTTTAATAATATTCAGAATTTCTGCAGCACGGCATTTCCGGTATTAAAAACCCTGCTTGATGATGAACACTGGCAAGCGATGATCCGTGATTTTATGGTGCAGCATCGTTGTCAGCGGCCGTTATTTAATGAGATCGCCCAGGAATTTATTGATTACCTGCAAAACGAACGGGACTTGAGTAATGATCCGCCGTTTATTCAAGAACTGGCGCATTATGAGTGGGTCGAGCTGGCACTGGGCATTGCCAATGCCGAATTCCAGCAGCGAGAAGTTGAACCCGACAGCGATTTATTATCACTGACACTGAAACGCTCACCATTGGCCTGGTTGCTGGCTTATCAATTCCCAGTACACCAGATAGATATTGATAACCAACCGAGCGAGCCGTCAGCCCAGCCAAATTTTTTGCTGGTCTATCGCAATGCTTATGACCAGGTGAAATTCATCGAACTAAATCCGGTTAGCGCGAGATTATTAGCGTTGTTGGAGACGGGGCTAACAGGCGAGCAGGCTGCTGCTGATATTGCCGAAGCCTTACAACATCCCAATGCCGACGTCGTTAAAGATGGTGCCCGCCAAATGATAAAAGACTGGCTCGAGCGCGGTATTTTGATCTAAATAGATCCATCCGCAGATTACGCAGATGGACGCAGATTCATAGACGATCAAACTAAACGCTGTCATTCCGGGGACGCAGATAGACGCTGATTTATAGACGATCAAACCAAACGCTGTCATTCCCGCGCAGGCGGGAATCCAGTGAGACATTAACCACAGAGACACGAAGGATACAGAGAAAATCCTTATCCGCAGATGACGCAGATGAACGCAGATTTATAAGTAATAAAACTACACGTTGTCATTCCGGATAAACAAAAAGCGTTTTCTGGAATGACTAGCTACCTCTTGTAAGCATTTGTCATGCCTACTACCGCAGCGGAGGCATCTCCGCACATCCGATGAGGTTCCTCGGCCTTGCTTGGAATGACAATGTTAAACCTTATAACCGAGTTTGTTTATCCGAAATCCAGTGCCGGGCGCACAGTTTTGGACTGGTTCCCCGTATCCACGGGGATGACATATTTTTTAAGTTTCAAATCCGCGCGGAGTCTTAAATAAGCAAACCAAACGCCGTCATTCCGGTGACGCAGATGGACGCCGAATTATATACGATCAAACCAAACGCTGTCATTCCCGCGCAGGCGGGAATCCAGTGAGACATTAACCACAGAGACACGAAGGATTTTCTCTGTATCCTTCGTGTCTCTGTGGTTAATGGCTTTTCCGTTAAGATGTAGGTAAGTCAGAAGGGTGGTAAATAATGAAAATCGGCTTACTCAAAGAAATCAAAAATCATGAATATCGGGTGGCATTAACGCCGGCAGGTGTTCGTGAACTGGTCGCCCATGGTCATGAAGTCTTAGTGCAGCATGATGCCGGCACGGCTATTGGTCTTAGCGATGCGTTATATCAGCAGGCGGGTGCCTCAATTATCGATGACGTTGAGACGATCTTTGCAACCGCAGAGTTACTGGTCAAAGTTAAAGAGCCACTGGCTGCAGAACGCCAATTATTGCGTGCCGGGCAAATCTTATTCACCTACTTGCATCTCGCCCCTGATAAAGCCCAAACCGAGGATTTACTAAAATCCGGCGCCAGTTGTATTGCCTATGAAACGGTCACTGACGAGCAGGGTGGTTTGCCATTACTGGCGCCAATGAGTGAAGTTGCCGGCCGTATGGCAATTCAAGCCGGTGCCCATGCTCTGCAAATTTCTGAGGGGGGATTGGGTATTTTGCCTGGCGGTGTGCCGGGTGTGGCACCTGCCAATATTTTGATTATCGGTGGCGGCGTAGTAGGTAGTCATGCCGCCCAAATGGCCGTTGGCCTCGGCGCAGAAGTCACGATAATTGATAAGTCCTTGCCGCGGCTGCGTGAGTTGGATCAACAATTTAACGGCCGGATTAAAACCTTATTTGCCACCGCGGATAGCATCGAACGCAGTGCGATGAAAGCCGATATGGTGATTGGCGCGGTGTTATTACCGGGCGCACAGGCACCAAAATTAATCAGTCGTGAACTGCTGTCGCAAATGAAAACTGGCGCTGTGCTGGTGGATGTTGCCATCGATCAGGGTGGCTGTTTTGAGAGCTCAAAACCGACTACTCATGCTGAGCCCACCTATATCGAACAAGGCATTGTCCATTATTGTGTCGCCAATATGCCGGGCGCAGTGGCGCGCACCTCAACGTTTGCGCTGACCAATGCGACTTTGCCGTTTATTATGGCACTGGCCGATAAAGGTTTAAATCAGGCATTGGCTGACGATGGACATTTGCGTAATGGCCTGAATATTTATGACGGCAAAGTTACTTGTCAGGCAGTTGCTGAAGCGCAGGGCCTAACCTTTACGCACTTTTAATCAATGTGAAGCGCTGCTTTTGGATCCCAGATTCGCTGCCATACCCAACGCAGCCCTTGGGCTGAATTACGAAACATCGGAATTTGCTTCGGCTCAATTAACCGCCATTCACCGGCTTCAAATGCCGCCACCCGAAAGCGAAAGAAATAATACGGCTCCATGCCCATTCTTAAATCACTGATGATAATCAAATCGTCTTTTTGCTCGACCTTAAATAATCCGTTAGTAAACCAATCAACGCGTGCCAGCGTGGGGGAATTCTCGACCAATGGCACAACGTTTTTACCACGTTGATAACGTGTCAGTTCAAGTGATGCGTCACCATCGAATACTGAGCGAAACCCCTGGTAATAAAATTCATCGCTGACCACTACAACGCGCCACAGTAGGGTATTAAGTGGTGCGGCACTAACTTGCAAATGCTGGTAGTCAATATTTTGTTCGGCGAGTGTTGCGTGGGTTTGTGCGACAACCCATTGCTGCGCAGCAAACCCCCAAAGCAGATACAGGCAACTCAAACTAAAAGTTGTCAGCATCAGCCGGTGGGTTTTTATAGATGGCCAAAACAACACGCCAACAAAGCCCGTCAGTAATAACAAGCTGTATAGCGGATCGATGATAAACACGCTGCCCCCGGAAGCCGGGTGGGGTGTCAACGGCCAAAATAACTGTGTGCCATAAACGGTCAGTGCATCGAGGCCCGCGTGCGTCACCAGAACCAGCCAGATAAGTAAAAACCAGCGTGACCAACGGATACTTTTATCAAATCGGCTAATCAGCAGCGCCAATAAAGGCGCAATCAATGTATGTACCAGCCAGGAATGTGTCCAGCTGCGGTGCAAGGTCATCTTGTCCAAGTCACTGGCGTAGTTAATAAAAATATCCAGATCCGGCAAAACGGCAATCACAGCGCCCGCTAACAGGGCTTTTCGCGGCGATTGTTTACCCGCAACGGCATAAGCCACGGCGCCGCCCAGCAAGGCTTGTGTCAATGTATCCATTAAAAAACCCTTATCGCGAAATCTATAATTTATATAACCAAATTCAAGCCGGCTAATATGTGCGCCGGCAAACTTGCCCCTTCCAGCCCGCTGTTATACATTCGTGGGCCTCACTAATAAACCAGAAAAAGTTATGAAACGCCCAATCCCGATGCGACAACCCGGCCAGCAAGAAATCCAGCCCGTCATTGATGCTTTAAATAGCGGCCAAATGGGCCTTGCCGAAACTGCCGCCAAAAAACTGACCAAAAATTACCCCGGCGCGTTCGTTGCCCATAATTTGTACGGTAATGCGCTGGCGTCACAGAATAAATTTAAAGAGGCTGTCGCGGCCTTTCGTAAGGCCATTGAAATCGACGCCGGCATTCCGGAAATGCACTTTAATCTGGGCATTTTACTGACCAATTTAAATCGCATTGATGAGGCTATCAGCGCCTACAAAAAGACCATCAGCCTGAAGCCGGGCTTGACCGATGCTTACTACAATCTGGGGTTTGCTTTGCAATCCCAGACTAAGTTCGCTCAGGCCGCAGAGGTTTATCAAAAAGCTATCGAGCAACAACCGGGCTTTTTGGAGGCTATCGCCAATTTAGGGGTGTGTTTGCAGGAACAGGGCAAATCAGTTGAAGCCGAAGCCGCTTATTTAAAAGCTTTGCAGCTTAATAAAGACGCTAAATTGTATTTTAACCTTGGCACGGTTTTAAAAAATCAGGGCAAACTCGCCAGTGCAATTGCCGCTTATAACGACGCATTGGCGTTAAATCCGGATTATGCCGAAGTGCACAGCAATATTGGTGAAGTGCTGCGCGATCAGGGTCGTTATGATGAATCGGTGGCCGCTTATAAAGAAGCGCTGCGCCTTGACCCCAGTTTGCCTTTGGCTAATTACAGTCTTGCAGTGTATCTCTACGACAGTGGTGATCTTGAACAAGCGCTGAAATATTTCGAGAAATCACAATACGCCGACTGGCAGGAACGGATGTTGTATTGCCTGTATAAAACCAGCCGGTTTGATGAATTTAAAGCCGGGCTTGATGCGCTGAAAAAAGCCAAACACACCTCGCCATTTTTAGCGACGTTGACCGGCCATTACGCCGAAAACTTCGGTACTGCTAATGACTACAATTTTTGTCCCGATCCCCTTAGCTTTATCTGTCATTTGCAAATCCCCGAATTAAAAGGCGACAGCCCGTTGCTTAAACAACTGCTGGCGGATATTGAACAAGCTGATATCGAAGAAAAGAGTCAGGGCCGGCTGCATAACGGTGTGCAAAGCGCCGGTAATTTATTCAAGAGACCTGAAGCCTCATTCCAAAAAGTCGGTGAACTGGTGGCCGATGCCATCAACCGCTACCGCGACAGTTTCAAGGGACAGAATTGTATTTTCGTCAAAAATTTCCCCAAGCAAACGGTGATTGCCAGTGCCTGGTACGTCAAAATGAAAACCGGCGGCCACCTGACTTCACATATCCACGAAGAAGGCTGGGTCAGCGGTTCGTTGTATTTATCACTACCAAAAAATAAAGCTGAGGAACACGAAGGCAGTATCGAATTATCGACGCACGGTGATGACTATCCCAAACAACACGACAATTTCCCGGTCAAAACCATCGCCCCGGAAGTCGGCGACGTCGTAATGTTTCCATCCTCAGTATTCCATCGCACCATTCCGTTCAGTTCTGATGAACAACGGATTTGTATTGCCTTTGATTTAAAACCAGCGATTTAAATTAAATAAAAAATTCGCAGATTATCCTTACGTTCCTTCCCCCGGGCCGGGGGAAGGTTAGGATGGGGATAGGCACAGAGGGCACAGATTTTAATAAATAATCGTCTATACGAGGCAGCTTTTTGCCGAAGCAATCTACTAAAAAACTATCCGCTGATTACGCAGATGGGCGCAGATTTAATTTAGTGTCATTCCCGCGCAGGCGGGAATCTAGTGCAGATACTAACCACAGAGACACAGAGGGCACGGAGTTAAATAAATAGCCGTCATTGCGAGGCGGATTTTGCCGAAGCAATCTACTGAGAAGACTATCCGCAGATTACGCAGATGGGCGCAGATTTAATTTAGTGTCATTCCCGCGCAGGCGGGAATCTAGTGCAGATACTAACCACAG
>CBFHWI010000040.1:0-15665 GCA_965659475.1 Methylophaga sp.
AGCACGATCATCAAGCATCGCTTTATCATTGTCAGCACTGGCAAAACGGGCGTAATACCACGACGATTCAAAAAACGTATCAAAGGTATCGGTTTCCCGCGTTGCAGCTTTGCCGCAGCTTGGGCAACTGCACTGATAAAATTCCGGCATTGATTTAATCGGTGAGCCAGAACCATCGACAACCACATCTTCAGGCAGCAAAACCGGCAGATCCTGTTCCGGCACCGGCACCGCACCACAGTCATCACAATAAATTATCGGGATCGGCGTGCCCCAATAACGCTGCCGGGAAACGCCCCAGTCACGCAGCCGGTAATTGACCTTACGATCCGCCTTATTTTCAGCGGCTAATTTATCAGCAATGGCATCAAATGCAGCCTGGCAATCCAGACCATCAAATTCGCCGGAATTAACCAGTACACCTTTTTCAGTGAATGCCGCTTTGGAAAAATCGTGGTCAATGGCATCGGCCGGCTTAATCACCTGCTGAATCGGCAAGTTATATTTAACGGCAAACTCATAATCTCGCTGATCATGCGCCGGTACTGACATCACGGCGCCGGTGCCATAGCCCATCAATACAAAGTTCGCCACCCAAACCGGCACTGGCTTTCCAGTGACCGGATGTATGGCTGATAAACCCGTGGCGATACCGCGCTTTTCAGCAGTTTCCAGCGCCGCTTCCGAGGTACCGGTTTGCTGGCAGGATTCGATAAATGCTTTTAATTCAGCATTATCTTCAGCAGCCGCTAATGCCAATGGATGTTCAGCAGCTAAAGCCAGATAACTAACGCCCATCAAAGTATCGGGACGGGTCGTATAAACAGATAGTTTTTCCGTTGAATCGGCGACGGCAAAATCAATTTGCAAGCCTTCAGAGCGGCCAATCCAATTGGCTTGCATGGTTTTCACCTGCTCAGGCCAACCGTCTAACTGATCCAGATCTGCCAACAGTTGGTCGGCATAATCAGTGATTTTCATAAACCACTGCGGGATCTCGCGGCGCTCAACTTTGGTATCACAACGCCAGCAGCAACCATCAACAACTTGCTCATTGGCCAGGACGGTATTATCGACAGGGCACCAGTTAACAGCAGCCGTTTTGTTATACACCAGCCCTTTTTTGAACAACTGCACAAATAACCACTGTTCCCAGCGATAATAATCCGGCTTACAGGTGGCAACTTCACGATCCCAGTCATACCCCAGACCCAAGCGTTGTAACTGTGTCCGCATGTAATCGATGTTTTGATAGGTCCAGGCCGCCGGCGCCACTTTGTTTTTAATGGCCGCATTTTCTGCTGGCAGGCCAAACGCATCCCAGCCCATCGGTTGCAGCACGTTTTTACCCTGCATACGCTGAAAGCGGGAAATGACATCACCGATGGTGTAGTTGCGCACATGGCCCATATGCAGCTGGCCGCTGGGGTATGGAAACATTGACAAACAGTAGAATTTTTCACGACTGGGATCTTCGACAGCACGAAAAACCTGCTGGTCACGCCAGAATTTTTGGGTACTGGCTTCAATAGCGTCAGGACGATATTCAGTTGACATGGGTACTCTTACAAAGGCAATTACAAAGTGCTAAAGGATACCCTAGCGGCGGATGGGCTTAAAGCATTGGCCGTGCTTTTTAAAGCTGGGGCCAGCAAAAACAAACCTTAAAAACAAAATCAGCGGCCGTGGCCGCTGATAGTGCGCATTAAACGCTGATTAAATTTTGAAATCTTCCAGTTTACGACCGCGCTTCAATTCTTCATTGAGCCACAATGGTCTTTTACCAAATCCTTTCCAGGTTTTGTTTGTGTCGTTGGGATGACGATATTTATCCGGGCTTTCACTGCGGGTTTTGCGGCTGGCAGTCATACCAACACGCATATTTTTAGCAACGGCTGATAACGCATCAGCGGGTGTTACTTTTTTGGCTTTGGCTAAATTGCGGACCGCATCAGCAACGGCCACCACATCAGCGTCTTTGCTGTTCAATTCAGTTACTTTTTTGGTTTTTAATTTTTTGATTTGTTTTTTCGACTGATTGATGAGTTTTTGTAATTCTTGCTCTGACAAATTATTCAAATCTAACGCGGACAGCTTAATCATTTTTTCTTGCCTTTAAATTTAACAAAAACAGCTTTTTAATCATAACTTTGAAAAAAATAATTTAAAAGGCTTAATTACCAGCGGCCATCAAAAATTCATACTTTTTATGTAACTGGTCATGTGTTTCAACATTATCTGGATCTTTGGGTATGCAATCGACCGGACAAACCTCAACGCATTGTGGCGTATCAAAGTGCCCAACACACTCGGTGCATAAGTTAGGATCAATAACATAAATTTCTTCACCCTGAGAAATGGCACCATTCGGACATTCCGGCTCACAGACATCACAGTTAATGCATTCATCAGTTATAAACAGGGACATACGGTCTCCGATGAGTAATAGAAAGACTTATAGATCATAACGTTAATCGCTTTTTTCCGCCAGGTTTTCAATGAATGCCTGTTGGACACAAGGCGCAACAAATTGTGAGATATCGCCACCTAATAAACCAATCTGCCGCACCAGACTGGAAGAAACAAAGGTGTATTGTTCGGCCGGTGCTAAAAATAACGTTTCAACTTCAACATGCAATCGCCGGTTAATTGCCGCCAACTGCACTTCATACTCAAAATCCGAAATCGCGCGTAAGCCGCGGATGATAACATTAGCTTGTCTGTGTGCGGCGAATTCAACTAACAAACCGCTGAAACCGCAGACTTCTACATTTGCAATATCGGCCAAAATCGTTTGCGCCATAGCAACCCGTTTATCCAGACTGAATAAACATTTTTTACCGGTATCAGCCGCTACTGCGACTATTACTTTTTCAAATAAACGGCTGGCCCGATGCACTAAATCGGTATGACCATGTGTAATGGGATCAAAAGTACCGGGGTAAATAGCAGTAATGGGCATATTTTGGGCCTATTGTCGGGCAAATAAACAGTATCTTACCTCACCCGCTGATTTATCTTTTATTAACTGCCAATTTGCCGGTAAATCCGGTAATGATTGTTTGGCCGGACATTCTAAATAAATCACGCTGTGGGCTAATAAACAGCCTTGCTGTTCCAATAATTCAGCAGTTTGCTGCCAAAGATTTGCGCGATATGGTGGATCCAAAAAAACAATATCAAACTGTTTTTCGGTCTGACTGATAAACGCTAATGCATCCTGCGCGAATACCTCGCAATTAACTGCTTTCAGCGTTTGTAGATTGGTATTTATTGCCGCGACGGCTGCCGGCGCTAATTCCAATAATACAACGCCGGCCGCACCGCGGGAAGCAGCTTCAAACCCCAACACGCCGCTCCCGGCAAATGCATCCAGACATCGCGCACCACCGATATAGGGCTGTAACCAGTTAAACAGTGTTTCCCGAATCCGGTCCGGCGTTGGCCGTAAATCAGCTAAATCCGGAAAAGCTAATTTACGGCCGCGCCACTGACCACCAATGATCCGAACCGTTGAGCTGTTATTTACTCTCGCCTTTGCCACCAACAATTACCGTCGCCATTTTATCGGGGTCAACACGGCGTAAAAAAGCATCCTGAATTTGTGCTTTACTCACGGCATTGACCCGTTGTTTGAAATTATCGAGGTAATCCAACGGCAATTGATAAAAGCCGATTACCCCGAGGTAGTCGGCAATCTTACTATTACTGTCCAGGCGCAGGGCAAAACCACCGGTAATATTTTGTTTGGCGGCTTCTAATTGGTCAGCTGTCGGACCCTTTTTAACAAAATCGCGCAGTGTTTGTCTCAACACTTTTAATGCTTCTTCCGCCTGCTCATTGCGTGTTTGCAGACCTAACTGATAAGGACCTGCTTCACGCATAGGCCGGAAATAACTATAGGCACTGTAACTAAGGCCACGCTTTTCGCGGATTTCATTACTGATAATGGATACCAGACCACTGCCCCCTAAAACATGATTACCAACATACAGTTCGAAATAATCCGGATCCGTGCGGGTAGTTCCGGGCTGACCTACCAGTAAATGAGATTGGCTTGAAGGAAATTCAATATGCTGCTCACTGGCCGCCACTAAATCATCAACGGCTGGCAAAGGCGCTGCAGCGTCACCGCTTGGTAAAGCAGCGGTGATTTTGTTGGCTAACACTTTTGCATTGGCTTGCCGTAAATCGCCGACAATCACTAACACCGCATTTTGCGCGACATAATATTGTTTAAAAAAAGCCTCTAAATCAGCAATAGTGATTTTTTCCAGACTTTCTTCATTACCGCTGGGCATTTTACCGTAAGGATGGTCACCATAAAGCGCCTGATAAAAATTACGCTCGACGATTTTTTCCGGTGATTGTTTTTCTGCTTGCAGGCTGGTTTTCAGCTGGTTTTTCAAGCGCGCAAACGAATCTTTGGGAAATGCTGGCTGACTGCTCAATTCGACAAACATATCAACGGCCTGGTTCAGCGCGTTTTCTTCCACCAGCGTCCGTAAACTGAGGATAGCCATATCCCGTTCTGATTCATTGCCAAATTTGGCGCCGACATCATCAAATGCCGCCGCAATGGCGTTAGTATCTGAATCGGCAGTACCTTCTTTAAGCATGGCATTAGTCAGCAACGCAGTGCCGGGTAAATCACCATCACGGGCACCACCAGCATCAAAAATCAACCGAATATCAACCATCGGTAATTGTGGTGCATCAACAAAATATACCCGCGTACCTTGTTCGGTTTGCCAATGGTCAATGACCGGCGTTGCAAAACTGCTGAAAGCCGTCAGTAATAATGCAAAAAAGCCAATTATTTTAGCGGGCATGTGGATCTCCTGACGTCCTGACTTGTGGGGGATTATTTTCTGAGTTGGCAACCGGTACCAGTTCACCGACTGTCAGCCAGTCGTCGATAAAGTATTTTTGTACAACCTGTTGCACTTGTTCTGCGGTGACCGCTTTAATGTTGTCGACATACTGCTCACTGAGTTGCCAATTGAGACCCACTGTTTCCAACATACCCAGTTGCATGGCCTGATAAAAGACACTGTCCAGCTCATACACTTCAGACGCCACAACCTGCGTTTTCACCCGCTGTAATTCTGCGTCACTGACCGGCGTCATTTTCAGCGTATCCAGCTGTGATTGGATAGCTTTCTGTAATGCGTCGATAGATTTACCCTGCGCCGGTGTACCACCAATCACGAACATATCGTCAAGCCGGGAAAAATTATTGTTGTAAGCGCTGACCCCTGCTGCAACTTGCTGATCACGGACCAGTTCTTTAGAAAAACGACTGCTACTGGTACCACTCAAAATTCCCGAGAGCACATCCAAGGCGTAGGGTTCCCAATCGTTTTCTGCGGTGGTGATCACCGGCACTTTCCAGCCCATCATTAAATACGGCAATTGCGCAGGCGCCTTTAATTTCAGATAACGCTCACCGCGCTGCGCCACCTCGACTTGTGGCTTGACGGTCGCGGTTTGCTCTGGTTTTAACGGCCCAAAATATTTTTTTGCCAGTTGATAAACAGCATCAGGTTGCACATCGCCCACCACAACGACTACGGCGTTATTGGGTGCATACCATTTTTGGTACCAGTCATCGAGATCGGCTTTTTGGTAGTGATTAATATCACTCATCCAGCCAATCACCGGATGATGGTAGGGGCTATTTATAAAAGCGGTGGCGTTAAAGGCCTCGCGCATTAATGCTTGTGGATTGTCATCGGTACGCATGCGGCGCTCCTCAGAAACCACATCACGCTCTTTAAACAGTTCGGTTTCATCAATGATTAAATTGCGCATCCGTTCCGCTTCCAAGCGAAAGCTGACTTCTAATCGGTCTTTTTCCAGTGTTTGAAAATACGCTGTGTAATCTCGGCCGGTGAAAGCATTTTGACTACCGCCATTAGCAGCAATGATCTCCGAAAACTCGCCCGGTGCGAGGTTTTTCGTGCCCTTAAACATCATATGTTCAAGGATGTGTGAAATCCCGGTTATGCCGTTGTGTTCGTAGCTTGAACCGACTTTGTACCAGACCTGTGACACCACCACCGGCGCCCTGTTATCTGGCTTTACTAACAACTTCAGCCCGTTATCAAGTTGATATTCACTGACTTCAGCAATTGCCAAAGCCGGCAGGCACAAACAAAGCAATAAGAGTTTTTTTAGACTCAGCATCTGCATCTCACATTTAATGGCGTGATAAGATTTAAAACCGAACTGAAATGACAAAAAGCGACTATGTTTAGTTTCCTCAAGAAAAAAACCGCTGAACCAGCCACCCCAAGCACTTCAGAACCCTCCCAAGTTACCGAAAATCCGCTGCAATCGGTTGTTGAAACGAATCAAACCGACCCTGCGCCCACACCCAAAAAACAGGGTCTGTTCCATCGTTTAAAGCAAGGTTTAAGTCGTTCCAGCCAGCGTTTGACCGATGGTTTTGCCGATTTACTGCTCGGCAAAAAAATCATTGATGATGAACTCCTCGAAGAACTGGAAACCCAACTGCTAAGTGCTGATCTCGGTATTGAGGCTACGCAGTCTATCATTGATGACCTGACCCAGCGCATTGCCCGTAAACAACTGGCCGATCCGCAGGCATTATTTACCGCCATGCGTGACGATATGGTTGATTTATTAAAGCCAGTGCAACAACCTCTGGTAATAAATCCTGAAGCCGGACCGTTTGTCATTTTAATGGTGGGCATCAACGGTGTTGGCAAAACCACCACGATTGGTAAGCTCGCCAAGCAATTTCAGGCGCAGGGCCATTCAGTAATGCTGGCCGCCGGTGATACTTTTCGCGCGGCAGCTGTTGAACAGTTACAAGTCTGGGGCGAGCGCAACGCTATCCAAGTTATGGCCCAGCAACATGGTGCCGATTCCGCATCGGTTATTTTCGATGCATTGCAAGCGGCGAAATCACGCAAAATAGACATTTTGATAGCCGATACCGCGGGTCGCCTGCATACCCAATCCAATTTGATGGAAGAACTGAAAAAAGTGAAACGGGTGATGAGCAAACTGGACCCGCAAGCACCACACGAAATCATGTTGGTGGTAGATGCCGGTACCGGTCAAAATGCGCTGTCTCAGGCGCAGCAATTTCATCAAGCCGTTGGCCTCAATGGCCTCACCCTGACCAAACTTGATGGCACGGCAAAAGGCGGTATTATTTTTGCCATTGCCAAAAAAACCGGTTTGCCGATTCGTTATATCGGTGTCGGTGAAAAAATAGACGATTTACGCCAATTTGATGCGGCAGAATTTGTTGATGCCTTGCTGGGACGCGAAGACGCTTTATGATCCAATTTAACGAAGTTTACAAACGCTATGCCGGTCAGCAGGAAGCCTTGTCCGGCCTCAGTTTTCATCTGGAAAAAGGCGAGATGGCCTTTCTGACCGGTCATTCCGGTGCCGGTAAAAGTACCCTGCTAAAACTGATTGCTTTGATTGAACGCAGTACGCACGGGCAAGTCATCGTTAACAATCAAAATCTTGGCCGGCTTTCAAAATGGAAAGTCCCTTATTACCGCCGTAAAATCGGTTTGGTATTTCAGGATCACAATCTGCTGCATGACCGCACGGTGTTTGACAATGTCGCTTTACCGTTAATTATTGCCGGTGAAAATCATCGGGAGATCGGCCGCCGGGTGCGCGCGGCATTGGACAAAGTGGGCTTGCTCGGCAAAGAACGCAGTCAGCCAATTGCTTTGTCAGGCGGTGAACAACAACGCGTTGGTATTGCCAGAGCGGTAGTCAACCGGCCACCGGTTTTACTGGCCGATGAACCGACCGGTAATCTGGACCCGCTGCTCTCTGAGGAAATCATGGGTTTGTTCGAACAATTTAATCAGGTCGGCGTCACGGTATTTATCGCCAGCCATGATCAGGAATTAATTGGTCGCCTGCCTTATCGGCGCATTACTCTGAAAAACGGCAGACTGGCGACTGACTGATGGCCTTATTTAACGTTGATAATTATTTGCTGCGCCATACGCAAGTTGCATTAGCCAGCCTCGGTGATTTGTGGCGTCAACCACTGGCATCATTAATGACCGTTCTGGTCATCGGTATCGCGCTGGCCTTGCCGGCAGGCTTGTATGTTTTGCAAAAAAATGTCGAACAAATGAGCGGCCAATGGCAACAGGCAACCCGCATTTCGCTGTTTCTGAAAGACGATGTCAAAGATGGCCGCGGCCAGCAGATTGCACAGCAATTAAACAGTTGGCCAGATATTGAAAAAGTAGAATTTCAATCATCGACGCAATCTTTACAAGAGTTTCGGGATTTATCCGGGCTCGGTGATGTACTCGATAGCTTGCCGAAAAATCCCTTACCCGCGGTTATTATTATCGAACCAGTTGCCTCTGCAACCGCCAATGACGCCCATACAGATTTATTGCAACGACTGGCAAAAATTCAAGAAGTGGATTTGGCACAATTAGATATGCAATGGTTGCAACGCTTACA
Source organism: Methylophaga sp. (assembly GCA_965659475.1). GTDB lineage: Bacteria > Pseudomonadota > Gammaproteobacteria > Nitrosococcales > Methylophagaceae > Methylophaga. The sequence goes on from CBFHWI010000040.1 coordinate 8,485, forward strand.
AAAGCTGAATGAAACCGGTCAGCGTGGCATTGGTGTGTTAGCGGCGATGTTATCGCTGAGTGTATTGCTGGTTATTGGTAATACGATTCGGCTGGCGATTCTCAACCGTAAAACCGAGATCAAAGTGATTAAATTAGTCGGCGGCACCAACGCTTTTGTACGCAGGCCATTTTTATATACCGGTTTTTGGTATGGACTGATTGGTGGGGCAATTGCCTGGCTGACGGTATTAATAGCGCTGCTGATTATTAGTGGTCCGGTCAATCAATTGGCGGCTTTATATGAAAGTCAGTTCAGTCTGCATTGGCTGAGCGGCGTACTGTTTATTGCCCTGCCATTGTGTGGTTTATTGCTGGGCGTACTCGGTGCATGGTTGGCCGTTGGTCGTCATTTAAGTGCTATAGAACCCAGCTAAACGCTTGATTAAGGAATTTTTTCCTAATCGTTGCATCTAATTAGTTAAAATCAATAACTTAATGCTAAAATTCAAACGTAAAAATTCTTTAAAGGGGAGAACGCCTGAATGACAAGTCATGCAGCGCAATATCAACTTGCCACAGCGCCAATTGGCAATTTGGATGCCTACACGCGCCTGGTGCATCAAATCCCGGTATTAACTGCCGATGAAGAATACGATTTAGCTACCCGACTGCAACAACATGGCGATTTAGAAGCCGCTCAACGGCTGGTTTTGTCACATCTGCGTTTTGTGGTACGTATTGCCAAGGGTTACAGCGGCTACGGTCTACCGGTTGCCGATCTGATCCAGGAAGGCAACATTGGTCTGATGAAAGCCGTTAAGCGCTTTGATCCAGAAAAAGGCGTGCGGCTGGTTTCTTTCGCAGTGCATTGGGTGCGCGCGGAGATTCATGAATATGTGATCCGTAACTGGCGAATCGTTAAAATCGCCACCACCAAAGCACAGCGTAAATTATTCTTTAATCTGCGTAGTGCCAAACAACGCCTGGGCTGGCTCAACCAGGAAGAAGTTGCTGCTGTTGCCGAAGATTTAGGGGTAACGCCTGCCAACGTCATGGATATGGAACGTCGTTTAGCCCAACCCGATATGGCGTTTGATTTGCCTTCTGACAGCGATGATGACGAAACGCATTTTTCACCAGTTGCCTATTTGTCGGCCCCGGAAAATGCGGATCCTTCCCGACAGTTGGAAAAAGACGATTTTGAGGATCACCAACAGCAAAAATTGTTTAATGCTCTTGCAAAACTTGATGAACGCAGCCGTGACATTATCAGTCAGCGCTGGTTGCAGGAAGACGATAAAGCCACACTGCATACTTTAGCGGATCAATATCAAGTGTCTGCTGAACGGATAAGACAGATTGAAAGCAGTGCGATGCTGAAATTGAAGAAGCTAATGGATTAACAGCTTAATCAGCAGCCACAAAAAAGCCCGCATTTAGCGGGCTTTTTTATTGCAATAGTCGGCAACTATCGTTCAAGCAGTGCCGTTTTATCTGACTTGCCATCCCATTCTTCGGCATCAGGTAATGGATCTTTTTTCTCAGCAATGACCGGCCAGACTTGTGACAATTCAGCATTTATTTGCATAAATTCCATGTGCTCATCCGGCAAGTCATCCTCAGAGAAAATCGCTTCCGCAGGACATTCCGGTTCGCACAAAGTGCAATCGATACATTCATCCGGATCAATTACCAGAAAGTTCGGGCCTTCATGGAAGCAATCTACCGGGCAGACATCCACACAATCAGTGTACTTACATTTAATGCAATTCTCGGTGACAACAAAGGTCATGTTAAAACTCCATAATCTTAAACTTTTGCAGGTTAAAGCCTGTCAGAATGACGCATATTCTACACCAATCAACGCTATTCTGGACAATGTTGATCTGCTGTATCATGGTATACGTTAGCAACCTGTTTTTCAGCAATGGATATTGAATGATCCGTAAAATCTTTTTTATCAGTATTTTTCTGTTGGCATTTATTGCAAGCGTTGCTTTTGCGGCTTTTAACACCCAAGCTGTGACCGTCAGCCTGTATTTTGGTGAATGGCAACTGCCACTGGCTGTGCTGTTAATTACTGTGTTGTTGATGGGTTTAATTATCGGTGCTGCGATCATTTTGCTGAGCACGCTGAGCCTGCGACTTGCTAATCGGCGGTTGCAACACAAATTACAAATTGCTGAACAAGAGCTTGATAGTCTTCGCATTCTGCCGATCCGGGACAATCCCTAAACCGTGCAAATGCAGACGTGGTTATTTTTATTGTTGCCGATTGCTGCCCTGTCTGGCTGGTTGCTGGCAAGGAACCATTACAAACGGCGCTATAAAAAAACTGATTCGGCTTTTAACCCCGCTTATTTTAAAGGTCTGAATTACCTGCTTAATGAGCAGCCGGATAAAGCCATTGACGTCTTTATCGGCTTGCTGGAAGTCAATAGTGAAACTGTTGAAACCCATTTAGCACTGGCCAATTTATTTCGGCGCCGCGGTGAAACTGAACGTGCCATCCGAATTCATCAGAACTTAATTGCCCGCCCATCATTGCACGGTTTGCAACGCACGCAGGCCATGATCGAGTTGGGTCTCGACTATATGCATGCCGGGGTACTGGATCGGGCCGAGCATTTATTTCTGGAATTACTACAATTACCCAGCCCGCCCCCCGAAGCAGCCCGACAATTACTGCGTATTTATCAGCAAGAAAAAAAGTGGCAGCGCGCCATTGATATGGCCAAATTACTGGATGGTCACAAACAAGATACTGTTCAGCCGCTGATTGCACATTTTTATTGTGAATTGGCCGAGCAATCACTCGATATTGATCGCCATGAAAGTCTTAATCTCATCAAGTTGGCATTATTTCACGACGACAATTGTGTCCGTGCCAGCCTGCTGGAAGCGCGGTTACAACTGAGCCTGTCGCAACCACAAAAAGCCCTGAAAGCGCTGCAAAATATTGAACGACAAAACCAGAGTTTTTTACCAGAAGCCATGCCGTTGCTTTATCAAGCCTATCTTCACACAACTAACTTAATGGCTTTTCGCAACTGGTTGCAGCAATTGATTCAACGTCATCCACACCTAACGTCCGCACGGTTAATGTTGACCAAACTGGTAGATGAACTTGAAGGCCGCTCAGCCGCGCAGCAATTTTTATACGAAGAATTACATCGTCATCCGTCCGTAGAAGGACTGCATACACTGATTAACCTTGGTGAAAATAGTGAACTCGCACTGGTGCCTTTGATTCACGACATTACTGGGGCTATGGTGCATCGCGGTGATCGTTACACCTGCAAAAACTGCGGATTTTCAGGTAAAACATTGCATTGGCTATGCCCGGGCTGCGCCCGCTGGACCACTATCCGCCCTACCGAAATTCATTTATCTGCTATTGAAAAATTACTGGATACCCGCCGATGAGCCAAACTCGTATTTATCACAACCCCCGTTGCAGCAAATCCCGTCAAACACTGGCGATTTTGAATGACAATAATGAAAACATTGAAATCATTGAGTATTTAAAACAACCACCCAGTTCGGATGAGCTTGCTGAATTGGTCAAACAGTTAGCCATTTCACCAAGGCAATTACTGCGTAAAACCGAAACTGAATATAAAGATTTGGGTTTAAACAACGCTGATTTAACTGATGCAGTACTGCTTCAAATAATGAGCCAGCATCCCAAACTCATTGAGCGGCCCATTGTCGTCAAAAATGGCCAAGCCCGTCTGGGCCGTCCCCCCGAAGCAGTCACTGAGATCTTGTAATGCATAATATTTTAGTTTTGTATTACAGTCAGAGTGGCCATGTAAAACAGATGGCAGAGCAGATCGCCCGCGGTATCGGCAAAGTGACTGATTGTCAGGCGGTTGTACGTACCGTGCCCAAAGTATCAAGCGTCTGTGAATCAACCGAAGACAACATCCCGGCTGATGGGCATTTATACGCGACCAACGATGATTTACGTCACTGTGATGCGCTGATTGTTGGCAGTCCTACCCGGTTTGGCAATATGGCAGCGGCGTTGAAATATTTTCTAGATGGCACCAGTGATTTATGGTTATCCGGCGCATTGGCTGGCAAACCAGCTGCGGTATTTACGTCTACAGGCAGTTTACATGGCGGTCAGGAAACCACTTTACAGTCGATGATGCTGCCCTTGCTGCATCATGGCATGTTAATTTGCGGGCTGCCCTATAGCGAGGCTGCCTTAATGCAAACTAAAACGGGCGGTACACCATACGGCCCCAGTCATGTAGCGGGCGTTGATAATCAAAATCCACTCAGTGAACACGAAGTTCAACTGTGCCAGGCTTTAGGTAAACGTATTGCCCAATTAGTGGTAAAACTCAAATGATTAAACACTTTCGTAATCTGACTTTGATCAGCTATTTTGGCCTGCTGGCAACCCTGATGGTTTGGATCCTATGGGCGCCACACAGCGATAACTTTCCCACTGCCGCGATGTTGTTGCTGGGCATCGTGCCACTGCTGTTTCCACTGCGCGGTTTGCTGTACAGCCACAGCTATACTTATGCCTGGTCCGGTTTTTTGGTGTTGTTTTATATGGCACACGCTATCGGTGAACTATACAGTGGCGATGCCTTCTGGTTGTATCCGCTGCTTGAGCTGTTATTCAGTTTAACGTTTATGATTGCCAGCAATGCTTATGTGCGCTTACAGGGAAAAATGCGAAAAACATTACAATCCTGAAACTAAAAATATGTTTAAGTACCGTTATCTAAATTTGGAATGTATTTGATGAGCACAATTCCTGCCATTCAATCCGCCTATCAAGGCATTCAAACCGGTCTGCAATCAGCGGCTGGCAGCAGCGCCAAAATTGCCTCTACAGGCACTAGTGATAGTGATTTGACGACACCGCTGGTCAAGTTAAATCAAGCTGAACTGCAAGTGGCCGCTTCTGCAAAAGCATTACAAACCAGTACCCATATGCTCGGCAGCCTGATGGATACCCAGGTCTGATCAGATTTTTTCACGTCGACTGTCCGCAAAGCATTAAAACCGCTAGACTAGACGTGTTTTTATCAGCCAAAGTCACAAATTGAATCATCCCAATCGCACCGCGCTCAGTGCGCCGGTTATTCGCTCACAACTCAATCATGTTCATAATCAGCAAATCGCTGAGATACTCGTTTGTGATTCAGTTACCTCCACCAACGATGTGTTATGGCAAAAGCAGCAACAGGGATTGGTAAAAACCGCTTTATGTGTTGCTAACACACAAACGGCTGGTCGCGGCCGTCGGGGTAGTGATTGGCAGTCGCCGGATAGTGGTAATATTTATATGTCGTTGTTGTGGCCCTGCCCTGGCAACTTCGCCCATGAAGGCTTAAGCATTGTCATTGGTATCAGCGTCATTCATGCGCTGCAGGAATTTAATATTAAGGACCTGCAATTAAAGTGGCCCAATGATGTACTATTCAAACGGCAAAAACTGGCCGGCATTCTGGTGGAATCCCGTTTTGGTGATGGTCACTTTATGGTGATTGGCTTGGGTGTCAATTATGCGCTGTCTGAATCAGTACGCGCACAAATTCCACAGCCAGTCACAAGTTTGCAACAACTGACTGACGCGCTACCGGATCGTAATCACTTGATTGGCCGGCTCAGCGCTCATATTTTGTCGGCTTTAGATAGTTTTTTACACAAAGGTCTGGCAGATTTTCTGCCACAATGGCCACAGTATGATGCACTGCATAACAGCGCCATCCATATTTTAACTGAACAAGGCCGTATTACCGCACTTGCCTGTGGTATCAACGAGCAGGGAGAACTCCGTTATATGCACAACCAGCAACTTGGCAGCTTATCGAACAGCCATGTCAGCATCCGATTTGTCTCATGAAATTATTAATTGATATTGGCAACAGCCGCATTAAATGGGCAACGCTGGACGATAACGGGCTCAGTAACAGTCAGTTTATTGAACGCAAAACGACAGGCCTGAAAACCCAATTTAACAAAATATGGAAGCCACTCAAAACTGTTGAATCTATCTGGGTCAGCAATGTTGCTGGCGACAAAATAGCCAGCCAATTCAGTGAGTGGACTGAAAAAACCTGGCAAATCACGCCCAATTTTGTGCGAGCTGAGCAAAAACGCTTTGGCGTTAGTAATGCTTACGACAAGCCGGAAACCCTGGGCGTTGATCGCTGGCTGGGTCTGGTTGCTGTCCGCCAGCACTTACAAAAAGCTTGTTGCATCATTGATTGCGGCACCGCTATTACCGTCGATATTGTCACCGCCAATGGCCAACATCAGGGTGGTTTTATTCTGCCCGGGTTAGGTCTGATGCGTAGCACGCTTGCCGCCGGCACCGAAGCCCTGACCGAAAACACCGATGACGTGGCTTTTAATTTACTGGCCACCAACACCTACAGCGCCATTCAGGCCGGCACTCTGTATAGTATTTCGGCGACACTGGAAAACCTGATTCGCGATTTACAACAAAATTTTGATCATGATATCCGTTTTGTTCTTAGCGGTGGCGACGGAAAGATGATTCAGGAATTGTTGCCGGAGGATATCGAAATCGATACCGATATTGTCATCAAAGGCTTGAAACTCTACGCCAAACAACCACCGGCAAACATGGGCAGTTAATACTGCCATGATTGCCAGGAAAGCCAATCTAATATAAGCTTTCGCACCCTTAGGAGAAGTGGCCGAGTGGCTGAAGGCGCACGCCTGGAAAGTGTGTATAGGTTAATAGCCTATCGAGGGTTCGAATCCCTCCTTCTCCGCCAAATATTTAATAAAATCAACTACTTAAATACAATTATCATCTCTACCAACCATAAAACCCTCCATCATTGAAATGCTAGTTTTTTTGGTTTCCAAGGCACAAAAAACCCGCCGAGGCGGGTTCAATATATAGCTGTTGCGCAAATCACTCATCCAGCTCTACCATGCTGCTGGTTAATGCGTTGCTGGCTTCGTGGTGTCTTGCTTCGGCTGCCTCGATTTCTGCCAGTCGCTTAGGGTCAAAACCTGAGCTGATTGCCTTATCCACAGTACCCAGTGCCGCCAGCGACGCGCTGAATGATTCATAAACTTCATCAAGTTCAGCATACAGTTCAGGCGCTTTCTGACGTTGTGAATCGTCCCAGGTTTATCGGAGGCTAACTTTCTTGAGAGAATTAGCAAGTGAAGGTGAAGTAGCTGATGTGC
>CBFHWI010000041.1:0-15322 GCA_965659475.1 Methylophaga sp.
ATGCTTATGTTTTGATGACGAATCATGTGCATTTGTTAATGACGCCGCTTCGAAATCAAAGGGGTCAGACACGATTGATTTAGTTTGATTCTGAAGATTTGAGATAGCGAAAGAGCCTCGGTTAACGCCGGGGCTTTTTTGTTTTTGCTATGAGCGTTAATATCAAAGTGTCAGTTCATCATAAGGATTTGAGAATGGCGCGTTTACCGCGATTTGAAATTATTGGTCAGCCGCAGCATGTGATTGTCCGTGGCAATAATCGTCAGATTATTTTTGTGGTTGAAGAGGACTATCAGTTTTATCTGGAAAAGCTTGCTGATGCCTGCGAGCGTTATGGTTGTCAGGTGCATGCTTATGTTTTGATGACGAATCATGTGCATTTGTTAATGACGCCGCTTGTGCAGGGCGCAATCGGCAGGGTAATACAAAGTGTTGGCCGGCGATATGTGCAATATTTCAATTTTTGCTATCGCCGAACAGGGACTTTGTGGGAGGGACGGTATAAGGCGAGTCTGATTGACAGTGAGCGTTATGCATTAACTTGTTATCGATATATCGAGTTGAATCCTGTGCGGGCAGGGATGGTAAACGGGCCAGCTGGCTATCGCTGGTCAAGTTATCATGCCAATGCACTCGGGAAACAAGATGACGTTGTGACCGCACATTTTTGCTATGAAGCGCTTGGTGAGCGTGCTGAAATAAGGCAGAAGCATTATCGGGATTTATTTGCATTTGCTGTCGATGATGCTGTGATGTTCGAGATTAGAGAAACTGTCAATAAAGGCTGGGCGCTTGGTAGTGAAAAATTTAAACGGGAAGCTGAGGCGCTGCTGGAGTTGAAACTTTCTCCACAGTCACGCGGGGGCGATAGAAAGTCAGTGCATTATTTAAAGTGTAAGATTTAAAATCGATCGTGTCTGACCCCTTGATTAATAGTAGATTGCTTCGGCGATAAAGCTGCCTCGCAAAGACGGTTTATTTTTAACCTCTGTGCCCTCTGTGCCTCTGTGGTTAATGTCTGCAATGGATTCCGGATAAACAAACTGCGTTTTCCGGAATGACGGTGTAAGGTTTTTAACGCTATTTTCATGCCGACCGAAGTGGAGGCATCTCTGCACAGCCTTGAGATTCCTCGGCTGCGCTCGGAATGACATAGAGGTGCGCGGGAATGACACCATGAATAAATCTGTTTAATCTGCGGAAAAATCACGCTGGTATTACCTTGCCAGGTCGTTTATGTTCTTGTTTACGTTTATTACAGATCTAATAAAATGAATAAAGACGAACAGAGCCATATTGTTGTAGGCTGGCGGGAGTGGCTGAGCTTGCCGGAAATCGGCATTGATAAAATCAAAGCCAAAGTCGATACCGGTGCGCGGACATCGGCGATTCATGCCTTTTCGGTGGCACCATTCGAAAAAGATAATGCACTTTGGGTACGTTTTGGCGTGCATCCCAATCAGGATGATAATAAGACTGAAATCTGGTGTGAGGCGAAGGTTTTGGATCAGCGTAATGTCACCGATTCCGGCGGACATACTGAAAAGCGTTATGTGATTCTGACACAGGTGCAAATCGGCGAAAATGTTTTTCCTATCGAAGTCACGCTGACCAACCGAGATACCATGCTGTTTAGGATGTTACTCGGACGCACGGCAATGACCACTGGTAATATAGTCGTTAATCCCACCTTGTCTTATCTGGCAGGGCAAAACCTCATTGATGTGTTACGGGCGCAATGGAATAACGCGCCGGACGGAGAATCTGCATGAAAATCGCTATTTTATCCCGTAATCCTAAGCTGTATTCAACACGCAGGTTGGTTGAAGCTGCTGAAGCCAAAGGACATGAAGTACATGTTTTGGACGTTTTACGGTGTTATATGAATATCACCTCAATGAAGCCGGAAGTGCATTACAAAGGCGAAATTCTCAATGGTTTTGATGCCGTTATCCCGCGGATTGGTGCATCGGTCACTTTTTACGGTACGGCGGTGTTACGCCAATTTGAAATGATGGGTGTTTATCCCTTGAGTGAGTCAGTGGCCATCAGTCGCTCGCGCGATAAATTGCGGGCGTTGCAATTATTGTCACGTAAAGGTATCGGTTTGCCTGTTACTGGTTTTGCCCATCGTCCCGATGATGTTGATGATTTGATCAAAATGGTGGGCGGTGCGCCACTGGTGATTAAATTATTGGAGGGCACGCAGGGAATTGGCGTGGTATTGGCTGAGACCAAAAGCGCGGCTGAGAGCGTTATCGAAGCCTTTATGGGTATGAAAGCCAATATCCTGGTGCAGGAATTTATCAAAGAAGCTGGCGGCGCTGATATTCGTTGTTTTGTTATTGGCGATAAAGTAGTTGCAGCCATGAAGCGCCAGGGTAAAGAAGGCGAATTCCGCTCCAATCTGCATCGCGGCGGCAGTGCTAATTTAATTCGCATTACCCCTGCAGAACGTGCGACCGCTGTGCGTGCTGCTAAGACGATGGGTCTTAATGTGTGTGGTGTTGATTTGTTGCGTTCCAATCATGGACCGGTGGTGATGGAGGTGAATTCATCGCCCGGCCTGCAAGGCATCGAAAGTGCTACCAACAAAGATATTGCCACCATGATCATCGATTTTATTGAGAAAAACGCCAAGCTCGGTCATACCAAAACCAGAGGCCGCGGTTAATGGCGCAGGATTTAATGATTGCTGGCCAGCTAATCAAACCCGGCCAGACCAAAGTGGTGGATGTGCCACTGCCAGATCTTTATATGCATACTGCGCTGAGTATGCCGGTGCAAGTGATCCGTGGCCGTCGTGATGGGCCGGTTTTATTTGTTTCGGGCGCGGTACATGGTGATGAAATTGTCGGCGTCGAGATCATTCGCCGGCTGATCCGCAGCAAGCGCTTGAAAAGCCTGCGCGGTACCTTGATTACTATTCCGGTAGTTAATGTGTATGGCTTTATTAATCAGACTCGCTATTTGCCGGATCGGCGTGATTTAAACCGCTGTTTTCCGGGTTCAGAAGAGGGCTCTTTGGCGGCACGCTTAGCCAACTTGTTTATGACTGAAGTCGCGCATAAGTGCACCCATGGCATTGATTTACACACGGCTGCCATTCACCGCGATAATCTGCCGCAGATTCGCGCTGCTATTGATAACCCTGCTGTTGAAGAAATGGCACGAGCATTTAATGCACCGGTGATTGTTAACTCTGGTTTGATTGAAGGCTCGCTGCGTTTTGCCTGTCAGGAAGCCGGCGTGCCGGTGATCGTTTATGAAGCCGGTGAAGCACTGCGTTTCAATGAACTGGCAATTCGCGCTGGCGTCAGAGGCGTTATTGCGGTCATGCGCAGAATTGGCATGTTGACGACCTCCGTCTCCACTACGAAAAAATTAAAACCAGCCGATCCTTTTGTGGCGCGCAGCAGCACTTGGGTTCGAGCGCCGCAAAGCGGTATTTTCCGGATGCTGGTAGCCATGGGGGCGCATGTCAAAAAAGGCGATTGTTTGGGCATGGTTGCCGCGCCTTATGGTGATGAAACATCTGAAACCATGGTCGAAGCCAGTTGCAGTGGCGTGATAATTGGCCGGACCAATATTCCGTTGGTTAACGAAGGCGAAGCGCTATTTCATATTGCGCGCTTTAACAGCCCTGGAGAGGTCGCCGATTCGGTGGAAGCCTTTAATACCCGGCTGGATCCGGCAACCGATACCGCTGTGCCCGAAGAGCAGCCAATCATTTAGTGTAAAACACTGATTGACACGGGCCTGACGCCGTCATAATTGTTTTGCATTTTTGTCTTAAAATAGTGACAATTCCGCGATTTACCTGTTACCAAAGGGGGTCACACTGATGACAAAAGCCCAATCCCATCAAGCTTTAACACCGGATTTACCGGTTGCGTGGGATGCGCAGCAAAGCAGCAAGCTCTATGGCGTACGCGATTGGGGCGCGGATTACTTTGATATTTCCGATGAAGGTAATGCGGTTGTCAGTCTGAAGTTTGGTGAAAAAACCATTCAGGTCCCACTGATTGATATCGTCCATGGCATGAAAGAGCGCGGCCTGGACATGCCCGCTGTGCTGCGTATCGAAAACCTGCTGGATATGCGTATCACCCAAATCAATGAAGCCTTTGCCCGGGCCATTGAAGATGCCGGTTATCAAAATCATTATCGTGGCGTATTCCCTATCAAAGTGAATCAGCAATGTCACGTGATCGAGGAAATCGCTGATTACGGTCGTCGTTACCACCATGGTCTGGAAGCCGGCAGCAAAGCCGAACTGATTATTGCCATTTCGCAGTTGCGTGATCACGACAGCCTGATTATTTGCAACGGCTACAAAGACGAAGAATTTATTGATCTGGGTTTGTATGCCCGCCAAATGGGCATTAAGTGCTTTTTTGTACTGGAAACAGCCACAGAACTGACCACTGTTTTAGAACGCAGTAAGGCGTTGGGAATTGAGCCGTTAATTGGCATGCGCATTCGCCTGGCATCGACGGTTGAAGGTCACTGGAATGGCGACAGTGGCGACCGCTCAATTTTTGGTTTGTCGACCAATGCGTTACTGGAAGTGGTCGAGCAGCTCAAACAAGCTGATATGTTGCATTGCCTGCAATTACTGCACAGTCATCTTGGTTCGCAAATCCCCAATATCCGTAATATTCGTAGTGGCGTTATGGAAGCCTGTCGTTTTTATGCCGGCCTGATTGAAGAGGGTGCGCCGATGGGCTATCTGGATTTGGGGGGAGGGCTGGCGGTCGATTATGAAGGCACCCGTTCTAACAGCACCCATTCGATGAACTATGGCCTTGATGAGTATTGCATAAACATCGTTGAAACCCTGCAGGAATGTCTGGATCCACAAGAAATTGCCCACCCGGTTTTGATTTCGGAATCAGGCCGGGCGCTGGTTGCCTATTCTTCTATGCTGTTATTTAACGTATTGGAAGTGCGTGATCATAAGCCGGGTAAAATTCCGGAACAGGCGCCGGAAGACAGCCACGATATGATCATTAATCTGTATTCAGTCCGTGAAAACGTGACGCCGCAGAATTTGCAGGAATGCTATAACGACTCCCTATATTATCGTGATGAAATCCGTGAATTATTCCATCACGGTCAGGCATCGCTAAAAGATCGGGCGCTGGCCGAAAATCTGGCGCTGGCCATTTGGGAAAAGATCTCAGAATTATTGCCACAGGCGAGGCGGATCTCTGCTGAACTGGAAAGCCTGCCGGAATTACTGTCTGACATTTACTATGGCAATTTCAGCCTGTTTCAGTCGTTGCCTGATATCTGGGCGATTGATCAGATATTTCCGATCATGCCAATCCACCGACTGAATGAAGAACCAACCCGCTCGGCAGTTTTGGCCGATATGACCTGCGATTGTGACGGCAAAATCGATTCGTTTTCGTATGAAGACGGCATTCATAAAACACTGCCACTGCATCCGCTGAAACACGGTGAAGAATATTATCTGAGCGTATTTCTGGTCGGCGCCTATCAGGAAACGCTGGGTGATTTACATAATTTATTTGGCGACACCAACGTGGTCAGCGTGCATATCAACGAAGACGGCAGTTTTGACTATATCCGTGAGTTTCATGGTGACAGCATTGCCGATGTGCTCAGCTACGTGGAATATGAGCCAAAAGTCATGCAGGAACAATTCCGTAAACTTGCCGAGCAGGCGGTGCGCGATGGTCGTATTTCGGTGCCGATGCGTCAGCAAATGCTACGGGCTTTTAATGACAGCCTGAACGGCTATACCTTCTTCGAACGCTGATTAATTCATCTGCTGGTAACACACACGTTATAGCCTCAGATTAAATAAGGATTTTTGCTATGTCTAAAGTTTTGATTATTGGTGCCGGCGGTGTCGGCGGCGTGGTGACCCATAAATGTGCCCAGCTGCCGGAAGTATTTTCGGAAATCTTGCTGGCCAGTCGTACTGAAGCCAAATGCAAAGCGATTGCCGCGCAGTTAAAACGGCCGATCCGCACCGCACAAGTTGATGCCGATAATGTGCCGGAATTAGTGGCATTGCTGCAAAAAGAAAAGCCCGATTTGGTTATTAACGTCGCGTTGCCCTATCAGGATTTAACCATTATGGACGCCTGTCTGGCAGCCGGCGTGGATTATCTGGATACCGCCAACTATGAGCCATTAGACACCGCCAAGTTTGAATACAGCTGGCAGTGGGCGTATCGCGAAAAATTTGAACAAGCCGGTTTGATGGCATTGCTGGGCAGCGGTTTTGATCCGGGCGCCACCAATGTCTTTACTGCCTATCTTGCCAAGCATTATTTTGATGAAATCCACGAGCTGGACATTATTGATATCAATGGCGGCGACCACGGTTATCCGTTTGCTACTAACTTCAATCCGGAAATCAATCTCCGTGAAGTCACCGCTGAATGCCGGCATTGGGAAAACGGTGAATTTGTTACTACCCCGGCAATGTCAAAAAAAGCCAGCTTTACCTGCCCGGAAAATGTCGGTAGCTATAATATTTACCGGATGTACCACGAAGAACTGGAGTCACTGGTTGTAAACTTCCCAACCCTGAAACGTGCCCAGTTCTGGATGAGTTTTGGTGATAATTATCTGAAACATTTAGAAGTGCTCGGCAATGTCGGTATGACCGGCATTGAGCCGATTGATTTTAACGGCCAGCAGATTGTACCGATTCAGTTTCTGAAAGCGTTGCTGCCGGATCCCTCAACGCTGGGCCCACGTACTAAAGGTAAAACCTGTATCGGTTGTGTCGTCAAAGGCATTAAAGACGGCAAACCAAAAACGGTTTACCTCTACCAAATCAAAGACCATCAGGATTGCTACGCCGAAGTGCAATCACAGGCGATTTCCTACACCACCGGTGTACCGGCGATGATTGGTGCCAAGATGATGCTGGAAGGCAAATGGCAGAAACCGGGCGTCTGGAATATCGAACAGTTTGATCCGGATCCGTTTATGGAAGATATGAATAAATATGGTCTGCCATGGCAGGTGATCGAGCTGGATCAGTTTGATCTGGACGGTTGATGGTTTTTATCCGCAGATTACGCAGATGAACGCAGATTATTATTAAGTGTCATTCCGAGCGCAGCCGAGGAATCTCATCAGAAGTGTGAGATGCCTCCACTTTGGTCGGCATGACATTAATGTAGATTGGGTTTAGAAGACTCAACCCGACCTACCAATACATTCAGGGATTTTAATCTGCGTTCATCTGCGGATAAGGATGTTTTGAATATTCTCCGTGACCCTTGTGTCTATGTGATTAGGTTTTAAGTTAAATAACACTTTCAGGTATTTGAAAATAAATGCAATTTACTGATTTTAAAAAGCTCGATTTAGGCCGTTTGCCATCACCGTGTTTTGTAGTTGATGAAATCGCTGTCGAGCGAAATTTACGGATTTTGCATGATCTGCAAAGTCGCAGTGGTGCGAAAGTACTGGCGGCTTTGAAAGCATTTTCGATGTGGGCTTTGGCACCGTTAACGGCCAAATATTTAAGTGGTACTTGTGCCAGCGGATTGCATGAAGCCAAACTGGGTCATGAGCAATATGGCGGCGAAGTGCATGTGTTTGCCGCGGCATTCAGTCAGGCTGATATTGATGAGTTGCTGACGTTTGCCCACCATGTTGTGTTTAACTCCTGCGGGCAGTGGCTGCGGTTTCGTGAGCAGTGCCTTGCGATGCAACAACAGCGTCCGGAATTAACCTTTGGCTTGCGGATTAATCCGGAGCATTCCGAAGGGGCGGTGCCGATTTACGATCCCTGTGCACCCGGCTCGCGTTTGGGCATTCCACTGTCGCAACTGGATGAGTCTGCTTTGGATGGCATCAGCGGCCTACATTTTCATACGCTTTGTGAGCAAGGTTTCGAACCATTGCAGCGCACGGTCGCGGCAGTAGAACAAAAATTCGGCCACTTATTGCCACAAATGCAGTGGGTCAATTTTGGTGGTGGTCATCACATTACCGCGCCCGGATACGATATCGAAGGCTTGATTAAGCTGATTCAGGATTTTAAAGCCCGACATAACGTCGAAGTGTATCTGGAGCCGGGCGAGGCAGTGGCGATTGGCACCGGTATTTTAAGTTGTGAAGTGCTGGATCTGACCTTTAACCATCTGAATCAGGCAATTCTCGATACGTCGGCCACCTGTCATATGCCGGATACGTTGGAAATGCCTTATCGGCCGGATATGACCGGTGCCGGTATGCCAGATGAAAAAGCCCATACGTATCGTTTGGGTGGTCTAACCTGTCTTGCTGGCGATGTCATTGGTGATTATAGTTTTGATGTACCCCTGGCTATTGGCCAGCGATTGGTATTTGAAGATATGGGCCATTACACGATGGTCAAAACCAGCACCTTTAACGGCACCAAATTACCATCTTTGGCGGTTTGGAACAGCGAAACTGATGCATTGCAGATCGTCAAAAACTTTGGCTATCAAGACTTTAAAGAGCGTTTGTCATGAATACTGAATTAAACGAACAATTCCCGATTTTTTTAGGCTCTGAAATTGATCAGGCCGATCCTGCCAAAGCAATGTTTCATGTGCTGCCGGTGCCATATGAAAAAACCGTCTCTTATGGTGGCGGTACCAATCTGGGTCCCTCATCGATTTTGAATGCGTCCTGGCAGTTGGAAAAATGGGATGGTAAATCTAGTCCGTGTGATTTAGGTATTCATACCTGCGCGCCAATTGACTGCAGTGTCGCACCGGAACAAGTCATGGAAAATATCGCCCATGCGACGGCTGAAATTGTTAACAACGGTGGTATTCCTGTTGTATTAGGCGGCGAACATTCAGTGACTTACGGTGTGTTATTAGGTTTAAAAGCGGCTGGTATTGAGGACTTTGGCATTGTGCAAATTGATGCCCATTGCGATCTGCGCCACGCTTATGAAGGCGATATTTTAAGCCATGCCTCTGTAATGAAACGCGCCGTCGATATGGGCATTCCTTTGTATCAATTGGGCATTCGCGCGTATTGCGAAGAAGAAATGCAGGCGCGCGAGCAGTTTGGTGTGTATTACCAGGATGGTGATGAATTAGTGCCTAATAATATTAACAGCATCACCTTACCTGATGATTTTCCTGAAAAAGTGTTCTTTACACTGGATATCGATGGCATGGATCCCAGCGTATTTCCATCAACCGGTACGCCGGTGCCTGGTGGTTTGAGTTGGTATCAAACTTTGAATTTGTTCGAATCTGTCGCCAAACAACGGCAAATCATTGGCTTTGACATTATGGAATTTGCGCCCATTGAAGGCTTTCATGCCTATGACTTCGCGGCGTCTTTGCTGACTTATAAACTGATGGGTATTACGGCACGCAGCCTTAAAGCTTGATTTAAAAATAACCACAGAGACAAAGAGAAAAACTATTTATCCGCAGATTACGCAGATGGACGCAGATTTTTAAGTAATAAAAAAAATGGTCATTCCGAGCGAAGCCGAGGAATCTCATCGACCGTGCAGAGATGCCTCCACTTCGGTCGGCATGACACCAATGTAGACTGAGTCGAAAACAATCAATTCCAGCATTTGAAACAGACAACAAATGTTGGGGTTTGCAGAGTTGACTCAACCTACGAGTATCTAACTGAGAATTTTAATCTGCGTAATCTGCGGATTTGTTTCTCTTTGTGCCCTCCGTGTCTCTGTGGTCAATAAACAGTTTTTGCTTTTCTTTGAAGCGTTTACGCGCTAAAATCCGCCGTTTTTTTAATCCACGGGAACTGCACCATGAACCAAGCTACTGTGAGCCTGTTGCAAGACTATTACGATGCCTTTAACCGTCAGGATATGGCGGCATTTTTGGCGATGCTGACTGATGATGTCATCCATGACGTTAATCAGACTGGCCGGGAAGTTGGCAAGGAAAAATTTGCTAAATTCATGGATCGCATGAATGCCCATTACAAAGAGCAAATCGTTGATATCTCTATCACCACCAACGATGCCGGTGATCGCGCTGCCGTTGAATTTACCGTTTTGGGTGAATACCTGAGCACCGATGAAGGTCTGCCAGAAGCTGACGGTCAGAAATACAATCTGCCAGCCGGTGCCTTTTTTGTGATCCGTGATGGCAAAGTTGCCCGCATCACCAATTACTACAACCTGGAAGACTGGATCAAACAAGTCGTCGGTTGATTAATTGCAAGCAGTGGCGTCGGTTTATCCCCGGCGCCGTGTTTCTCGTCACAAACCCCAATCGAGTTTTATGATGCTGGAACTAAAACGTCTGTCAGGCGCTGCCTTAAAACAATATATTCCGGAGTTGGCCAGTCTGCGTATCGAGGTTTTCCGGGATTTTCCGTATTTGTATGACGGTGATACCGAATACGAAGCGAAATATCTGCAAACCTATATTCAATGTCCGGAAAGCGTCATCGTGCTGGCTTTTGACGGTGATAAAGTGGTTGGCGCTTCTACTGGTATTCCGCTGAAATTTGAAACCGACGAGGTCAAAGCGCCGTTTCTGAAAGCTGGTTTGGATATCGACAAGATTTTTTATTGTGGTGAGTCGGTGCTTATTTCCAAATATCGCGGCAAAGGTGCCGGTGTAGCGTTTTTTGATCACCGCGAAGATCATGCCCGCGAGCTTGGTGGCTATGAATTCAGTTGTTTTTGTGGTGTACAACGACCGGCAGATCATCCACGGCGGCCGGTAGGCTATAAACCATTGGATAATTTCTGGCGTAAACGCGGCTATGAAAAACACCCAGAGCTGCACACTACCTTTAGCTGGAAAGAAATTGGCGAAGTTCACGAATCTCCCAAGCCAATGACCTTTTGGATGAAATCACTGTAAAGACCGGTTTAATTAGTAAAGCTTCGTTGCTGGATTGCCATCTGCGAGGTAATGACTAGTTTTTGTTATTAGCAATTATAAGTTTCGCGTGAGTAGTGTCAGCGGTGATGGTTGATAAAAGCCAAGCAAACAAAGCGTCATCCCCGTGTAGGCGGGGATCCAGTCGGAACGAACCAGCTATTCCAATTTTGGATTTTTATAAATGAGCAAAGTAAAAGTCGCTGTGGCGCAATACGATATTGGTTTTTTTGACCAGTGGTCGGATTTTGCCGATAAATTAACACAATGGGTCCAGGAAGCTGCTGAGGTTAAAGCCAAATTATTGGTGTTTCCGGAATACGGCAGTATGGAACTGGCGTCATTGTTTGGCGAAACAGTTTATAAAGATCTCGGTAAACAACTGCATGCGATGCAGGATGTGTATGCCCAGTGGCAGGATCTGCATCTGCAGTTGGCTAAACAATACGATGTCATGATGCTGGCCAGCACTTTTCCGGTAATGCAGGAGAATGGCACGTTTCGTAATCGTGCCAATCTATTTGCGCCGGACGGCTTGGTTGGTTTTCAAGATAAGCTGATTATGACTCGCTTTGAAAATGAGCAGTGGCTGATCCATCCGGGCGATGATATCGAAGTGCTGGCAACTGATATCGGCAAAATTGGTATTAATGTTTGCTACGATAGCGAATTTCCGATGATCACCTATCAGCAGGTCAAAGCGGGTGCCGATTTGATTCTGGCACCCAGTTGCACTGATACCGAAGCCGGTTTTTATAGGGTACGTATCGGTTGTCAGGCACGGGCGCTGGAAAACCAGTGTTATGTGTTGCAATCACCGACGTTTGGCAAAGCTGCGTGGTCGGAAGCGGTTGATGTCAATACTGGCCGCGCCAGCATTTATACGCCGGTCGATTATGGTTTTCCGGATAACGGTATTTTGGTTGAAGGTGCTGGTGACAAGCCTGGTTGGGTCTACGCTGATCTGGATTTGGCCGAAATTGCCCGCGTTCGCAAGGAAGGTCAGGTATTTAACTACCGTGACTGGCCCAAACAAAATAGCCTTAACCCACCGAAATAATCCTCTTAACACCGCATTTTTGCGGTGTTTTTTTCTCTGCTTGCTTGATAACCCCACAATGATTGTGGATGCAGGCTGTGGAGGCAGCGAGTAAAATGCCCATTATTAAGATTATTGGTTTTTCTTAGGAGCCCGCATGACCAACCCCGCGCAAATTGAACAACTGTTTCAAGACTTTATTGATCCGTCGACGCAAATGTCGCTGGCTGACAGCAAGGCCGTTATTAAAGTTGATGACGAAAAAGTCACGGTAACACTGGGCTATCCCTGTAAAGGTTATCAGACAGTGCTGGAAAAACTGCTGACGACGTTACTGGCAGACAACGGCATTCAAGCCGAGGTCAGTGTTGGCTTTAAAATCATCAAACATAAAGTTCAGCAGGGTGTGCCAGCACTGGAAAATGTTAAAAACATTATCGCCGTGGCCTCCGGTAAAGGCGGCGTCGGTAAATCCACAACTTCCGTGAATCTGGCACTGGCTCTGGCAGCAGAAGGTGCTACGGTCGGTATTTTAGATGCTGATATATATGGCCCCAGCCAACCTCGCATGCTCGGCACGACGCAGCGTCCGGAATCGGAAGATGGTAAATCGATTGAGCCAATTGAAAGCTACGGCATTCAGAGTATGTCGATTGGTTATCTGATTGATGAAGAAGAACCGATGATTTGGCGTGGTCCGATGGTTACTCAGGCTTTGCAACAAATGCTCAGTGATACTAACTGGAAATCATTGGATTATCTGGTCATCGATTTACCACCTGGTACCGGTGATATACAGCTGACCTTATCGCAAAAAGTGCCGGTCAGCGGCGCAGTGATTGTCACCACACCACAAGATATTTCGCTGTTAGATGCCCGCAAAGCATTAAAAATGTTTGAAAAAGTAAAAGTGCCAGTGCTGGGTGTCGTTGAAAATATGAGCACCCATATTTGCAGCCAATGCGGTCACGAAGAACACATTTTTGGTGCCGGCGGTGGTCAATCGATGGCTGATCAATATGGTGTCAATATGCTGGGTAGTCTGCCACTGGATATTCATATTCGTGAAGATGCCGACAATGGTCAGCCGACCGTGGTTAAAGAGCCGGACGGTGATATCGCTATGGCTTACCGGACCATTGCCCGCCGTATCGCTGCTAATCTGGCTAAACAGGGCAAAGATTACGCGTCGGCGTTTCCGAATATTGTGATTAAGAACGATTGACAGCTATGATAAACGCTTTTGCGCAAGGCATTGTGACCGTATATGAGTATTAAGTCAGATAAGTGGATCTGCCGGATGGCGGAGCAGGGCATGATTACGCCATTCGAACCGGGCCAGGTTCGTGAACGTGATGGTAATCGCATCATTTCCTATGGGACGTCCAGCTATGGTTACGATGTGCGTTGTTCGAACGAGTTTAAGATTTTTACCAATATCAATTCGGCGATCGTCGATCCGAAGAATTTCGATGACAACAGCTTTATTGATGTGACCTCCGATGTCTGCATTATTCCGCCCAATTCATTTGCGCTGGCGCGGACCGTGGAAACCTTTCGAATCCCGCGCAATGTGTTAACTATCTGCCTCGGTAAATCGACTTATGCCCGCTGCGGCATTATTGTTAATGTCACGCCACTGGAACCCGAATGGGAAGGTCAGGTGACGCTGGAGTTTTCCAATACGACGACTTTACCGGCAAAAATTTACGCCAATGAAGGCGTTGCTCAAATGCTGTTTTTTGAATCTGACGAAGTTTGTGAAACGTCATATGCTGACCGTGGTGGTAAGTACCAAGGGCAGCAGGGCGTGACCTTGCCAAGATCGTAAGCTTAAGCATGATGCGAACGCCGGGTTTCACAACAGTTTTTGTTACAGGCCTCGCGCTTATGCTGACAGCTTGTGAAACACCACCGCCTGAAACCTCGCAATGGCGTCACAGCGAAAGCAGTTATGCTGCGGAATTTTCTGATAATGGTCAGCTTTTGCTGTCAGCAAGTACAAAAGCGGCGACCCGACTGTGGGATATCAGTACCAATACTATGAGGTATGGTTGGCAGAATGCAGCCTCAGGCGATATTGGCAGCCAAGCGGTAGCATTTGCTGATGACGGTGGCCGGGCAGCGACCGTTGAATACGATACCGTGGTCATCTGGGATGTGAGTAGTGGGGAACCGTTACATCGACTGACTTTGCCGATGCGTGTTAAAGATGTGGATTTATCGCCGGATGGCCGTTTTGTGTTGATGGCACTGGCCGATCGCAGCGCTGTGTATTTTAATCTTGCGGAAAATCGCGTTCAGCAACGTTTTGTCCATGATGGCAGTCCGATTAATTCCCAAGTCAATCAGCCGGTGAATTCAGTGAAAATCTCACCTGATGGCAGCATGGCGCTGACCGGTGGTGATGATTTTATGGCGCGTTTATGGGATATTCAAAGCGGCGAACAGCGACATGCCTGGCGTCATGATAATCGCGTTAATCTGGTAGCTTTTGAACCGCAGGGCCGGTTTGTAGTGACTGCTGGAGACAGTGATGAAACTCATTTGTGGGCCATACCAGCAGGTGACTTACAGGCCAGTTTACGCAGTTCACAGTGGCCCCAAAAATGGCCTTTACCTGATTTCCCGACTTTTAATTACACCACAACAGCGATAAATTTTTCTGCAGACGGTACGCTGTTAGTAACGGGCCACAGTAATGAACGTGTATGTTTATGGCGATTACCGAATGGCCATAAACAGCAGTGTTGGAAAGTCGCACGACAGAACCGGCTTAGCCTGGGCATTATTATTCAGGCGGTGAGCTTTGCCGATAACGATAACAGCCTGCTGGCAATCGGCGGTGATGGTATTGCCCAGCGCTGGCAATGGCGCTGATGACAATGCATAAACTGGTTTTTTTTGTCCCGGAAACGCATAAAGAACGCGTCAAACAAGCAGTATTTAATGCCGGCGCTGGTCGATTTGATGGTTATGATTCCTGTAGTTGGGAAACAGTGGGTAATGGCCAATTCCGACCTTTAGAGGGCAGTCAGCCGTTTATTGGTGAGCAGGGCCAAATCGAACAAGTCAGCGAATACCGTGTCGAAGTCATTTGCGCCGATCAGCAATTAAAGCCAGTCATCACCGCCTTATTGCAGGCGCACCCCTATGAAACACCTGCCTACGAATGTTGGCCGGTCAAAACGCTTGAGGATTTACCCTAAATGAATGCACCGTTAGTGCCACAAACCATTCTCTTGACTGACTATCAGTCACCCACTTATCTAGTGGATTCTGTCGCGCTGCATTTTGCGTTGGATCCGGCTAAAACCTTAGTCACCAGTCAGCTGCAAATACGTCTTAATCCAGAGGGCAGTGGTGGTGAGTTAAAACTCGATGGTGAACAGTTACAGTTAATCGATATTAAGTTGGACGGTAA
>CBFHWI010000042.1:0-15320 GCA_965659475.1 Methylophaga sp.
ATTGCGATGGAAGAAGGTTTACGTTTTGCTATTCGTGAAGGCGGCCGCACCGTTGGTGCTGGTGTCGTTAGTAAAATCACCGCATAGCATTGTTTTAAGGTGGCTAGGCGCAGGGGCGCTTAGCCATTGTGAGGGCAAGTGTTAGGCCAGTAGCTCAATTGGCAGAGCGACGGTCTCCAAAACCGTAGGTTGGGGGTTCGATTCCCTCCTGGCCTGCCATCATGTTTTCACCCAATGGATAAATAACGAAAAACAATGGCAGATAAACTTAAAATGATAGTCGCAGTTGCCCTCGTGGCAGCTGCGATTGCTTTGTTTTATACCTATTCAGAGTATTCAACATTGTATCGTGTGCTCGGCCTTTTAGGTGCGGGCATTGTTGCGTTGCTGATCGCGTCACAGACAACGACAGGTGCTACGGCAATGTCTTATATCGGTGATACACAAGTTGAAGTGCGCAAAGTGGTCTGGCCAACACGCCAGGAAACTTTGCAAACCACTCTGATAGTGATTGTCATGGTTATCGTTGTGGCGATTATGCTGTGGGCATTTGATTCGCTGCTCGGGTGGGCGGTTCGCACACTGACTTTCTAAAGCAGGATAAATAATGAGCAAGCGTTGGTATGTAATACAAGCTTATTCCGGCTATGAAGCGCAGGTGAAACGTTCGCTAGAAGAGCGCATTCATCGTCTCGAGTTGGAAGATAAGTTTGGTGAAATCCTAGTCCCGACTGAAGAAGTCGTGGAGATGAAGGAAGGTCAAAAACGGAAAAGCGAACGTAAGTTCTTTCCTGGCTATGTGTTAGTCAATATGGAAATGGATGACGAAACCTGGCATGTGGTCAATGACCTGCCGCGCGTATTGCGATTTATTGGTGGTACCGGAGATCGGCCTGCGCCCATTTCAGAGAAAGAGGCCAACCAGATTCTGCAGCGTGTGCAGGAAGGCGTTGAAAGTCCACGGCCTAAAGTATTGTTTGAACCGGGTGAAGTGGTACGTGTCACCGATGGTCCGTTCAATGACTTCACCGGCGTTGTCGAAGAAGTCAACTATGAAAAAAGTCGTCTGCGTGTTGAGGTGGTCATTTTTGGCCGGTCAACACCAGTTGAACTTGAGTTCAGTCAAGTTGCCAAAGGTTAATCTGACTGAGATTTAAACCGGGGAGCCGCAAGGCGCTTGCACCCGTTAAGGAGTAAATAATGGCTAAAAAGATAACAGCCTATATCAAGCTGCAAGTTGCGGCTGGTCAGGCGAATCCAAGTCCACCGGTTGGTCCTGCATTGGGTCAGCATGGTGTGAACATCATGGAATTTTGTAAAGCGTTTAATGCCCAAACGCAAACACTGGAACCGGGTTTGCCGACACCAGTCGTTATTACTGTTTATAACGATAAAAGCTTTACGTTTATTACCAAAACCCCACCAGCGGCTATTTTGCTGAAAAAAGCAGCTGGCCTGAAAAGTGGTAGTGCGCGCCCTAACACCGACAAGGTTGGTAGCGTTACCCGTGCTCAGTTGGAAGAAATTGCCAACACTAAAATGCCGGACTTGTCTGCAGCCGATCTGGATGCAGCGGTACGTACCATTGCTGGTACAGCACGAAGCATGGGCTTGAAGACTGAGGGGGTTGAATAATGGCTGCGCTGGGTAAAAGAGGCCGTGCTATCCGTGAAAAACTGACAGACGGTAAATTATTTGAATTAACTGAAGCTTTGGATTTTTTGAAAGCCAATGCCTCAGCTAAATTTGTTGAGTCAATTGATGTTGCGGTCAACTTAGGTGTTGATCCACGTAAATCAGATCAGGTCGTACGTAGTTCTACCGTTATGCCAAACGGCACCGGTAAAACTGTCCGGGTTGCTGTATTTGCTCAGGGTGCCAATGCTGACGCTGCCAAAGAAGCGGGCGCTGATATCGTTGGTTTCGAAGATTTGGCCGAAGACATCAAAAAAGGCAATATGGATTTTGATGTGGTAATCGCGTCACCTGATGCCATGCGTATTGTCGGTACGTTAGGTCAGGTATTAGGCCCACGTGGCCTGATGCCAAACCCAAAAGTGGGTACCGTCACACCTAACGTTGCTGAAGCGGTGAAAAATGCTAAAGCCGGTCAGGTTCGTTACCGTACTGATAAAGCCGGTATTATTCATTGCCCAATTGGTAATGCCAAATTTGAGACCGAAGCATTGCGTCAGAACTTGATGACATTGCTGGAAGACCTGAACAAATTAAAACCGAGTTCAGCCAAAGGCGTTTATATCAAGAAAATCAGTTTGTCCAGCACCATGGGTGCCGGTGTAACTGTTGATAAGGCGTTCTTAGCTTAAAGCGGATTAAAGAATTGGACCGCCGCGTCTCAGCGTTAGCTGAGGCGAGGTCGTCTAAGACCGCAGGCATGCAAATTTAATTGATTTTCGGATCAGCCTGCGCAGACGGGTTCAGCTGCAGAATTTCTGAGGTTGGATGCCGTAAAAGGTGGGGATGGCAACATTTCCGTGTTAGCAACTATTCATTGTCGCAGTTAGACAGTGAACCTAAGGAGGTCTTAGGTGGCTTTAAATCTCGAAGGAAAAAAGGCCGTCGTTGCTGAGGTCGCTGAAGTCGCATCAAGCGCATATGCTGCGGTTGCCGCAGAATATCATGGCTTGAGCGTGTCAGAAATGACCGCCCTGCGTGTTGAAGCGCGTAAACAGAATGTTTATTTACGCGTTGTTCGTAACACGTTGGCACGTCGTGCAGTAGAAGGTACTGATTTTGCCTGTATGCAAGAAGGCATGACTGGTCCTTTGGTATTTGGTTTTTCTATGGAAGATCCAGGTGCTGTTGCGCGTGTTATGGGTGACTTTGCGAAAGATCACAAACAACTCGAAGTAAAAATGGTGTCGCTGGGCGGTAAATTACTGCCGGCAACAGATCTTGAGCGTTTGGCGAAAATGCCGACCAAAGATCAAGCTATCAGTATGTTCATGGGTACGCTGAAAGCACCAATCGAGAAATTTGTCCGTACTTTGCAAGCGCCAACCAGCAAGATGGTTCGTACGTTCGCGGCAGTTCGCGACGCAAAACAAGCTGCTTAATCCTTTAGTGGATGAGCAATTTTTTTATTCTGCAAGTTTGAATATAGGTAAATATCATGGCTGTATCTAAAGACGATATCTTGGAAGCGATTTCCAATATGACAGTTGTTGAGATCGTAGATTTGATCGAAGCAATGGAAGAAAAATTCGGTGTAACTGCTGCTGCACCTGTTGCTGCTGCTGCTGCCGCAGCGCCTGCTGCTGCTGCTGAAGAACAAACTGAATTTAACGTGGTAATGTCTAGCTTTGGCGAAAATAAAGTGGGCGTTATTAAAGTTGTTCGTGGCATCACCGGTCTGGGCTTGAAAGAAGCGAAAGACATGGTTGAAGGCGTACCTGCAACTGTTAAAGAAGGTGCAAGCAAATCAGAAGCTGAAGATGTTCTGAAGCAACTGACTGAAGCGGGTGCAACTGCTGAAATTAAGTAAGCAGCCCGATATTCGTGGTAGCAGTACCTCCGCGAATTAGAGAATGGCTGGTGGCCTTGGGCCACCGGCCTTTTTCCGTTGCAGGCCGATCGTAATATCCGGCCACTCATACATGACCCTGCCTGAATTTCGCTGCCGTGAAATCAGGTGTTTCTTCGAGGTGTAATACATGGCTTATACGTTTACCGAGAAAAAACGGATTCGTAAAGATTTTGGCAAGCGTCCAAGTGTCTTGACCGTCCCTAACTTATTGGCAACTCAGGTCAATTCCTATCAGGATTTCCTGCAAATGGGCATCGCTGCCGATGAACGTGGCGCGGTCGGTTTGCATGCTGCCTTTGAATCGGTGTTTCCGATTAAAAGTCATACTGGCATGGCCGAGCTGCAATATGTCAGCTATCGGCTGGGCACCCCTGCGTTTGACGTTAAAGAATGTCAGTTACGCGGTGTTACCTATGCTGCACCTTTAAGAGTCAAGATGCGTCTGGTCATTTATGACAAAGACGCCCCTGCCAAACAAAAAGTCGTCAAAGACATTAAAGAGCAGGAAGTTTATATGGGCGAAATCCCATTGATGACTGAAAAAGGTAACTTTGTCATCAATGGTACCGAGCGGGTTATCGTGTCCCAGTTACACCGTTCGCCTGGTGTATTCTTCGATAGCGATCGCGGTAAAACGCATTCGTCCGGCAAAATCCTCTACAACGCCCGCGTGATACCTTACCGTGGTTCTTGGTTGGACTTTGAGTTTGATCCTAAAGATGCGGTCTTTGTTCGTATCGATCGTCGTCGTAAATTACCATCAACGATCTTATTAAGAGCGTTGGGTTACAGTAATCAGGAAATCCTGGAGATTTTCTTCGAGAACGACATTTTTACCCGCAAGAAAAAAGGTTTTCAATTAGCTTTGGAACCACAACGTTTGCGTGGTCAGTCAGTTCCATTTGATATTGTCAGCAAAGATGGCGAAGTCATTTGTGAAGCTGAGCGCCAAATTACTGGCCGTCATATTCGTCAGATGGAAAAAGCCAGCATGAAATCGCTGGATGTACCCGATGATTATTTAGTCGGTAAAGTGATTGCCAAAGACATCATTGATGATGAGACCGGCGAATTGCTTGCTAACGCCAATGATGAAATTACCACCGATATATTGGAAAAATTTGAACGTTTTGGTATTGGTGAAATTGAAACCATTTACGCCAATGATCTGGATCATGGTCCGTATATTTCTGACACGCTGCGTCTTGATGAAACTCGTAGCCATTTAGAAGCTAAGGTTGAAATTTATCGGATGATGCGTCCTGGCGAACCACCGACAGAGGATGCGGCTGAAAACTTGTTTAACAATTTGTTCTTCACCCATGAGCGTTATGACTTGTCTAATGTCGGCCGGATGAAATTTAACCGTCGCCTGGGCCGTGAAGAGCTTGATGGTGAAGGCATTTTGTCAAAAGAAGACATTGTTGCTGTTATCGGTGAGCTGATTTCTATTCGCAACGGCTTTGGTGTGGTCGATGATATCGATCATCTGGGTAACCGCCGTGTACGTAGCGTCGGTGAAATGGCCGAAAACCAGTTCCGTGTTGGTTTGGTTCGGGTTGAACGTGCCGTTCGCGAACGTTTGAGTATTGCTGAATCTGAAGGTTTGATGCCACAGCAGTTGATTAACGCCAAACCTGTCGCTGCTGCAATCAAAGAGTTCTTCGGTTCCAGCCAGCTGTCGCAGTTCATGGACCAGAATAATCCCCTGTCTGAAGTGACGCATAAACGCCGTGTTTCGGCTTTAGGGCCAGGTGGTCTGACCCGTGAGCGTGCCGGTTTTGAGGTGCGTGACGTACATCCGACTCATTACGGCCGTGTTTGCCCAATCGAAACGCCTGAAGGCCCGAACATCGGTCTGATCAATTCTTTAGCGTGTTATGCGCGGACTAATCAATATGGCTTTATTGAAACGCCATACCGTAAAGTTATTGATGGCAAAGCTACCACTGAAATTATTTATTTGTCAGCGATTGATGAAGGTGAATACAAAATCGCTCAGGCAACGATTGACCTGAATGACGACAATTCCATCGCGGACAACATGGTGCCATGCCGTCATAAAAACGAATTTTCGTTAATGCCGTCAGAGCAAGTACAGCTGATGGATGTGTCGCCGCGTCAGGTTGTATCTGTTGCAGCTTCACTAATTCCATTCCTGGAACATGATGACGCCAACCGTGCCCTGATGGGGTCGAACATGCAGCGTCAGGCTGTGCCGACATTACGTACCGATAAACCATTGGTTGGTACTGGTATGGAGCGCGTTGTTGCTACTGACTCAGGTGTTATGGTTACGGCGAAACGTGGCGGTACGGTTGATTCAGTTGATGCCAGCCGTATTGTTATTCGTGTTAACGATGATGAAACGGAAGGCAATGAATCCGGTGTTGATATTTATAACCTGATCAAATATGCGCGATCTAACCAAAGCACTTGTATTAACCAACGACCAATCGTTAAACCCGGTGATGTTATTGCTAAAGGTGATACATTGGCCGATGGTCCATCCACTGATAAAGGTGAATTGGCATTGGGTCAGAATATTCTGGTCGCCTTTATGCCCTGGAATGGTTACAACTTTGAAGATTCGATTCTGGTTTCAGAGCGCGTTGTCGAAGAAGATCGTTTCACCACCATTCATATTCAGGAACTGAACTGTCTGGCGCGTGATACCAAGCTGGGTACTGAAGAAGTTACCAGTGATATCCCAAATGTCAGTGAAAGTGCGCTGGCGAAACTGGATGAGTCGGGGATTGTTTATGTCGGCGCCGAAGTTAAACCAGGTGATATTCTGGTCGGTAAAGTAACGCCAAAAGGTGAAACGCAACTGACACCGGAAGAAAAGCTGTTAAGAGCTATCTTTGGTGAAAAAGCCGCTGATGTTAAAGACTCGTCATTGCGTGTGCCTTCCGGTATTAACGGTACGGTTATTGACGTACAGGTGTTTACCCGTGATGGGGTTGAGAAAGATGACCGTACCCAGCAAATCGAAAAAGCTGAACTTGAAAAAGTCTGGACGGATTTAAAAGATCAGCACCGGATCATGGTTGAAGACGTGTTTGCGCGTCTGGAACGTAATCTGACGGGTAAAGTTGCGAAGAAAGGCCCAGGCCTGAAAAAAGGCGACAAGCTCACTAAAGCCATCCTGAAAAACATTGAGAATAGTCACTGGTTTGATATTCAAATGGAATCGGATGAGCTGAATACCATGTTGGAAAATGCTGCCAAGCAAATTCAACAATATCGTCAAGATATGGATGAAGCTTTCCAAATCAAAAAAGACAAACTGACTTCAGGTCATGATTTGGCACCAGGCGTACAACGCATGGTTAAGGTGTTTTTAGCCGTGAAACGTCGTATCCAGCCTGGTGATAAAATGGCTGGCCGTCATGGTAACAAAGGTGTTATTTCCAACATCGTACCGGTTGAAGATATGCCGTATACCCAGGATGGCCGTCCGGTTGATATCGTGCTGAACCCATTGGGTGTTCCGTCACGGATGAATATCGGTCAGATCCTTGAGGTGCATTTGGGGTGGGCTGCTAAAGGGCTTGGTTACAAGATCCAGGAAATGCTCGAACAGCAGCGTGATATCGCTGAGCTGCGAGAATTCCTGAACCGTGTTTACAACACCAGCGGTAAAAAAGAAGATCTGGAATCGTTAACTGACAACGAGATCCTTGAACTTGCCGGCAACCTGCAAGGCGGTGTGCCAATGGCAACACCGGTATTTGACGGTGCTGATGAAGGCGAGATCAAGGACATGTTGGAGCTGGCCGGTCTGCCACGCAGTGGTCAGGCGAAGCTGATTGATGGCCGCACCGGTGAGTTTTTCCACCGTCCAGTCACCATTGGTTACATGCATATGCTGAAACTCAACCACTTGGTTGATGACAAGATGCATGCCCGTTCAACTGGTCCATACAGCCTGGTTACGCAGCAACCGCTCGGTGGTAAGGCACAGTTCGGTGGTCAGCGGTTTGGTGAGATGGAAGTCTGGGCACTGCAAGCTTACGGTGCTGCTTACACCTTGCAGGAAATGCTGACAGTGAAATCGGACGATGTGAATGGCCGTACCAAGATCTACAAAAACATCGTTGATGGTGATTATCGGATGGATGCCGGCATGCCGGAATCCTTCAAGGTACTGACGCGCGAAATTCGCTCGCTGGGTATCGATGTCGACTTAGTCGAAGAATAAGAAGCACCCCGATAATCAGGATTTTTGTCGTGCAAACGACAGCGGAGAAAAAATATGAAAGATTTGCTTAATTTGCTCAAGCAACAAAGCCAGCCGGAAGAGTTTGATGCGATTCGCATTGGCTTGGCGTCACCCAAAATGGTCCGTAGCTGGTCATTTGGTGAAGTCAAAAAACCGGAAACCATCAACTACCGTACCTTTAAGCCAGAACGTGAAGGTCTGTTCTGCTGCAAAATCTTTGGCCCGGTCAAAGATTACGAATGTTTGTGTGGTAAATACAAGCGTCTGAAACACCGTGGTGTTATCTGCGAAAAATGTGGCGTTGAAGTTACCGTTGCCAAAGTCCGCCGTGAACGCATGGGTCATATTGAATTGGCATCGCCGGTTGCCCATATTTGGTTCCTGAAATCGCTGCCATCACGGATTTCACTGTTCCTGGATATGACACTACGTGATATCGAACGTGTACTGTATTTTGAAGCGTTTATTGTCGTAGATCCAGGCATGACACCTTTGGAAAAAGGGCAGTTGCTGTCTGACGATATGTATTTGCAAGCCATGGAAGAATATGGTGATGATTTTGATGCGCGGATGGGTGCTGAAGCCGTTCAACAACTGCTGAAAAGCATCGATCTGAGCAAAGAAACTGATGTTATCCGTGAAGATATCAACGGCACAAACTCTGAAACCAAAATTAAAAAGCTCAGCAAACGCCTGAAGCTGATGGAAGCCTTCCTGGAATCTGGTAACAAACCAGAGTGGATGGTCATGGAAGTATTGCCAGTATTACCGCCGGATTTGCGTCCATTGGTACCGCTGGATGGTGGTCGTTTTGCGACTTCAGATCTGAACGATTTGTATCGCCGGGTGATTAACCGTAACAACCGTCTGAAACGCCTGCTGGATCTGAATGCACCGGACATTATCGTCCGTAATGAAAAACGTATGCTGCAGGAATCTGTTGATGCTTTGTTAGATAACGGTCGCCGTGGTCGTGCCATTACCGGTACTAACCGTATGCCGCTGAAATCGCTGGCCGATATGATTAAAGGTAAGCAAGGTCGCTTCCGTCAAAACTTACTCGGTAAACGGGTCGATTATTCAGGACGTTCGGTTATCGTCGTAGGTCCTTACCTGAAACTGCACCAATGTGGTCTGCCGAAAAAAATGGCTTTGGAATTATTCAAACCATTTATTTACGGCAAATTAGAGCGCCAAGGTCTGGCTACTACCATTAAAGCTGCCAAAAAAATGGTCGAGCGCGAAGGTCCGGAAGTCTGGGATATTCTCGAAGAAGTGATTCGCGAACATCCGGTTATGCTTAACCGTGCACCTACATTGCATCGTCTTGGTATTCAGGCGTTTGAACCACTGTTGATTGAAGGTAAAGCCATTCAGTTGCATCCACTGGTCTGTGCGGCGTTTAACGCTGACTTTGACGGTGACCAAATGGCCGTTCACGTACCGTTGTCTTTGGAAGCGCAGTTAGAAGCACGCTCTTTGATGATGGCGACCAACAATATTTTGTCACCTGCCAATGGCGAGCCGATTATTATCCCGTCGCAAGACGTGGTATTGGGTCTGTATTACATGACCCGTTCATTGGTTAACGAAAAAGGTGAAGGCAGCCGTTATGCCGATATCACCGAATTGCGACGCGCTTATGATAATAAAGCGGTATCACTGCACGCCAAAGTCACTGTGCGTATTGATGAAACCGATGTCACCAAGCCGGAGCTTGAGCAAAACCGTCGTATCCGTGTTGAAACATCAGTAGGCCGTGCGATTTTGTTCAGTATCGTGCCTAAAGGTCTGCCGTTCTCAGTAGTAGATCGCACCATGACCAAAAAAGCTATTGGTGACTTGATTAACACTTGTTATCGTCGACTTGGCTTGAAAGATACTGTCATCTTTGCCGATCAACTGATGTATTTGGGCTTTAGTCAGGCAACACAGTCAGGTGCCTCAGTGGGCGCTGACGATATGGTGATCCCAGAATCGAAAGCAGCTATTCTAGGTAAAGCAGAAGCTGAAGTTGAAGAGATCGCCAGCCAGTATGCTTCTGGTTTGGTAACTGACGGTGAACGTTATAACAAGATCATCGATATCTGGTCGCGTACCAATGATCAAATCGCCAAAGCGATGATGGATGGTATCGGTAAAGATATTGTGACTGATAAAGACGGTAATCAAGTCGAACAACAGTCGATGAACTCTATTTATATGATGGCCGATTCCGGTGCGCGTGGTAGTGCCGCGCAGATTCGTCAGCTGGCGGGTATGCGTGGTTTGATGGCGAAACCAGATGGTTCTATCATTGAAACGCCTATCACCGCTAACTTCCGTGAAGGTTTGGACGTTCTGCAGTACTTTATTTCTACCCATGGTGCGCGTAAAGGTTTGGCCGATACGGCATTGAAAACAGCGAACTCAGGCTACCTGACGCGTCGTTTGGTCGACGTTTCACAAGATCTGGTCGTCGTTGAAGAAGATTGTGGTACCACTGAAGGTATCAGCATGACGCCAATCATTGAAGGCGGTGATGTTGTTGAGGGTCTGGGTGAGCGGGTGTTAGGCCGTGTTGTTGCTGAAGAAGTTATTAACAGTAATGGCGATGTGGTTCTGGAAGCTGGCAGCATGATTGACGAAGCCTCCGTGACTCAATTGGAAAAAGAAGGTATTGACGAAGTCATGGTGCGCAGTGCCATCACCTGTGAATCTCGTTATGGTGTATGTAGTGCCTGTTATGGTCGTGACTTGGGTCGCGGTCATAAGATCAACGTTGGTGAGGCGGTCGGCGTTATCGCGGCGCAATCAATTGGTGAGCCGGGTACACAGCTGACGATGCGTACTTTCCACATCGGTGGTGCTGCATCACGTACCGCAGCAGATAATTCAGTCGTCCTGAAATTCAAAGGCCGTATTCGCTACTACAACATTAAATCGGTTGAAAACAAAGCTGGTAAATTCGTTGCGGTATCACGTTCAGGTGAATTGCATCTGATCGACGAAAATGGTCGCGAGCGGGAACGTTATAAAATTCCATATGGTGCTGAAATTACTGTTGCTGACAATGATGCGGTTGATGCCGGTCAAATCGTTGCCAACTGGGATCCACATACCCATCCGGTTGTCACTGAGGTGAAAGGTCATATCCGTTTGAGTGACCTGGTAGAAGGTGTCACCGTTGATAAGCAAGTCGACGAAGTCACTGGCCTGACCAGCTTGATTATTCGTGAACCTAAGCAACGTAGCTCGGCAGCCAAAGATATGCGGCCCATGGTTAAGTTGGTTGATGACCATGGTAATGACGTTAACATCATCGGTACCGATATTCCGGCTGAATATTTCTTGCCGGGTGGTGCGATTGTTCGTGTTACCGACGGTATGGAAGTGGAAGTCGGTGACATCCTGGCGCGTATACCGCAGGAAAGCAGTAAAACCCGTGATATCACCGGTGGTCTGCCACGTGTTGCCGATTTGTTTGAAGCACGTAAGCCAAAAGATCCGGCTTTGATGGCAGAAATCAGCGGTACCATTAGCTTTGGTAAGGAAACTAAAGGTAAACAGCGGCTCATCATTACCCCGAAAGAGGGTGAACCACATGAAGAGTTGATTCCGAAATGGCGTCACATTGCCGTGTTTGAAGGTGAGCACATCGAAAAGGGAGAAATGATTGTTGATGGACCGGAAGATCCACATGACATCCTGCGACTTAAAGGTGTGTTAGCCCTGACCAATTATATGGTGAGTGAAGTGCAGGAGGTTTACCGACTGCAAGGTGTTAAAATCAATGATAAGCACATTGAGGTGATTGTTCGCCAAATGCTGCGTAAAGTTGAAATTGATGCCATTGGTGATAGCAAATTCCTGAAAGGCGAGCAGGTTGAATTTGACCGTGTGCTGGAAGCGAATGATGACATGCGCGCCCAAGATAAAGTCGAAGTTTTATTTACGCCACTGTTGTTGGGTATTACCAAAGCGTCGCTGGCAACGGAGTCGTTTATTTCTGCGGCATCGTTCCAGGAAACAACACGCGTTCTCACTGATGCTGCTGTGACCGGTAAGAGTGATCCGCTGCGCGGTCTGAAAGAAAACGTTATTGTTGGTCGCTTGATTCCTGCCGGTACCGGTTTGGCTTATCATAAAGAGCGTCATCGCCGTCGGTATGGTGATCCTGCGCCAGCAGTAGAGGCACCAGCCGTGGAAGTTGTTGAAAACAACGAGGAAGAAACCAACGAGGCCGGTTAAAGGTCTTGACGGGTTCGTTTGAAGCGGGGTAAAATTCCTCTTCTTTGTCGGGCATCCATTAAGGGTGCCCGTTTTATTCGAATGGTAATGCGAGAATAATAGTATCGCAGGCTACCATCGCTAGATATTTGTTAAGGCTGTATTTGATGGCAACAATAAACCAGTTGGTTCGCAAACCAAGATTAAAACAAAAGAAAAAGAATAACGTTCCAGCATTGCAGGCGTGCCCGCAACGTCGTGGTGTATGTACACGTGTTTATACAACCACTCCTAAGAAGCCTAACTCGGCAATGCGTAAAGTTGCTCGTGTACGTTTAACAAACGGCTTTGAAGTGACTTCTTATATCGGTGGCGAAGGCCATAACTTGCAAGAACATAGTGTTGTGCTGATTCGCGGTGGTCGTGTTAAAGACTTACCGGGTGTCCGTTATCACACTGTTCGTGGCGCTTTGGATACCTCTGGTGTATCAGCGCGTCGTCAGGGCCGTTCAAAATATGGTGCTAAACGTCCAAAAGGCTAAGCCCAGACGTTTATTCCAAAGCTAAAGAATTAGGAAACAGAGATGCCAAGAAGAAGGGTTGTTGCAAAGCGTGAAGTACTGCCAGATCCAAAGTTTTCAAACATTGGTCTGACTAAATTCATTAACGTCATCATGAAAGATGGTAAGAAATCAGTTGCTGAAAAAATCACCTACGGTGCATTAAGCTCCGTTGCTGAAAGCAAAGGTGGTAATGGTTTGGAGATTTTCCAAAAAGCCATTGAAAATATCAGCCCAATGGTCGAGGTTAAGTCTCGCCGTGTAGGTGGTGCAACTTATCAAGTTCCTGTAGAAGTACGCGCCGAGCGCCGTGTTGCATTAGCAATGCGTTGGTTAGTTGATGCTGCCCGTAAACGTGGTGAGAAATCCATGGGTAAGCGCCTGGCCGGTGAATTGTCTGATGCTTATGAAGGCAAAGGCACCGCCGTTAAGAAGAAAGAAGACACGCATCGTATGGCTGAAGCCAACAAAGCATTTTCACACTTCAGATTTTAAGTTTGGTCCCCTTGCCCGGCTTGTTTCGGGCAAGGTTTGTTCTTTAACATTGTTGATCGTAAAGAGTAGCTATCGTGCCACGTTCTACACCTATTAATCGATACCGTAATATCGGCATCATGGCGCACATCGACGCGGGTAAAACCACGACGACTGAGCGCGTGCTGTTTTACACGGGTATATCGCATAAAATTGGTGAAGTGCATGATGGTGCCGCCACCATGGATTGGATGGAGCAAGAGCAAGAGCGTGGGATTACCATTACATCTGCTGCGACTACCTGCTTTTGGGCGGGTATGGATCAACAATTTCCGCAACACCGAATCAATATCATCGACACCCCGGGCCACGTAGACTTCACTATCGAAGTTGAGCGTTCGTTGCGGGTGTTAGATGGCGCCGTCGCAGTCTTTTGTGCGGTTGGTGGCGTTGAGCCCCAATCTGAAACTGTCTGGCGTCAAGCCAATAAATATCATGTTCCCCGCTTAGCATTCATTAATAAAATGGATCGTCAGGGCGCTAACTTTCTGCGTGTTGTTGAGCAAATTCAAAAACGTTTGGGTGCCCGTCCGGTTGTTTTACAGTTACCCATTGGTGCTGAAGAAACATTTGAAG
The DNA here is from genome assembly GCA_965659475.1 of Methylophaga sp. GTDB lineage: Bacteria > Pseudomonadota > Gammaproteobacteria > Nitrosococcales > Methylophagaceae > Methylophaga. Next base: position 13,652 of record CBFHWI010000042.1, read on the forward strand.
GTGTTGTGGATCTGGTTCGCATGAAAGCGATTTACTGGAATCCGGATGACATGGGTGTAACCTATGATGCCCGTGAAATTCCTGCTGATATACAGCAGCAGTGCCAGCAATACCGAGACGACTTGGTTGAAGCGGCAGCAGAAGCCAATGAAGAATTAATGAATAAATATCTTGAGTCAGGTGAGCTGACTCAGGATGAGATTAAGTTGGGTATTCGCCTGCAAGCCCTGGCAAATGAGATCGTGCCTGCATTTTGTGGTAGTGCTTTTAAGAATAAAGGTGTGCAGGCTGTTCTCGATGCCGTCATTGAGTACTTGCCGTCGCCGACTGAAGTGCCTGCGATCAAGGGTTTGTTGGATGTCGATGCCGGCACCACCGATACCCGTCACGCTGATGATAAAGAACCCTTTGCGGCTTTGGCATTCAAGATTGCAACCGATCCATTTGTCGGAACGTTGACTTTTTTCCGTGTTTATTCCGGTGTAATGAAGTCAGGTGACGCATTATTCAATCCGGTTAAAGGCAAAAAAGAGCGTATTGGCCGTTTAGTGCAAATGCATGCCAATAGCCGTGAAGAGTTGACCGAAGTATTTGCCGGCGATATCGCTGCGGCGATTGGTCTTAAAGATACCACTACTGGCGATACGCTTTGTGATCCTAATCATGTGATTACCCTGGAGCGGATGGAATTTCCGGAGCCAGTTATTTCTGTAGCTATTGAGCCAAAAACTAAAGCTGATCAGGAAAAAATGAGTATTGCTTTGGGCAAGCTGGCCAAGGAGGATCCGTCCTTCCGTGTCAGCACAGATGAAGAGTCTGCGCAAACCATCATCGCCGGTATGGGTGAATTGCATCTTGATATTATTATTGACCGTATGAAACGTGAGTTTGGTGTCAGTGCAAACGTTGGCGCACCTCAGGTTGCCTATCGTGAAACGATTCGTAAAACAGTTGAATCTGAAGGCAAGTTTGTCCGCCAAAGTGGCGGTCGTGGCCAGTATGGTCATGTTTGGTTGCGTTTGGAGCCAATGGCAGCAGGTAGTGGCTATGCCTTTGAAAATGCCACGATCGGCGGGTCGGTTCCAAAAGAATACATTTCATCTGTAGATAAGGGTATACAAGAGCAGATGAAAAATGGTGTAATAGCCGGCTATCCTGTCGAAGATGTCAAAGTTACATTGTTTGACGGTTCTTACCATGATGTCGACTCAAATGAGATGGCGTTTAAAGTGGCAGGCTCAATGGCTTTCAGGAATGGCGCCTTCGATGCAAGTCCAGCGCTGCTGGAGCCAATTATGAATATTGAAGTAGTCACCCCGGAAGATTATATGGGTGACGTTATGGGTGATTTGAATCGCCGCCGTGGTGTTGTTAACGGTATGGACGATGTCATCAGTGGGAAAGTTATTAAGGCCGAAGTGCCGTTGGCAGAAATGTTTGGTTACGCAACTGATTTGCGTTCTGCAACACAAGGACGGGCGACTTACTCAATGGAGTTCGCCAAGTACAGTGAAATTCCAAGCAATGTTGCAGATGCGATCATTAACAAATCGAAGTAAATATAAAGTTCTAACGAGGTAGACGAGATGTCCAAGGCAAAATTTGAACGTAACAAACCCCACGTCAATGTGGGCACCATTGGTCACGTTGACCATGGTAAAACAACCCT
>CBFHWI010000043.1:0-14401 GCA_965659475.1 Methylophaga sp.
GTCACCCAGATAGATTTTTGCACTTTATCCAGTGCTGGCGCCATGACGCTGGCAACCGGCGTGATAATGGTAAAAAATTCATTTTCATCAGCGCTATCGGTCATCGGCTGAATATAAACAAAATGATCATCACCGTTGAGCGTCATGGTTTGCAGCGTTTTCTGGCTCTTGTAATGGGCCTCGTCGAGCAATTCCGCATAAGGCACCGCGCCGGCTTTTATACCACTGCCATCTGATGCCAGCCATTTATCAGCAAGCGCCTGTCGATGTGTTTCACCCAAATTGGCCAACGCCACATTAAAAATTTCTGCCAATCCGGGTTTATCACGGTTAATCAAAAAATGCAGGCTGGTCGGCAACGTATTGTCAGCGTCAGCATCAATATTGCTATTGACCGTTAAATCATCAAAAAAATACTGCTCGGCGGTGTATTGCAAAATCGCCGCACTATCCATTCCCACATCGGCATCACCATTACGCACTGCTGTCAAAACCTGCCGCACAGAAGCCACTTCATGAATGTCGATGTCCGGAAAACTTTCTCGCAAATTGCCAACCAATGACCAGCCTGCCGGAATCGCAACTGTTTGACCTTTTAACTGCTCAAGACTGGTAATTTTTTGTTGATGCCGGGTGACCACGCCATACGGTAAATCAACAAATGCATCAGTCATCTCTCCCAAAGCCCGGCGATACTGATTATCGTAAACCGGTTGAATGACATCCAGCTCACCATCAATAAACATCCCCGCCATTTCCCGCCAGCTGAGACCGTTTAAATATCGCAGCTGCAAACCGGTCATTTCGGCAATATAGTTGAGCACATCAATGGCGTAACCATAAGGCTGACCAGCGACGGCAAAATTCACCGGTTGCCAGTCGGTTTCATTGGAAACCAGCAGGTATTTATTGGCCTCGATAATTTTTTGTTGCGCATCATTAAGCGGCAGTGCCGGCGCCGGTGGCAAGTCATTACTAGCGGTTATCTGTTGATTTGAAGCAATGATTTCACCGCTGTTCTGATACAGATAAATTTCGCTATCAGCACCTAAATCCCGGGTGTTGAAAAAATCGGACAACGAAGACAAGGCAATATCCATCGCCAACACTGAATCAGTACCCGGAATTTTGGTGGAATAGGTCTGACCGGGCGATTGGATATGCTGAAATAGATAGGGCTCGGTTTTAAATACCTTGCCCTCATTGGCGTGGGTAAACCAGGGCCGGTTATTAGCATTGTAATCGGTCGGATGCTGGCGACTATCGCGTAAATTTAAATCCGCATCGTAGTAATCAAAACGCCGCTGCCGCTTATCATCCCGGCCGCTGACAGTAATGGTTACCCAGCGGTCATCAGTTTCTGCACGCAGTTGTTCACGTAAATTTTTATCAGCCTCTAAATTAACCAGCTCATAAAAGTCACCATCCTGATGACCAATATAAATCGCGTAAAACATGTTATTTCGCCGCATCACTTCGGCAAATAAACGTTGGGTATCTGCGGAGATTTTTTTGCCATCCAGCAAATGTGGAAACTGAGCAATAACCCGGGTAGCCGCGATCGCCCGGCTGTCGACTGCTGCAATATAATCCCGAGTACTGGTCGCAGTTTGCTGATATACCGCTGCGGTGGCTTCGGTGGCTAAGGTTTTATTAAAAAAATACTGCAGACCAATCGCCACACTGGCGATCAGCAGGCTGGAAATAATAAAGCCGGCGATCACCGTAGCGCGAATAGATATACGCAACCCCCGCCCTTCAATCGGTAATACCATACAGGTCCTCGTCTATCGTATTCTTTGTAGCTTTGATTGAACCGCATTTCATCTTTGAATACAACGATTGTGCACTAGCGAACGTAATAAGTGATATTGACCGATTATTTTTATGTCATTGGTCACCAGTGTCGGACATATTCTAATAATCGCCATCGCTTATAAACAGCTCAGATATCTCAGTATCAACAGTTCTTCATATGATAATGGATGGTTTTAATCACCCGCCAATCCATCGCAGCTGACAAGGTATAATGCGGCCTGTTTTCCAGTGACAAGCGCACCATTAATTTCGTGTAGTGCACAACAACGCTTTTTTCAAAAGGTCGGACTCAGCGCATGCGGGCCAAGATAAAACACTATTTCATATTTAGTTGCGGCTGGCTGTGTGTAATGCTGGGCATCATTGGCGCGTTATTGCCAATCATGCCAACTACGCCGTTCATGATTCTGGCCCTGGCCTGTTTTGCCGAAACCTCACCACGCTTTCATAAAATGCTGATCACCAACCGCTGGATTGGCCCGCCTTTAAAACAATGGGATCAGACCAAAACCGTTCGTCGCCGTACCAAATATCAGGCGGTTGCCATGCTGGTAATTGCTTTCAGTTTCTCGATTGGTTTGCTCTGGGGCCGCTGGCCTTACCAATTGGCGTTGCTGGCATTGGCCGCCACCATGATAGGCTTTGTACTGCGCCTTAAAGAAGCCGAGCCCAAATATGATGATTAAAACGCTGATGCAAGCGCGGCATAGTACGCGTGCTTTTCTAGATAAACCGGTGTCAGCAGCAGATATTGAAGATCTGCTCGATACTGCAAGATTGGCCGCTTCCGGCGCCAATACTCAGCCCTGGCAAGTTGCGGTCTTAATGGGCAATACAAAACAACAACTGGCCGAAGCCATTCAACAGGCTTTTTTCAACGGCACAGCCTCTCATCCTGATTACAATTATTACCCCACCCAGTGGCATGCACCTTATACAGAGCGACGGCGGGCGTGTGGTTTACAGTTGTATCAAAGTTTGCAAATAGCCCGCGGTGACAAAGCGGCACAAAAAGCCCAGTGGGCGGCCAATTACCGGGCTTTTGATGCACCAGTGATGCTGTTGTTTTTTTTGGATGGTGCCATGCAAACCGGTTCTTATTTAGATTTGGGTCTGTTTTTACAAACTCTGATGCTGGCGGCAACCGAAAAGAGATTAGCGACTTGTCCGCAAGCTGCTCTGGCCGAATATCCTGATATTGTTAAAACACAACTTGATTATCCAGCGGATAGTCAATTGGTTTGCGGTCTGGCCATCGGTTATGAAGATGTTGCAGCCGCTGTTAATCAATATCGTACCGAACGCATCGCGGTCGACGAATTTACCCGATTTTTTACTTAATTTTTGGAGTTTTTGATGGATTTAGCGACTTTTCTAACCACTTTGAATGAAACACCGGCGCAAATCAGTTTTGCCGATACCATTGCGGTCATTGATGACAATTATGATTTCACGCCAACCGCTTTCAAGAATGCCGGTTTAGAAAATCAGGCAGGGCAAAACAACGGTTCATGCAAAATTTTTGCATTTGGATTGCACCAGGATCTGAACGAAGCCCACACGCTGGCCTGCTTTGGTGATTTTTACCGCAAAGATATATTACTGAACCCAAAAGGCGATGATCATCAGAATATTCGTCACTTTATGAAACATGGCTGGGATGGCATCAGCTTTGCCGGCGAACCATTAAGCCGTAAATAAAAAACGGGCAGCCGTTAAACAGCTGCCCAAATTTTTTACAGCAGAACCCGTTCAATACCACCGGCTTTGGCATTGTCAATAAAGCGCGTGTGCCAGTTATCGCCGAGCACATGTTTGGCGACTTCAACGACGATATAGTCAGTCTCAATACCGGTATCTTCGCTGTAGCGTGACAAACCTTGCTGGCAAGCCGGGCAAGAAGTCAGCATTTTGACATTGCCGTTTTTAACTTTTTCTTCGCCAGTCAACTCCATAATGCCCTTGGTGATTTCTTCTTCCTTACGAAAACGTACCTGCGTCGCAATATCCGGTCTTGCCACCGCAAAAGTACCGGCCTCACCACAGCAGCGATCATTGAGCGTCACATCTTGGCCCAGCAAACTACCTGCCACACTGGTCGATTTATAGGTTTTCATCGGCGTGTGGCACGGCTCATGATACAGATATTGCACTCCGTCGACGCCTTCCATCTTGACGCCTTTTTCCATCAGATATTCGTGAATGTCCAACAGCCGGCAGCCCGGGAAAATCTGCTCAAACTCGTATTTCAGCAACTGATCCATACAGGTACCGCAAGACACAATCACCGTCTTGATATCCATATAATTCAGTGTATTGGCAACACGGTGGAACAGTACGCGATTGGCAGTAGAAATCGATGTCGCTTTGTCATCATCACCAATTGACGCCTGCGGATAACCACAGCACAAATAACCTGGCGGTAATACCGTTTCTGTTCCCACTTCATACAGCATCGCCAGCGTCGCTAAACCAACCTGACTGAACAGCCGCTCAGAACCACAACCGGGGAAATAAAATACCGCATCGGATTCTTCATTGACCTTATGCGGATCGCGCAGGATAGGTACCATTTTGTCATCTTCAAGACCGAGCATGCCGCGCGTCGTTTGCGTTGGCAGATTACCGGGCATCGGTTTTTTAACAAAATGCACGACCTGCTCAAGCATCGGCGTTTTACCGGTGGTCGGCAAAGGTCGTTTTTTCTTAGCATTCGCCAGCAGGCCCATATATTTGGCTGCACCATGTGCCAAACGCTGCGCCTTGGCGCCCATTTGCACCAGTGTTTTGTGCATTATTTTGACAGTCAGCGGATCTTTGGCATTCAGATAAGCCATCGCGCTCATGGTGCCGACACTGAAGTTACGTTTACCTTGTTTTTTCAGCACGGCACGCATTTTCATGGTGACATCACCAAAGTCGATATTCACCGGGCACGGATTCAAACAGCGATGACAAATCGTGCAGTGATCAGCAACATCGTTCATCTCATCGAAATGTCGCACTGAAATACCGCGCCGGGTCTGTTCTTCGTAGAGAAAAGCCTCCATGATCAAACCGGTACCGAGAATTTTGTCACGCGGGGAATACAACAAATTAGCTCGCGGAACATGCGTGGTACATTCCGGTTTGCATTTACCGCAGCGTAGGCAATCCTTGATGTCATTGTTGATCTCGCCAAGCTCGCTGGCTTCGAGGATCAAAGCTTCCTGTTGCAGTAATCGCAACGATGGTGTGTAGGCTTTATCCAAGCCAGAACCGGCCAATAATTTACCGGCATTAAAACGGCCATGCGGATCGACTTTTGTTTTATAGCCTGCAAAGGCATCAATGGTAGCTTTGTCCAGATACTGCATTTTGGTCAAACCAATACCATGCTCGCCGGAAATAACACCGCCCAGCTTACCAGCCAGTGCCATTACTTGATCCACGATGCGTTCGGCTTCATGCATCATCTGATAGTCATTGGAGTTGACCGGAATATTGGTATGTACATTACCGTCGCCGGCGTGCATGTGTGTCGCCGCAAACAGCCGGCCAGAGCGATTTTCTGCATGGATCTCATCCAGCTTGTTTCGCAGCGCTTCCAACGTCTGTCCCTGAAATAGCTCTTTCAGTGGTTTTTCCACTTCCTGACGATAGGAAATCCGCAAATCACGGCGCTGTAAAACGCGGAACAACGTATCGCCTTCGATAACCGCCGCTTTAGCATGGTCAGACAACAAATCATTTAATTTACCAGCATCGGTGTCCAGATTGTCGAGCACTTGCTGCCAGCGGGCTTTAACCACCAGCAAATGCGCTGATGCTGTGTCAATTTTCGATTTGAGAATGGCATCGTTTTCAGCACTGTCGTCGAGCTTTTTGGCAGTTTGTTTCAGCTCTTTGGGCTGACTTTGCAGATAACTCAGTACCGCATCAGCCGTTTGTAATTTGTTACGGGTAGACTGCACGATATTGATACGCTCAATACCATCGTTATATTCCGATAACCGCTCCAACGGAATTACTACGTCTTCGTTAATTTTGAAGGCATTGGTATGTTTGGCAATCGCCGCAGTCCGCGCCCGATCCGCCCAGAATCGTGCCCGGGCTTCAGGGCTCACCGCGATAAAACCTTCGCCATCACGGGCATTGGATAAACGTACCACTTCTGAGCAGGCCTCGGCGACGGCATTTTCATCATCACCGACGATATCAATCAGCAACACCATTTTGGGCGCGACACTGCGCGGCGCTTTGGTGCTGTAATCAACAGCTTTTACATAACGTTCATCAAGATGCTCCATACCAGCCAGCAGGATTTTTTTATTGCTGTCGAGATAATTTTTGGTCTCAACAATCGCTGGCACCGCTTTACTCAAGTCATTGCCAAAAAATTCCAGACAGACGGTACGGATATAATCCGGCATCCGATGCAGCACAAACACTGACGACGTAATCAGGCCATCACAGCCTTCTTTTTGAATACCCGGCAGGCCGCCCAGAAATTTATTGGTAACGTCCTTACCCAGACCCAACTTGCGTAATTCACGCGCCGGAATACGAATCACTTCCGGTTCATCGATCAGCGTTTTACCATCGGGTTGGAAACGGCTGATCTTAAATTCAGCCATTTCAATGTCATGGATTTTGCCCATGTTGTGGTTGAGACGCTCGACTTCCATCCAGGTCGCATCAGGCGTCACCATTCTCCAGGACACCAGATTATCCAGCGCTGTGCCCCACATAACGGCTTTTTTACCACCAGCATTCATGGCAACGTTGCCGCCGATGGTCGAGGCATCTTGCGAGGTGGGATCAACGGCAAACACCAGACCGTTTTTACCAGCCAAATCAGATACCCGACGGGTGACGACACCGGCTTCTGCACGTACCGTAGCAACCTGATCATCACGCCCAGGTAATTGGCGAATTTCAACCGCGCCCAGCCCTTCCAGCTTTTCGGTATTAATCACCACACTGTCGACAGTTAAAGGAATCGCACCACCGGTATAGCCAGTACCGCCACCACGTGGAATGACTGTCAGGCCCAGTTCGATACAAGCCGCAATAATCGCCGCCATTTCGGCTTCACTATCCGGCGTAATCACCGCCAGCGGAAACTCTACCCGCCAGTCAGTTGCATCGGTGACATGACTAACCCGAGACAGACCATCAAACTTAATATTATGTCTCTTAGTGGTCCTGCTTAGTTTGCGTAATACCAGTTTGCGACGCTCGGCGGTGGCCAGCAAATCCCGTTCAAATTTTTCAACGGCAGTCCGCGCTGACTGTTCCAGCTGCAATGCCAAATGATTTTCATTTTGCGTGGCACGATTGCGAATCTGATCCAGTCGGTGATGCAAGGCATGACGCAGAGACTGCCAGCGTTTGCCGTTTTCAACGAGGTCATCCTGAATAAATGGATTGCGCGTGATGACCCACATATCACCGAGCACTTCAAATAGCATCTTGGCGCTACGGCCGGTTTTACGTTGTTCACGCAACTGCTGCAGAATGTCCCACATCGGTTCACCCATGTAGCGAATAACAATTTCGCGATCTGAGAATGAAGTGTAGTTGTAGGGGATTTCGCGTATTCGGGTTGACATAGCGGGTCAGCTAATCCTTTTTAACAGGGTGTAATAAATATAAGTGCGAATTTTAACATGAAGCCGGATAATATAAGGCTTACAAATACTATGTCTATTTGATGTGAACGACTAAAGCAGACCATTTCATGGATTTTATACAGATTATCGCCCTCGCTGTATTGCAGGGCTTGACTGAGTTTTTGCCTATCTCCAGCTCGGCGCATTTGATTTTACTGCCGATCATTGCTGGTTGGGAGGATCAGGGACTGGCGTTTGATGTCGCGGTGCATGTGGGGACGCTTGCAGCGATTATTTTTTATTTTCGCCAGCAACTGCGCACTTTAATAATAGATTGGCTCCATTCGATACAGCGCCTGCAAACGGTTGGTGACAGCAATTTGGCCTGGGCTATTGGTTTTGGCACCATTCCGGCTGGCTTAGTCGGCTTGTTCTTTGGTGATGCAATAGAATTTATGCTCCGCGAGCCGCTGGTCATCGCGGCAACAACGATTGGCTTTGGCTTATTGCTGGGCTGGGCTGACTGGCAGGGTAAACGGGTGCGCGATGAACACAATCTGCGCTGGCAAGATGTATTATTCATTGGTATTGCTCAGGCAGTCTCGTTAATTCCCGGCACATCACGCAGCGGTATTACTATGACCGCCGGTTTGATGCTCGGTTTAACCCGGCAGGCGGCCGCCCGCTTTTCGTTTTTATTATCGATCCCGGTGATTTTCCTAGCCGGTACGTTAAAAACCGCTGAGCTGATCGTGGCCGATACCGGTGCCAACTGGTCAGTCCTATTTTTTGGCGCCGCTTTTTCAGCAATCAGTGCCTATCTGTGTATAGTTATCTTTCTGAAATTACTGGAACGCATCGGCATGTGGCCGTTTGTTGTTTACCGTTTAATTCTTGGCGGCATCCTGCTCTGGTTGTTTATGTAAATGCTGTTGACAGTGGCCGCTTGAATCCGTAATATTCACCCTCTTTATTTAGACCGCCTGCGTATTTTTTCAGGAGCAACCCGCGGAATGAAAACCTTTAGTGCAAAACCTGCCGAAGTTCGTCGTGACTGGTTCGTCGTCGACGCCAATGGCAAAACGCTGGGTCGCATGGCGACCGAAATTGCCCGTCGTCTGCGCGGCAAACATAAACCAATTTACACGCCACACGTTGATACTGGTGATTATATCGTCGTGATTAATGCAGAAAAACTGCGTGTTTCTGGTAACAAGATGCAAGATAAAATCTATTACCACCACACCGGTCACATCGGCGGTATTAAGTCTATTTCTCTGGCAAAACAGCTGGACAAAGCACCTGAGCGTGTTATCCAGTCTGCGGTCAAAGGCATGTTGCCGAAAAACCCTCTGGGTCGCGCGATGTTCAGCAAACTGAAAGTATATGCTGGTACTGAACATCCTCACGTTGCCCAACAACCTCAAATGCTGGAAATTTAAACGGATATCGTTATGGCAGATATATATTACGCAACAGGCCGTCGCAAAAGCTCCACTGCTCGGGTTTTCATGAAACCAGGCACTGGTACTATTTCTATTAACACCCGCACGCTGGAAGATTACTTTGGTCGTGAAACATCACGCATGGTCGTTCGTCAGCCGCTGGAACTGGTGGAAATGCTCGACAAAGTTGATCTGAAAATCACTGTTCGTGGCGGTGGTAACAACGGCCAAGCCGGTGCTATCCGTCATGGTATCAGCCGCGCATTGGTTGAATTGGACAGCGAATTGAAAACTGAACTGCGTAAAGCTGGTTTCATTACCCGCGATGCACGTGCCGTAGAACGTAAGAAAATCGGTCTGCACAAAGCTCGCAAGAGACCACAATTCTCTAAACGTTAATCGTTTGGGCAATTCACAGCTTTTAAAAGCCACCCACCGGGTGGCTTTTTTTTGCCTAGCTATTTACAAAGTGTGGCGCTGATAATAAGAATATGGTGCACCTATTATTTGCAGGGAGCTTGCTATGGTTCATTTAACACTGCTTTTCAGTATTGTTTCCTGTTTGCTATTTCCGTTCAAACTGATGGCGCAATCGCCGGAAATAGCGTTATCAACCGGCCTCTTTGGAGTTTTTGGAAGTGATGAGCAAAGTACAGAATTTGGGGCCGAATATCGCTTTAAACCACAGTCATGGGATCTGATCCCGGCAATCGGCATAAGTGCCAATACTGATGGCGGTTATTGGGCCCATGCCGGACTACGATATGATTTTTTGCTCAGTGAAAACTGGCTGTTAACACCCCAGCTGGCGATAGTGGGTTATCAGGATGGTGGTGGCATAGACCTGGGAAGCGGTTTTTTATTTCGCAGCGGCCTGGAATTGGGCTATCGCTTATCCCCTTCGTCAAAGCTTTCTGTGATGCTCTATCATATGTCCAACGCTGATCTGGCCAAAAGCAATCCCGGTTCGGAATCGCTGATAATCAGCTACAGCTTCACGCCCACCAGTTGGCTTTAACCCCGTTTGTAAAGCTGGCCTTTGCCTTCCGGCTGGGTTTTGAAACGGCGATGCACCCATAAATATTGTTCAGGCGACGGTCTGACCTGCGACTCAACCCAGTCATTAATCCGCTGCGCATCTGCCAGTTCATCATCGGTCGGATAATTTTCCACCGCCGGGCTAATATCAATCAAATATCGACCATCGGCTTGCCGAATAGGTACATAAGGCACAATGGCCGCACCACTCATTTTGGCAATGCGGGCAGTGGCCGGAATAGTTGCTGCCTGCACACCGAAAAATTTGGCAAATACACAGGTTCGCCGGCCAAAATCCTGATCCGGCGCATACCAGACCACTTTGTTCTTTTTCAGCGCTCTGAGCATGCTGCGCATATCGGCCTGTAATATAGTGCCCTCACTGTGAAACTGCCGATACTTGAGCATTACCGCATTAAATAACGGGCTTTTCAGTTCACGAAACATCACATAAGTTGGCTGCTTGAGCATCATCAGCCGGCCACCCAACTCCATACTGGTAAAGTGGCCAGTCAGCAAAATAACGCCTTTGCCTTTGGCCAGCGCCGCCTGCAAATGCTCAAGTCCGCGATAATCAACCCGTTTGGCTAATCGCTCATCTGAAGCCCACCAACTCAGCGCCGTTTCCAGCGGCATCATGCCCATGGTCTGCATATTGCGCCGCAGTAAATCCTGCCGCTCAGCTGCTGATAATGCCGGAAAACACAATTCCAGATTACGCCGGGCAATACGCGCACGGTCTTTGGCAAACAGCCACATCAGCTGGCCTATCAATTTACCAATCGCCAACTGCCAGCTGGCCGGCAGAATCACCGACAAACGCATTAAACCCAGTCCCAGCCAATTGGGCCAAAAGCGGGGATGTAAAAAGCGTTTTTGCAAAATTGTCATGATAGCTATCGGCTGGAAAATTGCGCCTATGCTATCATTTCGACGTTTATTTATCTCATTCTCGCCATTATGTGAGCTCGTTTTGAAGCTGATTTATACCCTGCTGTTTTATTTTGCTATCCCGTTTTTATGTCTGCGTCTTATCTGGCGTGGCTTGCGGGCACCAGCGTATTTCAAACGTTGGAATGAGCGCTTTGGTTTTATTGCTGCCAGAAATACGCGGCAACCAATTATCTGGGTACATGCCGTATCAGTTGGTGAAGTGGAAGCCAGCCGGCCACTGATAAAAGGGCTACGGGAGATTTATCCACAACATCAACTGTTGATCACGACCATGACACCGACGGGGAGCGAGCGGGTCAAGAGCTTGTTTGGGGATAAAGTGCTGCATTGTTATTTGCCTTACGATTTACCGTTTGCCATTCGCCGGTTCCTGAAGGCCATGCAGCCACAATTTGGCATTATTATGGAAACCGAACTGTGGCCAAATTTATTAATCACTTGCCAGCAACAAAACATCCCACTGGTCATTGCCAATGCCCGCTTATCAGCACGCAGCGCCAAAGGCTATCAACGTGTAGCCAAATTTAGCCGACAAATGCTGCAAAGTTTGCCCTTAATCGCCACCCAGACACAGATAGATCGTCAGCGGTTTCAGGCTTTAGGTGCAGTGGTCGACCGGGTGCATGCGGTTGGTAATCTTAAATATGAAATCAGCCTGCCCGCCAGTCTCAGCGAACAAGCGGAAGCCATACGGGCGATGTGGGGTAACCGGCCGGTCTGGATCGCCGCCAGCACCCATGAAGGTGAAGAAGAAATCATTCTCAATGCCGCCAAACAAGTGCGTGGCAAGTTTGCTGATTTATTGCTGATCATCGTGCCGCGCCATCCGGAACGATTCGATCGTGTCGCGGGTTTATGTCGGCGTAATGGTCTGAAAACGTTACGCCGCAGCGACAACAAACCCTGCCCGTCGTCAATACAAGTGCTGGTAGTTGATACCATGGGCGAATTACCATTATTTTATGCGACTGCCGATATCGCCTTGATTGGCGGCAGTCTGGTCCACCATGGTGGCCATAATTTACTGGAACCTGCCGCCCTGGGCCGGGCTGTCGTGACCGGACCGCATTACTTTAATTTCACTGAAATTACCGAACGGTTTCTGCAATTTGGCGCGGCGGTAAAAGTTAATGGCAGCGCTGATTTAGCGATCACCATTATCGATCTGTTGGCTGACCCCAAACAACGCGCTGAAATGGGCGAAGCCGGTCAGGATTTAATCAAACAAAGCCAAGGCGCCAGTCAGCGGTTATTGAATTTAATACAGCGACATATTCAGCATGGCGGATGATGCCTACTGGATGCAGCAAGCACTGAATTTAGCGGCGCAGGCACAAGCTACTGGTGAAGTGCCTGTTGGTGCCGTCATTGTGCACAACAACGAATTGTTGGCTGAAGGCTTTAACCAGCCAATCAGCCGCGCTGATGCCACCGCCCATGCTGAAATAATTGCCCTGCAAGCAGCGTGTCAGAAAATGCATAACTACCGTTTGCCGGGTACCACGATGTATGTGACGCTGGAACCCTGCGTGATGTGTGCCGGCGCCCTGGTGCATGCCCGTATCGAACGCCTGGTGTTCGCCGCCAGCGAACCGAAAACCGGTGCTGCCGGCAGTTTGCTGGATGTATTTAGCTTACCCAATATCAACCATCGGGTGATTTGCGAATCCGGCGTACTAGCTGAGCAAAGCAGTCAGTTACTACGTGATTTTTTCCGTCAGCGGCGCTAATTTTGTGGGCCACTTCCTGTCACTTTTATCGACCATCAACGACAATCAACATTAGCCCGCCTAAACTTTAAGGGGTGCAAATCAGTCCTTATCAGGTGATAATTCTTTGCCATCAACAACAAAGTATGCATTTGAAAAAACTGTTTGTTTTACTTCTCTCACTCACGGCACTGGCTGCCTGCGATGATGCGCGGACGCACCTTGAGAAAATTCAGGAACGTGGCGAGTTACGTGTCGTCAGTCGTCAGGGCCTGACCAGTTATTATCAAAAATCTCCCCAGGAAATGGCCGGCTTTGAATATGAGCTCGCCCAGCAATTTGCCAATGAGCTGAATGTTGATCTGAAAATTATCATTCCTGAAAGCTTGGGTGATATGTTGCGAATGCTGGACCAGGGTGAAGCGGACATTGCCGCTGCAGGTCTGACGGTCACACCAGAAAGACAACAAAAAATCCGTTTTGGGCCGGTTTATCATGAAGTCAGTCAGCAACTGATTTACCGCAATGGTGCAAAAAGGCCACGAAATATTACCCAGCTAGGTAACGGTCAGCTTGAAGTACTGGCCGATAGCAGTCATGTTGAGCATTTACAGGCACTAAAAAAAGAAGTGCCTGACCTGAGCTGGATTGCCAATAATGATATCGACAGCAGTGGCTTACTAGAGCTGCTGCAATTGGAATTAATCGATTACACCATTGTTGACTCCAATGAGATGTCTGCCACCCAAGGACTTTATCCCGAATTACGGGTCGCCTTCGATATTTCCGATCCACAGCCTTTGGCGTGGGGTTTGAAAAAAGGCCGCGATGTCAGCCTGTACCGGGAAGTCATTAACTTTTTTGATGCCATTGAAGAAAATGGCTTTCTGAACCGTTTGACTGAGCGCTATTACGGCCATATTCGCCGCTTTGATTATGTCGACACTCGAACCATTCATCGTCGAGTATTAACGCATTTACCAGCCTACCAAAAGTGGTTTATACAGGCTGGGGAACAATATAACTTTGACTGGCGATTATTGGCAGCTATTGCCTATCAGGAATCTCATTGGAATCCTCGGGCCGTGTCTAGCACTGGAGTGAAAGGGCTGATGATGCTAACTCGGGCCACCGCAGAAGAAATGGGCGTCGAAGATCGCCAGGATCCCAAACAAAGCATCATCGCCGGGGCGGCTTATCTGGATTTAATGCGTGAGCGTTTGCCTGAGCGCATTCAAGAACCGGATCGCACCTTGATGGCACTGGCTGCCTATAATATCGGGATGGGCCATCTGGAAGACGCTCGTATCTTGACCCAAACGCATGGCGGCAATCCGGATCGCTGGACAGATGTCCGTGAGAATCTGCCTTTACTGGCGCAAAAAAAGTGGTTCGAACAAACCCGTTACGGCTATGCACGTGGTGGTGAACCGGTGCGCTACGTGGCGAATATTCGCCGCTATTACGACATTATGCTGCAGCATAATACTGTCAATCCGGAGTTGGTTACCCCCCTTGAGCCACCGACGGGCCCCAGCCAATCACTGCCAGCAGCTTTATAAATCACATAAAAAAGCCCGTATTAAGCGGCTTTTTGTCCGATCATAACAATCAGTTATTTTTCAGCGGCTGCCTTAGCAACCAAATGGTCAACCACATCCAGCATTTCTTCAAGGCTGCCGGCCTGTGGCGCATCGGTACGGTATTTACCATCGACGATCATTGCCGGGACACCGGTAATGCCTGAAGTTTGACTCATGACTAAGGCTTTTTTGACTTGCGTTTGCACGATAAAAGAATTCATCTGTTTGGCAAACGCTTCACGATCCACACCCTGCTCTTC
>CBFHWI010000044.1:0-11470 GCA_965659475.1 Methylophaga sp.
TAAATAACACTTAAGATTAGTGGCTGCGACATGCCTGACAGTTCCACGACGGTTAACTTTACCTAAACAGTCCCCTTTCATAGCAAAATAACACATTAAAATTATGTACATTTCAACAGTGGATTTTGTGCCGTTAAAAGGAAAACTGGCTGAATTTGCAATCAACAAAGGTCTGGTCTAGCATGCACAAATGATTGCTAGACGACTGGTCTAATACATGGCGCGAGTAGACACCCGAAAATTGCTGATTGATGTCGGCACCCGGGTAATTGGTAACCAGGGGTTTAACCCAACTGGCCTCAACACTTTGCTGCAAACTGCTGGCGTTCCCAAGGGTTCGTTCTATCATTACTTCGCCAGCAAAGAAGATTTTGGTCTGGCCATTATTGATGACACCGCCTCCAAGTATGCTGAACTAGTTGCTGATTATTTGCAGGATGAGCGGTTTACACCACTGACGCGAATTCGCAATTATTTGCAGTCAGGTGTCGAGCGTATCCGTGATGGTCAATGTAAACGTGGCTGTCTAATTGGCACGCTGGGTCAGGAATTATCAACGCAGAATGAAACGTTCCGTGCCCGGCTGGATGGCGTTTTTGAAGGCTGGAAACAACAATTTGCGATCTGTTTACAAGCCGCCAAAATATCCGGCGAATTATCGGCTGATGCAGATGTGATGCAATTAGCCGAGTTCTTGTTATCCGGCTGGCAAGGGGCTATTTTGCGGGCCAAAATGCAGCAAACTGTTGCGCCACTCGAAGCGTTTATCAGCCTGATTTTCCTGTATGTGCTAACTAACAGACATGCCGTTACAACGGCTTAAATTGAAACATTCCAATTTTATGACCTGACCAAGGAGGCAACATGACCAGGGTAGTTCGTTTTCATCAAACCGGTGGCCCGGAGGTGTTACAAATAGACAATCTGACTATCGGTGAACCGGCATCAGACGAAATTAAAGTCCGCATAGAAGCCATCGGCCTGAACCGCGCTGAAGTGATGTTTCGCTCTGGCCAATATCTGGAAGCGCCCAAACCACCCGCCCCGATTGGCTATGAAGCAGCCGCCATCGTCGAAGCCGTAGGCAGTGATAGTTGCGCTTTTAAAGTCGGCGATAAAGTCAGCGTGATTCCGGCTTTTTCGATGAATCAATATGGCACCTACGCCGACGTGGCTTTAGTGCCAGTATCTGCCGTGGTCAAACGGCCCGATAATATCAACGCCGAACAAGCGGCTGCGGTATGGATGCAATATTTGACCGCCTGGGGCGCGTTGATTGATTTAGGGCATTTATCACAACATCAGGTGTTGCTGATCCCGGCAGCTTCCATCAGTGTTGGGCTTGCCGCCATTCAAATAGCCAATCAGGTAGGTGCCATACCGGTCGCCATAACCCGCACGGCAGATAAAGCCGAGTCACTGAAACAACAGGGTGCGGCACATGTCATTATCAGTGAATCACAATCTATTTCCGAACAAGTCATGGCCATCACCAGCGGCGCTGGTGCCGATATGGTGTTTGATCCGGTGGCCGGTCCGATGCTTGAAGATTTGGCAGCTGCCTGTAAACCGTTTGCACAGATTTTTGTTTACGGCGCGCTAAGTACACAGGTCACACCTTTTCCATTATTTGCCGCACTCGGTAAAGGCCTGACCTTTCGCGGCTATACCCTGTTTGAATTTACCCAGGATGCCCCCCGTCTGGGCCGTGGCGTCGCCTTTATCGAACAAGGTTTGGCTGATGGCAGCTTAAAACCGGTGATCGCCAAAACCTTCAAGCTCGATGATATCGTCGCAGCCCACCAATATCTCGAATCCAATCAACAGCTGGGCAAGATCATTGTCACGCCGTAAATTTACTTTTTCTGTGAAAGGAGTTGTTATGACATTAACAGCCAAACCGTTAACCAGTATGCTTTTTGCTGCGCTGGGCCTGGTCTCTGTCAGTGCGTTTGCTGATGCTGAAGATGCCCAAAAAAATCTGCATAAATTGAATGTGCCAGATGGTTTCAAAGTTGAAATTTATGCCGAAGTCCCCGATGCCCGGCAAATGGCACTGGGGCAATCTACCGGTACCGTGTTTGTCGGCACCCGTTATGAAAATGTCTATGCACTAGTCGACAAAGATAAAGATCGTAAAGCAGATCAAGTGGTCACCATTCTCGATGATCTGAAAGTTGGTAATGGTGTTGCTATGTACGAAGGTAATTTATATGTGGCCGAGCAAAACCGTATTGCCCGTTATGCGGCGCCCGGTTTTGATTTAAACCTGCCGTTTAAACAGATGCGTGAAGTGATCTTTGAAGATCTGCCCGATAAAGCGCATCACGGCTGGCGTTATATTGATTTCGGACCCGATGGCAAACTGTATGTCACGGTTGGCGCACCTTGTAATATCTGTGATGTTAAAGGATACGAAGCCACCATTGTTCGTATGAATCCGGATGGCTCAGATGCCGAAATTTTCGCTGAAGGCGTACGTAATTCGGTCGGTATGGATTTTCAGCCGGATACCGGTGTGCTGTATTTCACTGATAACAACACCGATATGATGGGTGATGATACGCCGCCCGGTGAACTGAATGCTGCACCCGAAAAAGGTATGCATTTTGGCTTTCCGTATTATGCCGGCGGCAAAGATCGTCATAAAGATTGGGCTGACAAAACACCGCCTAAAGACGTGACTCATCCTGAAGTCGAATTTCAGGCCCATAGCGCCAATTTAGGCTTTAAGTTTTACACCGGCAAACAATTCCCGGCTGAATATCAGGGTGATGCCATTGTCACGCAACATGGTTCTTGGAATCGCACCGAGCCAGTCGGTTACTCGCTGGTCCGCGTGACGTTTGATGATAACCATAAGGTTGTCGGTCAGGAGCCGTTTATCGATGGCTGGTTGAACGATGGTGAAGCCTGGGGCCGGCCTACCGATGTGCTGCAAATGCCCGATGGTTCATTGCTGGTTTCTGATGACTATAACGGTGTGATTTACCGGGTCAGCTATGGCGAAGAAAATGCCAGTCAAGCTGCTGAAAGCAACACTGTCAGCACCAACACGATTACGGGTTTAATGATGCCGGAATCGGTGATTGCCCATGCCGATGGTCGCGTATTTGTTACTGAAATCGGTGAGTTTGGCAAAGATGGGGATGGTAAAGTCACCGTCGTCAATACTGATGGCAGCACCAAGACCTTAGCGGATGGTCTCGATGATCCCAAAGGCATCGATATGTTTGATAACGTTTTGTATGTGGCTGATAACGACAAATTGATCAAAGTCACTTTAGATGGTCAAACAGAAGTCATTGCCGCGGCTAAAGACTTTCCGGGTAAAGCCGAATTCCTCAACGATATTGAGATTGACGGCATCGGTAACGTCTTTATCTCCGACAGTGGTAATGACGACGGTAAACATGCCGGTATCTACAAAGTCACACCAGATGGTCATATCACGGAAGTGATTAATGAAAAATCGGGTATCAAACGGCCCAATGGCCTGCTGAATGATGGTGTAAACCAAATGTTGGTGGCCGATTTCGGCACCGGTGATTTATTTACGCTGGATTTAGCCAGTAGCAAAATCGATAAGGTTAACCAGGGTTTTGGTGGTGCCGATGGTCTGGTACGCGATGCCAACGGTTTACTGTATGTCAGTGACTGGAGTAACGGCAAAGTCTGGCAGTTGGTTGAACCAAAAGCGACACCGCAACTGCTGCGCGATGATTTTAAAGCCGCAGCCGATATTGCCCTGTCAGCCGATGGTAAACAATTATTGGTACCGGATATGAAAGCCGGCACACTGGAATATTTACCGGTTCGCTAACATCGTTTTTATTTAACTGAAGCCGGTGGCCAAGGTCACCGGCTTTTTTTGCTTCCCTACTCCAAAAAATTGAAGACTTTACTGCTGCTCAACCCCAATTTTATGCTGCATCACGCTTATATTTTTGATGCAGAAAATGGATCACCGCTGCCCGATAATGGTTGTAATCAGCATCATCGGCCAATGCCAAGCGAGCCCGTGGCCTCGGTAAATTAACCGCCAGTACTTCACCTATAGTAGCCGCCGGACCGTTGGTCATCATGACAATTTTGTCCGACAGCAACACCGCCTCATCAACATCATGGGTGACCATGATCACCGTGTTGTTCAGTGTTGTTTGAATCTCCATCAACGAATCCTGCAAATGTGCACGGGTCAGTGCATCCAATGCACCAAAAGGTTCATCCATCAGCAACACTTTGGGTTCCATCGCCAGTGCCCGGGCAATACCAACCCGTTGCTTCATACCGCCGGAGATCTCCGCTGGTAGTTTGTCTTTGGCATGGGTCATTTTCACCAGTTCTAAATTGTGCAGTGTCCAGTCACGAATCTCGCTGCGACTGCGGCTCTTGCCAAATACCGATTTCACAGCAATTTCAACATTCTGATAACAGCTCAGCCACGGAAACAGTGCGTGATTCTGGAACACAATGGCCCGATCTGGTCCGGGTTCATTGACTTCTTTACCTTGCAATACCACCCCGCCTTCAGTGGCCTGATATAAACCGCCAACAATATTCATCACCGTCGATTTACCACAACCAGAATGACCAATAATGCTGACAAACTCGCCTTTATCGATTTTAAGATTGATCTTGTCCAGCGCCCGGAACGGCCCATTAGCCGTTGGGAATTCAATACTCACATGATCCAAGTGTAAATAACTGTCCATCATTGGCTCCTAGCGGATCACCGCATTTTTATCGTAAGAAAATAGCTTTTGCAGCGTCAGCATCAGTCGATCCAACACAAAGCCCAATAAACCAATGGTGATTACCGCTACCATAATTCGGCTCAACGAATCCGAGCTGCCATTTTGAAACTGATCCCAGACAAATTTACCTAGCCCTGGATTCTGTGCCAGCATTTCGGCAGCAATCAGCACCATCCAACCAATGCCCAACGAAATCCGCAGGCCGGTAAAAATCATCGGAATTGACGATGGAATAACAATTTTCCAAACGGTGGTCAGGTAACTCAGTCGCAGCACTTTGCCGACATTAATCAAATCCCGGTCGATGCTTGATACGCCCACCGCCGTGTTAATCAGCGTTGGCCATAAAGAACACAACATGACGGTGATCGCTGATGTAATAAACGATTTTTCAAACATCGGATCACTGGACACATACACAGCGCTGACTACCATCGTGACAATGGGCAGCCAGGCGAGAGGTGATACCGGTTTAAAGATCTGAATCAGTGGATTCAGTGCAGCATATAAATGATTGCTGAGGCCACTAACAATACCAATCGGCACCGCAATCACTGTTGCCAGTAAGAAGCCGACAAAGACCGTAAACAAGCTGGTCCAGATTTGATCAATAAATGTCGGCCGGCCGGTGAAGTCTCTTATTTTGATTTCTGCATCCGGATTTTTGGCGAGGATATCGGCATTGCGTTGCAGTTGACGATCATAAAAAGCATCGGCCCGGGCACGCTCAGCATTGTGTTCATCCAGCAAATTGCCACTTTGCTGCCACACCTGAACTGGCCCAGGTAGCTGACCCAGGCTGGTTTCGACTTTAGCAGCACCGATGTGCCAGAGAAAAATAAAAGTGAGTATTGCCAAAAACGGTAAACCAATCAGCATGGCCAGTTGTTGTAGCTGGCGAACAGGGGCCTCCCCGCTGGCAAGACGCACCAGCGGGATAAGCCATGTCAGACCGGCTGTTTCCATCAAATAAATAATTTTGTCTTTCATAAACAGCTTAATCCTTTTCCTGCTTTAATCGATGACCACATCACCTTTCAGACCAATAGAAAATTGATCGAGATAGGCATTAGGTTGCTGGCCGTCATAAACGACACCATCAATGAAATCATCTTGTGGAGACTTGAAACCGCTTTCCGATGCAAAATCCGGAAAGTCTTCTGCTGCCAGTTTGCCTTCGTCAATTAACTCCTGAGCAGCAATGGCATAAATATCGGGCCGGTAAACTTTTTTGGCCATATCTTTGTACCAATCGTCTGGCTTGGCATCAGAGATCTGTCCCCAACGGCGCATTTGGGTTAAATACCAAATCGCATCACTGTAATAGGGATAAGTCGCGTTATAACGGAAAAACACATTGAAGTCCGGCACTTCGCGGACATCACCTTTTTCATACTCAAAAGTGCCCGTCATACTATTAGCAATGACTTTGGCATCCGCACCGACATAATAAGGTTGCGATAAAATATTGACCGCCTCAGTACGGTTGGCATTGTTATCAGCGTCCAGCCAATGTGCTGCCCGGATCAACGCCTTTACCAGGGCAATATGGGTATTAGGATTTTGTTCGGCCCATTCGGCACTGACACCAAAGACTTTTTCCGGATTGTTTTTCCAGATTTCGTAATCGGTGATCACCGGCACACCAATACCTTTAAATACTGCCTGTTGATTCCATGGTTCACCGACGCAGTAACCATCAATCGTGCCGGCCTCCATGGTTGACGGCATTTGAGGCGGCGGGGTCACTGACAATAAAGCTTCAGCCTGGATCTGGCCGCTGGTATCGCCTTTATGCGGTGCATAATAACCGGGGTGAATACCGCCAGCAGCTAACCAGTAACGCAGTTCATAGTTGTGTGTCGATACCGGAAACACCATGCCCATCCGGAAAGGTTTGCCTTCATCTTGATAGCCTTCAATTACCGGTTTCAAAGCACTGGCTGAAATCGGATGCACCGGTTTGCCATCTTCTGCCATAGGAATATTTGGCTTCATGGCGTCCCAGACTGAATTGGAAACAGTGATACCGTTACCATTTAAATCCATGCTGAAGGCGGTGATAATATCGGCTTGGGTACCATAGCCGATGGTCGCGCCCAATGGTTGGCCGGCCAGCATATGGGCACCATCTAATTGCCCGTTGATAACCCCATCAAGCAGTACTTTCCAGTTTGCCTGCGCTTCTAATGTGACATACAGGCCTTCATCTTCGAAAAAACGTTTTTCGTAGGCTATGGCCAGTGGGGCCATATCAGTTAACTTAATAAAACCGAGCGTTAATTCTTCTTTTTCAAGGTCACCGGGTGCTGCATGAACGGTCATGCTAAACAATGCCGAGCCTAACAATAAACAAGCTGATAACACTAAAGGCTCAGCTTTGTGTAAAACGTTATATGCTTTAAACATATCGATCTCCAACTATTTAACGAGGTAGTGCCGCCATGCACCTTCAAATCTCAATCCGCCGTTGGAGTGATACGGACCACCTGCAGAAAACATGCCACTAACAGTCCTGTTTTAAAAGACAATTAAAACAGCAAGTTGAGTATTCCTATAATTTTTTTGCAGTGCTTGTTGCTTTGGATTGGCCCACTGCAGTCCATTCTGGCACCATTGCAGTGCAAGCGTTTTTCAGTGAGCAGATTCCAGCAGACTGGCGGCCGATAACACCTGCTGTGCCAACATCGCCAAACGCATATTTTTATTCATCGCTGTCGTGCGTAGCAGTTTGTAGGCTTCATCTTCGCTGCACTGGCGCTGTTGCATCAGCAAGCCCTTGGCACGATCGATAACTTTACGTTCTGCCAGTTGGGTACGCAGCGTATCCACCTGATCCAACAAACTACGTTGTTGGGCAAAACGTATCGTTGCCAGTTGTAATAACGGCAGTAACCGGTTGGTTCGCAAACCATCAACAACAAATGCCGCCACACCGACTTGAATGGCTTTTTGTTGTGCCACTGGATCATATGACTGGGTAAAAATGACTATTGGCAGCGGCTTTTCTGCCAATAACAATTCGATCATCAGCATCATGTCGCTGTCACAACGGTCAACGGCAATGATCAGCATGGTCATCTCACTGAGATGCTGACTGATAGATAGCTGCGACAGACTTTGTAGCGGCTGATGAATGGCATATTCAGTGTCAGCCACTACGTCACTAATCGTCGCGGTGATATCAGGTTGATCACAAACCAATATAGTGTGATGACCAAAAGTATTATTTTTTAAAGATTTAGATGAGTTTTGCATAATTAATCACAGCGTATTGAGTAATGATGTTGAAGCTCTCCAGCACGGCGCTAATGGGGCGGGTGGCAACACTGAAATACTTTGTCGCGTCTACCTGGGTCGTTTTTTTGCCCAGCACGTCCTGCTCGACGAGTTGCAGTAATAGGTCGATATGCTCTCTTATTAAAGGCAGCTGATTATTCAAAACCTCACGCAATTGCGGATTTTTGATAGCTTGCAGTTCGCGCAACAATTCTTCCGTGGGTCCCTGCACCGAGCGATGTAGAAATTCCAGTGCAATTGCATCAGCGCCATCGACCCGGCCACTGGAGCAAATCCCCGAACCGATCGCACGCATTTGTCCCATCGTTTCTGCAACACGCAGTGTGTCCAGACACACCTCGGAGACCCGCGTCATGTTATCGAGCATCAAATGATGTAAGTGGTAATAACGGCAAGCATCATCAATCAGCGACAACTGCCCTTCGATCATCAGGTTATGCTGGCGCACCAGCAGAAAAGCTTTTTGATTGTTGTTCAAAACGTTATGCTTAAGACGAGGCCAGTGATCGACAAAAGACTGCCATTGTGGGAAACGTTCCAGTGCCCGGCTTCGCCTGTCTTTGATGAAGCTGTCTATTTGTTGTTGCAGATTAAGTAATTGTGGCCGAAGACTTTGATCACCATTCACCACGGCATTGCTGGTACCGCGATGCTGCTGACAAAGCATGATAAGTTGTTGTAAACGTGACATGTGAGCGAGAACCAGCCTTAATTGCTGATGCTGCAAGCGCCGGCGTAGTGCCAAACCGAGCAACATTAGGCTGACAATGCTGATAGACCAAAAGATCATGATGTTATTGCCAACTGAGGAAGAATCCTGCCGCCAACCCCAGCGGAGAAATTAACACCATAAACAATAACTTGAACAACTCCCGAAACAGATAATATGCGTCAATCAAATATCCCATGCCTGGCCTCCCTCATTGGCTCTAAAATATAAATAGCATAAGCCGTGCCAAGCACTTTATTTATTAATATCAAACAGTTATTAACCACCCACTCCCATAGACTGCATTAATTTGGTTACTCTGCTAGCCAAGCCGCGCTAATCTGGTGCATACCTATCAAACAGGCAACAAAAAGCCGGGCCTGAGCCCGGCTTGCAGAAATTAAATCTGTTTAGAATTTAACCATGCCGTATAACCAAAATTTTTCGGTGTCGACCAGCGATGCAAATTCTTCATCGGCGTTATAGTCGGCGTATTTGACGCCCACTGTGTAATGCTTGGCAAAGTTTTTTTCCAGCAGGATATCCAGCTCATTACCAGCATCCAGACTGTCCTGATCCGTTTCAAAGTCATGGTAGGAAACAATCAATTTGGTTCCGAAAAGTACGTTACCAACCACCGTCAGATAAGTATCTTTCAGGCCTTGTGCTGGTGTAGTAAGAAATTGATCAGCCCAACCCTGAAACGCATGATTGGTACCCAGTGGGGTCTTAAAGCTGTCTGTACCATCACCTTCCTGAACTTCATAGGAAAGCTTGGCCATCCAGCCTTTATGCTTGGCGCCCAGTTCTGCCAGATAATAATCCTGCGCCTCCATGGTGCCACTTTTATAGTCGCTTTGACGGGCATATTCAGCGGTATAAACCAGATTCCAGCCATCATTGATGGTCGGTGCACCACTCAGCCGCACACCCAGTGTTTTAGAGGAAGTCGCTTCAGCATCTTGATAGTCCAGCAAATAACCATAACCTTCCAGCTTGCCAAACGGTAAACCACTGTATTGGGTATTAATCAGATGAGCGTCTACATCAATCACGCCATTTTTAATAATGCCAAAGTCACGATCATCACCAAAAATGGTATTGATTTTATTAACATAAGCATAGCTCAGCTGCGTATCCGGCAGTGATGTGTTCTGAATCGAAAATGCATCAAAGGTTTGCTGATTTTGTCGCCATAAGACATTACCGATATACCGATGAAAAGGCGCATCCCGGTAGGTAATCTGCTGCCGGCCAAATTTCAGCATTGAGTCAAAACCCTGATAACTTAAATAAGCCTGGTTGACTTCAGTACCTTCCGGATCAGCAACTACCGAGTAAGTGCTTTCACCGTTAGTGGTGCTGTTGTAATTATCATCACCCAAATCAGTCACATCTTCGAGTTCCAGAAAACCACCAAAACCATTAAAACGACCCGTTTCATAACCAAGTGTCGTCCGTAAGGTGAAGGCATCGGCATCTTTCAGTGCATTATCCTGCTCAACCGATTCATAACGGGCACGGGCAGAAAAACTGACTTTGCCGGACTTCATCGCTTCGATGAAACTGTCATCTGCTGCGACCTGCGGTACGACGAATATACTGCTCAACGTCAAAGTCAGCAGACTCAACGCAAATGGTCGGTTATTTTTTTTCATTCTGATTCCTCTAAAAAAACAAAAAGCCATGCACCGCGATTGCGGAAACATGGCTGCATTACCAAGGGCTGACACTGCGGCGTTACAGTGCACAAATTAATCAGATTTTAAATGAGCAAAATATATGCCTATTTTTAAACTACTGAATTATATTGATTTTATAAATTATCATGTCGTTTGGTTAGCACCATGAAGGTGCTAGCTGTCCATCCCGGTGCGTGCCAGCAGCTGTTTCAATTCCGGAATACAGGAACCGCAGTTACCACCGGCCTGGCAAGCAGCGGTGATTTGCTCAACGTTTTGCAGCTTCTGCTCACTGATCGCCTTGCAAATGGTTTGTTCGGCCACACCAAAACAGGCACAAACCATTGGCCCCAAATTCGCCTGACCACCCGGTGCTTTGCCCATCAGCAGACTTTGTCGCTGGGCATTATCGAGTTGACCGGCAGCAAATAATTGGCTAAGCCAACTGCGATCCGGCAAATGATGATCCGGACCGATAAATACCACTGCCTGCAACTGTTCATTAACCACTTTACCGGCGCGATAGCGACCGGCTTTTTTATCGGCAAATTCCAGCCACTCACCGTCGTGACCGATCACCGTTTGTGCCCAATGTGACGGATTTAATAAAACTTGTTCACCAGCCAATTCATAACGCCAGAATTGCTGGCCTTTGACTTTAACCCAGTAACTGGTTTGCGCCAGATCTAAAGGTTGCCGGGATAAAATAAAGCCATGCCATAAAGCTTTAAACGGGCGAATGGCCACAGCTGTTTGTTTGGCCTGCGGCTGACCAGATAAAGGATCGGTAATCGGCGCCACCAATGCATCAGCAATCGCATGCGCAGCAAACTGGCCATTCCAGTGAATCGGCACAAACACACTGCCCAACCGTTGGCCATCACTGCACTGTACCCGGCCGATTAAATTGCCATGCGGGCTCTCGACAACCGCCAATGATTTATCAGCACATTGCCAGCGCGCCGCATCACGGGGATGCATCTCGATAATCGGCTCAGGCGTGTGATTACTTAACCGTGGTG
>CBFHWI010000045.1:0-11459 GCA_965659475.1 Methylophaga sp.
AAGAGATCCGTGAATTTAATCCCAAAGGCATTATTCTCTCCGGCGGCCCCGATTCGACCATCGGTGACGCCGCACCGGCAGCACCGCAATGTGTTTTTGAAATGGGCGTACCGGTACTCGGTATTTGCTACGGCATGCAAACCATGACCATGCAACTAGGTGGCCTTGTTGAATCGTCTTCACATCGTGAATTTGGTTACGCGCAAATTCGTGCCCGCGGCCATTCCACGCTGCTCCGTGATATTGAAGATCATGCCACTGCAGAAGGTTTTGGCATGCTTGATGTCTGGATGAGCCATGGCGATCGTGTCATGCAAATGCCTGAAGGCTTTAAAGTGATTGCCAGCACCGACAGCGCGCCGATTGCCGGTATGGCTGATGAAGAGCGTGGCTTTTATGGTGTGCAATTCCACCCGGAAGTGACCCATACTACCCAGGGTCAGCGCATGATCGAGCGTTTTCTTACCGAAATCTGTGGCTGCGAATGTCTGTGGACGGCTGCCAATATTATCGAAGACAGCATCGAAACCATCCGCCAGCAAGTCGGAGACGATGAAGTTTTGCTGGGTCTATCGGGTGGTGTCGATTCATCCGTAGTTGCCGCATTACTGCATAAAGCGATTGGCGATCAACTGACCTGCGTGTTTGTTGATAATGGCCTGCTCCGCCAGCAGGAAGGCGATCAGGTGATGGCGATGTTTGCCAAACATATGGGCATTCGCGTTATTCGCGTTGATGCCGAAGATCGCTTTCTGGATGCGCTGGCCGGTGAAAACGATCCGGAAGCCAAACGCAAAATCATCGGCCGGGAGTTTGTCGCAGTATTTGATGAAGAAGCCGGCAAACTGAAAAATGTTAACTGGCTGGCACAAGGTACGATTTATCCCGATGTCATCGAATCGGCAGCGGCAAAGACCGGCAAAGCGCAGGTCATCAAAACGCATCATAATGTTGGTGGCCTGCCGGAGCATATGAAGCTCAAACTGATTGAGCCGCTGCGTGAATTGTTTAAGGACGAAGTCCGCAAACTTGGCGTCGAACTTGGCCTGCCCCGCGATATGGTCTACCGCCATCCGTTCCCTGGTCCGGGTTTAGGTGTCCGAATCCTCGGCGAAGTCAAAAAAGAATATGCAGATATCCTGCGTAAAGCCGATCATGTATTTATCGAAGAGTTACGCAAACACGATCTTTACGATAAAACCAGCCAAGCCTTTGCCGTGTTTTTACCAGTTAAATCAGTTGGTGTTATGGGCGATGGCCGCCGTTATGATTACGTCGTGTCTTTACGTGCCGTGGAAACGATCGATTTTATGACTGCCCGCTGGGCACATTTGCCATATGACTTTCTGGATTTGGTGTCACGGCGCATTATTAATGAAATCGAAGGCATTTCTCGCGTCACCTATGATATTTCCGGTAAGCCACCGGCGACTATTGAGTGGGAATAAGCGCCCGGCATTTTTTGATTTATGGCAACGTGCAAGGCGTTGGCTTTCGCGCTGCCACTGAACAGCAGGCCAAAGACTTGCAGCTTAGCGGCTGGGTGCGCAATCTACCGGATGGTCGGGTAGAGATTTTGGCTCAGGGCGAAGTAAAAGCACTTCAGGCTTTGCAGGAATGGGCTGAACAGGGGCCACGTTTTGCCAAGGTGGCAAGTGTGATAGCACAGCCAGTGGCGGTAAATACTGATTTCACCTGCTTTGAGATCCGCTAGAGAACGGAACAAAACAATGGCACAACGATTCAACAGCCAGGGATTTTTACTGCGTTTTATCTTTGCGCTGATGCTGGTGTTCGTCACCTTTAATCCCAGCGGTTTAAGCTATTACCATTGGGCCAGTGAGATTTTTGCCAGCTCAGAAGCGTCAATTTCGCCGCCATTTGCACTGATTAGTACTATTTTACTAATTGGCTGGACTATTTATTTACGGGCAACCTTAAGGTCCCTGGGTGGCTTTGGCCTGATACTGGCGTTTGCGTTCTTTGCCATTATTATCTGGTGGCTAGTGGATTTAGGGGTGCTCGGTATAGATCGTTTTTCAGTGCTGACCTATGTCATTTTGTTGATAATATCTGCTGTTCTGGCCGTCGGTATGTCCTGGTCGCATATCCGCCGCCGGTTGTCCGGTCAGGCAGATATGGATGACGTCGACGACTAAAGACCGCTTGTCTGCTATTCCTGACAGCTTTTAAATTACGGATTAACAGACCACTTTCTGTAGAAAGTCCTTGCTAATATCTAAGCTGCTTTATTAACTCAGTGAATTGCCATGTCGATACAAATCAAAAAATGGGTCAGCCATCTGCTGGCGGTCGCGCAGGATTTTGGTCTGATTATCGTTGCTATCGCCACTCTGGTCGCGGTTGGGATTGAAATTAACGTCATGATCGAAAACGGCACCGTGTTGCTGACCGACTTGTTGCTGCTGTTTATCTATTTGGAAGTACTGACCATGGTGGCGGTTTATTACCAATCGGGTGAGTTGCCAATCAAGATCCCGTTGTATATCGGTATTGTGGCGCTGGCGCGTTATCTGATTCTGGATATGAAAAATATTGATACCTGGCGGATCCTGGGGATCACGCTGGCGATCCTGCTATTGGGTTTATCGATCATTATTATTCATTACTGCAAAAGTAATTTGATCGATAAAACGATTAGCAAGCGCGTGGATTAAACATCACACGATTGATGATAGGCCATTAATTTTCCGTGCTCGACGTATTGCAGTGTCATTGGTAACTGATTCAGATGTGACCATTTTCCGTCAAATTGAATCACTGCAAGGGTTGCGGGCCACATTACATCTGGTGCGACGGTAAAATCACTTAATTGCTTGCCGGTCAGATACATTAATAATTCACTCAGTCCCGGATTATGGCCAACCAGCGCCACACAGCTGGCCGCATCCGGAACCGACTGCAAGCTTGCCAATAACGCATCGGCTTCGGCCAAATATAAATTGCCGGAAACATTCTGTACCGTATCCTGCTGGCCAAGGCTCAGCCGGATAATATCTGCCGTTTGCACTGTCCGGCGGGCGGCGGACACTAACCAGCTATCGGGCAATATCGGGGCTTGTTTCAACCAATCAGCAATACATTGGGATTGATTTTCACCAGTACGGGTTAGTGGCCGGTCAAAATCCTTAAATTGCGGCTGCCAAGTGGCTTTGCCGTGACGTATTAATAATAATTGCTTGGTTTGTGACATGTTATATCCCGTTAAAACGGGCAAAAAAGGCGCCGCAACGCGCTTTTTACTTACCTATACAATATTACACATCATAAGTGGATGCCGATATATCACCGCCACGGCCGGTCCAGTTAGTATGAAAAAAGTCGCCGCGTGGCTTATCCAGCCGCTCATAGGTATGCGCACCAAAATAATCCCGTTGCGCCTGCAATAAATTAGCCGGTAACCGCTCGCTACGATAGCCATCATAAAATGACAAAGCACTACTAAACGTCGGTACCGGTACGCCCAGACTGACGGCCATGCCAACGGCTTTACGCCAACCCGGCAGCGCATCGGTGATGGCTTGAATAAAGAAATCGTCGAGCAATAAATTTTCCAGATCCGGATGCCGGTCAAAAGCATCCCGGATATTACCCAGGAATCGGCTGCGGATAATACAACCACCACGCCACATCAGGGCAATACCGCCATAATTTAATTGCCAGCCATAAGTGGCTGCCGCTTCACGCATCAGCATATAACCCTGGGCGTAAGAAATGATTTTTGAGGCATACAGTGCATCACGAATGGCATTGACCATTTCTTGGGTATCGCCTTCAAATTTGCCTGCCATTGCTGGCAGTTTTTTCGATGCGGCTACCCGCTCGTCTTTTCGCGCCGATAAACAGCGAGCAAATACCGCTTCACCAATTAACGTTAACGGAATACCGAGTTCCAGCGCATTCATGCCGGTCCATTTACCGGTGCCTTTCTGGCCGGCAGCATCGAGAATATGATCAACTAACAGGCTGCCATCAGGTTCTTTGACTTGAAGAATATCGCGGGTAATTTCAATCAGATACGAATCCAGCACCCCTTCATTCCATTCGGCAAATACCTGCTGAATGGCATCACCTGACATGCCGAGACCTTCACGCATCATCTGATAAGCTTCGCAAATCAGTTGCATATCGCCGTATTCAATACCGTTATGCACCATTTTCACATAATGACCGGCGCCATCATTACCCACCCATTCACAACATGGCTCACCATCAACCTGCGCGGCAATACTCTGAAAAATCGGCTTTATTGCTGGCCAGGCGGCGAAGTTACCGCCAGGCATCAGTGATGGGCCTAAACGGGCGCCCTCTTCTCCACCAGAGACGCCACTGCCAATAAATAAAATGCCTTTTTTATGCAGCTGATGGGTTCGCCGATCACTGTCATTAAACAGTGAATTACCGCCATCAATAATGATGTCGCCTTTTTCCAGATACGGTACCAAAAGCTCGATAAACTGATCGACTACCGGACCGGCTTTAACCATCAGCATCACCCGACGGGGG
Source organism: Methylophaga sp. (assembly GCA_965659475.1). Lineage (GTDB taxonomy): Bacteria > Pseudomonadota > Gammaproteobacteria > Nitrosococcales > Methylophagaceae > Methylophaga. The sequence goes on from CBFHWI010000045.1 coordinate 4,528, forward strand.
GCTTTTAATGATTCAACAAACTGTTTGAGATCATGAAAGCCAATAATATTGGTATCTTTGGCCGGGCCATTGATAAATTCATCAACTTTACTGGTAGTACGGTTATATACAGCGACCGTAAACCCTTTGTCGTTCATATTCAGAACCAGATTCTGGCCCATTACTGCGAGGCCCACCAGACCAATATCCGCTTGCCGTTTTTCAATCGCTATCATGATTAATTACACACCTTTATATATTCTCCAATGGCTTCGCGAGACGAGCCCACCACAATTCTGCAGGAACCGGCATTGTCACATTCCATGGCACCGGCCACTTCGATTAATTCTCCCTGATACGCCTGACCCACATAGGTATGGGTAAAGCAAATGACTTCCGGGGTGCGCGGGTTATCAATCAAATAGCGCGCCGGAAAATCAAAGGCATAACGGTCATCTACTACTCGAGCCTTGGTAATTTGACTGCCTCGCTTCATAAAATGCCGGTGTTCGACTTCCAGTTCATTACTTAAACAGACCATACCGATATCAAACTTACTGCCATCAATAACGGCTTTATTGAATTTACGTTGTTCGTGCCAGGCAAAACTTTCATAATCCAGCTCACTGCTCCGACGACGGTAATTATCTTGCATCAATTCAGCATCGAGGGATTGCAGATGACCGGCAAATATCGCTTGTTTAACCGCCTGACGGACTGCATGAAATGGCTGACGACCATAAACCACCAAATCAATATCGGAATCCCGGCCTTGCTGGTTGATGAGCATTGAGCCAGTGATGCCCAATTGCTGACTATTAACGCCGGCAGCGGTCAATATGTCGACAAGCTTAAGCATTTTGGTAGTCAGTAAATCCTGTGGCGGATGAGCCAATAATTGCTGTAATTGTTGCTCTGGCTGATGATGGGCAACAACGGCTGCCGGCGATACGGCATGAAAGGCGGCATCAAATTGGCCTGAATGATAAAGATACTGAGGGTAATGGCGCATTAGTAAACGGTTGGCAGACTCAGTGTCGATTTTTTGCCAACGGCCATCACTGTTTACATAACGCAGGAATGCGCCGATTTTTTGTTGATGCGGATGATAAGAAATCACCGCAAAGATCAAGCCTTCAGCGGTTTCGATGAAGTCTTTGGGTTGAAAGGGAAATTCAGCCTTACGCAAGTTTTCCATACTTTGGCATCATGCCACAATATGCCTAGTGTGACTTGCTTGTTAATCCTAAAATACCGCGTATAGCCAACATTAATAATACTATCAGCCAAATATCTAATAACCCGCGACTGAGACCATCAAACAAACGGCCAATATGCAAATCCCGCAGTAACTGGCTGACTGACACACCATCGCCATACAATTGCACTTCCATGGCTTTGCGACTGGCGGTTGGCATCGATTCTGCCTGACTCCAACTGACACCTTGAAGCGACATCAGCTCCCAGCTATCAAGCAAAAAAGTACCGCGCCACATGCCATTTCGGGTTTGCAGAACGGGTTCATTGTAATAAACGCCAATATTCTGAATTTGTGGCGGAATACCGGCCGCAGCACCCAGGGTGTCAACATACTCACCGTCTTTACTGAGCAAAATCAAAGCATCATCAGTGGCCAGCACCAGCACATTTTCAAGCGCCACCGCACCAATCAAAGGTCTCGGCAAGCTCAGTAAAGGTTCAGCGTTAACATATAACTGTTGTTCAACAGCAACGATGACATGACCTTCCAATAAAAACGCCTGATCGCTTTGCAGCTCTCCAATCTGATAATGCCGTTTCAACCAGCTGGAATTGACCTTGAGTTTATCGAGGCCCAGTGATTTATCATGATTCAACAGTACCGCACTGCCCAGCCAAAGCAGTGATAGGATAACCAACAGTATTTGCAGCAGTCTTAACAACAGCTTCATTGCCAACAGTTTCATCTAAATGTTTCGAATTCCAAGCAAAAAACCTATGCAATCTTACCGGATCCAGACATAAAAAAAGGGGAGCAATCTCCCCTTTTTTATAAAATAATTATCGGATTAATTTAAAAATCGACAATTACCCCTGCATACACTGTCCGGTCAATATTAGGACGGGCACCAAATGGCTGCCGGGCAATGATTTCCTGACGGTCAAATACGTTTTCAACTTTCAGGAATACTTCCGGACCAGCCTTAAGCTGATAACGGCTGATTAAATCCATCGTCATCAATGAATCAGTGCGATCAAACCGGCTGTCAGAGTCATTACAACCAATTGATACGCAGGTTTCATCAATGTACTTTACGACGGCGTAATTATTCCAACCGCTGTTATGCTCCAAACCAATCCGGGCACTGAACATATTTTCTGGAATATTTTGCAAATCCTGACCACTGATAAATTCATCGCCAGAGGTGGTTTCGCCATCAGTATAGGTGTAGGCAACATCAACCGGAATCATAAAATTACCGGCCTTGAACAAAGTACCTGCCTGGAATTCAAGACCCTTAACTTCAGCACCCCCCACACTGAATGAACCAGATTCTGCATCATTACTGCATGGTGAAGCGGCCGAACATTGTTCAACAAAGTTACTGAAATCGGAATAGAAAGCGACCGCTTCACTATAAAACAGACCTTGCTTGAAACGCAGACCCAACTCGTAGTTATCACTTAAACCCGGTTCATCACCATTATCTGAGCTGGCACTCAAAGGGATCATGCCTTCATGGTAACCGGCCAATATCTGCCAGTTATCGGTTAAATCATAGGTTGCTGAAATACCCGGTAAAAATTCCTGATAGTCATTATCGACACGAGCCGTTACTGATGATCGCGCAGGCTCACCATAACGACGCGCTTTTGTTTCAACATCTTCCATGCGTAAAGAAGCGCTCAACAACAAACGCTCTGTCACCTGAAAATCATCGGTGATCCACATGCTCAGGGCTTGTGCTTCTTCGAGACGGTTATCCCCACCACTGACGGTATCAGCGTTGGAGCTCTGATAAACCAATTGACCATTTTGCTGATCATAAAAATCGATAGGCTGGAAACGGTCAGTTTCATCATAGTGCTGACGAACACCAAAGTTCAGATTGTGGGCGCCCAATAACCAGTTGAAATTGATCTGTGCACCATATGAATCATAGGCACGATTATTATTTTTGTAGCGCAGACCGGCAACATCTCGAGTACCATCAAGTATGGCCTGTGCATCAGCGTTACCCCCATTGGCATCATCGACAATATTGTCGCCTGTCTCAGGGTTCCGACCATCAAACTTAAACCAGTTACGCTGAAATTCATTGTGATACAAGGTCACATCGGAGCTGAAAGTATCGGTCCATTTAAAAGTATGGCTGAGATTGACGCCAGTATGGTCATTATCCATATTGTCAATTTCAGTCAGGCCATAACGACGATTTTCATCACGGCTGAAATCGACATCAGTTAAACCTGCGTAGGTTTCATCAGAGTCTTCAAAGGAACGCTGGAATTTAAACAGCACTTTATTGCGCTCATCTTCCCACGATAATTTGCCGACATAGTCCTGGATCTCAAAACCACTGTCCTGGCCGCTGCGATCAATATCTTTGAAGCCCTGGTTATTACGCTGCACAGTCTCCAGCAAATAGCCAAAACCGCCTTCTTTACCGCCATAATAAGCATGGGTATCAAATGAGCCTTCGTCACTGAGCATTAACATGGCGCGGCCAGAATGATCTTCAGGGATCGGCGTCGACCGCAGATTAACGACACCACCAATCGTTTGCGGGCCATAACGCAATAATGGCGCACCTTTCAGCACTTCAATTGAATTCAAGCGCATTGCCGTTGGAAAGTAATAGGCAGCCGGATTGGAATACGGTGCCGGCGCAATCAACACACCATCTTCCATCAGGGTAATATTTTGACTTCGCTCCGGGGCGGCGGCGCGAACACCAATATTAGGTCGCAAACCCAAACCATCTTCTTCCAGAATATAAATGCCGGGAACTGTTTTTAAAACTTGATGAACGTCCGTGGTGGCTTCTGTCGTTAATTGTGCGTTATCAACAAAATACGCGGAACCAGGTAAGTTACGTGCAGCTTCACCACTGCCGATAACGGTAAACGCATCTAAGCTTTTAACATCATCTTGGGCGGTTGCCTGCATGGCGAAACTGCTGATTGCCGCAGCAGTCATCGCGGCGAGAAGTTTTTTCTGAGTCATAGAATGTGGCCTGTCAGAAGTTGAAAAAACAAATATTCTAAATGCAAATCATTATCATTACAATATAGATTGGTAAGTTAATTACATCATTACCCGCATACTGTTGTGTTGGCCTGCCTCCCGCTGGCGCAGATGAAACATAGCCTTGCTGATATCAATGGCATAGTTGGCAAACTGCTGCTCGGTCATACGCAGCGTTAAAGCGCCCATATTGACGTGAATCATCTGGCAATCCGGGCAAAACTGAATATCACAGTCCGGTGAGCTGAAAATGGTTTCCGGCTGGCAACTATTGGTCTGTTGCATAAAATGCTCCTGTTATAAAAGTTCACTGACATCACAATGAGCTGAATGACCACGATGCAGCTGATAACTCAGCCACCAGCGCTTTGCCAGTGATTGCCAGAGTTGTTGTTTTAAGGGATGTTCATTCTGATTGGTCAGTAAGCGGTAATTACGGGCAATTTGCAGCGCCAGACAAGCACTGGCCTGTTGCCGGTAATGATTTTCCAAATGAGCATTGGCGCTGAGCAGCAACTGAGTGGCCCAGTTATCTTGTTGGGGAATGTTCATCATTGATTTTTCAAGCGACTGGCGGCGTCCGTCAGCAGCATGCTCCATACACTTCGTTTGGAAGAAGGATTGAGACAATTGAAATCGGCGGCGTGCAATTTAACCTGACGGATCAGCTTTTCCAGACATTCTTGACGAAACGACTGGCGAATAGTCTGGCGTTCAGAAGAAGGTTTATTGAACTGCATCGGGCGTCACCTCAACGGTCAGCAATCAGCTGAGATGCAGTATAAAGATCAGTTAATCTAAATGCAAATCATTTTCATTTAGAAATTTTGACGCCGGAAAAATGGCTGGTTTTAGGGCGAATAAGAACCGGTGCCATAGTAACCATAACCGCGAAACGGCCAATCATGTTTTGGATTGTAAGGCCTTTTACGATGAGCATATTGCTCGGGCCAGACCTGGCTATCGGTCATAGTGACCAACGGCATACGCAGTGATTTCTGATCGACTTTACGGGTTTGCTCACCATTTATAAGGCCGACCACTGTGACCAATGCACCTGTCTCGTAAATCACTGGGTCCAGAAAACGGTCGCTTTTTACACTAAACCGGCCGGCGCTATTAGTGGTAGAAATGGGTTTGCCATAGCGGGTCACTGGAAACTGTACCAGGGTCAGTTCTGCGTGATCTTCATGGTTACTGACATCAGCGACCACACCACCCCAACGCACTACTTCACCCTGATATTGGCTAATATTCGTGATACCTGCGCAAACTGCAGATCTCTGGCCGGCGGATTTTCGATAGACGGGTTTATTGCAGCGCAACCACCAAGCAGCGCTGCCAATATGACGGTGGTATATTTCATCGCTAGCATCCTTACAATCGTGTTAATGGATTGACTACTTGGCCAGCGGACAGGTTCAGTAAAACGCTAGCGCGAACCTTTTTGTTTGCGTAACGCCTTTTTTTCGGCTTTCTCAGCACGGCTCTGTTCCAGCAGAACCAATTCCTGCTGCATCATTTCCGGGGTTTCCAGTGTTAGCGGCCCTAATTTGCCGGCGCGCAGTTCGGTCAGCAGAATTTTGCTGATGCGCTCTAAATCCGGTACCCCACCGGATCGCAAACAACCTCGTTTAACCGCCAACTCGGCCAGCAAAGCCGTTTCATTGTCAGGCAATTGTTGAAGGTTAAATCTTGCTTGCAAGACGTCAGGATATTGCTGCATCAGATAGGCTGCCGCATACAGCGCAATATCTTCATTTTCGAAAGCGGTTTCTTTAATGGCACCGGTAATGGCCAGGCGGTAGCCGGTACCGGGATTTTCCAGATTACCCCAGAGCACACCCGGGGTATCGTGTAATACCATGACATCGTCAATTTTGATACGTTGCTGCATTTTGGTGATCGCCGGTTCATTACCGGTTTTGGCAATAAGTCGCCCGGCCAGCGTGTTGATCAACGTTGATTTACCAACATTAGGAATACCCATGATCATGGCCTGGATTTTCTGCACACTGCTGGCCTTTTCGGGCAACATTTGCGTAACCAGTTGTAGCAGCATCGGCCGGCAGTCATGTTGCTGAGCACTGATCGCCAACGTTTTAACGCCCTGCTCTTGTTCTAAATATGCCTGCCAGATATGCGTCAGCACCGGATCGGCGAGATCAGATTTATTAAGCAGTTTAATGCATGGTTTATCGCCACGCAGCTTACTGAGCATCGGATTCGCACTGCTGAACGGGATCCGTGCATCCAGCACTTCAATGACCAGATCAATTTCCGGCAACCGCTTTTTTATTTCCAGTCCAGCTTTATGCATATGACCGGGAAACCACTGAATTGCCATGCTTTAACCTATAAAAAGTAATTGATAATTATTATACGTTGGTAGGGCTTGTTTATCTTTCATCTCTGCCACTACTGGCAGCTATTTTTATGTCCAGCAAGGCAGAAATGAAAGATAAACAAGCCTCAAAAGCTAACGGCTTAAATACTGGCTAATATCGACTTCATCAATTTGTTCTGGGGGTAAAAAGCGCTTGGCATATTGCAGATAAACGCCACTGCGTAAAAACAGCTCAAAAACATCTCGGTCAACATGCTGACGCTCGACCATCTTGTGCAAAATATCGACGGCAACACTGACCAGTTTGGCTTTTTTATATGGCCTGTCGGCTGCCGTCAGCGCTTCAAAAATATCCGCCAACACCATAATCCGCTCTGG
>CBFHWI010000046.1:0-11320 GCA_965659475.1 Methylophaga sp.
AGCCTGCAACAGCTGGCTGGCCGGCTGATCAGCCAGATGCAAGCCGCGCCGTTGTCGCCGATGCAGCCTGAAACCATTATTGTGCAGAGTAATGAACTGGCACGCTGGTTAAATTTAACATTGGCAACACAGCAATCAGTTGCCGCACATCTGCAATTCCCGTTTCCGTCTGCGTGGTTATGGCGTTTGTTTCGTTCGGTCTGGTCGGATGTACCACGGGAATCACCCTATGCCACTGATGCAATGGCCTGGAAGGTCTTCAAGCTGTTGCCATCATTGGCCAGCAATCCAAAGTTTGCGGAAATAAGTCGCTATCTGGGCGAACAGCAAGATCCGCGCAAAGCCTATGATTTGGCGCAACGGATTGCTGATAGCTTTGATCAGTATTTAATGTACCGGCCAGATTGGATCGCCAGCTGGGAAGCCGGTAATACGCCAAACTGGCAAGCGGCATTATGGCAATTATTAACCAAAGACGATAAAGCGCCATTACATCGTGCCCGCTTATTACAACGGATGCAGCAGGCGTTGAATGATGGCAGCTTCCCGGCAGAGATTTTGCCGCAACGATTATCAATATTTGGTTTGAGTGCCTTGCCACCGGTGTATCTGGACTTGCTGGCGGCGATTGCAGAATTGGCCGACGTTGATATTTATTTGTTATCACCCAGCGAAGATTACTGGGCAGACTTACGCAGTGGCAAACAGCAAGCCCAGCAATTATTGCTGCTGGAAGACAATACCGATAGCGAGATGGGTCATCCGCTATTGGCCAGTCTCGGCAAACTCGGCCAGACGTTTTTTGCCCAGCTCCAGGAAAAACCGCATACCACAGAAACCCACTACCTGCCGCCAGAGCCGGTCGATCTGCTCAGTCAGCTGAAAGCCGATATTTATCAATTAGATCCCGACACCACCGCGATCCCGGTCGATAGTGAAGATGATTCGCTGCAAATCCATAGCTGCCACAGTCCGCTGCGTGAAGCCGAAGTGCTGCATGACCAGTTGTTGAATTTATTTCAGCAGCATCCGGATTTAGCGCCGACCGATGTATTGGTGATGACGCCGGATATCGATTTGTATGCACCGTTGATTGAAGCCGTATTCAGCAGCCAGCCGGAATCGCGGCATATTCCTTACAGCATTGCTAATCGCGGTGATGCGCAGCAGCAGGCCATTATCAGTGCGTTTGACGGATTACTGACCTTGCCACAGTCGCGGTTTGATGTTGAAAGCATCATGGCCTTGCTGGAATGCGCCGCCATTCAGCGCCGCTTTCAGTTAAATAATCAGGCACTGGAATGGATCCGCGAATGGTTGCAACAAACCTATATCCGCTGGGGCTTTTCGGCAGAAGATAAAACAGCGCTGGATTTACCGGCCAATGCTGCCAATACCTGGCGTAGTGGTTTGGACAGATTGCTTTTGGGTTATGCCTTATCACCAAAAGATGACGATCAATGGCAGCTATTTGAAGGGCAATTACCACTCGCCGGGATCAGTGGCGAACGCGCACAAATGGTCGCCCAGCTCAATCTGTTTATCGAACAGTTGGTGAATTTGCGTAAAGCCTTAAAACGGCCGCACACACCGGAAGACTGGCAACAATATTTATTGCAGTGCCTGAGCCAGATTATGGCGGTAGAGGGCGAGGCCGAACAATTGCAGTTAGATGCGTTATTAACAGCCCTGCAACATCTTGCAGAGTCGTCAGTGCAGGGCGGTTTTGATGACACCATTGGTATTGAAGTCGTCCGTGACTGGTTAAAATTACATATTGAACTACCCGGCGCCGAGCATCAGTTTATGGGCCGTGGTGTCACCTTTTGCGATATGGTGCCGATGCGCAGCATTCCGTTTGATGTGGTCTGCTTATTGGGCATGAATGACAGCAGTTTTCCGCGGCGTCAGCCGAAACCCGGATTTGATTTACTATCGACCCATTACCGGCCCGGCGATCGCTCACGGCGTGATGATGATCGTTATTTATTCCTTGAGGCGATGTTGTCGGCCAACCGGCATCTGTATATCAGCTATGTTGGGGCCAGCATTCATGACAACACCGATATTCCGCCGTCTGTGCTGGTCAGTGATTTAAGGGATGTAATCAATCAACGCTTTGTTGATAACAAGGGTCAGCCGGTCTGGCCTCAGTTATTAACTCAGCATCCATTACAGGCATTTAGCCGTCGTTATTTTGATGGCCAAACCGATAAATTATTCAGTTTTAATAATGCTGCCTGCCCACCACCAACAGATGAAAAAATCGTCGATAACTGGTTTGCCGAAAGCTTGCCTGAAGCCGATGACAGCTGGCGATTTGTTAGCCTGAATCAGCTCATTAATTTTTTCAGCCATCCGGCGCGTTATCTCGCTGAGCAGCGGTTGGGCATTTATTTTGAAGACAGTGCCGCGACATTGGAAAGTCGCGAGCCGTTTGCTTTAAATGGCCTCGAAGCATGGTCAGTAAAACAGCAATTATTAGCAGGACGCATGCAGGATATGGCGACCGAGCAAATCCAGCCGGTGATTGCCGCCAGTGGCGTCTTGCCGCAGGGGCAATTCGCTGATTTGCTGTTTAATCAGCAACGGGAAACGGTCGATGCTTTCGCCGAACAACTGAAACCGCTTAAACCCAATATGCCATTAGATCCGCTCGCTTTTGAAATAGCGTGCGGCGAATTCACCGTGACCGGTCAATTGCAGGGCTTATCGACAACCGGCCTGTTGCAATATCGGCTGGGTAAAACCCGCGCCAGTGATTTATTGCGTTTGTGGTGCAGTCATCTGCTGCTCAACTGTTTAAAACCACAGGGCGTTGCCCCGCAAAGCCGCATATTAACTGAAGATGGACTTATCACCCTGAAGGCAGTGCCAGTGCCGGACTCACTTTTAAGTGATTTATTGGCGATTTACTGGCAAGGGCTACATCAGGCGGTGCCGTTATTACCAAAAACCAGTTTTGCCTACGCGCAGGCAGTGTTAAACGGCGGCCGCGCCGATCCTGATAAACAAGCTTATAACACTTGGACGACTGGCTTTACCGTCGGTGAAGATGCCGATCCTTATCATCGATTATTGTTTGCCGAATCCCCATTAAACGAGGCATTCCAGACGCTGAGTCTGCAGGTTTATCAGCCGATTTGGGATGCAATGCAAGGCGGTAACTCATGAAACCGTTTGATGTGGAGCAGACGGCCTTACAGGACGGTAATCTGATTGAAGCCAGTGCTGGTACGGGCAAAACCTATACGCTCGCCGGTCTGTATGTACGATTGATCCTTGAGCAACAATTGAATGTTGATCAGATTCTGGTGGTGACCTATACCCGCGCCGCCACCCAGGAATTACGTGATCGGCTCAGGCAAAAACTCAGTGATGCCCGCCTTGAATTATTAAAAAACCCAGCCGAACATCAAGCCGATTTAAAGCGTCTGAATTTAGCTATTCAGAGTTTTGATGAAGCAGCGATTTTTACCATTCACAGCTTTTGTCAGCAGGTGCTGAAAGATTTCGCCTTTGAATCCGGCAGCCGTTTTGAAATGGAATTGATCGGTGATGATGCGCAGATGTTGCAAGATGTCACCGATGATTTTTGGCGCCGCGAAGTGGTGCAAGCTGATAGTGAATTCAGCGCGTATTTACTGTCGAAAAAACAAAGCCCGGAAACATTGATGGCGGCCATTCGCAAACTGGTCGGTAAACCGTATCTGACCATTCAGCAGATTGATAAATCGGATATCACCGCCGTCAAAACAGCTTTAAAAAGCGCTTTTGACCGTGCCCAGAAAAGCTGGCAATCAGAGTCAGAGGCCGTTATCGCTTTTTTGCAAAGCGGCGGTCTGAGTAAAACCAGTTTTAAGCTCGATAAAGTTGATGGCCTGATTGAATTGTTATCGGCCATTTTTGACAGTAACGAACCACCGCAACAGTGGCCGGAATTAATGGAGTTACTGAGCCCCGAAAAGCTCAATAAAGGCCTGAAAAAGAACGTCGAATTACCCCCACTGAGTTTCTGGCCTGCGATAGCTGACTTAGCTAATTATTATTCTGAGATCAATAACCTACGGGCCGTGCAGTTACAGCATCTGCGCCTGCAATTGCTGGCCTTTATTCGCGAGCAATTACCGAAGCGCAAAGCTCAGCAGCAAATACAGTCTTATGATGATTTGTTGATTAACCTTGGCGCGGCACTGAATGGCCAGCAGGGTGAATGGCTGGTGGATCGCCTGCGTCAGCAATATCGGGCCGCACTGATTGATGAGTTTCAAGATACCGATCCGATTCAATACGATAACTTTCGGCGTTTATTTGCCGACAGTGGGCTGCCGGTATTTTTTGTCGGCGATCCCAAACAGGCGATTTACAGCTTTCGCGGCGCCGATATTTTTACCTATCTCAAAGCCAAACGTGATGCGGCGCAGCAGCATACCCTCGGGAAAAACTGGCGCTCCCGGCCGGAGCTGGTCAGCGCCGTTAATCAATTATTTGCTCAGCATGATGCGCCATTTATTTATCAGCAAATACCGTTTTATCCGGTTGAATCGGGGCGTGAAGATGCCGAGGCATTACAGGTAGAAGAAGGCGAGCAGGCTGCATTACAGCTGTTTTTTGTTGATAGTGATGATGATAAGCCGCTGGGCATTAGCGCGATGACGGACAGTGCGGTGACAATTACCGCCGATGAAATCGCCCGCTTGTTAAATCTGGCCACGCAGGAAAAAGCCTATCTGGTCGAGGCCAAAACCAGCAAAAATCATGCATTAACCGGCGGCGATATTGCCGTGTTGGTGCCCAGTCACCGGCAGGCCAACCTGATTCAGCAGGCCCTGCGTCAACGCGGCATTAACAGCGTCCAGCAGGGGCGTGACAATGTATTTAATTCCGCGCAGGCTGCCGATTTACAAACCCTGATTTTGGCACTGGCACAACCGGATCATCCGCAGCGACTGGCCACGGTTTTGGCGGGTCCCTTATTTGGTTTAACCGCCACTGACATTTTTACCGTGAATCAGGACGAAATCCTATTTGCGAACTGGTACGAGCAATTACTGGCGCTGCAACAGCGCTGGCAACATTCGGGTTTTATGGCGATGTTTCGCAGTGTGTTGCAGCTTAATCAGAGCTTGCAACGGCTGCTCAAACAGCCTGATGGCGAACGGCAACTGACCAATTTCTTACATCTTGCCGAATTACTCCAGACCGAATCATTACGCCAACACCATCGCATTGACGCGGTGAATCAGTGGCTGGCACGGCAACGTGATGCCAGTCAGAGCGATAGTGAAGCGGCCCAATTAAGACTGGAAAGCGATGCTGACCTGGTCAAAATCATGACCATCCATGCCAGTAAAGGTCTGGAATATCCCATTGTCTTTTGCCCGTTTAACTGGACCGGCAAAACGCCGGCTGCCAAGCAGGATATTGTCGAATACCACGATCCTGATACCGACTATCAGCCTTCGGTGGCATTAACTGAACCGCTATTGGAAAAGGCCCGGCAACTGGCGATTGAAGAAGAACAAGCGCAGGCCGTGCGGTTATTGTATGTGGCACTAACCCGCGCTCGCGAGCGCTGTGTGGTGGTCTGGGGGAATGTTAAAGATGTGCAGCAATCGGCGATGTATCGTTTATTGCATGGTGCTTCCAGCGAATCAATGCGCGCCGATTTGGCGGCCTTAGCGGCAAGCAATCCCGCCATTAGCGTGATGGATTATCAGAAAAGTCCACCGCTGCGCTTTCAAAATCCGCAGGCACAGACGCCAGATTATCAGGCGAAACCGTTTACAGGCCGTATTGCCGAGCCATGGCGAATTGGTAGTTTCTCGCTGCTCAGCCGTGGCCATATCTCCGAGCAGCCCGATTACGATGCCGATTTGGTGCTGCCTGATGAATCGACGATTGCTCAGCCAGCCTGGGATCGTTTTGGCTTTTTGCGAGGCCGCCAAGCCGGTAATTTTTTACATAAATGCTTTGAAAATATCCACTTTCAGGCCGGTACCAGTGAAATCGCCGACACCGTCAAACGACTGCTGCCACAGTTTGGCATAAGTGACGATTGGACCATGCCGGTCAGTGACTGGTTGTTTTCGGTATTAAACACACCGTTATCCGCCGATGGGCCAAAGCTGACTGACATTACCCCCAGCCATCGGATTGATGAAATGGCGTTTTATTTTCCAGTTGCCGGGCTGAATACGTCAGGTTTAAAGCAGTTGTTAACGAAGACACCAGCAGACAGCATCTGGCACGCGCTGCTTAATGGCATCAGCTTCCCGCGGCTGAATGGGTTTATGAAAGGCTTTATCGATCTGGTGTTTGAGTATCAGGGCCGGTTTTATATTGCGGATTACAAATCCAATTATCTTGGTCGTGAGGCGGCGCAATATCAGGGCGATGCTTTGCGTCAGGCGATGCTGGGTCATCAATATCCGCTGCAATATCTGATTTACAGCCTGGCCTTACACCGGCATTTACAGCTGCGTTTGCCGGATTACGATCCGGCGCAGCACTTTGGCGGTGTTTATTACCTGTTTATACGCGGTATGCAACCAGAGTGGGGGCAAGCCGGTGTCTATTTTGATGCCATAAGTCCCGAGCTTTTAGCGCAGTTGGATGCGTTAATGGCAGGTGGCCGATGAACGCCGTTAATCTGTTACGCCAACAAGGCTTTTCGGAACTGGCCTGCCAGTTTGCTGGCTTTATCAGCCGTCAACAAACCCCGGAGAATTCGCTGGTCAGCTTAACTGCCGGGCTGCTCAGTGAAGCGGTCAGTGACGGTCATGTTTGTCTGAATTTAGCTGAACAACAAAGCTGGCCGGCAGAGATCATGCAACAGTTGCCAGACGCGCCCAGCTGGCAACAGCAGTTAAGCGATAGTGCGGTCGTCGGTCAGCCCGGCGAATTTGCCCCGCTGATTATGACGGCAGATGGTCGCTTGTATTTAAACCGTTACTGGCAAGATGAACAGCAAGTGGCAACAGCTATACGGCAACGGGCAAAATCCTTAAAACCGGCATCTGACAACACCATGCTGCAAGCTTTTTTTGCGGGTTGGCAACAATCTGTACCCGGAGTAGATTGGCAAAAAGTCGCCGTTTTATCAGCGCTGAGCCAGCAATTTACCGTGATTTCCGGTGGCCCCGGTACTGGTAAAACCACCGTGGTGCTCAAAATATTGCAGGCGTTTCAAGCCTTGCAGCCGGATTTGAGTATTGCACTGGCAGCCCCCACCGGTAAGGCGGCAGCCCGTTTGCAATCTGTAGTCAGTGATGCGGCGTTACCTATTGCCGCCAAAACCTTACATCGTCTGCTGGGCATTTCGCAGCGGCATTTAAATGGCCGTTTTAATGCCGACAATCCACTGCCACTGGATGTATTGATTGTCGATGAAGCCTCAATGATTGATATCAGCCTGATGGCATTATTGCTCAAAGCTTTGCCCGTCAATGCCCTGCTGATTTTATTGGGTGATGCCGATCAACTGGCATCGGTAGAGTCCGGCGCGGTGCTGGCCAGTTTATGTGCTGATACACCGACATTTTCTGCGGATTTTGCCGGGCAGGCACAGCAACTGGCCCAATTGGATTTGCCGGTTTCAGACCAGTCCACCGTACTAGAAAATGCTTTGGTCAAATTGCAGCATAGCTATCGTTTTGCTGCCGACAGCCATATTGGGCAATTGGCGACTGCCGTTCGCATTGGCGATGCAGCGACGGCAATGAACCTGTTGCAAGACACGCAAAGTGTGCTGATAACCCCAGACAACCAGCAGCTTGAGCAAACCTTAACCAATGGTTATCAAAGCTTTATCAGTGCGGTGGAGCGTGATCTACCGGCACCAGAAGTACTGGCCGCCTTTGAACAATTTCGTTTACTTTGCGCCACCCGCCAAGGGCCACATTCGGTGGCCGCGGTGAATCATTTAATGCAGCAATTATTAGCCAAACGCGGCTGGCGCAGCGGCCAACCGTTTTATCCGGGACGGCCGATTATGGTCACGCAAAATCATTACCGGTTGAATTTGTTTAATGGCGACACCGGCGTGATTCTCAGACATGCCGATGGTAGCTTGCAAGCTTGTTTTATGTTTGCCGGTGAATTGCGTTGGGTGCCACTGAGCCGCTTGCCTACCCATGAAACGGTATTTGCCATGACCGTGCATAAAAGCCAGGGCTCAGAATTTGATGCCGTCAGTATTTTATTACCGGCAGACATTAGTCCGATTCTGAATCGGCAACTGCTTTACACCGCCATCACTCGTGCCAGAAAATCACTGAATATTTTGGCAACGGAAAATGTTTTAAGGCATACGATTCGCACAAATCATCAGCGGGAGAGTGGGCTAAAAGATCAGCTTGAAAATACGATCAATGCTGTCTGACCCTGACCGATCCCCACGAAACTCAGCTCGCTGCACACAATGGTTTAGCCATTAATTCCTGGATCTTTAAATAAGCAGCCAGCCAATCCCGCCGCTTTAACTTCAGCCACCGGTCTTTAAATGCCCGAATATCAAGGGGTCAGACACCTTGATTACAGAGATATTAATCCGCATATTACGCAGAGGAACGCTGATTAAACAACGACCCCTTCCCCCCGGGCGGGGGAAGGTTAGGATGGGGGAGCACCGTCACCTCAGCTCTGCCGAGAGGCCTAAACATTGGTGCAGAGATATCGCCGCGTTGGTCGGCTTGAAATGATTCTTTTGAACCCATTGATTTGGTTAACAATCTTCAGGCTATTTTTGTGGATCTTTATAAAATATCAAGGTGTCTGACCCCTTAATTATACTTAAAGTGGAATATCTATCTAAACCCGTGTCCGGAATTAGTTGACCACTACACTTGAACCTCCTAGGTTTTTACTGAGGGGCGTTTAGGTGTTAATAGATAAGTGGTTAGTCCGAAAATATTGTTGTTAACTATGGTTGACACACTTCCAGTTGTAAACTATAGTTAACATATGTTGGAAGTATACAAGACTGAAGAATTCGCCAGCTGGTTCAGAAAGCTTAGAGACCACCATGCAAAGGCGCGAATCCAGGCTCGTATAGATCGACTTGAGCAGGGACATTTTGGCGATATGGAGTCAGTTGGCGATGGCGTCAATGAATTGCGCCTTTTCTACGGCCCTGGATATAGAACCTACTTCACTAAGCGTTCTTCAGTGGTTGTAATACTTCTAACTGGGGGTGACAAAAGCTCTCAAACGAAAGATATTGCGAAAGCTAAAGAATTAGCCCAGCAACTGGAGGTATAAAAATGACCGTGAAGCTAAGCCGGTGGGATTCAGCTGAATATTTAAAAACTGATGAATCTATTCAGGCATATCTAGAAGCTGTCCTCGAAGAAGGAGGAGACGATCCTGCCTATATAGTTCATGCTCTTGGCGTAATAGCTAGAGCCAAGAACATGAGTAAGCTTGCCCGGGAAGCAGGCATCTCCCGCGAGGGGCTTTATAAAGCTCTTTCTGATGAAGGCAACCCCACTTTCGCTACCGTAGCTAAAATTGCTAAGGCATTGGGATTGCAAATTAAGTTTGAAACAGCTGCCTGATCATCACTATAACGATCATCGATCCCTCAAAAATCAAAGGTGTCAGACACTGACCGATCCCCACAAGACTCAGCTCGCTGCACACAGTAGTTTAGCCATTAATTCCTGGAGCTTTAAATGAGCAGCTTGTAATCCCCCCATAACTAACGTGATTCAAAAGTAGAGGGTCAAGCTGCCTTCAGTAAATACCTCGGTGGCAAAGGATCGGTCAGGGGCAGACACGATTGATTATTTTGATTTCTAGGGACTTTGCTCAGGGGCAAATAATCAGTAATCTTTAGCGCCGGCAGCCGTTGCGTTAATTTTGCTGTAATCCGGCGAAAATGGATCATCTTCACCAGGATGTTCGTTGGCCTCCGGGCCATCTAATAAAGCGCCGGCACGATCTGGTAGTTTTTTGTCCATACCGAGTTCGCCGAGTTGGTCGTAGCCTGCTGACAGGTGATCAAATAATTCTCTGTATGAGCCTGCCATATTGACGAATAAGCTGGCTGTTTTATCGAAATGTTCATGAACCTTGTCATGATAGCCATCAATTTCAGCTTGTTTTGCTAGCAGTTGTTGTTCATGTTCAGATCTGAGCTGACGAATAGCTTCCTGATTATCGACATTCATTCGTCGGCCGATAAAGAAACCAATCAGCGCCGCAATCATTATGGCAACAATTAACAGTGCAATCATTTCAATTTGAGACATGGGTTTTCCTGATGTAGAACATGGTTATAGCATAACGAGCAATGCGCTTATCGGCAAACTAAAGCCGAACCAATTAGTCTCTGACAATATATCGTACAATGGCAATTACTTGACCTGATTAAGGAAACGACATGATAGATCCGAAAAAGTTTGATGAAATCATTGATAGCATTAACAAAGCGCTGCCGCCCGGTATCGTCCAAATGCGCGACGACGCCGAAAAAAATATCCGCGCTGGTTTAACGTCGACGTTTAATAAGCTGGATTTGGTCACGCGCGAAGAATTTGAAGTGCAGTCTCAGGTATTATTACGTACCCGCGAAAAACTCGAAGCGCTGGAGCGCCGGGTTTCGGAGCTGGAACAATCCCATCAACCTGAGTAAAAGGTCTGTATGTCTACATTTGAAAATGTCACGGTGACCCGTGAAGCCAATATCTATTTCGACGGTAAAGTCACCAGCCGAAAAGTGACTTTTGCCGATGGCAGTTATAAAACCCTAGGCATTATGATGCCCGGTGATTATACCTTCGGCACCGAAAAAGCCGAGCTGATGGAAATCATGGCCGGAAGTCTGCAATACCGTCTTAAAGATACCCTTGACTGGGTGAACATTGTCGCTGGTCAATCTTTTAATGTGCCTGCCAATGCCTCGTTTGATATCGAAATCAGCGAGCTGGTTGATTACTGCTGCAGCTACTTAGACTAGTCAAAAAATACGCTGATATCAAAACCGCCGCCTGTTATGGGCTGGCGGTTTTTTTATGTCCCGGTGTCATCAAATGGTCATTTAAACTTCATTTAAGCGTCATCTTCAACGACTAGCATCACTATTGTGTCTCGCAATACTGCGGGCAGATATATTGCAAAAGGTGATGTTATGACGATGCAGCATTCCCGTCAGGAAATCCTCAAAGTCAGTGATTTAGGTGTGACGTACCCCGGTGGTATCGAAGCACTTCGTAAGACGTCTATCAATTTTAATCCGGGTGAATTCACGGTCTTACTGGGTTTGTCCGGCGCCGGTAAATCCTCCTTACTCAGATCACTCAATCATCTGGTGGTGCCA
>CBFHWI010000047.1:0-11158 GCA_965659475.1 Methylophaga sp.
TTGGCGTAAAGCGTGCAATTTCTGATTGTGAACTGTAATCAACATCCGATCGATCGTAACCGGCGCCAACAATTAGCTGATTTTCTCGACCAAATAATGGCTTCAGGAATGTGCTTTGCAAGCTAAAGCCATAACTATCCTGTTCAGTTTCGCTGGTATTGTTCAGAGCAACAAAGTCACCATTTGCAAAACCAAAAGCTGGAGCGTTATTAAGGAAAACTTCTTCTAATGTTGAAGGGTCACTATCTTCGTCTTCACCAACTTGATTGCCAATAACCGATAACTCTGAACCATCACCATTAAAAGTACTGCGATCACTAACACGGTAGTAGGTATTTGCCGACAACATCACATCATCACGCAGCCAATGTGAGCCATTCAGACCAAACTGACGCAGTTCGTTTTGCGTATTATCTGGATGGGTAAATACAGCTTCACGATCCATTGCCACCAATTCAATTGGAGATGCACCATTACCATTTAAATCACTGTCGACACCCAGGAAAGTGAAGTCCAGTGTTGAGTCTTCATTGGCATAGCTCAGCTTAGTAAATAACTGCTCAACCCGGGATGGTGAAAAATCCCGCCAGCCATCTTCCTTGGTGACAGAACCGGTCACGTAATAAGCCAGATTACCATCACTGCCGCCACTTTCGAGGGTGCCGGAATCACGATTAAATGAACCAGTGTAAGCTTCCAGGCTATGGCCCGGATTACGGAAGCCATCTTTGGTTTCAATCGACAGTGCACCGCCCAGCGTATTCAAACCAAATACCGGATTAGAGCCCGGGATCAAATTCATATTGGCAATAGCAGCTTCAGGAATCAGTTCAAAGTTAACAGCATCACCAAACGGCTCGTTAACACGAATACCATCCATATAGACCGACAACCCCTGCGCATTACCAACCAGTGGCGAAGCGGTAAAACCACGATATTTCAGATCTGGCTGGAATGGATTGTTTTGTGCACTATTCAGAGTGATGCTGCCGAAGTTTTTGTTTAAAAAGTCGGAAATATCAAGGCCCTGTGAACGCTCGATATCATCGGCATTGGCTGACTGAACATTTGCGGCGATTTTATCCGATTCCAGACCCACACCACCGATTGGCGTGGTGGCAATAACTTCAATATTGCTCAGCTCTACATTGTCTTCTTCGGCGTGGGCAACCATTGAGGCTCCCAACGCAGACAACAGTAACGCAGGCAGCAGCCGGCGCCGATATGGTATAGCCATATTTATCTCCCAGATTTTATATAGTTATTTATCACGCTTTCTATGAAGCAGTATGGGATGCTAGCACGCGATGTTTCACAGGGAATTAGGAAAAATTCCTATTTTTTCTAAAAGCCGTTATGTACTTGATTTTACATGCCTAGAACCAGGCTAATTGACCATGTAGTTTCACCACTTCGCCAATGATAAGCAGCGTGGGTGCGATAGGCTGTTCTCGTTCGGCTAGTGCCGGTAATTCAGCAATGGTTGATGTCCAGACTTTTTGATTCTCGGTGGTGCCCTGCTGAACAAGAGCTGCTGGCATATCTGCAGCCATACCGTGCTTTTGTAATTGTTCGCTCAGTTCCGGCAGCCCAGCGAGGCCCATATAAACCACCAGTGTCTGTCGTGGCTGGACTAACACAGGCCAATTCAAATCCAGCGCGCCTTCTTTAAGCTGACCTGTGACAAACACGCAGCTTTGTGAATAATCCCGATGTGTCAACGGAATACCGGCATAACAGGCACAGCCCGAAGCTGCGGTAATACCCGGCACCACCTGAAATGGAATTTTTTCGTCGGCAAGTGTGGCGATTTCTTCACCACCACGGCCAAAAATAAACGGATCGCCGCCCTTAAGTCGTAACACCCGTTTGCCTTGTTTGGCGTGGTCGAGTAGTAACTGATTTATCTCCTCCTGACGTTTAAAATGCCAACTGCGTTGTTTGCCTACATAGACTAAATCAGCTTCTTTGCGCACCAAAGCCAGCACTTCTTTACTGACCAGCCGATCATAAAAAACCACATCGGCTTGCTGCATTAAACGCAGCGCCTTAAAGGTCAATAAATCCGGATCGCCGGGACCAGCGCCAACTAAATAAACCTCGCCTTGTTTTAACGCATCTGGATCGGCTTTATCAATTAACGCTTGCAGCGTTTGTTCAGCAAGTTTGTCGCGACCGGCCAACATATGATCGGTAACAGGACCTTGCAACACCCCTTCCCAAAATCGCCGGCGCTGACTGAGTTTGGTGAATCTATCTTTTACTGCCTGACGATAATTGCCAACCAAATGCCCCAGACGACTATAACTTGGCGGGATTAGTGTTTCTAAACGCGCACGGAGATGCCGGGCCAAAATTGGTGACTGCCCACCACTGGAAATCGCTACAACAATCGGCGAGCGGTCCAAAATAGATGCCAGAATAAAATCACACATGTCGGGTTCATCAGCGACATTCGCCGGAATACGCCGGGCTTTGGCAGCCTGATAAACGGCATGATTGACCGCATTATTATTGGTCGCCGCAATCACCAGAATTTGTGCATATAAGTAGGCGGGCTCAAAGCTGGCTTTTAACCACTGCACCTTATTCTCAAACTCAGGGGCATCTAACAACTGCTGGGTCATCAAACTGATTTCCGGGGCGATTATCGTGACTTTGGCCTGTGCTTTTAATAATAAACTGGCCTTGCGCGCTGCAATATCGCCGCCACCAACCACCAAACAGCTACCGCGTTTGAGGTCGATAAAAATCGGTAAAAACTCCATCTCTATCCTAATCAGTTAATGGCACGGTCAGCGCCTGTAATACGTAGCCATCGGATAAGTTTTGCACCACAGCGATAACGCTTAGCTGGTCACGTTGCCAGCCATCGGCAAATTCAATGGTTTGCTGGACCTGGCTACTGCCATCTTCGTCCAAATCAAATGGTCCCAGCCAGGCACGTACCAGATTCTGATGATTAAAATCCCGGCCGGCATTATCACCACCACGCACTTCGCTGAACACATTGTCTTCAGTCACTGCTATATACAATTTGCTGTGCTGCCGATTAGCCTCGCCTGTCACCTGCAATTGGCTATCAATATGCAATATTTTATTTTGCTCACTGACCTGCAAATTAATATCGACATCTGACTGGTAATTATTTAAAAAGCCAATCACATCAATTAATTGTTCACGCCAGCTGTGCACCGTTTCACCGCTGACAATCAGCTCAGGGGTAAATACATGCTCATAGCGATTTAAATGTGCCAGTTGTTTTTGCCGCTCGGTAAAGACTGGACTGGCAAATTGATCGATCCAGCCTTTGCGAGAATTTAAATAATCAATATGAAAAGCCAACACAATCAGTTGGTCAGCATTTATACCCTTTTCGGGCAGGTTATTAACGTATTCTTCAGCAGCAGGACATAAGCCGCAGCCTTCTGAAACAAACATTTCCAATAGCGCGACATGCTTTTCGCCGGAAGTAGCTTGCCAACTTTGGCCATAAACTAACATCGGCAAACTTAAAAATAGTAGAACAGCTAGTTTATTGATTAAGTGCATATCCCCACTCCTCAAGGTTGATTATAAATCAGACCCATTCAGATATCGGTTTTACTGCTGCTGGCATCGGTTATCAAGGCTAATTCCCGCAATACGGCGGTGGCATAACTACCGGGTGGCAAGGCAAAACTGACGGTTAAGCTGTTGTCGTCGGCAAATTGCCAGTCAAATTCTGTTGGAAACAAACGCAGTGCCCGACGCTCATGACTCAGTCCTAGTTTTTCCAGTTCCGTCTGCCATTTTTGCCAGTCTGCCAGCACTGAGTTTTCCAAAGCTAAACTGTCCAGCGTATTGGGCGTGGCGCCTTTGCCCCATAACGGGCCAGTTGGATGAATATCCATTGCCGCCAAACGTTGTTGAATCGTTTCATCAATGGTTTCTGCCAGAAAATAACTGGCTCGGGTGCCACTGAGTAACATAATATCGCCTTGCAAGGCGCTATCCCAGTTTTGCTGTTTAATGCGTTCGGCTAGAACTAGGTTAAACAACCAGCTGCGCGCTGCTGAAATAATCATACTGCGTTGATTGCGTTTTTGCGGTGCCGGCCCACCGTTAAACCATTCATCGGCTTTTTGCAGATTAAGGCCACCACGTCCAAAGCGTTGTTCGGCAAAATAATTGGCAACACCTTCTTTGGCGATACGTTGCAAATGGCCTTGCCAGAGGGCTTTATCACCCTGCAAATCTGTTAGCCGCAAGGTAAAATGATTACCACCCAGTGCACCACGTTTAAGCTTTTTGCTATGCCTGACACATTGCAAAATCTGCAATTCATCACTTTGCATTTGTGACCAGTCAGGCTCAGGTAAACCCTGCAAATTAATACTGAACCACTGGCTGGTCACTGCATGACGGTCCTTCAAACCGGCATAGCCGACTGCCACGGGTGACACATTGGCAAATCGGGCAATTTGTTGCGCTAACCAATCGGTGTTGGTACCAATTTTTTGAACATACAGCCAAACATGATTGCCCTCACCCTCGGGTTGAAACGGCAAATGCTCGGCGACCTGAAAGTCGGTTGCAGCAGCTCGAATAGTCGCCTTGCAGTCAGCAATATCGACAACGCGGGGCAGTTCACGAAAATCCATCATTAAAAACTACTATCCCTTTGGAGTAACACCACGGCATGTGCCGCAATGCCCTCTTCGCGGCCAACAAAGCCGAGTTTTTCGGTGGTGGTGGCTTTAATATTAATAGCGGCAATAGCAATGTGCATATCTTCTGCCAGTAATTCACGCATTTGTGGAATATACGGTGATAATTTGGGTCGTTCAGCCACCACGGTGCTGTCAATATTCGCGATTTGCAGGCCAAGTTCGTACACATCGGCAATAACGCGGCGTAATAAAATACGACTATCGATCCCCGCATACGACTGATCGGTATCCGGAAAATGATGACCGATATCCCATAAACCGGCAGCACCAAGAATCGCATCACAAATAGCATGGATCAATACATCACCATCAGAATGTGCTTCAAGTCCCCTTTCATGGGGAATATGAACACCACCAATCACTAGTTTGGGGCCTTCCTTGAAACGATGCACATCATAACCATGACCGATTCTCATCAAAATTCTCCGCGTTGTTGTTGCAGATATAAAGCTGCCAAAGCGAGATCCTGAGGCAGAGTGATTTTGAGGTTATCGGCATGGCCTTCTACCATTTTTGGCTGGTAGCCGGCATATTCCATTGCACTGGCCTCATCAGTGACTTTACATTGCGCCAAACGGGTTTGCTCGAGTGCTTTTATCAATGCTCGCAGGCGAAACATTTGTGGCGTCGCCGCACGCCAGAGATTGTCACGGCTGACGGTTTCAATAATACGATTTTGTACATCAACACGTTTGACGGTTTCATTGACCGGCACACCCAGGATACCGCCGACCGGATCAGGCCCAAGCTCTGCCAGCATTCGATCAATATCGCTATGACGCAAACAGGGTCTGGCAGCATCATGCACCAATACCCATGGATCGTTTTGGCTTATTTTTTCAAGCAAATTCAGCGCGTTAAGCACTGAGTCGGCACGTTCCAGCCCCCCTGTGGCACGATGTAAGGGCCAACTCGCCGGAATTGGTAATTGTTGCCAGTAAGGATCGTTATCAGCAACGGCAACCACAACACCGGCTATCTGTGAATGACTGACCAGGGTTTCCAGCGTATGCATAATCACTGGCTGACTGAGCAGAGACAGATATTGCTTGGGTCGGTCAGCCTGCATGCGGCTACCACTGCCCGCAGCGGGCACAATAGCCCAGACTTGCTCAGTCATTCGTTTCGGGTTCAATCACGTGAAAAAAAGTTTCGTCAGGCTTGACCATGCCCTGTTCGCTGCGAGCACGCTCTTCCAGTGCATCCAAACCGCTTTTCAGATCGGCGACCTCAGCAGCCAGAACGGCATTGCGTTCTAGCAGTTTATCGTTATCCAGGCGCTGCTTTTCTACCGCATAATGCAGCCTGAGCAAAGATGGCAAGCCATCATGGCTAAGCCAGAGCCGATACTGCAAAACCACCAAAATGGCGATCAACAAAATCATCACTGGCTTCATTGCCTGACCTGCATCAGCGTTGGAAAGCCTTGATACCCGGATAATCGGCACTGCTGCCTAGTTCAGCTTCAATACGCAGCAATTGATTATATTTAGCCACCCGATCCGAGCGTGATAATGAGCCGGTTTTGATCTGACCACATTGGCTGGCCACGGCTAAATCTGCGATAAAGGTATCTTCAGTTTCACCACTGCGGTGCGACATAATCGCGCCATATTTGGCAGCAGCAGCCATTTCCAGTGCATTTTGGGTTTCTGTCAACGTACCGATTTGATTAAGTTTGATCAAAATAGCGTTGGCAATATTCTGATCAATGCCTTTTTTGAGGATTTCGGTATTGGTGACAAATAAATCGTCACCAACCAGCTGTACTTTGTCACCGATTTTCTCAGTCAGATATTTCCAGCCAGCCCAGTCATTTTCATCCATACCATCTTCGATACTGATAATCGGGTATTTAGACACCCATTCAGCCAGCAAGTCGCCCATTTGCTCTGAACTCAGGCGTTTATTTTCAGATTGCAGGAAGTACTCGCCGTCTTTATGGAATTCAGAACTGGCCACATCCAGTGCCAGCATGATCTCACTACCTGCTTTGTAACCCGCGTTATCAATCGCTTGCAGAATCAGCTCAATGGCTTCTTCATTGGATTTCAAGTCTGGCGCAAAACCGCCTTCATCACCTACCGCAGTGTTCAGGCCTTGTTTTTTCAATACGGCTTTCAAGGCATGGAAGATTTCTGTACCGGCGCGCAACGCCTCAGAAAAGCTTGGCAAACCAGCCGGGATCACCATAAATTCCTGGAAATCAACGCTGTTATCAGCGTGTGAGCCACCGTTAACAATATTCATCATCGGCACCGGCAACGTGCGAGCATTATCACCACCTAAATAGCGGTACAACGGCAGGCCTTTTTCGTCAGCCGCCGCCACGGCATTTGCCAATGAAACGGCCAACAAGGCATTGGCACCTAAACGTTGTTTATTAGCAGAGCCGTCTGTATCAATCAGGCGTTGATCCAATGCAGACTGATCAGCCGCATCCAACCCAACTACTGCCGCCCGCAATTCATTGTTAACAGCAGCGACTGCTTTAGTAACACCCTTGCCCAAATAACGGCTGGCATCACCATCACGCAATTCCACCGCCTCACGTTCGCCCGTTGACGCACCTGATGGCACGGCTGCGCGCCCCATAGCACCACTGGCCAGAATCACATCAGCTTCAACAGTCGGATTACCCCGTGAGTCCAGAATCTCCCGCGCCCGGACATCAATAATTTTGCTCATTTCGCTCTCCGCTCAATCACCGGTCAAGCCGGTTGGATCATTATAAGTATTGATCTTCAATAAAATCTTGCTGCTTAACACTGTGATCAATTGCCACCAGCGTTTCCAGCAAGGCTTGCATTTGGTCTAATGGCCAGGAATTGGGTCCGTCACTGAGTGCTTTTTCTGGATCTGGGTGGGTTTCCATAAAGATCCCGGCAATACCGCTGGCAACAGCGGCGCGGGCTAAAACCGGCACAAATTGGCGTTGACCACCACTTTTACCACCTTGACCGCCCGGTTGCTGCACGGAATGGGTGGCATCAAATACCACCGGACAATCCATCTGCCGCATGGTAGCAAGACCACGCATATCGGAAATCAGTGTGTTGTAGCCAAACGACGTGCCACGCTCACACAGCATGATTTGCTGGTTTCCCGTAGATTTGGCTTTTTCAGCCACGTGAATCATATCCCAAGGTGCCAAAAACTGACCTTTTTTGATATTGACTGGCAAACCCTGACTGGCAACATTGACAATAAAATTAGTCTGGCGACACAAAAATGCCGGCGTTTGCAATACATCAACGACACTGGCGACTTCAGCCAGCGGCGTGTCTTCATGGACATCAGTCAAGACGGGCAAATCATAATGCTTTTTAACGTTTTCCAACACTTTCAAACCAGCTTCCAGCCCTGGGCCACGATAGGTTTTGGTCGAGGTACGGTTGGCTTTATCAAAAGACGATTTGTAGATCAGTGAAATACCTAATTTATCGCAGATCTCTTTGAGCTGACCGGCGACATCCATCGTCATTTGCTCGCTTTCAATGACACAGGTGCCGGCAATCAGAAACAGCGGCTGTTTGGCGCCAACTTCAAAACCACATAAATTCATCAGTGCTGACCTCGCTGGCTGCGATTAATATTGGCGGCGGAGATAAAGCCTTCGAATAACGGATGGCCATGGCGTGGCGTAGAGGTAAATTCCGGATGGAACTGACACGCCACAAACCAAGGATGACCTGGAATTTCAATCATTTCAGCCAGGCTGTTATCTCGGGACATACCAGAGAACTTCAAACCCGCCTGTTCCAGTTGTGCTTTGTAATTGTTGTTAAACTCGTAGCGGTGGCGATGACGCTCGGTGATTTCTGGCTGACCATAGGTTTCACGGGCCTTACTGCCCTCAGTCAGCACACAGGGGTAACCGCCCAAACGCATGGTACCGCCCAAATCAGAATCTTCACTGCGCTGTTCAACACTGCCATCTTCTTTTTGCCATTCGGTAATCAAACCAATGACCGGATGCGGTGTATTAATATCAAATTCGGTACTGAACGCGCCTTCCAGTCCAGCTTTGTGGCGGGCATATTCAATCACGGCCACTTGCATACCGAGACAAATACCCAGGTACGGAATATTATTTTCACGAGCATATTGCGCCGTCTGAATCATGCCTTCAACACCGCGTTTGCCAAAGCCGCCCGGGACCAGAATAGCGTCCATGCCTTTGATGCAATCGGTGCCTTGTTTTTCAATCAGTTCGGAATCGACATAATGCACATTGACCTTTGTACGAGTATGGATACCGGCATGTATTAATGATTCCGACAAGGACTTGTAAGCTTCGGTCAGCTCCATATATTTGCCGACCATGGCGATATCAACTTCATGCTGAGGATTACTGAGGCTTTCGTAGACTTGCTTCCATTGGCTTAAATCAGCCGGTGGCGCATCAATGCCCAGTTGTTTGACGACGATTTCATCAAGCCCCTGGCGATGTAATTCCATCGGGATTTTGTAAATACTGTCGACATCAACACAAGACACCACAGAAAGCTCAGGCACATTGGTGAACAAGGCAATCTTGCGGCGCTCGGATTCCGGTAACGGCCGGTCCATACGACACACCAATACGTCAGGCTGAATACCGATCGTGCGCAGTTCTTTGACCGAATGCTGGGTCGGCTTGGTTTTGATTTCACCGGCTGAGGCGATATAAGGCACCAGCGTCAGATGAATAAATACCGCGCGATCCCGGCCTAATTCGGTAGCCATTTGCCGGATAGTTTCCAAAAACGGCAACGACTCGATATCACCAACGGTGCCACCGATTTCAATCAGGGCCACATCGGCATCACCGGCGCCTTCATAAATGCAACGTTTAATTTCGTCAGTAATGTGCGGGATAACCTGCACAGTATTGCCTAAGTACTCACCGCGACGCTCTTTGCGGATCACATTTTCGTATATCTGCCCGGTGGTATGGTTATTACGGCTGGTCATATCAGCATCGATAAACCGCTCGTAATGGCCCAAGTCCAGATCGGTCTCGGCACCATCTTCGGTGACAAACACCTCACCATGTTGCAGCGGACTCATAGTGCCCGGATCGACGTTGATATAGGGGTCAAGTTTGACCAGCGTAACTTTTAAGCCACGTGCTTCCAGAATGGCTGCCAGTGATGCTGCTGCGATGCCCTTACCAAGGGACGACACAACACCACCAGTGACGAAAATAAATTTAGTCATATATTGGAGAGTTCAACTTTTCTAGGCAGGCCGGAATGGCAGCGCGCAAAATAAGCACATAAAGTATCAGAATTGCCCCTGCCGCTCAATCAAAAATCTGCCGCATCAGCATTAGCAACAAATGGCCACCAGCCCTGTTCACCAATTGGCGGCAAGGCCTTTTCACTGACCGCATAGCCGCTTACGGCAACCAGTTCACTACCGGTAAATAACAACGGGATGCGCGGCCGCTGCCACGGTGGGATCTGCCATTGCTGCAAGCAGTTTTTCAGATCATGGTGCTGCTTATGGCCTGCTAGTTGGATTTTTTCACCACCATGCCGAAAGCGCACCGTCAGGCCCTGTTGAATAATCGCTGCAGACAATCCGGGACCATCAGTTGCTTGCCAACTTAGCTGCCGGCCATCAGATAATAATAAATTTTCCGGCGCCACTATCTGTTGTTGCCAGTGACTATCAAGTGGCGGTAATTGCACTTGCAAATACAATTTGCCCGCAAAGCGCCGCGCCTCAGTCCCCGACCATTGGACCAATGGCATTGCATCCGCTTGCGCAGCGCAAACATCATCAATCAGTCGTTGTAAAATCGCGGTGCTGGGTAATGGCAACGTCAATTGATGCAAAAAATAACGCAACACATTGCGCTGGCGCGCCGCCGACAACGTCAGCAAAGCTGCGCAATCTAAGGTGGCATTAATTAAATCGCCATTAACTGTCTTTAAATCAACTTCGGCAAGTTCATCAAGCAGTGTTTGCCCCTCACTAAGATGCGCGGCACTGCGGCTAAAGGTTTGATTGAGCGCCGGCCAGCGGCGCTTTAATAAAGGCCAGATTTGATGACGCAGAAAATTACGCTGAATTTGAATATCAGCATTACTGGGATCGTCTAAAAATTTAAGCTGGTGATGTTTTGCATATTCAAGTAAAGCCGGTCGGTCAATTGCCAGTAAAGGCCGGACGATATTCATCGTTTGCCAACGCGTCTGAAACGGCATGGCCGCCAAACCGCGATTACCGGCACCACGCAGTAATTGCAGCATGACCGTCTCGGCCTGGTCTTGCTGATGTTGCCCTGTCAACAGTACACCACCGTCACCAATATGCTGGTTGATAGCGTTGTATCGCGCCTCTCTGGCTGCCGCTTCCAGTCCTAAGCCGGCATTAAGGTCAACGGAAACTTCCAAAGTATTAACGGGTAACTGCAGCTGTTCGGCAAATTGCTGGCAATGCGCCGCCCATTGCCT
>CBFHWI010000048.1:0-4348 GCA_965659475.1 Methylophaga sp.
AGGCTGTTGCTGGCACCATTGGTCATGACATGCGCCGGATGAATCACCACTGTTTTCCAGGCTGAGATATTTGGTGTCAGTGATTGTTTGTCTTTTAAAGCGCGGGTTTGGTGAATTTTTATGGATTTTTCACCCTCTTCGGGCGTGATTAACAAATGGTCAGGATGTGCGCCAGCATCAAACAATTCACAGCTGTGGCACTGACCACAGGCAGCTGTTGCAGAGGGGCTCAGGCATAAACTGAATTGTGCCATTTTTAATGCCAGCTCGGTTTTCGCCAGCCCTTTGGCGCCGGTCATTAATATTGCATGCGGCAGGCGTTGTTGTTGCCATACATTGACAAATTGCTGCCATAGCGTGTGATGCCAGGGATAATCAGTCATGCAATCTCTGCCAGCAGTTGATTCAGATGGACTGTTAATTGTTGTTGAATATTATCAACCGATTCAGCGGCATCAATGATTTTGACACGCTTTGGCTCGCTTTCGGCAACTTGCAAATAGCACTGACGTACTTTGTCGAAAAAACTGTGTTTTTCCATTTCAATACGGTCTTTCGCATTACCGCGCGTGCTGACCCGCTGTTGCCCAACTGCCACCGGCAGATCAAATAAAAACGTTAAGTCCGTTGATACGCCCTGCAGACTCCATTTGGTCAGCGCTTCAATTCGGTCAAAGGCAATGCCGCGGCCACCACCCTGATAAGCAAATGTGGCATCGATAAAACGATCTGAAATCACCCACTGACCGTTTTTTAAAGCCGGCAGGACTTTCTGCTGGAGATGTTGCACCCGGGCAGCAAACATCAGCAGTAATTCGGCATCATCGACCATTTTTTCATCGCGTGGCGTTAACAGTAGTTCACGGATTTGTTCACCCAACTCGGTGCCACCGGGTTCACGCGTGACTAAAACATCAATGCCTTTATCGCGCAAATAATTGGCAATAAACGTCAGTTGGGTCGATTTTCCGGCACCTTCAATGCCTTCAATACTGATAAATTTACCGTTCATTGTTTTAACTGGTACTTGCGTACCGCTTTTTGATGATCGAGATAATTAGTCGAAAATTTATGCCGGCCATTGTCACCGGTCGCCACAAAATACAAATAGTCACCTTCTTTAGGATTTAACGCAGCGTGTATAGCTTCTTTACTGGGTAAACAGATCGGTGATGGTGGTAATCCATGACGGGTATAGGTGTTATAAGGTGTATCCGCACGCAGGTCATTACGACGGATATTGCCATCATAAGTATCACCGAGACCATAAATGACTGTTGGATCGGTTTGCAGGCGCATGCCCTTGTCCAAACGGCGAACAAATACACCGGCGATCTCATCACGCTCTTCGGGAATACCGGTTTCTTTTTCAATAATCGACGCCATAATCAGCGCCTGATAAGGATCTTGATAAGGTAAATCTTCGGCGCGATCAGCCCAGGCTTTTTCCAGTTCAGCCTGCATATTCTGATAAGCCCGGCGTAAAAACTGAATATCGGTGGTACCGGCCGGGAATTTATAGGTCTCCGGCAAAAACCAGCCCTCAGCATGTTGTCCTGGTAAGCCCAAAACAGTCATCACTTTGGGTAAATCGAGTTCATCATCAGTGACAACGATTTTCGGGTGCTGACGCAGCTTAGCCAATAATTGTTGGGCGGTCATACCCTCAATAATCGTCAGGCTGTACTGCACCACTTTGCCATCGATAAACTGCTGCAATAGTTCTGGCAAAGTAGTGCCGGTCGAAATTTGATATTCGCCCGCTTTTATTTGTGATGCGGTGCCCTGATAACGGCCATATAAGTCCAGATAAATACTCGGCGTCGGGCTCAAACCTCGTTGGTAAAGGCGCTGGCTGATACGACTTAGATTATCACCCGGTTTAACAACAAAAATCGTCTTTTCTGCTGCTGGCTTGATCGGCGTATTTAAAAAACGTTGATATTCTGTCCAAGCATACAACAATGGCAGGCCCAGCAACAATAACAACACCAGTAATTTAACAGTAGCAGAAATTTTCATGCGTGCATTATTGCTTGTGGTAGCCATTGCTGCAATTTTTGGGTCATCGGACCATGCGGCCATTGCCGATCCTGACCGATAATTTGCCTGATTGGCCAGATACCAATCACGCTATTGCATAGCAGACATTCATCAGCTGATAGCAAGTCGTCTAACGTTAACTGCGTTTCATAAACCGGCCAGTCATTTTGCCGGGCGATCTCCAATAAACTGCTTCGCATGACACCGTTAATGCCGCAATGACTCAAATCAGGCGTTAATAACTCACCCTGTCGAAACAACATAATATTACTCATGCTGCCTTCAATCAGATGATCATCGGTATCGAACATTAAACCTTCGGCAATACGGCTGTCACGCCATTCATTGCGGGCAAGCACCTGCTCCAGACGATTCAGATGCTTGATACCGGCAAGTTGTGGATTGATAGCCAGACGCTGTTCACAGATACGAATATCAACACCTTGCTGATGGCTAGGTGGATATTCCGGCATAGGATGGCTGCTGATAATACGGGTAATGGGTATATTTTCGGCATACTGATAACCACGACCACCAACACCGCGGGTCAGTATGATCTTGATCACGGCATCGGCTTGCAAGGCTGCTGTTAACTGCTGTAATTCAGTTTTGATTAAGCTGATGTCTGCCGCCGTAACGAACAGTTTCAGCCGCTCGCAGCCAAGCTGCAAACGCGCTAAGTGGCCATCCAGTAACTCAAGATGATTATGACGAAAGGCGATGGTTTCAAATAAACCATCGCCATATTGCAGACCGCGATCCCGTACATCGATTCTGTCTTCGGGCTCGCCGTTAATCAGAATCATTAAAAATAAGCTTAGCTGAGTTTGCGGAAAATAACGGTACCGTTGGTGCCGCCAAAACCAAAGGAATTTGACATCGCTACTTTAATCGGCATCTGGCGGGCAGTATTCGGCACATAATCCAAATCGCAGCCTTCATCAGGATTCTCCAGATTAATGGTCGGCGGTGCCACTTGATCGCGAATCGATAACACGCTGAAAACCGCTTCCACACCACCAGCTGCACCCAGCAAATGGCCAATCATTGACTTGGTTGAACTGACAGCTACTGATTGTGCAGCATCACCCAATGCAGCTTTGATAGCCATGGTTTCAGCAATATCACCCGCAGGTGTCGAAGTGCCATGCGCATTAATATAATCGATTTCATCAGCATTTAAAGACGCATCTTTCATCGCATTTTTCATGCAACGTGCCGCGCCTTCGCCGCCTTGTGATGGCATGGTCATATGATATGCATCACTGCTCATACCGCTGCCAGCGAGTTCAGCGTAAATTGTCGCACCGCGTTTAACGGCATGCTCGTATTCTTCAAGTACCAATACTCCGGCACCATCGCCCAGCACAAAACCATCACGATCTTTATCCCATGGACGGCTGGCACCTTGTGGGTCATCATTGCGGGTTGATAAAGCACGGGCAGCAGCAAAGCCACCTAAACCGGTACGAGAAGTCGCCATTTCAGCACCACCGGCGATCATGACATCGGCTTCACCGTATTGAATCATCCGGCCAGCCGCTGAAATACAATGTGTACCCGTGGAACAAGCCGTGACAATCGCAGTATTAGGACCTTTCATACCGAACATAATCGACAGATTGCCAGAAATCATATTGATGATATTGCTGGGAACGAAGAATGGTGAGATTTTCCGGGGGCCGCCGCTTAAATAATTGTCGTAACCAGCCTCGATACCGGGCAGACCGCCGATACCTGAACCAATGACAACGCCAATGCGTTCAGCGTTTTCATCCGTCACTTCAAGACCTGAATCTTTAATTGCTTCAACAGCCGCCGCAATACCATAATGGATAAAGGTATCCATTTTTTTGGCATCTTTACGGGATATGACCGTTTCAACATCAAAGTCTTTGACACTGGCGCCGAAACGCACTGAAAAATCAGTAACATCAAAAGACGTAATGGGGTTGACGCCACTTTTTCCAGCGACAATATTGTTCCAACTTTCGGCAACAGACAACCCAACAGGGGTGACTGCACCAAGGCCGGTCACGACGACACGTCTTTTAGACATTTGCTTTCCTCATGCAAATCTTTGTTCAGATATAACATAGCCGCCTAGCATGCCAGACACACTAGACGGCTATTGTGAAGCGGTGAAACCGATTAAGACTGAACAGAGTTAATGTAGGCAACAGCTTCTTTAACAGTGGTGATTTTCTCAGCTTCTTCGTCTGGGATTTCACATTCGAAAGCTTCTTCCAGAGCCATAACCAGCTCAACGGTGTCCAGTGAGTCTGCGCCCAGGTCATCGATAAAT
>CBFHWI010000048.1:4447-11075 GCA_965659475.1 Methylophaga sp.
AGCGGGCTAGCCAGAAAACTGACGGCAGCGGCGATTTCTTCGGCGTCACCGAGACGTTTTACCGGCACATTTTCCAGCAAGGCGGTTTTATGCGCTTCCGGTAAATCTTTGGTCATATCGGTGTCAATAAAGCCCGGCGCCACACTGTTAACAGTAATGCCACGGGTACCAACTTCACGAGCCAGCGATTTACTAAAACCAATCACACCTGCTTTGGCCGCGGCATAATTACTCTGACCAGCATTACCCATCACACCGACTACAGAAGTGATATTGATAATACGGCCCCAGCGCGCTTTGGTCATTGCACGGACGCAACGTTTGCTGAGTTTAAAAATCGGCGTCAGATTGGTATTGATGATGTCATCCCACTCTTGATCTTTCATACGCATCAGCAAATTATCGCGAGTAATACCGGCGTTATTGACCAAAATGTCCGGCGCGGCAAATTCTGTTTCAATTTGGCTAACAACGGCTTCAATCGCATCGGCATCAGTGATGTTCAACACAACGCCTTTACCGTTGATACCGGCTTCTTGCAAAAAAGCAGAAATAGTTGCCGCACCGTTTTCTGAGGTGGCAGTACCAATGACGGTTGCGCCCTGCTCGCCCAGACTTAAAGCAATCGCTTTACCGATGCCTCGGGTCGCGCCTGTAACCAGCGCGGTTTTGCCTTGTAAACTCATATGTGCTCTCCTGCTAACTGCTTGGTTTTTTCTAAACTGGCGACATCAAATAGCGGCTGAGCACTCAGAGATTTATCAATCCGTTTAGTCAATCCTGCCAATACCTTGCCGGGACCACATTCAATCAGCGTATCAACGCCCTGTGCCGCCAAAAATGTCACTGTTTCCACCCAGCGAACTGGGTTAAATAACTGTTTGGCTAATAATTCACGGATGTTATCGGCATTGTTGCTGCTGGTCACGCTAGCGTTATGAATGACGGGGATATGCGGTGCCTGAATACGGGTTTTGGCAAGTTCTGATGCTAATTGTTCAGCTGCTGGCTGCATTAAAGCGCAATGTGAAGGTACACTGACAGGCAGTAATAAAGCACGTTTAGCACCTGCTGCCGTGGCCAAATCAATAGCTTGATTGACGGCAGACGCTGCGCCGGCGATTACCACCTGACCCGGCGAGTTAAAATTAACGGCTTCAACGACGCCATGAATACTGGCTTGTTTGCAAAGCGCCATTACCTGGGCATCTTCAAGGCCGAGAATGGCCGCCATCGCACCTTCACCAGCGGGCACAGCTTGCTGCATCAGTTCACCGCGTTTGGCGACTAATTTAATGGCATCTTTAAAATCAATAGCACCGGCAGCAACCAACGCGCTGTATTCGCCCAGACTGTGGCCAGCCAAATAGGTCGGTTGGAAGTTATTCTGACTTTGCCAGACCCGCCATACGGCAATGCCAACAGCCAACATCGCTGGCTGAGTTTTATCGGTTTGATTTAAATCAGCTTCAGGTCCGTTTTGCACCAGTTGCCATAAGTCATAGCCCAGGGCTTCTGAAGCTTCGGCAAACGTTTGTTCGACAATTGGAAATTCAGCCGCTAAATCGGCCAACATACCGATTGATTGCGACCCCTGACCTGGAAATACAAAAGCAGCTTGCATGGTTAAATCCCAAAATCCATTAATACTGAATGAGCGCCGAGCCCCAGGTGAAACCACCTCCAAAGGCTTCTAACAGCAATTTTTCACCACGCTGAATGCGGCCATCACGAACGGCCGTGTCTAAAGCCAACGGGATTGACGCAGCTGAGGTATTGCCATGTTCATCAACGGTAACCACGACTTTATCCATCGACATATTTAATTTGCGCGCGGTAGCCGCAATAATGCGAATATTGGCCTGATGTGGCACCAGCCAATCGATATCGTGTTTTTCCAAATTGTTAGCGTCAAGCGTTTCGTCAACGATCTGACTGAGCGTTTTGACGGCAATTTTGAACACTTCATTGCCCTGCATATCGACAACAGCGGGAATATCACTGACTACGGAACCTGGGCCGGTCGGCACTTGTAACAGGCTGTTAAAACTGCCATCACAATGAATATGTGTCGATAAAATACCCGGTGTCTCAGAAGCTTGCAGGACAACCGCGCCGGCGCCGTCACCAAACAGCACGCAGGTATTGCGGTCTGTCCAGTCAATGATGCGCGAAAATATTTCGGCGCCAATCACCAACACATTTTTAGCGCTGCCGGATTTAATAAATTTATCGGCAACCGTCAATGCATAAACAAAACCAGTACAAACCGCCTGAATATCAAATGCCGGACAGCCATGGATACCAAGTTTGTCCTGGACTAAGGATGCAGTACTGGGGAAAATGCGGGTCGGCGTGCTGGTCGCGACAATAATCAGGTCAATATCCTGATTGCTGACACCGGCCGCATCAATGGCATTAACGGCAGCGTTATAAGCCAAATCAGTGGTGGTTTCATCAGCAGCTGCGATATGGCGTTTAATAATACCGGTACGTTCGCGGATCCATTGGTCACTGGTATCGACCATTTTTTCCAAATCGCTATTGCTCAGTGCTTTTTCTGGTAAATAGCTGCCAGTGCCGATGATGCGCGAGTGGATCACAGCACTTGCCCTTCTTGCAATGTTTCTAAATGTTTACTGATATTACTGGGAATATCCTTACGCGCTTCGACCACGGCAATATTAATGGCGTTGGCAAAGGCAAAACTGTCAGCACCACCATGGCTTTTAATAACAATGCCTTGCAAACCAATAAAATTGGCGCCGTTGTATGCGCGGGGATCCAACTCTTTACGAAAATGACTTAGCACCGGATAAGCAATCAATGCAGCCAATTTGGTAAACATATTGCGTTTAAACGAGTTTCGCAGGTAATGGCGAATCATATGCGCCACGCCCTCACTGGCTTTTAGCAAGACATTGCCGACAAAACCATCACAAACCAGTACATCAACTTCACCTTTATAAAGGCCATCACCTTCGATAAAGCCAACATAATTCAAATCAGTCTGGCCTAACAAGCGGGCAGCTTCCTTAACACGTTCACTACCTTTGATTTCTTCAGCGCCGATATTCAGCAAGCCAACTGTCGGTTGCTTTTTGCCATCCACCAATTCGGCCAAAACCGAGCCCATCAAGGCAAACTGCACCAGATGTTCAGCACTGGAATCTACATTTGCGCCCAAGTCCAGCACATAAGTATGGCCTTTCATGGTTGGCAATGCAGAGACAATGGCGGGCCGCTCGATGCCGGGCAGTGTTTTTAAAACAAAGCGTGCAGTCGCCATTAAAGCGCCAGTATTACCAGCGCTCACACAAGCTGCCGCCAGGCCTTCTTTGACCAAATTAATGGCAACCCGCATCGATGAATCTTTTTTACTGCGTAAAGCGGTCTGCGGCGATTCATCCATGGCCACTATTTGCGAGGCGTGATGAATATGCAGTCGGGCTTTATCAGCAGGGTCTTGCTGCGCTAGTGCAGCTTGCAATGTGACTTCATCACCCACCAATATCAGTTCTACATCATTATGCTTTTGCAGGGCTGATATGGCAGCGGGGATCACGACCTGAGGTCCGTGATCCCCGCCCATTGCATCAATAGCAATTTTAAGCGTCAATGAACTACGCCTTATTCACTCTTTTCGGCAATAACCTTACGACCACGGTAGAAACCGTCTGCGGTCACATGGTGACGGCGATGTAATTCACCTGACGTGCTGTCAACTGACAGCGTGGTTGCAGTCAAAGCATCGTGCGAACGACGCATGCCGCGACGTGATTGACTCTTTTTACTCTTTTGAACAGCCATGGGTGTAACTCCTAAACCTGAATCTAAATAAACTTACTTCTTTGCTTTCAATGCAGCCAAAACTGCAAAGGGTGAGGCCGGTTTATCGGCTTCGCTTTCTGCTTCGCCTGCTTGCCAGACATCATCGGGCAAACAAACATAATCATGTTTCGGCACGATGGGTAGTGCCAGTATCAACTCATCTTCGACCATCAGTGCCGGATCGACTTGTTTTGCATCATCAATGATCCATGGCTCATATTGTTCCGCCAGACCTTCTACTTTGCGTTCATGGCGAATAATGCCTAGTAACGCAGGAATATCCAGTTGCAGCGTCATCGGTGACATACAACGTTCACAAATCAGTTGTATGCTGGCTTGAAACCGACCTTGCATAAACGGCAGTCCGGTTTCATCAATATCAAAAAGCATATCTACATCGACCATGCCATCATCATTAACCAGTTGTTCCGCTAAACGGCGCATCGATGACAATGGGATCTGCCCTGTTAAACGTATGCCGCTATTAGCAAAACGAAATGGATCAATCTCTCTGGGCAATTGCTGGTACATAATCGACGGGATTATATAAGAATTCGCTATAAACAGCAAAGTAAAAGCCGCTTAAGATCGCCGTCCTACTTTACTGACCACAAGTTTCCGGTTTTAACGGTCAAGCATCATTGTGTAACTCAATGATGGCGTTACCTTCATTACTGTTATGTTTAGAGCGATCATTACGTAAAGCATCAATGTAATACAGATAATCCGCATCAATATCGCCGGTAATATACTCACCATCAAAACAAGATGTATCAAAGCGCTCGACAGCACTCTTCTTGTTTATGGCTGATACCAAATCTGCCAAATCCTGATAGATCAGTTTATCAACACCTAACTCCCTGGCAATCGCTTCAACATCACGATTATGAGCAACAAATTCGTTTGGCGACGGCATATCAATGCCGTAAACATTTGGGAACCTGACAGGTGGTGCAGCGGATGCTAAATATACTTTCTCGGCGCCAGCATCTCGAGCCATTTGAACAATTTGTTGCGATGTTGTACCGCGAACAATGGAGTCATCAACCAGCAAAACATTCTTGCCACGAAATTCCAGATCAATCGGATTTAGCTTCTGACGGACTGATTTCTTACGTTGGGTTTGTCCCGGCATAATAAAAGTGCGGCCAATATAGCGGTTTTTGATAAAACCTTCGCGATAAACAACACCCAGATCATACGATAATTGCAGCGCTGCACTACGACTGGTATCCGGGATCGGAATGACTACATCGATATTATGATCAGGCCATTCACGAAGAATTTTTTGCGCTAATTTAGTGCCCATTCGCATCCGGCTTTTATGTACCGAAATGCCATCCATCATCGAATCGGGTCGGGCAAAATAAACGTATTCAAAAATACATGGTGACATGATGGGATTTTCAGCACACTGCTGGCTATGAAACTGGCCATTCATATCGATAAAGATACATTCGCCTGGCGCGATATCACGCATCAATTCATAGTCCAGCGTATCAATAGCCACGCTTTCTGAGGCAAACATATACTCTTTGCCATTGGCCGAATCACGCTCGCCAATAACTGCCGGACGTATACCATAAGGGTCACGGAATGCCAGCATACCAACACCAGCAATCATGGCGACAGCTGCGTAAGCGCCTTTACAACGTTTATGCACCTGCCGGACAGCATTAAAAATATCTTCCGGTTGTGGCTTCAGTTTGCCAGCTGTTTGCAACTCATGGGCTAAAATATTAAGCAGTACTTCAGAGTCAGATTCGGTATTTAAATGTCGACGGTCGCTTTTGAAAAGTTCATCTTTCAGTAATTTTGTATTGGTCAGATTACCATTATGCGCCAGGGCTATACCGTAGGGTGAATTCACATAAAACGGTTGTGATTCGGCTGAGGTTGAGCACCCAGCAGTCGGATAACGGATATGGCCAATACCCATATTGCCTTTCAGACGAATCATATGTCGGGTATGAAATACATCTTTCACCAGGCCATTGTCTTTGCGCAGACAAAACCGGCCATCTTCATCGCAAGTCACAATACCAGCCGCATCCTGACCACGATGTTGTTGCACCGTCAGACCGTCATACAATCCTTGATTGACTTCTGAATGAGCCACAATACCAATAATTCCGCACATAAGTCAGTCCTGCCAGGATGAATTGAAGTTGATATGGGTAGCAATATCTTCCGGCAACAAATCCACCACCCAAATTGCCAGTTGTTCAAAATGTTCAATTATTAAGGAATTCTGCCACCAAGCATCGGCTGGCATCGGCGTCAGTCCAGCAACCAGTACCAATAATGTGACGATTGCCGCGCCGCGCAACAAACCAAATATGACACCCAGCGCACGGTCAGTTCCCGTTAAACCGGTTTTTTCGACTAGTTGTGCAATCAGATGGTTTATTAGGGCGCCCAAAATCAGCGTCACCACAAACAAAACAAAAAAAGCAGCAAACAAACGTATTGATGGCGTATCAAGATATGGCACCAGCAAACTTGCCAAGTGCGCATGAAACATTAATGCAACCCAAAAAGCCAGGATCCAGCTCAGTAAAGATAGTACTTCACGGATAAAGCCCCGAACGATACTGATAGTTGCGGAGAGCAAAATGATGCCGATGATCAGAAAGTCAACCCAGTTCATGTGCACTCCGCACCACGCTACGAACTAAAAACAAACATTTTAGCAGATAGCACCAAGCGCACCCAACAGCTTTAGTTGTTTGTAAAGCGTTTAACAATAAGCTTGAGCAATTTATTGTTTGCTAACCTGAGCTTTGGTGCCGAGCTG
>CBFHWI010000049.1:0-10827 GCA_965659475.1 Methylophaga sp.
AGCGATTGACAACGCAGGTGGGCGCAAAAATAATCCCAGCCCTGCGGGTTGTGGCTGAAAAAACGCCACTCAGTGTTGCTCGTCATTTGTTTAGAATGACTAAACGGCACTCCTCGCGCCTTGATTGGCGCTTTTTCAGCTCACAACAGAGGCGGAGATGAAAGATAAACAAGCCCTGGGAAAAATAATATGACGTTAAAACAAACCGTGCGTTTACCGCGTACTTTGGTCAATGATTTGTTGCATCAGGCGCAATTATCGCCGATGCGGGAAGTTTGTGGGCTGGTTGGCCGCCGCGAGGATAACTGCGAATGTTATCCGCTGGAAACGCAGGATACCGATGCCAGTGTCCTGTTTGCGCTGAATGCGAGTGAACAACTGGCCGCATTAGAAGCCCTGAAAGCCCGGCAACAGCAATTGTTTGCGATTTATCATTCACATCCCCATGCACCGGCTTTGCCAGCTATCACCGATGAGGATGTCATTGATTTTCCGGATGCTTTATATCTTCTGATTTCCCTAAATACCAAGGGTGTGCTGGAAATGCGCGGCTTTGATCGTCAGTCCGGCAAACTCGAAGAGGTGGATTTAATAATATGAGTCAATATGACGAGGCAACGCTGCTCAAGGCAGCTGAAATCACACTCGACAAGGCCCGTGAGTTGGGTGCCAGCGCTGCTGAAGTGGGCGTATCTAACAGCCATGGTTTATCAGTTTCGGTGCGTCAGGCAGAAATCGAAACGCTGGAACACAATAACGATACCGGCCTTGCCGTCACCGTTTATCTGGGTCAAAGCAAAGCTTCGGCCAGCACCTCGGATTTACGGCCTGAGGCGATTGCCGAAACGGTGG
This sequence comes from Methylophaga sp., assembly GCA_965659475.1. Classification (GTDB taxonomy): domain Bacteria; phylum Pseudomonadota; class Gammaproteobacteria; order Nitrosococcales; family Methylophagaceae; genus Methylophaga. The sequence continues at coordinate 853 of CBFHWI010000049.1, forward strand.
CGATGGCATGCAGTATCGCTAAATTTACCCAGGCTGATGAATTTGCCGGTTTAGCTGATAAAGAGCTGTTGGCCACACAGTTTCCAGATTTGTCGTTGTTTCACCCGTGGGATATTTCGCCGGATAAAGCCATCGAGTTGGCGATGCATTGCGAACAGGCAGGACGGGATTTTTCGACGCAAATCAGCAATTCCGAAGGGGCCAGTGTGTCGACCCATCAGGGGCTGCGGGTCTATGCCAACAGTCTTGGTTTTGCTGGCAGTAATCAATCCAGCCGCCACAGTATCGGTTGCACCTTAATTGCCAATGATGACAACGGTATGCAACGTGATTATTGGTATGACCAGGCGCGTGATGCAGCGGATCTGCAAGCAGCGGAATATATTGGCCGCCGCGCGGCAGAGCGGACTTTGTCACGACTCAATGCCCAGGAAGTTAAAACTGGCCAGTACCCGGTAATTTTTGCTGCCGAAATGGCCAGCAGTTTATTTGGTCAATTGATAGCGGCGATTCGTGGCGGTGCCCAATATCGTCAATCCAGCTTTTTGCTGGATGCCTTGGGCCAGCAGATTTTCCCCAAGTTTATGCATATTCATGAACAGCCGTATTTACTGAAAGCAATGGGCAGTGCCAGTTTTGATGCAGAAGGCGTGACCACACAGAATCGAGACATTATCCAAAACGGTACATTGCAGGGCTATGTGCTTGATAGTTATTCGGCCCGCAAATTGAATATGGTCACCACTGGCAATGCCGGCGGTGTGCATAATTTGACGGTAGATTCAGGCGATTTGGATTTTGCTGCTTTGCTAAAAAACATGGATCGCGGCGTCATTGTGACCGAAACCATGGGCATGGGCAGCAATATTGTCACTGGCGATTATTCGCAGGGTGCGGCCGGTTTTTGGGTGGAAAATGGCGAGATCCAGCATGCCATTGATGAATTCACCATTGCCGGTCGTTTGCCGGATATGTTTATGGGCATTCAGGCGATTGGCAGCGATGTCGATTTGCGCGGTAATACCCGCAGTGGCTCGATATTAATTGACCGTATGACTGTCGCGGCTTAGAAATTTTTCAGGAATACTGGCTGGCGATGATGTCAGTCAGCTGGCCAATGGCAAACAGACTATTCAGCGTTTCGCGGATTTGTTTGACCTTGTGATTGTTATGGCGGCGTAATTGCGCAAGTTGTTGATGTAAATCAGCTGTGGCTGCACCGTCAGTGGTTTGAATGGGCTGCAAATGACAATTAAAAAAATGCCGCTCCGTTGCCCTTAACGCCCGTTGAATAAACAGTTTTTTGCTGACGGCATCCTGTTGCATCAATTGCTGCAGCGCTTTTTGCCAGGCTTCATAAACCGCGACAGTAAATTGATTATGACTGTGTTCCAGCAGGGTTTTTATCAGCAGATAGCTGCGGTCATCAAGATAATGGGTACGATCGCCGATTTGGTATGCCTGACATTCGCCGGCAACTTTGCCACGTAAATCAATATCACGCAGACAGGTTTTTTGCAGGCGCTGACGTTCCAGTTGTTGCAGAAAGGCCTGATTTTGCTGCCGGTTATCGGGTTCAGCCATTGGCTAACCGCGAAATTCCGCCGGGGTTTTGGCCTGAATACTCAGTGCGTGGATCTGCTCCTGCATTAGATCGCCAACGGCATCAAATACCAGCCGATGGCGTTTTAACGGCAGCAGGCCAGCAAACTGTTCGCTGACAATCAGCACGTTGAAATGGCCACCACCGGTGTTGCCGGCATGACCCGCATGCAAATGACTTTCATCAATGATTTCAAGCTTAGTCGGCGCCAGGCTTTGCAGGCGCTTATTTAATTCATCCTGAGTGTTCATGGCAATACTTTTCGAAAGGGTTTAACGCTGACTTTGGCATACACATCCGCATCGACATAGGGATCTGCGCCGGCCCAGGCTTGGGCAGATTGTAAATTATCAAACTCTGCCACCACCAGACTGCCAGTAAAACCGGCGGCGCCCGGATTAATACTATCGATCGCCGGATGCGGTCCGGCCAGCAACAGTCGACCTTCATCCTGCAATGTTTGTAATCTGGCTAAATGTGCCGAACGGGCGCCCAGACGGCGGTCTAAACTATCGGCTTTATCTTCGCTGATAATGGCATACCACATTAATTGTTATCCTCAGATTTAGGGACTTCAATGGCATGCTTTGACAGATAAATCGCCTGACCGGCAATAAATAAGATAGTAATCGTCAGCGAGCCGAAGACTTTGAAGTTGACCCAGGTTTCTTCGGAATAACCATAAGCGATGTAAATATTCAAAATGCCTGAGAAAATAAAAAACAGTATCCAAGCTGTATTCAGGCGCGACCAGACAAACATCGGTAGTTGAATGTGCTTTTCCATCACACGTTGCAGCAGGGTTTTATCTGTAAATATTCTGGCGCCGATGAAAGCTGCTGCAAACAGCCAATTCACTGCGGTCGGTTTCCACATCACAAACTCTGGATTTTGTAGCCACAAAGTCGCACCACCCAATACCATGACCAATGCCAGCGTAATCAAATGCTGCTTTTCGGTACGCCGATATCGCAGCCATGTGTAGGCAACTTGCAACACCGTGGCGATCATCATCACAATAGTGGCGGCATAAATGCCTTCAATCTCATAGCTTTGACCATCCCATTCGTAAGTGCCACCGGCAAATTTATAGGCGACGAAAAATAGAATAATCGGTAAAAAATCGCTGAGTAATTTCATTGTTTATCTTCAAAGCCTGCGTAAGCTGCCATTCTAACGTAAAATCAATGACATGACCCAACAGCCACTGATCTACGACTTGCACTGTCATTCCAATGCCTCGGATGGTGCTTTAACGCCTACTCAACTCGTTACCCGTGCGGCTGAATATGGCGTCGATGTGCTGGCTCTAACCGATCATGATGGTACTGAAGGTATTGCCGAAGCACGTATAACTGCGCGGGATTTGCCAATTCAACTGGTCGCTGGTGTAGAAGTTTCCGTGACCTGGGGCGCTAATACGCTGCATATCGTTGGCCTTAATATCGATATTGAAAATAGCCAGCTGCAAAACGGCCTGACGGCACTGCGCGACTATCGTCGTGGGCGCGCCGTTGAAATGGCTAAACGGCTGGAAAAAGCCGGCATCAGCGGTGCCTATCAGGGCGCCAGTCAATATGCGTCAGAAACCATGCTGGGTCGGATGCATTTTGCGCAATTCCTGGTGGCCGCTGGTCATGCCAAAGATACCCGTGACGTGTTTAAACGCTTTCTGGTGCGTAATAAACCCGGCTATGTGCCCGGCGACTGGGCAACGCTGGAAGATGCTCTGGGCTGGATCCATGCCGCCGGCGGTCAAGCTGTTATTGCCCATCCAGCGCGTTATAAAATCACGGCCACCAAGCTACGCCGGTTGATTGACGAATTCAAAGATCTGGGCGGCGTTGGTCTGGAAGTCTGCTCCGGTATTCAGCACGGCGATGAAATTCGACATCTGGCAGCACTTGCTAATAAACATCAATTATTAGCCTCCTGCGGCAGTGATTTTCACAGCCCTGAGCAAAGCTGGACAGAATTAGGCAAAATCAGCCCTTTGCCGGCCAGCGTCACGCCGATCTGGTCTTTATGGCCTCAGCCCGAAACACGGAAACCAGCATGAGTCAGTTTTTTCAAATTCACCCCGATAATCCCCAACCAAGATTAATTAAACAAGCCTGCGAAATTATTCGTCGTGGGGGACTGGTGGTGTATCCCACCGACTCTGGATATGCGCTGGGTTGTCATCTCGGTGATAAAAATGCCATGGAGCGTATTCGCCGGCTACGGCAATTGGATGATGATCATAATTTCACGCTGGTCTGCCGGGATTTATCGGAGTTATCGGTTTATGCCAAGGTCAATAACTCGGTATTCCGACAGCTGAAAGCACACACGCCGGGGGCTTATACATTTATTCTGCCGGCCACCAAAGAAGTACCGCGCCGATTGCAACATGCCAAACGCAAAACCATTGGCCTGCGCATTCCAACCCACAATATTGCCCTGGCTTTATTGGAAGAGTTGAACGAACCACTGATGAGTTCAACGCTGATTTTGCCGGGCGATGTTTTACCGATGACCGAAGCCGATGATATTGCCGATGCGATTGGCAAACAGGTCGATTTGATCATTGATGGTGGGGCTTGCGGCGCTGAGCCGACGACTGTTGTTGAATTTATCGATGATGTGCCGGAAATTATTCGCAGCGGCATGGGGAATACCACGCCTTTTGAAGTGGCATGACAACGCTGATTTACTGGCTGTTGCCACTGTTGATTATCTGGTTAATCGGTTTACATGCTGCCGGTGCTAATTGGGGTGGGCCGCATGTTAATTGGTTGGATGGCTGGACCCGTATTTTGTGTCGCAGCCTGCATGGCCTGGGTAAACAGCATATTGATCTGCCTGAACAAGGCCCGGCGATTATTGTCGCCAATCATATTTCGGGACTGGATCCTTTGCTGCTGATTGCGGCGAGCAAACGGCCCTTGCGGTTTTTAATTGCCCGTGAAGAATATCAGCGTTTTGGCATGCAATGGTTATTTCGCGCCGCCGATTGTATCCCCGTCGATCGCGATGGCCGGCCGGAAAAATCATTGCGGCAGGCACTGAAAGCGCTGCAGCAGGGTGACGTTATCGCGATGTTTCCCCATGGCAAAATTCATCTTGATAGCGATCCGCCCCGACAACTGAAAGCCGGCTTTGCCCGGCTGGCTACCTGGTCTGGTGCGCCGATTGTTGCGGTGCGCATTGATGGTGTCACTGCGCAGGGTAAAGTTCTCAGCGCGCCGTTTATTCCTGGCAAAGTCCGGATAAAAGTTGCCAACAATTTCAGTGGCCAGCAGCTTGATGTTCAGCAGCTTATCGAGCAGGTTACGATGCATATTCAAACAGCCGATACAATGAGTAACCAGCAGACACCAGTCGAATAAACGGTTTGTAACATTCATCAGACTGTCTTATTTGTGCGTTAATTTGGAAAGTTATTTTGCTTACGCTCAATGACATTTATGAAAACAGATAACGCCCAGACTTGGCTTAAATATCCACAATCAGCTTTGCCATGGTTATTACCGGCACTCTTGTTATTTTCCCGGGCGATTGCCGATATTACCGTGCTGCTGACCGGCATTTTGTTTTTGATATGGTCATTTCAACAGCGAGACTGGCACTGGGCCAAACAGCCGTGGTTTCGTTTTAGTCTGCTGTTTTGGGCATATTTATTGGTGGTCAATGTGCCGTTCAGTGTTGATCCCGGTGATAGCCTTTTATACGCGGTAACGTTTATGCGCTGGCCGTTATTTGCTGCAGCTTTAAGTTGCTGGTTATTAATGAGCCGGGATCGGCAACAGCATTTTCTTATCGCGCTATTGGCAACATCACTGTTTATTGGTCTTGATACCGGCTGGCAATATGTTACCGGTGTTGACTGGTTTGGCAATCTGGCCGCGCCAAATAATCGTCTGACCGGCCCGTTTCGTAATCCGGTGGCCGGTATCATGATGGTTCGGGTGGAATTTATTTTACTGTTTGCGGTTGCACTATTTTCCTGCTTGCAATCAGCTGCACGGCAAACACTGTATATCGCCGGTATTTTAATGGCCTTTTTGTTGCTCATTTTTATCACAGGCGAGCGCATGGCGTTTATTTTGTGCCTTATGGGGAGTCTGCTGGTGTTGCTCGGTTTGGCGCTGCAATATCCGCTTAATCGCAAGCTGATTTTGCTAGGTGGTTTAATGTTGGCAACATTGGTCATTGCCTTGTCACTGTGGCTGCCGGAAACTGCCCAGCGGATGATATTCAGCAGCGTTGATAAACTGCAAAATTTCCAGGATTCGGATTATGGTCAGGTGTTTCGCGGTGCGATTGATGTCTGGCAGCATTATCCGTGGCTGGGCAGCGGCCTGCATAGCTATCAGACGGTGTGTAACGAATTGGGTGTATTGGCAAATTTCCCGATGGCCTGCAGCCATCCGCATAATCTTTATTTGCAGATAGGCGCCGAAACTGGGTTGATCGGTGTCGGCTTGTTCAGCCTGCTGGTATTAAGTATTTTTTATCAGGCGCTGGCACCGCTCTGGCAGCAAAAAAGCTGGCTGTTGATGACGATCAGTGCCGCTATTTTGTTGCTCAGCTTCTGGCCACTAATTGGTGGCATCAGTATTTTGAATAACTGGGTGGCGGCGCTGGTTTGGTTGGGCGTTGGCTGGGCACTGCTGATGGCTAAACATCAGCAGACGCTGAATCAAACGACGATGACGCCTCGTTCGTTTAAATAATCGAGAACGGTATCGACACTGAGCGTTGATAAGTCACTGCTGCTAAAAGGCTTAAACTGATCGCGGGTAATTTCGGCACGTTGTGGACAACTGTACGGCCCAAAAATCGCCATGCCGGCCTGACCAAGATGCGCTGCCAAATGGCTGGGGCCGGAATCATTGCCAATAACAAAACTCGCCTGCTGGATGATGCCGGCCAGTTGAAACCAGTTCAGATCGGTTAATACTGTACCGGTAAATTGTGATGCTAATTGACGTTCATCCGGGCCGAGGATTGTCACGACATTTTCGCCTTTCGCCGTTAATTTGTCCGCGAGTTGCGGATAAAGCGGCCAGCGTTTTTCCGGCCGTTTCGCCGAACATCCCGGCAGCAATAAAATAAACCCCGGCTTGATGGCCCGCTCAGCCAGCCAGTGCCGCATATCTTCCGCCAACCAGCTCAAATTTGCCTGCCGGGCATATTTAACAGGAATGCCAGCATGTGCTAATAAATCAATTTGTCCCTGCAAACCACTGACAGGAACCGTTTTTGTCGTGCGTTGCAACCAGGGCAAATGAGACAATAAGATTTTACGATATAGCCGGCTGCGCTGTGAATTTTGTAAATCAATAACTTGATCAAAGCCCGCATTGATTAAGGTTTTTTTAAGCGCAAAAAATGCAGCGATCTGCCATAAAGGCGGGCGCTTATCGCTGATCACTGAATCAATATATGGACTGCGTTGCATCAGTGATTGATAAGCAGGCGCAGTCAGTAAACTGATTCGGGCATCACGATAAAAGGCCCGGATATCGCGCAGTACACCGTCAGCCTGCAACAAATCGCCTAAAGCGCCGTGTTTTATGACCAAGATATGTTGTGTAGTCATGCTTTGAGTAGCTTTTGATACACCGCCAGCGTTTGCTCAGTCATGGCCGTTAAAGTCATCTGTTGCCTGGCAAATGCATAAGGCTTTTGCATTAACGCTGACCAGGCATCCAAATCAGCTAACAACGTTTGCAGGCGCTGGCCTAAAGCCACAGAATCACCGGTTGGCACGATTAAGCTATCGGGTAATATTTCATTGGCCACTGGCACATCAGTTGCGAGCACTCGGCAATGTGCCAGCAGCGCTTCGTTGAGCACGTAGGAAAAACCTTCCCGCCGGGACGAGATAATCAGCGCATCAGCTTGTTGCATTAGCTGAAAAATATCCTGACGGGCACCTAATAATTGGATATTTGCGGCCGTGGCATGATTCTCAATTAGCGACTGTAAGTTTTTTTTATCCGGGCCATCACCAGCGATCCACAAGGTCACAGGCAGATCAGCAACCGCCTTAATCAGCACATCAAAACCTTTTGCTTTCACTAATCTACCCACGGCTAACAAAGTGGTTTGCGGTTGATTATTGCTGGTGGGGATGGCTGTTTGGGGTGGTTCAATACCGTTATAAATAACCGTTATTTTATCGGCAGAAAATGGCTGCGCCAGTTGGTTGCTAACGGTAATGAGCTGATCAAAATGCTGAAAAGCGCTCAGTTGGCGTTTGATATTGTGCAGCGTCGCGACCCGCCGGCCTGAAAAAAAAGGCTGTAGTGTATTAACCAGTGCCGCTGCCTTATTGGCTTGTGCATGAATAATATCGAATTGTCCGGCACGCAACGCCCGGCCAAGCATCCATAATAAACGCGGATCATGACGACTGAAATGGCTGGGCATGGCAATAGTTTTTATTTCTGATGGCAAGCTATTGATAAACAGCGGATCGGCGATAACGGTGATGTCATGGCCGTGCTCATGAAGCCCAGTGCTCAGTTCTCGAACATGTTTTTCCAGGCCGCCGTTGCCGCGACTGGCCAAAACCTGAGCAATTTTCATGATGATGTTTGCGGTACTTTTACGGACAGATAAATATTTAAAGTATTTTCCAGCATCCGTTGCAGCGTGAAAGCATGACTTGTCGGCACTTCAGGCACCGCTTGTAGCCATTGTGAACATTTGTCGATTAAAGCATTTTTATCAGCCACCGGAATCAGTCCATCGGGCAGCATGCTACTCAGTTGTTCGGCCACACCACCATGATCATAGGCAATGACTGGTTTGCCAAGGCTGATGGCTTCAAGCGGAATGCGGCCAAAGGCTTCCGGCTGTGTGGACAGGGAAAATACGATCTGTGATATTGCCATAATGTCGCGGATATCGCTGCGATGGCCGGTAAACGTTATTTGCGATTGCACACCCAGCTCAGCGGCCTGAGCGGTTAATTCCTGCAAATAATGGGTTTTACCGGGCTTGGTCTCGCCGACAATTAAACCATGCACATTGGGGTGGTGTTGACGGAGTGCGGCAATCAGTTCAATGAAATCCTGCTGACCTTTCCACCGTGTAATACGTGCCGGTAAACACAATAGCAATTTGTCCCGGGTTTGCGGAAATTGTTGATACCAATTGGCAAGCCAGGTGGCATCGGGTTGATAACCGTAAGGAAATTCCGTGGCATCCACACCCCGATAATTAAGCTGCAGTCGCTTGGCATTCACTGGGTAATGACGCAGCACATAATCACGGATCATTTCTGAAATGACGATGACTTTTTCGCCTTTGGTCATGATGGCGCTGTATGCATTGACCGAATACGGGCCATGCACCGTGGTAATAAAGCGCGGCCGCTGGATGCGCGGTATGGTTTTCAGGGTTAAATAACAAATCCATGCCGGCAGTCGGGAGCGAGCATGGACAATATCAACCTTTTGGTCGAGTAAAAACCGCCGAAGCTTGGGGATAAGACTTAATGTCAGTAGCGATTTACGGCCAATCGGCCATTGAATGTGTTCACTGCCCTGTTCAGTCAGCGTTTTGACCAGACGGCCACCACCAGAAATAACAATGGAACGATGCCCTTGCTGATTTAAAAATTGGCCGACTTCCAGAGTACCGCGCTCAACGCCACCAGAAGCCAGCGCCGGTAATACCTGAACTACGGTAAGTTTGGACAAAATAAACCAACAACGCTAAGGGGTGGCAATAGCAGCGCGATCGGGAACAGTTTGCGATAACCAGTTGGCTTCAATCCATTCTGCGCAGCGATCAGCTTCAATAAATCCACTAACCGGATGCAAGGCTTGTTGATAAGCTTGCTGATCGTCAAAACGAACAATCATGCCTTCCGTTAATAATTGTTGTAAGCCGTTACTGACCCGGTTTTGGCGTTTCACTGGCACCGGCAAGGTGCCGACTGCAACCCTTGCCGTCAGCGCTTCATAAACCATGGAAACAGAATCTTCACTGATCCAGGCACTGCCGACATCGGCCAGTTGTTTGGCAACCCAGCCCGGCGCAGTTTCATGAAATGGCACCACCTGCAAATTGGGCGCATTCAATGATTGCGCTGCTTGCAGAGATGCTGATGGTGTGCGCCGGGAAGTTGTCAGTGTGTAGTGGATTTGCGGATTATCAGCCAGCAATTTAGTGATGTTTTGCATCAGAGCCTGATTATCCCAGCCACAATGTTTGGACGGACCACCGAGCATAATTAGTGACGCTTCAGCGTGATGATCACCATTGGCATGCAATGGATTTAATACCCCACGAGTTTGCAGATAACGACCACCGCCTTGGTAACGGTCATGTTCCGGGATCAGACAGAGATCAAATAAACCAACGGGCAAACT
>CBFHWI010000050.1:0-10804 GCA_965659475.1 Methylophaga sp.
CAGGTCAACAGTTCTTCACGGTCGTCGGCTTGTAGAACGCTGTCAATAGTATCGAGATGATGCTGATTTTCAGTCACACCGGCAGCTTGCGCCAATAAATGTAAATCATGATTGCCGAGTACAACTTTGGCGCTGTCACCTAGATTTTTGACAAAGCGTAAGGTATCAGCTGACTTAGGCCCGCGATTAACCAAATCGCCAGCCAGCCAGATTTCATCTTTCAAAGCATCAAATTGCAGGGCGTCGAGCAGTTTCAACAATTCATCGAAACACCCCTGCACATCACCGATGGCATAAACCGCCATAAATTCAGCTTAACTTAGCGACGGCGATAAAGCGGTTCGGGCCGCAGTACAGTCGATTGATAACTTTCAGTGAACTCGTCAAACGCTGCCAAGGCATTGGTCAAACGATTCGGATTGGCCAATTCAAAACTGTTGATGCCACATTGCGACATATAAAACAGTTGGTCATAAAGCACATCACCCTGGGCGCGGATTTCCGCTTTAAAGCCATAACGCTCGCGCAGCAATTTGGCATAGGAATAACAACGACCATCGGTAAATGCCGGGAAAATCAACACCACTAATTGAAAACGTGCCAAATCGGGGACGATTTCTTCCAGGGGATCATCACCGGATAAACGAATACCCAGACCACCTTCATGTTTGCTCAGGGTGTCGTGTTGTTCCTGCCAGCGATTCAGCGATATCGTAATATTGCCGTCAGACAAAGGCGCTTCATCATCCAGATGCTGCCAACTGTCTTCGACGATTTCGCGATCTTTAATTATTTGCATCTGCATATACCCGGTCTTTGAATGGTTCAATGCCTAAACGACGGACAGTACCCAAAAAGCTTTCATCTTCATGGCGCAGTTCAACGTAAGCATCCAATAATTGACCGACCGTATCGACCACTTCGTCTTTCGGAATGGCACGACCTAAACGTTCGCCCAGAGACGCATCAGCCTCCGAACTGCCGCCAAGGGTAAATTGATACCACTCCTCGCCTTTTTTATCGACACCGAGAATACCGATATGACCAACACTCTGATGGGCGCAGCCATTCATGCAGCCAGAGAATTTGATCTTAATATCGCCCAGATCATTGAGGTAATCAGCATCATCAAACCGCTGCATGATTTGCTTCGACAATGGAATCGACGTGGCGTTAGCCAGACCGCAATAATCCAGACCCGGGCAGCAAATAATATCGCCCAATGTATTAATATTTGGCGTTGCCAATTCTTCGGCATGCAAACGCAGCCATAAGGCATACAAATCGGTTTGTTTGACGTCGGTAAAGATCAGGTTTTGAGTATGCGTCGAGCGCACTTCACCAAAACTGAACTCATCAGCCAAATCAGCAACCAAATCCAATTGTTCGGAACTGATATCGCCCGGTGGCACACCTGGTTTTTTCAGTGAAATATACGCTGCACGATAACCCGGCACTTTATGCCCGACCGTATTTTGTTTGACCCAACGGGCAAAATCTTTATCTTCCGCCAGCATTTCATCAAAGCTTTCATCACTGGCCGCATCGGCTTCATAATCCGGCTCAGTGAAATGCGCTTTAACCCGATCAATTTCTTTTTGATCCAGCTTCAACTGCTGACGCGTATGCACCCATTCGGCTTCAACTAACTCGCGAATATGGTTGATACCATGCTCACGAACGGTGATTTTGATACGGGCTTTATATTTGTTATCGCGGCGGCCAAGGCGGTTATACACCCGCAAAATCGCTTCCAGATAAGACAATAAATCTTCTTTTTCAAGGAACGGCCGGATCTGCACACCAATCACCGGGGTACGACCTAAACCGCCACCAACCAGTACTTCAAAACCAACTTCGCCGTCTTGGTTTTTGACCATACGCAGGCCAATATCATGCAACTGCGTGGCAGCACGATCTTCTTTGGTGGCGATAATGGCTATTTTGAATTTACGGGGCAGGTAGGCAAATTCTGGATGGAACGTTGACCACTGGCGGATGATTTCCGCCCACGGCCGTGGGTCTTCGATCTCATCAGCATTAATACCAGCCAGCTGATCGGTCGTGGTATTACGAATATCGTTACCGCTGGTCTGGATGGCGTGCATTTGCACCGTCGCCAGTTCCGCCAGAATATCAGGCACATCTTCCAGTTTCGGCCAGTTCAGCTGAAAATTGGTTCGCGTGGTGAAATGCACAAAACCCCGATCATAACGACGGGCAATATCGGCAATTTTACGAATCTGCGTTGCCGACATCATGCCATAAGGCACAGCGACACGCAGCATTGGTGCATGTATTTGAATATACAAGCCGTTGGCCAGGCGAAGCGGCCGGAATTGATCTTCAGTTAACTCACCCGCTAAATAGCGGCGAGTTTGATCGCGATACTGCGCGACCCGCTGATCGACCATCGCCTGATCATACTTATCGTATTGATACATCTAAGATCTCTAAACGGTTTCAATGGACGCAATATTATAACGATGACGGCTTATAACAGGAAATTATAAATAGCTATATCCATATAGCGCTGGCTACTGAACCGGCACGCTAAAACCAATAATCCCGCCAGATCAGCTGCCATTATCACTAACCCGTAGCGATGAAAGCTATCGTAGATTTATTGAGACAACGTTAAGAGAATGTCCGAAACTTCACTAATTGCGCAAACATGCTAGCAATAACGCAGTAAAAATCGGCAGTACTTCGCAAATTTGGCCGTTGTACGCTGCCTGATTTGCCGGAATATGGCATATTACCCAGCATGTTTCCGGAGTCAATTTATGTCTAAACAGAAACGCATGATTCAACGCATTTGGTTGATTTTCGGTTTTGCTGTGGTGCTGTTCATCGGTAGCTTCTATCAGGCAGAAGTTGATCGCAAGGCGTTAAATGCGATCACTGCCGAGAGCTTGTATGAAAATCGTCAGTCGGACGTCCAGCTCGAAATCAGCGGTGAAGTGATGAGACTATTACCAGATGACAATGATGGCAGCCGCCATCAGCGTTTTATTATCGAATTGGCCAGTGGCTTAACGCTTTTGGTCGCGCATAATATCGACTTGGCAACGCGCATTGATAATCTAAAAGTCGGTGATGAAGTCGATTTATATGGCGAGTATGTCTGGAATGACCAAGGTGGCATTTTGCACTGGACCCATCATGATCCGGCTAACCAACATCCGCACGGCTGGATCCGTCACAACGATAATCTGTATCAATGATGTCAGAATCCCTGACACAAAGTTTTGACTGGCTGTCAGCGCCCGAAGCCCAAATTCTGATTATTGGCTCGATGCCGGGGATCGCCTCGCTGCAACAGCAGCAATATTATGCACATCCGCGAAATGCTTTTTGGCCGATTATGCAGCAGATTTTCAACTGGCCAGATTTGGATTATGCGGCCCGCTGTCAGGCGCTTTTAAACGAAAACATTGCCTTATGGGATGTACTGCGTAGCTGCCAGCGACGCGGCAGTCTCGACAGTGATATTGAGCCGGACAGTATGGAGGTTAACAACTTTCAGGCGTTTTTCCGTCAGCATCCGAACATTAGCAAAGTGTTGTGTAACGGCGGCAAAGCCGCACAATTATTTCGTCGACATGTAATAACACCGGCAGGTACCAGCGTGCAGCAATTACCATCCACCAGTCCGGCACATGCGGCGATGTCTTTTCAAATCAAACTGGAAAAATGGCTGAGCGCAATCCGCCCGACTTAAACGGCAAATAAAGCCAGATCAATATCCGCAACAGACTCTAATGATGGCCGGGCAAAATAATAGCCCTGAAACAATTCAATGCCCATTGCTTGCAACGTTTTCAGTTCTTCAAGGCTCTCGATACCTTCCGCAATAACGCGAATATTCAAATCAGAACATACCTGCAAAATACCGCGAATAATGGTTTGGCGGATCTTATCGGTATCTATGTGCCGCACCAGCGCTTCATGCCCCAAGCTACTGTTTGTCGAGGTGTTTACAATTGGCTGTAAAGCCATAAAAGCCTACAAGCTTCTGTTCGCGCATTCGCCACAACCTACGTCATGAAAGTCAGGTTGTAATTCCATAATCCCTCTGGCAAATTCCGTTTTCTAATTCAACGTACAAAATAGCTGACTTTGTTCATTCTGTGATTCAGACAAATCCTCGTTTTTTTATTATGAACAGGAATTTTCCAATAAATTCATGGCGCTGACATAAGTAAACATCTATGCGAGATATGACTTTAAGACACCATTATAATTTTAGATGGCAATTCGCCCATTAGCTGCACAACCATATTGTGAAGTAAACCACATTACAGCCCTGAAGTCCTAAACCCTAAGCCAAGAGATTACGTAGATCTTTACAGTCCCAGTGTGGGAAATGTTTACGAATTAATGCATTCAATTCCATCTCAAAGTCGCTGAATTCAGTGGCTGAAACCTTTTCACCCTGCTCATTAACCGCTTCCGTAATCATGCCTGCACCAATGGTGACATTGCTCAGCCGGTCAATAACAATAAAAGCACCGGTATGCCGATTACGTTTATAAGCGTCAAATACCACCGGTTTATTCAACGAAAATTCACACAGACCAATTTCATTAAGCCCTAAGACGCTGGCATCTTTATGCTGCAAGGTATTGATATCTATCTGGTAATCAACATTTGTCAACACACCGGCACTGTCAGCGACACCGACTTTAATGCTGTATTGCTTATTGGCGACCAGTGGCTGTTCAGTCATCCACACCATCATCGCTTTAAAATGGCTGGAAACATGTGGCTGATGATCGCGATGGACAATCATATCGCCGCGGCTGACATCAACTTCATCACGCAAAGTCACGGTGACGGCTTCACCCGGTACGGCAAAATCCAGTTCGCCATCATAGGTGATGATGGATTTAATGGTGCTTTCTTTACCAGATGGCAGCACGGTTATGGCATCACCCGGTTTTACAACACCAGCAGACAACGTACCGCAGTAGCCACGGAAATTCAGATTTGGCCGGTTAACAAATTGCACCGGGAACCGCAGATCTTGAGTATTGGCATCGCGGTTGACTTCGATGCTTTCCAGCAGCTCCATCATGGTCTGACCGTCATACCATGGCATTTTTTCGCTGCGATTAACGACGTTATCGCCATCCAGTGCCGACATCGGCACAAAGTGAATATCTTCAATTTCCAGTTCACGGGCAAATTCGCTGTAGGTTTTGCGAATATCGTTAAACACCTGTTCGCTGTAATCCATCAAATCCATTTTATTGATGGCGACGATGACATGTTTGATCCCCAAAAGTGAGGCAATAAAACTGTGTCGGCGTGTCTGGGTTTGTACGCCGTGACGAGCATCAATCAAAATTACGGCTAACTGACAGGTGGATGCGCCGGTGGCCATATTACGGGTGTACTGTTCATGGCCGGGCGTATCGGCAATAATAAATTTACGTTTAGTGGTCGAAAAATACCGGTAAGCAACATCGATGGTGATGCCCTGCTCACGCTCAGCTTGCAGACCATCAACCAGTAATGCCAAATCAACCTGATCGCCGGTGGTGCCAGATTTGGCACTGTCACGGGTGACCGCTTCCAGCTGATCTTCATAAATCATCTTGGAATCATGCAATAACCTGCCAATCAGCGTGCTTTTACCATCATCGACATTGCCGCAGGTCAGAAAACGCAGCAATTCCTTGTTTTCATGTTGTTTCAGATACGCCTCGATATCGGAAGCGATTAGTGCATCAGTTTCATATGCCATAGTCTGTGCCTGGTTTTAAATTTTTGGGATTAAATCAATCAGCGGAAATTGCCGGAAAAACTAGAAGTAACCTTCCTGCTTTTTCTTTTCCATTGAACCGGCCTCATCATGATCGATGGCCCGTCCCTGACGCTCGGAAGTCGTGGTCAACAGCATTTCCTGAATAATTTCCGGCAAGGTATCGGCATCAGATTTCACCGCACCGGTCAGGGGATAACAACCCAAGGTGCGGAACCGCACTTTTTCCATACGTATTTTCTCACCTTCAGGAATACGCATCCGGTCATCGTCAACCATAATGGTTAAACCGTTGTAATTGACCACCGGCCGCTCTGCTGCGTAATACAGCGGTACAATCGGAATTTGCTCTAAATAGATGTATTGCCAGATATCCAGTTCGGTCCAGTTCGACAATGGGAAAACCCGAATGCTTTCGCCTTTGTTGACCTTGCTGTTATAGATATTCCACAGTTCCGGGCGCTGCGCTTTCGGATCCCAACGGTGGTTTTTATCGCGGAAAGAATAAACCCGTTCTTTGGCGCGGGATTTTTCTTCATCACGACGCGCACCGCCAAATGCCGCATCAAAACCATGTTTACTAAGCGCTTGTTTCAGTGCATCGGTTTTCATGATGTCGGTATAACGCGGGTGATCAAACGGGTTAATGCCTGCCTCGGCGCCTTCCTTATTGGTATGCACAATCAAATCGAGACCCAGGTCTTTGGCACGTTGGTCGCGGAATTTGACCATTTCCTGAAATTTCCAGGTGGTATCGATGTGCATCAGCGGAAACGGTGGTTTACCCGGATAAAAGGCTTTCATTGCTAAATGCAGCATGACCGCTGAATCTTTACCAATGGAATAGAGCATCACCGGGTTTTCAAACTCGGCAGCAACTTCTCGCATGATATGGATGCTCTCGGCTTCCAATTGCTTTAAATGGGTTAATTTCTTTTCAGTCATCATTGCTCTCAGTTATTTGGCTTTAACGTGCAGGCCACATTCTTTGTTTTCTGGATTTTCCCACCACCAACGACCCGCGCGGATGTCTTCACCCGGCGTAATCGCCCGGGTGCAGGGCGCACAACCAATGCTGGCATAACCTTCGTCATGCAACTTGTTATAGGGCACATCAAAGGCACGGATATATATCCAGACCTCACCATTTGACCAATCTGTCAGCGGGCTGAATTTTTGTAATTTGTGTGCGTCATCCCACTCCGATACCGGCAATTCATTACGGGTCACCGATTGCGTGCGACGCATGCCAGTCAGCCAGGCTTTTTTGTCCGCCAAGGCACGCTGCAGTGGCTCAACTTTGCGAATACCGCAGCAGGTTTTACGAAATTCAACACTGTCATAAAAAGCATTAGGACCATTTTGCGTGACAAACTTTTCGATACTGGCGGTATCTGGATAAAATACCTGCACATCATGCTGATAGTGATTTTTGACGGTCTGCATCAATTCATAGGTTTCTTCAGGCAAACGGCCGGTATCCAACGTAAAAATTTCAATATCCGGTGCATGTTTACAAATCAGATCGGTGAGCACCATATCTTCTGCGCCATAGCTTGTGGCCAAAATTGCTGGCGAATAATCGGCAGCAATTTCTTGCAATAAGGCGATAGCTGCATCGACTTTTATTTGTAATTTTTCGCTGATTTCAGTCATTTTTCGTTACTTTAACAATTGTAGTAATCACATCTGGCGCGTCGGTCTGGCATTGAAAACCATTTTCCTGTAAATGCCTGGTCACCGTCGCAATCGCATCGTTATTCAGTTTCAAGCGTAATGTCTCACCCGCAACTAAAGGCTGCGCAGCTTGCAAAGCCTTGGTTTTGTGCACCGGACAGCCAAACATCGACAAATCTAATATTTTACTTAAATCAGACATTTCACACCTACCGCAATCAAAATTACCGCCAACACCGTACGCATTATTTTGTCAGGGATCCGAATTCCCAAGTGACTACCAATGTAGATACCCGGCAAAGACCCTACCAGCAACCAGCCTAATAATTCCCAATTTACAGTACCCACCGCTGAATGCCCTAAACCTGCAACCAGTGTCAGTGGCACGGCATGCGCAATATCGGTAGCAACAATTTCCACGCCTTTCATACGTGGGTATAAAAATAACAATGCGACTGCACCCAGTGCACCTGCGCCCACTGAAGACAAAGTAACCATCACCCCGATCACAACACCGGTGACAATGGTGGCAATGGTTTTGTGCTGCTGATCTTCGCGCAATTTATATAAAACATTAACCAGCGGATGCCCGGCCTGCGCCTGCATAATTCCGCCCAGCCAGCTTTTTAGTAACAAAGCGCTGGAAGTCAGAATCAAGGCGATGCCCAGCGCATTGGTAATCAGTGCATCATGATTGCCTTCACTGATGCCGCTACTCAAAAACCATAAGGTCAATAATGTTGCTGGCAAGCTACCGGCTGCTAAATTAACAACTACCGGCCAGTTGACTACACCATGTCGCCAATAAGCCCAGACACCGCCAGCTTTGGTGACAGCCGCAAACAGTAAGTCAGTACCGACGGCAATAACTGGCTGAATACCAAAACCAAAAATCAGAATGGGTGTCATCAGCGAGCCACCGCCAATACCTGTCATACCGACCATAATGCCGACAAACAAGCCTGCTAATAAAAATCCCCACTCCATTTATTGATCTACCCCGGAAAAGGCAGCAAGTTTATCAGTTCTTATTATTCTAACAATCAGTAATAGCTTCTATTTATATTCATAAAACCTATATAGCTTTTTTCATCTGCCGACTTCCCCCGGCCATTGTTAATGGACTCCTTGCTATTAATTAGACTAAAAATCTGATTGTTTCATGCTTACAAATCATTCACGTTTCTTTCACGGATGATCGCTGAAAGTCATCATCAACAAAGCAAAATTAAGCCTGGGGGCAAAAAACATGACTACTTATCACCGTTTATTGCTGTTAACGACTTTGGGTTCAGCATTATTTACCTTTTGTTTACTGCAAACAGGTGGAATCAATACTTCTGCCAACAAGCAAAACCCACCCCAACAATTGCAATCGACACCACTTTCTCATGCCACTGAATATCTTGCCTTGGGGCAACCAAGATTAATGACACTTGTCTGGCAGCCTTGTGCTGAAAATACCTGCCAACCTCAGTTCGTGGCACATATCAAAGCGATTCCCCGCCAACAATCTGGAATTGGCATTTAGTCGTATCAGCCAATCATTGCCTTATATTTAGAAAATAAATAACATTGGCTTATCTTGTTTAAGAATATCGATAAGCCATGAAGCTACAGCAACTCAAATATGTGCGTGAAATTGCCCGACAGGGATTAAGTATCTCAGCGGCTGCACAGGCAATGTATGCCTCACAGCCTGGTGTCAGTAATCAGGTTCAAGCCCTAGAAACCGAACTGGGTTTACAAATTTTTGAGCGACACGGCAAACGCTTGACCGGGATCACCCCGGTGGGTGAATCCGTATTAGCGACAGCTGAGCGGGTGATGCAAGAAGTCGAAAACCTTAAAGCGCTGGCTGCGGACAGTCGTCACGAACAAAAAGGCACACTATCTATTGGCACCACCCATACCCAGGCACGTTATGCGCTACCTAAAGCGATCAAACAATTCGCTGCCGATTACCCCGATGTACATTTAAATATGGTGCAGGGCACACCGCCCGAAGTCGCTGAAATGGCGTCGCTTGGTAAAGTGGATATGGCGATTGCCACCGAGGGTTTATCGAAATTTGATAATTTGGCGATTCTGCCCTGCTATCAGTGGAATCGCAGCATCATCACACCACAAGACCATCCTTTATTATCTGTAAAGGGAGTCACCTTGGCGGATATTGCCGCTTATCCAATTTTGACTTATGTAATGGGCTTTACTGGCCGTGCGCAGCAGGATCAATCCTTTATAGACAAGGGACTGAAGCCCAATGTGGTATTTACCGCAACTGATGCTGATGTCATTAAAACCTATGTTGAACTAGGTCTGGGTATCGGCATTATCGCCAGCATGGCGTTTGATTCAGCCAAAGATGCACCGCTGAAAGCCATCGATGCCAGCGACTTATTTCAGCCCAGTACTACCCACATCGGCATTCGCAAAGGTAGCCATTTACGCCGCTATAGCTATGCCTTTATCAGCTATTTTGCCCCGCATTTACAGCGCAAAGTGGTGGAAAAGGCCATCGATTTATGAAAATTTCCCGTGGCAGCTTGTTGCCAGCAGTGGTAGTTTAAGGGCCGCTGAATTTCAGCACCCCAATGAAATATAAGATAAGGAAAAATAATGAACGCTTTATTCAAAGGCCTGCTGACTGGTCTGCTGTTGTTACCAGCACTGGTATTTGCCCATGGTGCTTCACGCCTGCAAGTTGAAGAAACAATGACCATCAATGCTGAACCGGCCAAAGTCTGGGTGGCAATCAAAGATTTTGACAGCCTGCACAAATGGCATCCTGCTATCGAATCAACCGAAGCGACTGGCGGTAATGAAGCTGGCGCAACCCGCGTATTAACGCTGATCGGCGGCGGCACTATCAACGAAACGCTGAAAAAATTCGATGACGCCAGCATGAGCTATATGTATCAAATCGATGAAATCAGCAAAGTCGGTGAGATTGAATACGAAGGACATACTTTTGATGTGCCGGCAGTACCGGTCAGCAAATACAAGTCATGGGTCACAGTTGAAGCCGATGGCAACGGCAGTAAAGTCACCTGGCTGGCGAAATTTTTCCGCGCTTACACCGGTAAT
Organism: Methylophaga sp.; assembly: GCA_965659475.1. Classification (GTDB taxonomy): domain Bacteria; phylum Pseudomonadota; class Gammaproteobacteria; order Nitrosococcales; family Methylophagaceae; genus Methylophaga. The sequence goes on from CBFHWI010000050.1 coordinate 10,535, forward strand.
CATCATGAACCAAAAGAGCTCAATGATGACACAGCCAAAGCCGCTATCAGTGGTTTTTATCAAGCTGGTTTGGAAAGTCTGAAAACCAGCGTTGAATAAAGCCTTTTAGTGACACTCATCAAGGCGCCTGCCGGCGCCTATTTTGTTTGTAAATTGTATAAAAATAGGCAAAAAGCAATGCTTTCTGTATAGTGTTTTTTAACAAAGTTTAAGCCTCGGGGTGGTCGAAAGGCCTGAGATTCGCCAGTTGGTGTAGACCCGATGAACCTG
>CBFHWI010000051.1:0-4763 GCA_965659475.1 Methylophaga sp.
CAAGTTTGGATCCGGCCACCTCAGAAAAAGTCCTGACCTTGTTGAAAAAGATTTGTGCAGAAGACGGCATTACCGCCGTGGTGTCACTGCATCAACTGGAATATGCCCGGCATTTTGCTGATCGCATTATTGGCCTGGCAAATGCCGAAGTGGTATTCGATGCCACACCGGCACAGCTCGACGATACGCAACTGGCGTTGATTTACAAGCAAGCCCCCACCGACCTCAAAAAAATATCGAAAACCCAACCCGCCGAGGCTTCGGCAACCGATCGTTTACCCCCACAAACTGCTACTCAACTGGAGATTGCCTGATGAAATTTTTGAAATCCTTATTGCTGGCGGCGTCAATGCTGCTGGCTGCGACCGGCTCTGCTTTTGCCGCCGATGCCGATCCAGACACGCTGAAAGTTGCCTTACTGCCGGATGAAAACGCATCAGAGTTAATTAAGCGTAATCAGCCGTTAAAAGACTATCTGGAAGAAAAGCTGGGCAAAAACATCGAGCTGATTGTCACCACCGATTATTCATCAATGATTGAAGCAATGCGCTTTGGTCGTATTGATCTAGCTTACTTTGGTCCGCTGTCTTACGTGTTGGCAAAAACCAAAAGTGATATCGAGCCGTTTGCCGCCATGGTCATTGATGGCGTGCCGACTTACCGGTCAATCATTATTGCCAATGCCGACTCGGGCATCAATTCTTTTGCCGATATCAAAGGCAAAAAAATGGCTTATGGCGACCGTGCCTCAACATCAAGTCATTTGATCCCCAAAACCGTATTGCTGGAAGAAGGTGGCATTGAGGCCGAAACCGACTATGAACAGCATTTTGTCGGTACTCATGACGCCGTTGCGGTGAATGTCGCTAACGGTAATGCCGATGCTGGCGGTTTATCTGAGGTGATTTTTAACTATGTCACTGAGCGTGGTCTTATTGATAAAAACAAGGTCAAAGTTCTCGGTCACAGTAAACCGTTTCCACAATATCCGTGGGCAATGCGTTCTAACCTGAATGCGGATTTGAAAGCCAAAATCAAAGATGCCTTTGTCAGCCTCAAAGATCCTGAAGTATTGGCAGCGTTTAAGGCCGAAGGGTTTGCGCCCATTACCGATGCTGATTATGACGTGATTCGTGAAATGGGCAAATTGCTGAAAATTGATTTGGCCGCGATGTAAGGAATGGTCATGAGCTTACAAGCTACTGCTGAGCAAGATTTACTTAAGCGATACAGTCAGCGCTGGCAAAAACAGACCCTGCAGGTGATGGCTGTTATGGCCATCATTTTGCTGGCCAGCTGGTATGTCGATCTACTGAATTTTGAAAAGTTAGCCCAGGGTTTGCCAGCGATTGGCACTCTGGCCGGTGAATCTTTTCCGCCAGATTTTATCAATGTCCGTGATTGGTTTTCACCGCTGTTGGATACGTTGGCAATGAGTATTGCCGGTACGGCCATGGCAGTGATTTTTTCGATACCGCTGGCGTTTTTGGCAGCGCGTAATACATCCCCGCATCCACTGGTTTTTCAGGTGTCACGGGTGATTCTGAACTCTCTGCGTAGCGTGCCAGAGTTGATCATGGGCATCATTTTTGTCGCCGCCGTTGGCTTTGGTGCCTTGCCCGGGGTATTGGCATTAGGCCTGCACTCAATTGGTATGGTCGGTAAGTTTTTTGCCGAAGCGATTGAACACGTTGATGAAGCGCCGGTGGAAGCAGCGACAGCAGCCGGTGCTACAAAAATGCAGGTGTTGTATCACGCCGTATTACCTCAGGTGATGCCTCAGTTTGCCGATGTGTCGATTTATCGTTGGGAATATAACTTCCGGGCGTCAACGGTAATGGGCATGGTCGGTGCCGGTGGTATCGGTTTTGAGCTGATGGGCTCGCTGCGGATCATGCAATATCAGGAAGTATTTGCTATTTTGCTGGTGATTTTAGTGATGGTAACGCTGGTGGATGCGCTGAGCGGTCATTTACGGAAAGCATTTAAATAAAAGGACTTGTATGAAACCCAAAGTTGCAATCAGTCATCGGGTACACGATGAAGTGCTGGCCATGCTGGCGCCTGAATGCGAGCTGGTGACCAACCAAACCAGTGCCAGCTTGCCGCGCAGTGAGATCATGAGTCGCTGCATGGATGCCGATGCCTTGATGGCTTTTATGCCGGATCGGATTGATGATGCTTTTTTAGCGGCTTGTCCCAATTTAAAAGTGGTAGGTGCGGCGCTCAAAGGTTATGACAATTTTGAGATTGCTGCTTTTAATGAGCGTGGTGTTTGGCTGACCTTTGTGCCGGATTTATTAACGGTGCCGACTGCCGAGTTAACGATTGGCCTATTGGTGGGCTTGATCCGTAATATGCGCGCTTCGGATGAGCATGTCCGCAGCGGTACTTTCAAAGGTTGGCGACCACAGTTTTACGGCCTCGGCATTGAGGGCGCGACCATTGGCATGATTGGTATGGGAGCAATTGGTCAGGCCATTGCCAAGCGCCTTTCAGGATGGGATGCCAATTTGTTATACAGTGATTTGCAACCTTTACAGGCGACGCAGGAAGCTGAACTCGGTTGTAAGTATTTGCCGATGCAGGATGTGCTGAGTCAGGCGGATATTGTGATTTTAGCCCTGGCGCTGAATGATAAAACGCTGCACACCATCAATTTGGATCGTTTGCAGAAAATGAAACCAGGCGCCTATTTAGTAAATCCCTGCCGTGGCTCGGTCGTTGATGAGGCTGCGGTGCTAGGTGTTTTACTGAGCGGTCATCTGGGGGGGTATGCGGCAGATGTGTTTGAAATGGAAGATTGGGCGCGTAACGATCGGCCACAGGCTATTGATCCAAAGCTGTTAGCGCAGCCAAATACGTTTTTTACCGCGCATATTGGTTCGGCAGTCAGCAGTGTCCGGCTGGCAATCGAAAAACGCGCAGCGGAAAATATACTGCGGGTATTGCGGGGCGAACAGCCGCTGGATCCGGCTAATCAAGTACGTCAGCAACAGGCCTTCGTATGTTGAACCTGATCTGGTTACGGTCGCTGGTCACCGTACTGCAAAGCGGCCAGTTTCAGGATGCGGCAAGACAATTGGGATTGGCACAACCAACGTTAAGTCAGCATATTCAGAAACTGGAAGCGCAAGTCGGTGTGGCGCTGATTCAACGTAGTCGGACGGTATGTTCACCAACAACGGCAGGCAAGCGATTATTGCCCTATGCCGAGAGTCTGTTGCGACTTAACGAACGGGCAATGTTGGCGGTCAATCACCAGCAAACGTGGGTGGGTGCCAGTTCAAATATCGGAATTTACCTGTTGCAGCCGTATGTTCATGACTATATGCAGGCACAACCGGATGATGATTTGCAGCTGATGATTGATGCCAATCCGCATATCGCCGATAAGTTATTGAATGCCGAACTGGATATTGCCCTGATGGAATGGTGGCAGCCAACTGCCATGTTTGATTCATTGCTTTGGAAAGAAGAGCCATTAGTCCTCATTACTCCCAACAATCATCCACTGGCTTCTTTGCCATCGGCCAGCCGGGAAGTTTTGTCGGGTTTATCGTTAATTGGTGGGGAGTCGGGTAGTGGCACCGGACGCTTATTAAAAGCTTATTTGCAGGGGCTGCCCAATATGCCAAAGGTCACTATGCAATTAGGTAGCACCGAAGCCGTTAAAAAAGCCGTGATCGCCGGCGTTGGCATTTCGCTGGTGTTAGCTTCTGCTGTTGTCAGCGAGCAGCAGCGCGGTGAACTGGCTGTGATCCCATTGGCCGATAACGAACTGCGTAAACCCATTTATCTGGTCTGGCGACAATCCGGAGATTTACAGCGCAAACATCCGGATTTTGTCAGCCATCTGATTCAGTCGGGCGTTTAATCCCAGTCGTAGACCAGATTCAGACGGTAGCTGGTATCGGTTTTCTTTGCATCCAATCCTGGCTGACTGTTGAATTGGCCGCGTAATGTTGCGCGGACCTTCCATGACTCATCATCGGTGATTGGCATTTCGCCGCCAAAGTTGGTGATGAGCAGGTAGTTTTTGCCGGGGCTGCTAAATGATGGATAGTAAGTGGCATCGTGAAATAAATTCAGCCGGCTATTGAGTTTGTAATCTAATTCATAGCCAAGCACGCCGGTTGGGTCTTTTTCAGTGGTGCCATCGCTGTAACTCTCAAACCGGTAACCGAGACCGGCGAAACCTTTGAATATCAGATCTTCTTGTCTGATAAAGAAGCGACCGATACTCGCTGTGGCAATCGCCCGGAGGTCCAATTCTTCAAAATCATCAATTTCAAAGTCGGCACTGCCACGGGCGAAGTATTTCTCACTAATATCCCGCTCTAAAGAGATGCCGGCCAGTTTTTCATTTTCAGTCTGAACGTTGTCTTCTTTGGCATAGTTTATTTCCATATACATCGCCATACGTTCATCTTCGGTGGTACGGAATAATTCACCGCGACCGGTTGCCGCAAGGCGTTCAGTATTGCCTTTTGCACCTTGGATACCAATACCTAAGTTACCGCTCCATGGGTCTTTGTATGCCTCATTTTTGTTACGTAATTTTTGTAGCTGTGACTCATAGGCGGCCTGCATTTGTTCAACTTCCTGTTGCTTGGCCGTCTCGGCTTCACTGAGTTTTTGCTCGTACTGTTGCGCTAGTACTGTCACTTGAGGCTGTTTTGCATCCGTTGCCCAGAGACTTTGAATTTGGTTCGGGCTAAGCGGTACATCACCGAAAGCGGTTTGTGTCAGTTGATGCTGAC
>CBFHWI010000051.1:4773-8579 GCA_965659475.1 Methylophaga sp.
GCGATCACTGCTGTCTAACTGAATTATGTATTTTTGATCGGTACTCAGCTCGGTCACTTTGCTGTAATCAATGGTCACTTCATTGGCAAAGGCTGTGTTCATAATCAATTTGCCGTCGGCGATTTGTTTGATGTCACCTTTTAAAATACTGCCATCATTCAGAATGACTTCGTCGGCAAGGGTGGCTGTGCTGAAAGTGCCAGAAATGACAATAAAAAGCGTACTCAAGCGGCACTTGATCATGATATCTCCGAGTTTGATTGAATGCAGGTAAGTTGTTGGCAACAGACCTTAACATATGAAATATTCAAGTCAATCCGAAATCATGCGAAAAATGAGCATATTTTGCGAAACTTTGTCAATAAAACCGCTGTTTTTGATGAATATTTAGGAATTTTGTTGGTTAGCATCGGGTCGCCCGATGTCGGCAAAAATTACTGAATTCCGATAGAATTGGCTGAACTTTACAACCAGGGACAGGTTATGAGTATTGCCACTGTTTTCAGTCGGGCACTCACCGGCATTGACGCCCAGCAAGTTACCATCGAAGTGCATTTATCTAACGGTTTACCCAGTTTGTCGATTGTCGGCATGCCGGAAACGGCCGTCAAAGAAAGTAAAGACCGGGTGCGCTCGGCGATTATCAATTCTCAGTTTAATTTCCCGCAGAAACGCATCACCATCAATCTGGCGCCTGCTGATTTACCTAAAGAAGGCGGCCGGTTTGATCTGCCTATTGCTCTAGGCATTCTTGCTGCATCGCAACAAATTCCGCTTTCATCTTTGAGTAATATGGAATTTATCGGCGAACTGAGTTTGACCGGTGAATTACGGCCAGTGCGAGGGGTATTACCAACGGCGCTGGCAACGGCCAGAGCCCGGCGGCAATTGTTAGTGCCGTTTGAAAATGCGCCAGAAGCGTCATTGACGGAGCAGGGTGAAAGTTATGCAGCTAACACCTTGCTGGAAGTCTGTGGCCATTTACAAAAGCAAACGCCATTAACAGCCAATCAACAAATCGCCATCAGATCAAAAACAGATTACGCCGATTTGGCTGATGTTCGGGGGCAAGCATCAGCACGCCGCGCTCTGGAAATTGCCGCTGCGGGTAATCATAGTATTCTTTTCGCGGGTCCACCCGGCACGGGGAAAACCATGCTGGCCAGTCGTTTGCCGGGTATTTTGCCGCCAATGACCGAACAGGAAGCCATGGAAACCGCCACCATACATTCGATTGCCAGCAGCGGATTTAATGTCGAAAGTTGGCGGCAACGTCCGTTCCGCGCGCCACATCACACCGCCTCAGCAGTGGCATTAGTCGGTGGTGGCAGCCAGCCCAAACCTGGGGAAATCTCGCTTGCCCATCACGGCGTATTATTTCTTGATGAATTGCCGGAGTTTGATCGCAAAGTGTTGGAAGTATTACGCGAACCGATTGAGTCCGGTAAAATAATTGTTTCTCGGGCGGCTAATCAGGCCGAATTTCCGTCAAAATTTCAATTGGTTGCGGCAATGAACCCGTGTCCCTGCGGTTATTTGGGACAATCTCGGTGTCATTGCAGCGAAGAGCAAGTGCGTCGTTACCGTGCTAAAATCTCCGGCCCATTAATGGACCGAATTGATCTGTTGTTAGAGGTGCCGGCAGTGGATAAAAAACTGTTGCGATCCCAGGCCGGTGAAACGCCACCGGAAAGCTCTGAAAACGTCAGAAAACGGGTGGTTAAAGCCCGTAAGATTCAACTGAAACGTGCAGGTCAGGCCAATGCAGCGCTGCAACATAAACAACTTGAGGTATTTTGCCCTTTGCGCGACCAGGATTTTCAATTAGTTGAACACGCGATCAGCCGTCTTGGTTTATCCGCGCGGGCTTATCATCGGATTTTAAAAGTCGCCCGCACCATTGCCGATCTGGCCGGCAGCGATCAGATCCAGACCAGCCATTTATCCGAGGCGATTGGCTATCGCCGTCTCGACACAGCGCAATAATTATTCGTGAATGATCTGAATCCGCAACAGCGGGAAGCTGTGTGTTACATCGATGGACCTTTACTAGTTCTTGCCGGCGCTGGCAGTGGCAAAACCCGTGTTATCACCCGCAAAATCGGCTATCTGATTGAGCAGTGTGGCCTGAAAGCCAGCAATATCGCGGCGGTGACCTTTACCAATAAGGCTGCGCGTGAAATGAAAAGCCGGGTCGCTGAGTTGATGAAACATAAAAATGTCTCAACCCGCGGTCTGATGGTCTCAACGTTTCACACGCTGGGTCTGACGATCCTGCGCCGTGATGGCAAATCACTGGGTTATCGCACTGGTTTTTCGATTTTTGATGCGCTGGATAGTCTGGCGGTATTACGCGATTTGATGGGGCGCGACTTTGCTGCCGACAGTGATCATGCCCAACAGGTGCAAAGTCAGATTTCGGAATGGAAAAACCAGCTGATCCTGCCCGATCAGGCTGCACAGGTTGCTGATGGTGCCCAGCAGCAATTCGCGGCCCAGGTTTATCCACGCTATGTGCAAGCATTGAAAGCTTACAATGCCGTTGATTTTGACGATCTGATTTTGCAGCCAGTGATTTTATTTCGTGAGCATCGCGAAGTGCTGCAAAAATGGCAGGGCAAAATCCACTATCTGCTGGTCGACGAGTATCAGGATACCAACGGCTGCCAGTATGAACTGGTCAAACAATTGGTCGGCATTCGCGAAAAACTCACCGTGGTTGGGGATGACGATCAATCAGTGTATTCGTGGCGGGGTGCTCGGCCGGAAAATCTGGCGCAATTACAGACCGATTTCCCCAAACTGAAGCTAATCAAACTCGAGCAGAATTACCGGTCGATGAGCCGTATTTTGCGGGTTGCCAACAAACTGATCAGTAACAATCCCCATGTGTTTGAAAAAGCCTTGTGGAGCGCCATGGGCGAGGGCGATCCGATCCGCGTGATTGGCTGTCGTGATGATCAGCATGAGTCAGAAAAAGTGGTCTCCGAGCTGCTGTATCACAAGCTGAAAAATCAGGCGGATTTTAAGGATTACGCGATTCTCTATCGCAGTAATCACCAGTCACGGCCCATCGAGAAAGTCCTGCGCGAGCACAATGTGCCGTATTTTTTGACCGGCGGCACGTCGTTTTTTTCCCGCGTCGAAGTCAAAGACATTATGGCTTATCTGCGTTTGCTGGCTAACCAGGATGATGACAATGCTTTTTTACGAGTCATCAATACGCCGCGGCGCGGTATTGGTTCATCAACGTTGCAGGCGTTGGGTGAGTACGCCGGGAAACGCCATACCAGCTTGTTTGGCGCTTGTTTTGAAATGGGCCTTGCCGAAAATCTGCCAGCAAAATCAGTGCAGCATCTGGATGTGTTCTGTAAGTGGCTGGTGGATATTGCCGATCGTGCGGCGCGTGGCAATTTACTCGAAGCCATCAAAGATATGGTCGAAGAGATTGAATATCGCGGCTGGCTGGAAGAAACCAGCGGCGACCCGGTTAAAGCTGAGCGGCGTATGGAAAATGTCACCGAGCTGATTAGCTGGATTGGGAAAATTATCGAGCAGGATATCGAAGAAAAAACCATCGGTGATATTGCCGCGCGGCTGACGTTGATGGATATTCTGGATCGTCAGGAAGACGAAAATCAGGCTGATGCCGTGCATTTAATGACGCTGCATGCCGCCAAGGGGCTGGAATTCCCGCATGTCTTTATGGTCGGTATGGAAGAAGATATTCTACCGCACCGTAACAGTATTGAAGCCGACACCATCGAAGAAGAACGCCGTTTAACTTATGTCGGTATCACCCGCGC
>CBFHWI010000051.1:8677-10472 GCA_965659475.1 Methylophaga sp.
CGCAGCGGAGTCTGGTGATGACGCTGGCCAATAGCCGCAAGCGTTTTGGCGAAAAGCTGGAATGTGAAGAAAGCCGTTTTTTACGTGAATTGCCGGCAGAAGACTTGATTTGGATGACTGAAAAAACGCAAGTTGATCCAGAAGAGCGCAAAGTGCGTGGCAAAGCGCATCTGTCTAATATTCGCGATATGCTGAAATGAAATTAGGAATTTGTAGAATGAAATCAAAATTATTGCTGGCCGCATTATTGTTGCCGGGTCTGGTGCAGGCGCATGCAACACTGGAAAAAATTGAAGCCGAAAGCGGTAGTTATTACAAAGGTGTGGTCGGTATTGGTCATGGCTGTGATGGCTCGGCAACCACCAAAGTCACTATTGAAATTCCCGATGGCGTGCGCGGTGTAAAACCGATGCCCAAAGCCGGTTGGCAGCTGGATATTGTCAAAGAACAATTAGCAAAGCCTTATGAATCACATGGCAAAACCGTGGTCGAGGATGTTCGCAAAATCACTTGGTACGGTAATACGTTGGAACATGCACATTACGATGAGTTTGTATTTAAAGGCCAAATCGCCGTCGGTAATTCCAGCAAACTGTATTTTCCGGTCAGACAGGAATGTGTGGTGGGTGAACTAAATTGGGATCAAACGCCTGACTCTATGAAGTCAGACCATCAGGGCCACAATGATCATGTCGGCCATGTTGCTCCCAAGGATAATGAACATGCTGGTCACGGCGCGATGAAAATGGACTATCCGGCACCCTTGGTTACCGTTATTGATGGTCAGGGTAAGCATCACCATTAAAATGTGTGGCATTTGCCACGTTTAACGGCAAATGCCCGAAATAATCTTCGGGCCAATTTTTTACAGTAAGCGCAATGCAATTATGGGCTTGACTGAATGACCATGAGTTTCCCGAAAAAAACATTATTTACTATGTTGGCGCTGAGCAGTCCGCAGCTGTTTGCCGATCACGGTCCGGCGCTGAATCTGGATCAATTAGAAGTCACTGCGCAGCAATTGGCGCCAGCCGGAGCCAGTCGTGAAGATGCGCTGACCGAATTACGACTGACGCCGGGCGGCGTGACACTGGTGGATATGGGTTCGGTTAAAGAGGGCCATGTCGCCGGTCTTGCCGATATGCTGCGATATGTGCCCGGCGTTTGGGCAGCCAGTGACAGTGGCAATGACGAGCTGTTTTTATCCAGCCGAGGCAGTAATTTAGACGCCACCGATTTTGATATGAACGGTGTTAAATTACTGCAAGATGGCCTGCCGGTCACCAGCGCCGATGGCAATAATCACAACCGGATCATCGACCCGTTAAGTGCCCAATATGCCACCGTTGCCCGTGGTGCGAATGCCATGAAATATGGCGCCAGCACTTTGGGCGGTGCCATCGATTTTGCCACACCCACTGCTTATGATTTACCACGTGCCAGTTTGCTGAGCAGTTTTGGCAGTCATGGTTCTTTGCAAAATCGCTTATCAGTCAGCGACGTATTTGATAATGGCCTCGATGCCAGCCTAACTTTGGAAGACAAACGTTGGGACGGCTATCGGGAACATAACGAACAACAACGCTCTGGCATTTATGCCAACGCCGGTCTGGCGCTCAGCGATAAAGTCTCAACGCGTTTTTATCTCAGCCATCTGGAAAATGATCAGGAGCTGCCCGGCGCATTATCACGACAACAACTTCGTGACGATCGGGATCAAGCCAATCCTAATGCTGAACTCGGCGATTACCAGCGGGATGTTAAAGCCTTCCGTTTGGCTAATAAAACCACCATT
>CBFHWI010000052.1:0-9728 GCA_965659475.1 Methylophaga sp.
TTGGATGACCAGTAATTGCTGAAGATGCAAAGTGCTTGATTTTTCGTGCAATTGTTTATCGACAACATCGTTTTCACTGATAAATAATCGACTTATGCCATTTGCTTAACGGTGGTGGATGCTAGTCATATTCACTGCTGAGAGCCATGCGCTCAAAGCGTTGTTGGCTATATGCGGATCTTGCCAATCCTCAGCCACAGTAGAAGTACTCAGGCCGAGTAAAACAAAAAATGGTGCGCCTGACAGGAATTGAACCTGTGACCCTCGGTTTCGGAAACCGATACTCTATCCAACTGAGCTACAGGCGCGTAAAGGGGAGTGCGACAAAACAGCTGTCACGTCAAGGCGTTGCATTATACGTATTAGCAACCCGCCCGGCTAGGGCGGGTTGCTAAATTATTTGCCGTGTTAGCCGTTAATCAGACTGGCTGCGGGGCAATCTTTTCCAGTTTCCAGATATCCTGATTGTATTCATCCATGGTCCGGTCTGTCGAGAACTTGCCGCTGTGTGCCGAGTTGAGAATGCTCATTTGCGCCCAACGGGCTTTGTTTTTATAAGCGAGTCCGGCCTGATGCTGAGCATCGACATAGCTGCGGAAGTCAGCAACCGTCATCCAGGGATCGGAAGAGCTGGTAAATGCATTGATTAGGTCATCAAAACAACCTGACTCAAACTGATTAAAATGACCACCACGCAATAAATCCACCACCCGTTTCAGATCCGGATCATTGTTGATAATCGCTTGTGGATTGTAATGCTGACGGGTCATTTCAACTTCTTGCTCATCGAGGCCAAACAAAAAGAAATTATCATCACCGACTTCTTCACGGATCTCGATATTGGCGCCGTCCAACGTACCGATGGTGATGGCACCGTTCATCATAAATTTCATATTACCGGTGCCAGAGGCTTCTTTCCCGGCAGTAGAAATCTGCTCGGATAAATCGGCAGCCGGGCAAATGACTTCCATCGCCGAGACCTGATAATTGGGTAAAAACACTACTTTTAACCAGTCGCTGACGTTTGGATCGTTATTAACGACATTAGCAACATTATTAATCAGCTTAATGATTTGCTTGGCCATGACATAACCGGGTGCAGCTTTACCACCAAATAATACGCAGCGCTTGACCATACCTTCGGTCTGACCGGTTTTGATCTGTTCATATAAATGAATTACATGCAGTACATTCAGTAACTGGCGTTTGTATTCGTGGATACGTTTCACCTGAATATCAAACATGGCATCAGGGTTAAAGGTGACACCGCAGCTTTGTTTGACTAAATCGGCCAGCTTTTGCTTATTGATGCGTTTGGCCGCTGACCATTGCGTTTGAAACGCGGGATCGTTTGCCAGTGGCGCCAATTTTTTCAACTGCGATAAATCAGTGATCCAATCCTCACCGATTTTGGCTGAAATCAGTTCGCTGAGCGCTGGGTTGCACCAGGCCATCCAGCGGCGCTGAGTGACGCCATTGGTTTTGTTATTGAATTTATCTGGCCACAGTGCGAAGAAGTCTTTAAATAAACCTTTTTTCAAAAGCTCGGAATGTAATGCGGCGACGCCGTTGACTGAAAAACTACCGACAATGGCCAGATGCGCCATACGCACTTGTTGTTGTGGGCCTTCTTCAATTATCGATAAGCGCGCCAAACGCTCGCGATCGCCGGGCCAGTGATTGGCAGCTTCCCGTAAAAAACGGGCATTAATTTCGTAAATAACTTCCAAAATACGCGGCAACAGGCGGCCGAATAAATTCACCGGCCAGCGCTCCAGCGCTTCGGGCAACAGTGTGTGGTTGGTGTAAGCCATAGTTTTGCTGGTGATATCCCAGGCGGCTTCCCAGCTTAAGCCATGTTCATCGATTAACAGCCGCATCAATTCGGCAACAGCCACAGTCGGATGAGTGTCGTTTAACTGAAAACAGTTTTTATCGGCAAAATGGGTAAAGTCATCGCCGTGGGTTGTCACCCAGTAATCAAGAATATCCTGCAGACTGGCTGAGGCTAGGAAATATTGCTGACGCAGGCGCAGTTCTTTACCATTTTCGCTGGCATCATTGGGGTATAACACCATGCTGATATTTTCCGCCTCATTTTTGGCGGCAACGGCATCGGTATATGAGCCGGCGTTAAAATCTTCCAGGTTAAATTCGTCAGTTGCAGCAGCTTTCCACAGACGCAGTTTATTGACTGTACCGTTGCGATAACCTGGGATCGGCAGGTCATAAGGCACAGCCAGTACATCATTGGTATTAACCCACTGTACTTCCATCCAGCCGCTGGCATTGCGATGAAACTCGGTATGACCACCAAATTTAACCCGTTGGGTAAATTCCGGGCGTTCTAGTTCCCAGGGGTTACCGTCACGCAGCCAGTGATCGGGCATTTCTTGCTGATAGCCATTCTCAATGCGTTGTTGAAACATGCCGTATTCATACCGCAGGCCGTAGCCAGTGACTGGTAATTGCAGCGTGGCGCAGCTATCAATAAAGCAGGCTGCGAGGCGACCGAGACCGCCATTACCTAAACCAGCGTCATGTTCCATTTCAGCCAGTTCTTCAAAATTCAGGCCCAGATCAACCAGCGCTTTTTTCAGGTCGTCTTCAATCCCTAGATTTAATGCGGCATTGCCCATCGCACGGCCCATTAAAAATTCCATCGACAAATAATAAGCTTGTTTGCAATGGCTTTCGGCGTAGGTATGTTTGGTGTGCTTCATGCGTTCAAATAATCGATCTCGCAAGGTAAGCGCCAATGCAGAATACAGATAATGACCGGAGGCGCAGCCTTTATCTTGTGCCAAATGAATGCCGTAGTAACGCTTAATATCTTCAGCCAAAGCATCTATATTCATGTCAAGCGTCGGCGCCTCATACAACGCGGCAGTAGGCTTCGCGGTAGAAGTGTAGCGTGGGGTCATAAATGATCCTTAAGTCACGTTTTACTGGATTTTTTAGGGTTTGGGTGACGCGCTGTAAAAGCCATCACGGTTTGGCATCGTTACCAGGGGCAGATTGTCTTGCGTCAGCGCTAAATCGGCTTCGATTATAGCATCCTGATTCAGGATATATGCTGTCAAAGCGTATACTTCATCAGCGGTCAGTGAATAGGGGGCCTGCGGCGGCATGGCGCGGCGAATATAGTCGAATAATGTGGTTGCATACGGCCAGTAACTATTGACTGTTTTTTCCGGATAGTCGTCGGTCAGCGTACCCACTTCACCCGTTAACGCCAAAGCGCTACCACCTATCCCCGTCAGGCCATGACAGGCAGTACATTGCGCGGCAAAGATTTGTTCGCCCTGGATCGCATTGCCTTTGCCCTGCGGTAAATTGCTGCCATCGGGCAGGATCGTCAAATGCCATTGGGAATGCTGAGCAATCTCTGCGGCGGGCTGGCCAAGGTTGGGGGAGTGGGTCTGGGCATTGCTAATACCAATCTGGCCGAGCATCAACAAAGGCAGTAACCTGTTAAATATAAACATGGCTGATGTTTCCGTCCTCGCTGACTTCCCAGCTGATAATGGCGTTAAAATGGTAAAAACCATGTTTGCCGCGCTCAGCCAATAATGTTTCACGATCGGGTTGCACATAGCCGGTTTCATCGGTGGCCCGGCTTTGCAGCACAGCGTATTGACCTTGCCACTGCCATGGCAGAGAAAAACGGCAAAAGGCCTTGGATAAAACCGGCTGTTGTAATTCAGCCTCAACCCAGCTATCACCGCCATCAGCGGACACCTCAACTTTGCTGATTTTGCCACGACCAGACCAGGCGAGGCCCGTTACCTGATAAATACCCGGATTATCGGGCAAAGTCATGCCCACTGAAGGTGAAGTAATAATAGATTTGGCCTGCATTTCAAAACTAAATTGCCGGGCACGGCCATCAGGCATTAAATCGGTATAAGCCCCTGTTTCGTCACGAGTCATTGCGGGCGTTTCAACAAACTGCAGTTGCCTTAGCCATTTGACATGGGTAATGCCTTCCCAGCCCGGCAAAATCAGCCTTAGCGGATAGCCATTTTCGGGTCTGAGCCGTTCGCCATTTTGATAAAGCGCCAGCAGCGTGTCATCCAGTAACTTATCGACGGGCAGGCTGATATTGAGACTGGCGCCGTCAGCCGCTTCAGCAATAGCCCATTTAGCCTCAGGTTTCAGACCGGCTTCTTCCAGCAAAATCTTTAAAGGAATTCCGGTCCACTCTGCATTGGAAGCCAATCCATGGGTGTAGCCCGCTTGAGATTGAATCGGCACGCTGCGCCAACCGGCATTACTGTTGCCGCCACATTCGATAAAGCAAATCCGCGATTGCATCGGATAACGCTTCAGCGCATCAATACTGAACGTCAAAGGCTGCTCGACCAGCCCATGGATTAATAACTGATGCTTCGCCGGATCAATTTGCGGAACACCGTTATGGTGTCGTTCAAAATGCAGGCCATTGGGCGTAATTGTACCTTGTAACTCATGCAATGGCGTCCAGGAAACGCCATTACCTGGCATATCGGGGTTGGCTGCTATCCAGCGAATAACGGCTTGTTCATGTTCAGAGGGCTGACCATAGTTGGTAAATTCACCCCCCGCTTTTTGCATGGACTCTGGCAGTTGTTCGCTGAGCGAACTGGCCGACCAGACCGGCATACTGAAACCGCCAGCTGCTGCACCGCCGGCTATCAGATGGGTTAAAAACTGACGTCGGCTGGCAGACATTAAGTTAGTCCGTTATGGGGCTGTGATTTCGGAAGCAGTATTTACGGCAAACCACTCATCAAGCTTACCGATGGCTTCATCGCGACCGCTTTTATTCAGCGACGAGAATAGTTGTACCGTGGCGTCACTACCGGCTTCTTTCAGATTTTTGCGCACTTGCTGCAATGTACTACCGGCGGCACTTTTACTCAGTTTGTCAGATTTGGTCAGCAGGATATGCACAGACAATTCAGCCGCTTGTGCCCATTGCAGCATTTGTAAATCAAATTCTTTCAACGGGTGGCGACAATCCATCATCAGCATCAGGCCATGCAGGTTCTGGCGGGTTTCCAGATATTTGCCCAACGTTTCTTGCCAGCGTAGCTTGGTTTTTTCCGGCACTTTGGCATAGCCATAACCCGGCAAATCGACCAAAGCCCGCTCAGCATCTAGCGTAAAAAAGTTGATCATTTGTGTGCGTCCCGGCGTTTTACTGGTTCGGGCGAGGGCACTAATCTGGGTAATTGTATTGATAGCACTGGACTTGCCGGCATTGGAGCGGCCAGCAAAAGCGACCTCAATACCCCGATCAGGGGGTAACTGCGATAATTGGGTGGCGCTGGCAGTATATTGGGCGCGACGGTAGAGATCAGACATGGAACCTTTCCAGGTGCAAAAATATCTTAATAAGCGTACCATATCGCGAGTTTTTGTATCTAAAAGTAAGCATCTAGGAATCACCATGAAAAATGTGCTTTTGGCAGTGGTCGCGGGCCTGACGCTGAGCAATGCAACGCTGGTCGCCGCTGCTGGTGACGTGTCTGCGGGAAAAGAAAAATCGGCCGTTTGCGTTGCCTGTCACGCTGCCGATGGCAACAGTTTGGCACCTGACTTTCCTAAAATAGCCGGACAGAATGCCGGTTATATTGCCAAGCAGTTGGCTGAGTTCAAAAGCGGTAAACGCGAAAACGCCATCATGTATCCAATCGCTCAGGCATTGAGTGAGCAAGATATGCTGGATTTGGCGGCTTATTTTGCTTCTCAGGAAATTGCCCCCGGCGCCGTATCAGATGAATATCTGGAAGCCGGTCGCAAATTATATCGTGGTGGTAATGCCGAGAGTGGTGTACCGGCCTGTATGGCTTGTCATGGCCCTAATGGCAAAGGTATCCCGTCTGCGAAATGGCCGATGTTGTCGTCGCAGTACAGCAAATATATTGAAGGTCAGTTGCACAAGTTTGCCAATGGTGAACGCGCTAATGATCCTAATGGCATGATGCGAGATATCGCCAAGAAAATGACCGACGAAGAAATCAAAGCCGTTTCGGCTTACGTTTCTGGTCTGCACTGATCTGCCTTTTGCAGCTATTTAGCCGCCTTTGCCGGCAACTTAATACAAGTTCCCGGCTCTAATTATGCCGCATATGACTGACCAAGCCCACTCACGCTTGCACAGCCTGCCACTTCGGCGGCGATTGGTGCACTTCCTCGGATCAATGGATCTGGCGATTACGCTATTGCTAACACTGGCAATTGCGTCTGTGATTGGCACTGTCCTGCAGCAAAATCAGCCTTATACCGATTATGTGATCAAATTTGGCCCATTCTGGTTTGAAGTTTTTGAACAGCTGGGCTTATACGATGTTTACAGTGCGGTTTGGTTTTTAGCGATTCTGGCATTGCTGGTAGTGTCGACAAGCGTTTGCGTCGTGCGCAATGCACCGGCCATGGTTCGGGATATCTGGCAACTGCGTACGCAGGTACAAAAAAAATCGCTGAAACTAATGCAGCATCATGCGGAATGGTCAGCGCCTGAGTCGGTGCCAGCGTTAACCCCGGTTTATCAGCAGCAATTAAAGGCACAGGGTTTTCGTAGTCGGTTAACCGAAAAAAATGGTGCGGTGCTGATATCGGCAATGCGCGGCGGCATGAATCGGCTGGGCTATTTATTTACCCATATCGCTATTGTCGTAATTTGTATTGGTGGCCTGATGGACAGCAATATGCCGCTGAAAATCGCCGAATGGCAGGGCAAGCTGAAAATCGAAACCCGTGATTTGGCGATCCGTGATATTCCGGCTGAAAGCCGTTTACCGGTTAGTGATTTGGCGTTTCGGGGCAGTGTCAGCATTCCGGAAGGCCGTGGGGCCGAGGTCGCATTTTTACCAGTACGCGATGGTTATTTGCTGCAGGCATTGCCGTTTCGCATCGAAGTGGAAGATTTCCGGATTGAGCATTATTCAAATGGCCAGCCGAAATCGTTTGAATCTGATTTATTGATACATGATCCGCAGCGCGAGTCGCCGCTGGCGGAGACGATTTCGGTTAATCATCCGTTGATTTACCAGGGGCATGCGATTTATCAGGCGAGTTTTGGTGATGGCGGCTCTAATCTGAGTATCGATGCCTGGCCGCTGGATACGCGAATTGGCGAACAGCCGGTGTCTTTGGATACTAAAGTGTTTGCCAACAGTGAACTACGCTGGGGTGATACCACGCTAAAGTTAGAAATGATCAGCTTCCGGCCATTTAATATCAATGCTGATCCCACAGAAGACAATCCGGACAATCTCCGTAATTTTGGCCCCAGTATTGGTTTTAAACTGCGTTCGCCAACGGGTGAAGCCCGTGAGTATGAAAACTACATGCTGCCGGTGCCCCGTGACGGGCGGGAATTTTATTTAAGCGGTGTGCGTAATAGTCCGGCAGAAGAATTTGCCTATCTGTACTTACCGGTTGATGAAAATGGCGAACTGGATAAGTTTGTGGCTTTCAGTGCTGCACTGCGCGATGCCGATAAAACCGGGCGGGTTGCCAACGCTATGATGCTGGATGCTTTATCGGTGTTGCCGGATAAAGATCCGCAGTTGGAAGAGAACTTGCAGTCGACATTGGAAACGTTGATTAAAATGTTTATGCGCGGTGGTTTTGATGAAGTGCGTAACTTTGTCGAAAATGAGTTGCCAGAAGCCGAGCGTGATAATTTAGCACCTGCCTATCTAGGTATGCTGCGGGAAATGCTGGCGCGCATGTATTTCACCGAGATTGCTGTTGATGCGGATCCGGAAAATCCAGATCAGGTGCAGTTTTTACAGGATGCCGTTGATGCGATTGGCAGTTTGCCGCGTTATGGCTCGCCGGTGTTTTTAAAGCTGAATGATTTTGAACATATTCAATCTACCGGTTTGCAGATCGCCAAAGCGCCGGGCAAAAATACCGTATATTTCGGCTGTTTATTGCTGGTGGTTGGTGTGTTTTTACTGTTTTATTTACCGCAGCGCCGCATGTGGATATGGCTGGAAGCAGATGGTAACGGCAGTAGCGTGTTGATGGCCGGTACCAGTAATCGGAACCCAAGAGAATTTGATGCGATTTTTGCCAGCCAGCAACAGTTGCTGGTCGGTGCCAACGGGAACTCTGCCGGGTCGCAAGCAACCTAATGCGGCAGGCTGTCCGAATAATGAGAAGCTGATGATAACAACTGAATTAACACAAAAAGGTTCGCGCAGCGACTGGTGGTGGCCATTTCTATTACTGCTGGCGACGATTGGAATCTTTTATTTTTATCACGCAGAACTGGATATTTACGAAACCAGTATTTTGATTATGACGGCCATTTCGATGGCATTTCTTGGACACTTCTGGCCGGCTTTTCGCTGGCACAGTATTGCGGTGGCAGTACTCAGCTTGTCTGCCTTGCAGCTTTACGGCAGTGATTTAAGTCGGGCCGATAGTAATTTCTGGTTACAGTATTTGCTGGCCAGTCAGTCTGCGCTGATGTGGATGAGTGCCTTGTTTCTGGCGGCGACGTTAACCTATTTTGCCGGTTTGTTGCGGCGTTCAGATTATCTGGAAAAAATCGGTACAGTGCTGACCTGGGTCGCCACCAGCTTTGGCATGACTGGTCTTATGGTGCGCTGGCGAGAAACCCATATGATGGGCGAGGATATTGGCTACATTCCGGTCAGTAATTTATACGAAGTATTTATTCTGTTTGCTGTGGTCACCGCACTGTTGTATTTATTTTATGAGCGTCGCTACCAGACCCGTAAGCTGGGCGGTTTTGTATTATTAGTGATTTCTGCTGCGGTGTTTTTTCAGCTTTGGTATATGTTTGAGCGTAATGCGCATGAGATACAGCCATTGGTACCGGCATTACAAAGCTACTGGATGAAAATCCATGTACCCGCCAACTTTATCGGCTATGGCGCGTTTGCTATGGCGGCCATGATTGGTGTGGCGTATCTGCTGGTGGCGTGGCGCCAGGAAAAAAATCCCAGCAGTCCCTGGGTTCAGGCCATGCCGTCACTCAGTCTGATCGATGATGTGATGTACAAAAGCATTGCTTTGGGGTTTGCATTCTTTACCGTGGCAACAATACTGGGCGCTTTATGGGCAGCAGAAGCCTGGGGCGGCTACTGGTCCTGGGATCCAAAAGAAACCTGGGCGCTGATTGTCTGGCTGAATTATGCAGCCTGGCTGCATATGCGTATGACCAAGGGGTGGAGCGGCGTTCCGATGGCCTGGTGGGCAATAGTGGGGTTGTTCGTGACCTTATTCGCCTTTCTAGGTGTCAATATGTTCTTGTCGGGCTTGCATTCTTACGGCACGTTGTAAACAAAGGAAACAGTGATGAAAAAAATGATGCAGACATTACTGCTGTTACCGGTGATGTGGTTGTTACCATTAGCCGTTAGCGCGGCTGATTATCAACAGGGTCAGCACTATGCTGAAGCTGGCAAGCAAATGCCACGCAATGATAATGACCAAAAAGTGCAAGTAGTCGAGTTGTTTTCCTACTCTTGCCCGCATTGTTTTCGCTTGGACCCACAAGTTTCGGAGTGGAAACAAACGCTGCCTGACAATGTTGATTTTAAGCTGGTCCCCGCGATTTTCCGTGATAGTTGGCTGCAACTGGCTCGCGTGTTTTATGCTGCTGAGCAAACGGGTGATTTGGAAATGTTGCATCCAAAATTGTTCCATGCGATTCACGTTGAGAAACGCCGGCTGAATACAGAAGATGAGTTACTGGACTT
>CBFHWI010000053.1:0-9636 GCA_965659475.1 Methylophaga sp.
ATTTTTTGCGGTAGCGGCCATAACGGTGGTGATGGTTTTGAACTGGCAAGGCAGGCGGCAGCCAAAGGGTTAACGGCCCATATCATTTTGGTCGGCAAATTGGAAAGTATGGCGGATGAAGTCCATGCAGCTTATCAAGCAGCCCAAAAACAAGGCGCCAAAATCTTCACCATTGAGGATGAATTACCGGCCGCCGATTTGTTGGTAGATGGTTTATTGGGCACTGGCTTGAGTCGTGAAGTAAGTGGCGACTTCGCAATAGCGATTGAAAAAATAAATGCCTGGTCTGATACGCCTGTGTTGGCACTGGATATTCCATCAGGCCTCAATGCCAATACCGGCAGCATCATGGGCTATGCGGCAATAGCCGATATCACGCTAAGTTTTATTGGCGTCAATATTGGCCTTCGAACTCATGATGGACCGGAAATCTGCGGTGAACTGGCGTTTGCTGATTTAGCAATTCCCAAGTCGGTTTATCAACAATTGCCGCCATTAGCCAAAACCCTTGGCATTAATGAATTAACCACACTCTTAAAACCCAGAAAACGCAACAGCCATAAAGGCCATTTCTGTCATGTGTTGGTTATCGGCGGCAATCAGGGCATGTCCGGCGCGGTGAATATCGCCGCACAAGCCGCCGCCAGAACCGGCGCCGGTTTAGTCACCGTTGCCACCCATCCCAGCCATGCTGCTTTTTTGAATTTACAGCGGCCGGAAATCATGTGTCGTGGTATTTCACAAACAGAAGATTTGGATGATTTATTGGCAAAAGCCACAGTCATTTGCCTTGGCCCCGGGCTCGGTCAAGATGACTGGGCGCAGGTGATTTTTAAAAAAGTCATTGCCAGCGATAAACCGATGGTCGTCGATGCCGATGCGCTGAACTTACTCAGCCAGCATCCGCAAAATCGGCCAAACTGGGTTTTGACACCGCATCCCGGTGAAGCAGCCAGTTTGTTGGGCATCAGTAATCATGCTGTGCAAAATGACCGGCCCGCCGCCGCAATGGCTTTGCAAAAACGTTATGGCGGCGTGGCCGTGTTAAAAGGCTGTGGCAGTTTAATTTGCGCAGACGATGGCCCGCTGCAATTATCACCTTACGGTAATCCGGGCATGGCCAGCGGCGGTATGGGTGATTGCCTGACCGGCATTATTGGCGGTTTATTGGCACAAAAATTGACACTGGCAGCGGCGCACAAACCGGTGTTGCTTTACATGGCATGGCTGCAGATAATGCCGCCAACGATCTGGGCGAACGGGGTTTATTGACCCTGGATTTGTTACCTTATTTACAACAATTATTGAATTTAAAAGACCTCCCCGAATGTGGTTAAAAAATGAACAGGCCACGCTGGCATTTGCAGCAGAGCTGGCCGCCGCTTTACCGGACAACGGCCTCACAATCCATCTGCATGGCAATTTAGGCGCCGGCAAAACGACGCTGGTGCGCGGTTTATTGCAGGCACTGGGTCATCAGGGCAACGTCAAAAGTCCCACCTACACGCTGGTTGAACACTACCAATTGGCCAATAAGCAGGTGTTTCATTTTGATTTGTATCGTCTCGCCGATCCTGAAGAGTTGTTGTATTTGGGCATCGAAGATTATTTAACGCCATCAGCTCTATTACTAATCGAGTGGCCAGAACAAGGTGGCGATCTGCTACCTAAGCCTGATGTGACGGTGAATCTGACTTATCAGGCTAATGGCCGTCACCTGCAACTTGGTGCACATAGTCCAGCTGGATA
Organism: Methylophaga sp.; assembly: GCA_965659475.1. Classification (GTDB taxonomy): domain Bacteria; phylum Pseudomonadota; class Gammaproteobacteria; order Nitrosococcales; family Methylophagaceae; genus Methylophaga. The sequence continues at coordinate 1,750 of CBFHWI010000053.1, forward strand.
TAAAATCTGCAACAAACTTCACAAATAGTTAAGCTTTCCTCCCTATCTTGTTTAAATATAAACAAAAAGCTTGATTTTTCTGCCCGGCAATTTCACAATTAGACCTCAATATAAAAAGCGGAAACTGAAAATGCGTTATCTGCTGATAACATTAATGATATTTGGCCTGACATTACCGGCCCATTCGGCGACGGTAGAACAAATCCGCGTGTCCCAAAAAGAACAGTTGACCCGGCTGGTATTTGATTTGGACGAAGCGGTTAACAGCTACAAAACTTTCACACTGCAAAATCCAGCCCGGTTGGTCATTGATATCAGTGGCGGCAATACCAATAAACAACTCAAATTACCGGCACTGGATAACACCCCAGTTAAAAATATTCGCCAGGGCCAACTTAATCCGACTACGTTGCGCTTAGTCTTGGACCTGCATCAGGAATACCCTTTTGATAGCCGAAAACTGGCCCCTGAGGGTGATTATCCGCATCGGTTGGTCATTGATTTGGGTTCAGAAAAGAAACAGCTAGCTGCCAGCGAACCCACCAAGACTGATGCAGAAATAGTCTCCCAGGCACCCATACCGGTTGCCGCACAAACGGTTAAGAGTTCTCCAGCATTACCGCGCCGCGATATCGTTATCGCGATCGACCCCGGACATGGCGGCCAGGATCCAGGCGCAATAGGCCCCAGAGGCACCCGCGAAAAAGATGTCGTACTGCAAATATCAAAACGCCTGGAAACATTGGTTAATAATGAACCCGGCATGCGGGCTGTGATGACCCGCGACAGAGATATTTTTCTGACATTACGCCAGCGCATTCAGCGCGCCAAACAAAATGGCGCAGATATGTTTATTTCGATCCATGCAGACGCCTTTACCAATCGTAATGCCCGCGGTTCTTCAGTCTATGTGTTATCAGATCGCGGCGCCAGTAGTGAAGCGGCACAAATTTTGGCTGATCGTGAAAATGCCGCAGATTTAGCCGGCGGCATCAGTCTTGAAGACAAAGATGATTTGCTGGCCTCGGTCTTACTGGATTTATCACAAACGGCCAGTCTCGAAGCCAGTCTGGAAGTTGGCAACAGCGTGCTTAGTGGCCTGAAGCGGGTCGGCAAAGTCCATAAAAAGCAGGTCGAGGCAGCGGCATTCGTTGTTTTGAAGTCACCAGATATTCCATCGGTGTTGGTAGAAACGGCATTTATTTCCAATCCGACTGAAGAAAAAAATCTGCAAAATGCCAACCATCAGTACAAACTGGCGGCGGCGATGATGAATGGGATTCGGACTTATTTCCAGCGTAATCCCATCACCCAACAAGCCAAACCGCAGCAGCATATTGTCAGCAGTGGCGACACATTGAGCGGTATTGCCCAGCGCTATCAGGTCAGAATGGCTGAACTCAAATCCAGCAATAATCTGCACAGCAGTAATTTACGCGTCGGGGAAGTACTGCGAATTCCATAGTCGCTGTTAGTCACACTGCAACTGTTAAACTACGCAGATGATCACTGCCAAACGAATTCATGCCCTGCCCCTGCAACTGGCCAACCAAATTGCGGCCGGTGAAGTTATCGAACGGCCGGCTTCGGTGGTCAAAGAACTGGTTGAAAACAGTCTTGATGCCGGCGCCAGCAATATCGTCATTCGCATTGATGGTGCTGGTAGCCAATTAATCAGCATTCGTGATGATGGCAGCGGTATCCACCCCGAAGACTTACCACTGGCTTTAAGCCGCCATGCCACCAGCAAACTCTCCAGCAGTGAACAATTAAGCCATATCGATAGTCTCGGTTTTCGTGGAGAAGCACTACCCAGTATTGCTTCGGTTGCCAATCTGACGCTGACATCGCGCCAAGCCGATAGTGATTGCGGCTGGCAAATCAAAGGCGATCAGCAAAATGCTGCACCCGTCGCCCATCCACTGGGCACTACCGTAGAAGTACGCGATTTATTTTTTAATTTACCGGCCCGGCGGCGATTCTTACGCAGTGCCCGCACTGAGCAGCAACATATCCTGACCACGCTGCAACGCCTGGCCCTGAGCCGCTTTGAACTGGGACTGGATTGTCAGCTGAATGGCCAGCAAAAGTTGTCTTTGCCCGTTGCCAATACCGATAAAGCCAAACAACAACGCATCGCCAAACTGTGTGGCAGCCGCTTTGCCAGTCAGGCGATCTTTGTCGAAGCACAAGTTGATTTTATTGGTCTGACCGGCTGGCTGGCACCGGCCAGCGCGCATCGACCCCATAATGATATTCAGCACTTTTTTATCAATGGACGGGTGATTCGCGATCGGCTGATAAGTCATGCGGTGCGACAGGCATTCGCCGATAGCTTACCGGCTGGCCGTCACCCGGCTTATGTACTGTATTTGGAAGTGCCACTGGATCGGGTCGATGTCAACGTACATCCCACCAAACACGAAGTGCGATTTCGTGAAGCACGACTGATTCACGGTCTGATTACCCGGATTATTCGTGATAGCCTGACTGAGCAAACTGTTTCGTCCGTTATAGCGCCTGAAATAAAGCAGCATATTCCGCAAAAAGTCGCCGAAACCACTAGCGACTATCAACCGCAAACATTAATCCCGACAGCTAACCCGGCAACATCGTATGCGCCGCATATTGTGGCGGGATGTTATGCATTAACCATTAAAGACAATCAAAATTGGCTGATTGATTTAGGCCACGCCGATCAACAGATCCGCCAGCAGCAGCTCAGGCAATCTCTTGAAAACCAAACCGTGACCGGCCGCCCGGTGTTGGTACCGATTGATTTTCCCGCTAGTGACCAACAGCGCCAGGCTGTTATCGAACACGAGGATTTGTTGACTGCTTGTGGTTTACAGTTGCTGGCCACCGCACAAGGCATGCAAATCCGTCAGTTTCCGGCATTACTTGGTGCCGTGCCGCTACGGGATTTATTAGAGCAGGTGTTAGTGGTGTTAACGTCACCCTCTGCAGACTTAACCGTGCTGCAACAAGCCCTGCTCAATCTGCTACCCCAACAAACATTATTTAGTCAGCAACAGGCCGAAACCCTGCTCAAACAAATGCAAGATCAATCGTGGTCTGACGCCGAATGGGCGCGACAACTTGATAAATCGGTGCTTGCTGACTTATTCTCGACGCAGACCCATCCCAATCCGAGGCGTTAACTATGGCTGAGTTTGCCCGAACCGGTTCCGCTTGGCTGGCAGCGTTGCTGGCTGTGGCGATCTTATTGATGTTTGGTTATTTATTGTTTACCGATGGCAAAAGTCCCGCTAAACAAGAATTGCTAGATCCACCCATAGAGTTGGCTGAGCCGGACTTGCCGCTAGAGACCATTGAGGTCGATGACGATCTGCCAAACCAGCAAGAAATCCGCGAAAATGAAGCCAGCGCATTTGTTGACAATCTGGCATCAGAACAGCAACAAGCCATCAGTATCAACGAATATCAGGATCAATTTGTCCGCCCGGACAGCATTATTGCCTTACCAAGGCTCGAAGAGCGCGTCACGACGCTGGAAAAATTGATGGCAGATGACAGTCTGCAAGACGACACACCGCTGACACTGAATTACATTGAAGAAAGCCGCGAGCAAACCACTATCAGCGATATCGGTAAACGTGAGGAAGACCATATCGCGCCCATCACAATAGTCACCGACTCAGGTGAAGAAATCACCGCACCGTTAACGGATTTACTGAAACGTGATGATGTTGATTTGACCGTCACCGAAATTCGCCGGGAAAGTAAACAACGCCAGTTGACGGCTGGAGAGCTGGCTGATTCTGGCATTGCCAGTGACCAGGAAATGAATGTCACGATTAATCGTGGTGTTCAGGAGCTGGCGATTAAAGATATTCTCGGTGATGACATGATGACTGATAGCAGTCTGTTGTATTTGCATCGGGTAACCGAGGCGGATCGGCAAGGTTTATGGGGCATTGTACAAACCGGGCTGATTGAAAAATTCCGCCGGGGGATGCGCCTTGAAGGCCTTGGCCAGCAATCAACGGTCAGTGTCATCATACCGCCTGATGCTGATGAGCCGCTGCTGGATGGTTTCAGCTCATTCCTCGGCAAAATTCTGGATGGCAAAGTCAGCACCAGCTATGTCTATAACTTCAAAACCAACACTATGGGCCGGGATCCCAATCTGGTTTATCCGGGCCAACAGTTGATTTTGATTCGTTTCAGCCCCGATGAATTACGGGATATCTATATGTATTTCGCAGAGCAGCGTGGGGAATCTGTTAAAACCTTCGCGATCGGCGACTGATGTGGCTGGAATTAGCGATGATCGGCATTGTCGTGCTGATCATCGCCATGGCCTGGCTAACGCCGTTAGACTAGACAATGACCTCGTCCTGACTGGCTTGACGGAATTTGCCATATCGCAACATGACGCTGGGCAATACCAGCAAATTCAACACCGTTGACGATACCAGACCACCAATAATAATTGCCGCCATCGGCCCCATAATTTCCCGGCCCGGACTATCGGCATTTAAGGCAATCGGCAGCATCGCCAACGCCGTGACCAGGGCGGTGATTAAAATCGATGGCAGCCGCTCCTGAGCGCCACGAATCGCCGTTTGCATATTCCATGGCTCACCTTTTGTTTCAACCAGATAATGATAATGCGACACCAGCATGATCGAGTTACGCAGCGTAATACCAAACAGGGTCACAAAACCCACCAACGAGCCAATCGACAGCACCCCCGTAGTTATCAACACGGCAATAACACCGCCCACCAATGAAAATGGCAGATTGATTAATACCAGCAACATATTGGGCAAACTACGTAGCGCCATATATAGCAGCAGTAACACGGCGATCCCGGCAAGACTGGAGTGAACGATTAAGTCCTCCCGCGATTGCGCTTGCGCAACGGCAGCACCGGTAAATTCCGGATAAACATCGGCGGTAAACTGGACTTCATCATGTATCCGCTCGCTAAGTTCGGCAAAAAACGAATTCAAATCCCGGCCAGACACACCACAGGTGACAGTTTGCAAACGTTGTCCGCCCTGATGCAATATCGCGTGGCGACCGGCGATTTGATTCAGCTCCACCACATCGCTCATCCGAATCATAATGCCGTCAGCACTGCGCAGCGGCAGATCCAGAATTTGCCGGGGTTGTTTGCGTAGCGCTTCTGGTAAGACCACGACCACATCAAACAGACGATTACCTTCATTAATCCGGCCAACATGGGCACCGTCATAAGCGGTTTGTAAGGTATCCATGACTTCAGCCGGATTTAAGCCCCAAAACGCCAGCTCATCCAATTTCAGGCGTAATTGAATCTGCGGCTCACCGGCCGGTGCGCGGATTTGCACATCAGCAGCGCCGTCAATTTCGGCCATGACAGCGGCCACTTGCTTGGCTTTTTGGTCCAGTTCATCGAGATCTTTGCCAAAAATATTCACCACTACCGGCGAGGTGTAGCCAGAAATGGTTTCATCAATGCGTTCCACCAAAAAGGTATTGACCTCTGAAGCCATCCCCGGAAATGCCTCCAACACCTCACGGATTTCATCGAGGATCGCCTGCTGCTCGGGCCCACTTAAACCGGGATCCAAATCGACTTCATATTCGCTGTAATGGGTGCCAAAGGTGTCAGCACCGCGCTCTGCACGCCCCGCCCACTGTGAGGTTGCCCGCACACCCGGAATTTCTGCGACCCGCTTTTCAATCAGGCCACCCGCACGCAGCGATTCTTCAATAGACGTACCGGGAATACTGGCCGTATGAATGATGTAATGCCCTTCACGCAGTTCCGGTAAAAAGCCACCACCAAGAAACGGTAAAGTGGCAATGCCGCTTAAACAAAACATCAGCACGCCAAACAACACCAGTTTTGGATAACTACTGACCGAGCGTAGTAAACGACCATAGGCCGGCGTCATGATGCGAATCAGCGGCGGTTCACGGGTATCACGATGCATTTGCTTGCTCAACAACACATGACAGAGCGCTGGCGTCACCGTCAGTGCTACTACTAACGAGGCAAAAATCGCCAGAATATAGGCTTCACCAAGTGGTTGGAACATCCTGCCGGCAACGCCGCTTAACGTCAGTAATGGCACAAATACCAACATCACAATAAAACTGGCATACACCACGGAACTGCGGACTTCCATTGACGCTTCATAGACCACCTGCATGGTTGGTCTGGGCACGGCTAAAGCGGCATTTTCACGAAGACGACGAAAAATATTTTCGGTATCAATAATGGCATCATCGACCACTTCACCGAGCGCAATGGCCAACCCACCGAGCACCATAATATTAATATTGATGCCCATTTCCAGCAGCACAATCATCGCCGCAAACAGCGATAATGGAATGGCGGTAATTGAAATCAGCGCGGTGCGCAGATTGAATAAAAACAAAAACAACACCAGCAGCACCAGACCGCCACCGACCATCAAATGATGCTGAATATTGGCCAGCGAACTTTGAATATAATTAGCCGGCCGGAACAAATCATCATGCAGTTTGATGCCATCGGCTTCAAAGCCATCTTTAAACTCGTTAAGTGCGGCTTCAATACCTTCGGTCACCGCCAGCGTATTTGCCTGATATTGACCAATCACCATAATGACAATGCCCGGCTCGCCACTGATCGCAGCACCACCAATGGCCGGCGCAGGGCCTGAGACGATGTCAGCCACATCACCCAACAAAATCAAATCATCGCCCTGTTTACGAACCACAACTTTAGCCATGGCTTCTGGCGTCATCGGCTGGCCCGAAATCGTCAGCATCATTCGCTGATTATGATTTTCTACATAGCCAACACCGCGCAGCCCAGTGGCGCCCTGCGTCACGCGGGTAATGTCATTGATCGACAAGTCGTAGCGTTTTAATGCCTGCGGATCGACCTGAATTTGTAATTGCTTTTCCTGACCGCCGAAGGTGTTGATATCGGCAACGCCGGGGACCGTCAGCAATCGCGGAGACAAGGTGTAATCCACCAATGCACGCAGCGACATCAAATCTTCCGTATCACTGGTCAGGCCAATGGTCATAATCGTGCCTGATGACGATTCCAGTGGCACCATCAAAGGATTAATACCGATTGGCATCGCTGACTGCACACTGACCAACCGTTCAGAGACTAATTGCCGGTTGATAAAGGTATCGGAGCTGTCTTTAAAAGTGATGATGACCACCGACAAACCGGGTGTTGATGCTGAACGAACAAACTCGACATCCGGCAATCCGCCGAGGCCATTTTCTAATGGCTGGGTGACCGATAACTCAACCTGTTCAGCGGTCAGTCCCTGTGCTTCCGTTTGAATAATGACTTGTTTTGGCGCGAATTCCGGAAAAATATCCAGACTGGCGTTTGATAATTTATAAACGCCATAGCCCAACATCAGCAGCGCCAGTGCCAGCACCACACCGCGAAACCGAACCGAAAAGGCAACTACTTTCGAAAGCATGTCTGACCCCTGCTAAATCAATGACCAATGTGAATAAAACGACCGGTGTTTAATCGTCATCGTCTTCTTCCACGATCTGCCATTTAAATTCTTCAGAGAGCAGTGTTTGAGCGCCATCCACAACCAGAATATCAGCAGGTTTAATCAAACCACTGTCATCAAATAAACCTTCCGCAGCCGGCAGCGTACTTTTCAGTGATACCCGCTGGTAATTGCCGGCCTCTATTTGTATATAGGACCAGGGTTGCCCGGCATACCAGATAATCGCGTTATCGGGGATCATCACGCCATCACTGGGCGTCTGACTTTCCGGTACCCAGCCATCATGTCGCATACCGGCCCGCAAACGACCGGTATCCAAACGAAAATAATAGGTTTCCCCCTGCAAACTACTATCAACACTAATCGCCGGTGCGACGTAATAGGCTTTACGCGC
>CBFHWI010000054.1:0-9507 GCA_965659475.1 Methylophaga sp.
TATGTTGATCCAGAAACGGGTCAAGAGCGCAGTGATTGGTTGGTGATTGATATCCCAACGGTATTGGCCACTGCACGTGAGCGTGCCGGCGATGCAGCTGAAGGTATGGTCAGTCCGGAACTACGAGAAGATATTGCCCGTAACAAACGTGACAACCAAATTCTGCGTGGTGATATGACTAACATCAAAGAAATCCTGTTTGAAATGTCGGCAGAAATTGAAGCATTACGTGAACAGTTAAAAGCCGAGCAAGCTGAGTAATCAGTTTCGGTTAGACCTAAAAAAGGCGCTTCGGCGCCTTTTTTAATGCGTGATATTTATAATTGCCAGCGTAAATCGCCTTGCTGGCAGCGCGGTAAAGGCGGCAGATTTTTGCTCAGGGTCAGCGCTTTAAAAATCGTCCCCATTTGCTCTGGTAATAACAGGCGCTTAAGAGCTGCTGATTGCTGTAACTGCTGAAAATCATCAAGTGATTGCTGCTGGGCTAAGTTAAGCATTTCGCCCGCCAGTAAAAAATCACTCTGGCTTTGCAGGCCGACGACGTTAAGTCCAACTTGATGGGCTGCTTCTGCCAGATCAGTGAAATTCACATGCGCGGTTAAATCCTGCAAACCAGCTAGGATCAACGGGTCGTTATGAACATGGTGCTGATAATGACAACGAATGCCGCCCGCAGCGCGGCTGGTGTGAAAATAGTCTCTGGCGGTATGGCCGTAATCAATAATAAATATCGCGCCTTGTTCGAGTATCGCCGTGAGGCTGCCAAGCCAGGCCTCGGCATACAGATTCACCTCGCAGCAAAATGGCTGGTTTGGTAATAAGGGAGAAATTAATGCAGCTTTTGCTGCCAAAGCCGGTGCACTGAGGGGGCCGCTTTGCCAGACCAGTTGCTGATCATCCCAGCCGACATAACGCTCAAAAATACCCACCTCTTCAAAAACTAAACTATGTACCGGCATGGCATCACAGACTTCATTGGCCAGCACTACGCCGGTAAAGCTGGCGGGTAATTGCTCCAGCCAAACCACTTTATCAAACAGCGCGCCAAGTTTTTCAGATAAGTATTTTTGCTGTCTAACGCGTAAGTCAGCACTTGCTTCTATAATGTAGTAATGCGCTGGTAAGCATTGCCACTGTGCCAGTTGCAGTAAAATATCACCGGCCATTTTGCCGCTGCCGGCACCAAATTCCAGACAATCGCCGCCGCTTTGCGTTAGCACATCGGCAATATGCCGGGCCAAAGCTTGTGAAAATAACGGGCTGATTTCCGGCGCGGTGATAAAGTCGCCAGCCGCGCCAATTTTACTGAGCCCCGCGCTGTAATAACCTAGTCCCGGCTGATATAAACAAGTCTGCATATAGTCGGCAAAAGTGATTTTGCCGTTTGCGGCCTGAATTTTTTCGACGATTAAGCGCTCTAATTCTGCGCTGTGCTGTTGCGCAAGCATATCTGGAGCGGGTAGTTTGCTGTTAGCTTTCATTATCAAAAGGTCTTAGTGTGCAAAATCCAATTATAGTGACCGGCACTGGCCGGCGGGTCGGTTTTCATATTGCCAGACGTTTGCAGGAAGATGGTTATCAGGTACTGGCGCATTACCGCACAGACACTGCAGATGTGCAAAAACTGCGTGATTTGGGTATCGATGTGATTCAGGCTGATTTTGACGATACAGCAGCAATTTTGAGTTTTGTACAAAGCCTGAAAGCCCGCTTTCCTTTGTATCGTGGCATTATTCATAATGCCTCTGCTTTTACCCCTACTGAAACAGATCTGACGGCTGCTGCAGCCCAATATCAGGCGTTTTTTAATGTACATATGCTGGCGCCGTTTTTAATCAATCAGGGGCTGGCTGAACAGCTGCAAGGCGATAATGGCGACCCCGCTGATATTGTCCATATCACTGATATTAACGTTGAAAACCCGACACCACGATTTGATAGCTACGGCACCACCAAAGCCGGCTTGCACAATATGATGCTGGTGCTGGCAAAAAAACTGGCACCCCAAATTAAGGTCAATGCGGTGGCGCCGGGACCGGTGCTATTTACCGAATCACATACCAAGGTTGCCCGCCAGGCGATGTTATCGGAAACGCCACTGGCTCGGGAAGGCGGCGCTGAGCCGGTCTATTTAGCGATCCGTAGCTTGTTGCAGAACCCGTTTTTGACTGGCGTCAGCATCCCGGTAGATGGCGGTCGGCGCCTCTCCAAAAAGTAAGTCGGCAATGTCGATTTTTACGCCTTGGGGCATATTCGCAGGGCTGCTACCGACCAAATAGGCCATTAATTCTTCTATCAGCGGATACAAAAAATATTCATCAGTAATGGCGCTGGCTGGTTTTTGGCTAAATTCGGCTAGTGAGCCGCAACACAAAATATCGATATCGGCCGGTCGATCTTTATGTTTTTTATCCGGATCGCTGCGATCCCGCCCCATTTCGGCTTCAATTTGATTAGTGATGGTTTTCAGCTGATCAGGCGTTAAAGCTGATTCTACATAGGCCACTGTATTTAAAAAATGCAGATGACTATTCATGCCCACCGGTGGTGTCGTGAGTACCCGGCTCAGCGTAATGCAGTCGATATGTGGCAACAGCGCCTTGACCATTAAAGCCATATTTTCGACCGGCTGAATATTGCTGCCGAGGCCAAGAATGTAGGCGTTATGGCTCATGAGCTGGTGCGTTCTATTTGAATTTGCGCCTGATTCTGACCATGTAATTGCACTGGTTTGCTTAAGGTCAGTTTGAGGTGATGTACCGGAAATTCGGCCAGTAATAATGCCGCGACTTTTTCTGCTAGCGTTTCAATCAGTTGAAAGCGGCTGGCACTGACAAAATCGACGACGCGGCCAGCAACGGCGCCATAATCGAGGGTATCTGTTATATCGTCGCTGCTGGCTGCCTGGCGGATATCCCAATCAAACTCCAAATCAAAACGCAGGGTTTGCAGTGTTTCTCGTTCCCAATCGTAAATGCCGATAATGGTGTCGATTTGCAGGTTATTTAAAAAAATTTTATCCATAATGTCGCTTTACTGGTGGCCATGGCTGCTAAACACCTATAATAAGGCACTTTAACAAGGTCGAATCATATCATGCCTGAAATCTCGATTTTGGCGCTGGCAGTGTTGCTGGGTGCTTACCTTATCGGCTCCTTATCCAGCGCCGTCGTCTTATGCAAAGTTGCGGGGTTGCCGGATCCGCGCACCCAGGGCTCGGGAAATCCCGGCGCCACCAATGTGTTACGCATTGGCGGTAAAAAACTGGCCGCCACGGTATTGGTTATTGATGTGCTGAAAGGTGTGATTCCGGTCGTGATTGGCCGGCTACTGGGAATGGATCAGGTATTGTTGGCGGCTATTGCTCTACTGGCTTTTATGGGCCATTTATACCCGGTGTTTTTCCAATTTAAAGGCGGCAAAGGCGTCGCTACAGCATTGGGTGCATTTTTGGCGCTGTCACCGCTGCTGGCGTTGGCAGGATTAATGACCTGGTTGGTGGTATTTCTGATTAGTCGTATTTCATCGTTGTCAGCAATATGCGCTGCGCTACTGACGCCGGTTTACAGCTTATGGTTGATTGACAGTGTAATGCCACGGTGGCTGATTTTGATTATCTCGCTGCTGTTAGTGTGGCGGCATCGCAGTAATATTCAACGTCTGCTTTCCGGCGAAGAGAAAAAATCAGGCTGATAACGGCGGCGTTAACTCATCCAGCGGCCAGCGGGAGCGAACATTAAACACGGCCGGTTTTTCCAATTGCATAGCCTGTTGGCGCATGGCGCCAGCAAACGCAATCATGGCGCCGTTATCACTACAAAACTGCATTTGGGGATAAAACACCTGTTTGTTTTTCATGGTGTTAAGCGCGGCGCGTAAAGATTTATTGGCACTGACGCCTCCGGCAACCACCAGTCGTTGATGGCCGGTTTGTTTAAGCGCCCTTTTGCATTTAATCAGTAAGGTATCGACGGCAGCGGTTTCAAACGCCAGTGCAATATCAGCTTTGGCCTGTTCGCTGCGACCAGCGTTATGCCAGGCATTGAGCGCCGCCGTTTTCAGGCCGCTGAAACTGAAATCCAACCCGGGCCGATTGACCATTGGTCTTGGAAACTCATAAGCGCCGACCGTGCCCTGCTCTGCTAATTTGGCCAACACCGGGCCGCCGGGATAACCGAGATCCAACATTTTGGCAGTTTTATCAAAGGCCTCACCAACGGCGTCATCTATTGATTCACCGAGCAATTGATATTCACCAACGCCTTTGACATCCACTAACAAGGTGTGGCCGCCAGACACCAACAAAGACACAAACGGAAATGCCGGCGGATTAGCCTCCAGCAATGGTGACAACAAATGACCTTCCATATGATTAATAGGCAATGCCGGCACATTCAGTGCCCAGGCCATGCTGCGACCAATGGCCGCACCCACCAATAAGGCGCCAACTAATCCGGGGCCGGCGGTATAAGCCACGGCATCAATATCCTGTCGGCTTAAGCCAGCGTCATCCAGCACCTGCTGCATTAGTGGCAAAGCTTTGCGGATATGGTCTCTGGAGGCGAGTTCTGGCACAACGCCGCCATATTCAGCATGCATTTCTATTTGGCTATAAAGCGCATGCGCCAGCAAACCGCGCTCGGTATCGTATAGCGCGATGCCTGTCTCGTCACAGGAAGATTCGATGCCTAATACCCGCATAATCGTACTGTCTTTGCTTAAAATTAAGGCAATATTATGCCTGACTTTAAAAATAAGCTGATCCAAGTGTTTGCTTTCTCTTTGATATTTCGTACAATTGAGGGCTTTTCATTGATAACTGTTTAGGGAATTTTTAATGCCTGCTGTACGAGTTAAAGAGAACGAACCATTTGATGTCGCGCTGCGTCGTTTCAAACGCGCTTGCGAAAAAGCCGGTACGGTTGCAGAAGCACGTGCCCGTGAAGCTTACGAAAAACCAACAACTGTGCGCAAACGTGCTGCTGCTGCTGCCGTTAAACGCCACCAGAAAAAATTGGCCCGCGAAAACGCCAGCCGCGTTCGCATGTACTAAAGGCAATTCAGATGCCTGCTGAAGCCAGCCCGCTAAAGGTCACAATCCAAGACAGCGTTAAAGACGCGATGCGTGCCAAGGAAAAAGATCGCCTCAACACCTTGCGGCAAATTACCGCCGCTATCAAACAACTTGAGGTCGACAACCGCCAGGATTTAAGCGATGATGACATTATTGTTGTTCTGACCAAAATGACCAAACAACGCAAAGATTCATTGTCGCAGTTTGAGCAGGCCGGCCGTGAAGATTTAGCGGTTATTGAGCGCGCGGAGCTGGCAATCATCGAAGAGTTTTTGCCAACGCCTTTGACTGAGTCTGAACTGGATGCAGCCATTGCATCAGCTATTGCCGAAAGTGGCGCCAGCAGCATTAAAGACATGGGCGCTGTAATGAATGTATTACGTCCCAAAGTGCAAGGCCGCGCCGATATGGGCGCAGTCAGCAGTCAAGTTAAGGCGGCACTCAGCGCCTGAACGCCTTGACACCAAGTCTGTTAAGGACATGGTTACCATCAATGATGATCTTCGGCCATAATTAACTTATGGCCGGTCAGATCCCCCCGCAATTTATAGATGAACTCCTGTCACGCGTCGATATTGTCGATGTGATTGATAGTCGTGTGCCGCTGAAAAAAGCCGGCAAAAATATGCACGCCTGTTGCCCGTTTCATAACGAAAAAACCCCGTCGTTTACTGTCAGCCCCGATAAGCAGTTTTATCATTGCTTTGGTTGTGGCGCTCATGGCACGGCAATTGGTTTTTTGATGGAATACGAGCAGCTCAGCTTTCTGGAAACCATTCAGGAGCTGGCTGACAGCGTCGGCATGCAAGTACCGGTTACTCAGCAGGCATCACTGACCCCGGTCCGGCAGAATCTTTATGATTTGCTCGACAAAGTCAGTAAATATTACGCCCATCAGCTACAAAATCACCCGCAAAAAAAAGTATTTAATGCCTATTTAGAGCAGCGTGGATTGAGCGACGAAATCATCAATGCTTTTGATCTCGGTATGGCGCCAGATGGGTGGGACAATGTGCTGCGCACCTTTGGCAACAACCAGCAGACCATCGATATGCTGCAGGAAGGCGGCCTAGTGATTAAGAATGAACAAGGCCGGATTTATGACCGTTTTCGTAAACGGTTGATGTTTCCGATACGCGATCGCCGTGGCAGGGTAATTGGCTTTGGCGGTCGGGTCATTGATCCGGAAGATGCGCCCAAATATCTAAACTCGCCGGAAACACCGGTATTTCACAAGGGTCAGGAATTATATGGCCTGTATCAGGCACGCAAAGCCAACCGGCAATTACAGCGCATTCTGATTGTTGAAGGGTATATGGATGTGATTGCCCTGGCACAATTTGGTATCAATAATGCCGTGGCCACGCTGGGTACGGCGACGACGCCTGATCATTTAAGGCAACTGATTCGCAGTGCGCCCGAAATTGTTTTTTGTTTTGATGGCGATCGTGCGGGCCGCGATGCTGCTTGGCGGGCGGCGGAAAATGCCTTACCCATTCTGGGTGGTAATTTTGAGCTGAAATTTATGTTTTTGCCGCAGGGTGAAGATCCTGATTCAGTTGTGCGGGAGCAGGGCGCTGAAGGGTTTCAGGCGCTGGTCGGGCAGGCACAAAGTTTATCCGAATTCTTTCTGGCGACGCTCAGTCAGCGAGTAGATATGGATTCGATGGACGGCCGGGTAAGGCTGATAGAACTGGCTAAACCGTATCTGGGCCGGATCCCGGCCGGTGTTTATCGCGATATGCTCGAACAGCAATTGGCGATAGAAGCAAAAACCAGTCAAGCGACTTTAAATAAACATATTGAACGTTCCAGACCCATCACTAAGCGGGCTGCGTCCAAGGCCGCCAATGCCAATAAAACGCCGGTGCGGATGGCCATTACACTGTTGTTAAAACATCCCGGTTTGCATAAAGCATTAGGTAATACCGATTGGCTTAAAAACCTGGGTCAGCCCGGCGTAGCAATTTTGTCAGAGATACTTGAAACTCTTAGAACCAACCCCCAAATAACAAATTCAGCGATTTTAATTGAACGGTGGCGTGATACAGAACACTACCCCGCGTTAAATAAACTCCTTAATGAGCAGTTTGCGGTGGATGACGCTGACCAGTTAAAACCAGAATTATTAGGGTATTTTCAAAAATTACAAAGGATTGCAAAAGAGGATAGACAAAAGTTCCTTGAGGCTAAATCCAAATCATCTGAGGGCTTAACGGCTGCTGAGCGTGAAGAGTACCGTTCACTTTATCCGTAACTACTCGCTATGTGACTGTTAATCGGTCAAATTTAATGCATTACAGACAGTGTTTCGCTATAATATAGTGTTACCGTCTGTAAAAGCGTCACGACGTCAAAGGGGCCGAATGAAAGATCAACAATCACGCGTTAAAGAGCTTATCGCTTTAGGGAAAGAGCGCGGTTACCTCACTTATGGTGAGATCAACGATCATCTCCCTGAAGACTTAGTAGATGCCGATCAGGTTGAAGATAT
The DNA here is from genome assembly GCA_965659475.1 of Methylophaga sp. Lineage (GTDB taxonomy): Bacteria > Pseudomonadota > Gammaproteobacteria > Nitrosococcales > Methylophagaceae > Methylophaga. The sequence goes on from CBFHWI010000054.1 coordinate 7,569, forward strand.
TGTCAGCATGTTTAGTGACCTCGGTATTATGGTCCATGAAGATGGCATGGATACTGACGAAATGGAGCGGTTGGCAGAAGCTGCTTCTTCCAATGATGAGGTTTCTGCTGAAGAAGCCGCTGCCGTTTTGGCCAGTTCCGATGGTGAGTTTGGCCGCACTACTGACCCGGTTCGTATGTACATGCGAGAAATGGGTAGCGTTGAACTGCTGACCCGCGAAGGCGAGATCGTTATCGCCAAACGTATTGAAGCAGGCTTGCGTGAGAGTCTGCTGATGCTGTCGACTTACCCACCTTGTATTGCCTCATTTCTTGAGCTTTCTGATGCCGTTGAAGCTGGTGAAATGCGTCTTAATGAGCTGATTCGCGGTTTTGTCGCACCTGAAGAAACGGTCGAAGACAGCGATGATGATGACAGTACCGTATCGTCTGACAGTGATGACAGTGATTCAGATAGCGACGATGACGATGATGTCGATGGCGTTAGTGATGATGAAGATGATTCCGGCGAAATTGATCCGGAAGAAGCGCGCGCCCGTTTTAACACCTTGCGCGATGCCTACAAACAAGTTTTGGCGACCGATGGCGATGCCATGACCGAAGCCCGTGAACAGGCCAGTAACTTGTTTATGGAATTCAAGCTGACACCAAAAACATTGATTTTTCTGAATAATTTGATGGCAGAAACCATCAATGAAGTGCGTAAGCAAGAAAAAATCATTATGGATATCGTTGTTGAAGACGCACGGATGAACCGTCGTGATTTCATTGATTCTTTTCAGGGCAATGAAAGCAATCTGGAATGGGCCGATAAATTTATTCGTGCCAAAAAACATTATTCATCGACCATCAAAAAACACCATGACGATATTTTGGCCGCCCAGAAAAAACTGGCCGAAATCTCTGATGAACGTGGCTTAAATATCTCTGAAATCAAAGAAATCGGCCGGCAAATGTCGATCGCTGAAGCCAAAGCCCGTCGTGCCAAAAAAGAAATGGTTGAGGCTAACCTGCGTTTGGTTATCTCAATTGCCAAAAAATACACCAACCGTGGCCTCCAATTCCTAGATCTGATTCAGGAAGGCAATATCGGTCTGATGAAAGCTGTCGACAAATTCGAATATCAGCGCGGTTATAAGTTCTCAACTTATGCGACATGGTGGATTCGTCAGGCCATTACCCGGTCGATTGCTGACCAGGCGCGCACTATCCGTATTCCGGTGCATATGATTGAAACCATTAACAAACTCAATCGTGTGGCACGACAAATGCTGCAGGAAATGGGCCGTGAACCGACCCCGGACGAACTGGCAGAACGCGTTGAAATGCCGGAAGACAAAGTCCGCAAAGTACTGAAGATCTCCAAAGAACCGATTTCGATGGAAACACCGATTGGTGATGATGAAGACTCCCACCTGGGTGATTTCGTTGAAGATATCAACGTTATGTCACCTGCTGACTCAGCCATCATCGAAGGTCTCCGTGAAGCCACTCAAGGCGTGCTTAATGGCTTGACCGAGCGAGAAGCCAAAGTGCTCCGTATGCGTTTTGGTATTGATATGAATACTGACCACACACTGGAAGAAGTCGGTAAACAGTTCGACGTCACCCGTGAGCGGATTCGTCAGATAGAGGCCAAAGCCTTACGTAAACTCCGGCATCCATCCCGTTCAGACCAACTGAGAAGCTTCCTCGACTCAGATAGTTAACCTGTATCGGGCCTATAGCTCAGTTGGTTAGAGCAGGGGACTCATAATCCCTTGGTCCCAGGTTCGAGTCCTGGTGGGCCCACCATATATATCAAAGCCTTGAGAGAAGTTGCTGCTACTGGTAATGTTAACTAAACAACCAATAGCGAACTTCTCTCATGGTGATGATTCCTGATAAAATTGTTCAAGGACTTAAAAGAAAACAGCAGCCCTCAGGTGATGTTTGGGTTC
>CBFHWI010000055.1:0-6127 GCA_965659475.1 Methylophaga sp.
CTAGCGTCAAATATTTCCAAGAAACATTTCCACGCAAGTACCCACACAAATTACTTGATACCAGTTTGTTAAAGAGCGTTTGCCAGAACCTGCCAGCAAAGAAGCGAGAATTATACAGACACTCGCTTCGGTGTCAACGCTAAAACCGGCATTTTCGCAGGTTTATTTGTTGACTGACTAATAAGCTAAATTGAATCAGCTGCTTAGTGTGTTTCTAATGCTTATATAAATAAAAAAGCCGGCAGTTAGCCGGCTTTTTTAATGAAATTTGCGCTGAACTTATTCAGCAGCAACTTCTTGTGCAGTATCTGGACGATCGACCAATTCAACAATAGCCATTGGTGCTTTGTCACCGTCACGCAGACCGGTCTTAAGTACACGAACATAACCTCCTGGACGGTTAACAGAGCGTGGACCAATTTCGTTAAACAGTTTAGTGACAACGTCACGGCTACCCAATCGCGAGAAAGCGAGACGACGATTGGCAACACTGTCCGTTTTAGCCAATGTAATCAGCGGTTCAACCACACCACGCAGTTCTTTGGCTTTCGGCAATGTAGTACGAATAACTTCGTGTTCCATCAGCGAGACAGCCATGTTTTTGAACATCGCTTTGCGGTGACTACTGTTACGATTTAATTTACGACCTGAATTACGATGACGCATGGTTGTTACCCTATTCTTATATGCTGAAATGACTTCAGTATTATTTTTGCTCTAATGAAGCAGGTGGCCAGTTATCAAGATGCATGCCTAATGACAAACCTTTTGAAGCCAGTACTTCTTTAATTTCAGTCAGTGACTTTTTGCCTAAATTAGGTGTTTTCAACAATTCCATTTCGGTACGTTGAATCAAATCACCTACATAATAAATATTTTCTGCTTTCAAACAATTCGCTGAACGAACTGTTAAGTCCAGATCATCAATTGCCTGCAATAAAGCAGGATCAACAGCAGGTTGTTTATGCTCAACAACGCTTTCTTCAATGACCGTGAAATCAACAAAGGCTGTTAACTGATCACTTAAAATAGTTGCTGCATACTTGATTGCATCTTCTGCATCAAGTGTGCCGTTGGTTTCAACGTCAATAATCAATTTATCAAGATCGGTACGATTTTCCACACGGGCACTTTCAACGCTGTACGTCACAAGACGAACCGGACTGAAAGACGCATCCAAATATAACTGACCAATCGCCCGATCTTCATCTTCACCTAAAGTACGTGTATTGGCAGCAGAATAACCGCGGCCCTTCGCAACTTTAAAAGTGATAGATAAGCTACCACCGGTCAGGTTGGCAATAACATGTTCTGGATTCGTTACCACAACATTGTGTGGCAATTGAATATCAGCAGCAGTTACCGGTCCAACACCACTCTTGTTTAAACTCAATACAGCTTCGTTAGCATCATGCAACTGAACTGCAATACCTTTCATGTTCAACAAAATGTCTAAGACATCTTCCTGCACACCATCGATAGCTGAATATTCATGCACAACACCGTCGATTTGCGCCTCAACCACTGCGGCACCGTCCATTGAAGACAACAGAATGCGGCGCAGGGCGTTACCCAAAGTATGACCGAAACCACGTTCCAGCGGCTCCAGAACAAGACGCGTACGTGTGTCACTAAACTTCTGGATATCAACAATCCTTGGTTTAAGAAATTGACTCGTATAAGTCGTCATGCAAATTCCTCTGATAAATCTCTGACGAGATTTAATTAAAACTATTTAGAGTAAAGCTCAACCACCAGGTTTTCTGACAGTTCTGCCGGCAGCTCGTCACGTTCAGGGGCACGTTTAAAAGTACCTGATAACGTTTGACTATTGACTTCGATCCATTCAGGGAAGCCCAACTGCTCAGCAACAGACATCGCATTAATAATGCGGTCTTGTTTCTTAGCTTTCTCGCGGATTTCGACAACATCACCCTCTTTAACTTGATAAGAAGCGATATTGACGACGCGGCCATTAACCATGACAGCTTTGTGCGAAACCAACTGACGTGATTCGGCCCGTGTTGCACCAAAACCCATACGGTAAACAACATTATCTAAACGTTGCTCCAAAAGATTCAGCAGGTTGATACCTGTCGCGCCTTTCTTCTGATCAGCTAGTTTGTAATAGTTACGGAATTGCTTTTCCAGAACGCCATAAATGCGACGGATACGCTGCTTAGCACGTAACTGTGTAGCATAATCTGAGTCACGTCCACGACGTGCACCATGCTGGCCTGGTTTTTGATCAATCTTGCATTTGCTTTCCAGTGGATTGCCACGGGCCTTCAGAAAAAGGTCTGTACCTTCTCTGCGACTCAGCTTGCAAGTAGGGCCACGATATTTTCCCATTAGTCTTACTCCAAGAACCTATTAAACGCGACGACGCTTTGGCGGACGACAACCATTGTGCGGGATCGGTGTCACGTCAGTAATATTTGTAATTTTAAAGCCCAAATTATTCAGGGCACGGACTGCTGATTCACGACCAGGACCTGGCCCCTTGATTTCAACATCCAAATTCTTCATGCCAAACTCTTTAACTACTTCACCGGCTTTCTCAGCAGCAACCTGCGCTGCGAACGGAGTACTCTTACGAGAACCACGGAAACCACAACCACCAGCTGTAGCCCATGACAAGGCGTTGCCCTGACGGTCAGAAATAGTGATGATGGTATTATTGAAAGAAGCGTGAATATGAACAACGCCATCCACTACATTCTTTTTGACACGCTTACGTTGTCGTGCTGATGCATTTGCCATCGAAGACTTCCCTTACTTAATCATACGGCGCGGACCTTTACGGGTCCGGGCATTGGTTTTGGTTCTTTGGCCGCGAACTGGCAGGCCTCTGCGATGACGCACACCACGATAGCAACCCAGATCTTTCAGGCGCTTAATATCCATCGACACTTCCCGACGCAAGTCACCTTCAACAGAAAACTTGGCCACTTCAGTACGCAATTGCTCTACTTCGGCTTCAGACAAATCTCTGATTTTTGCATCAGGTGCAATGCCAGAGGCAGCACAGATTTGTTGAGCACGAGTACGACCAATGCCATAAATCGATGTTAATGCGATTACCGTGTGCTTTTGCACAGGGACGTTAATACCAGCTATACGAGCCATTCAATTACCCTAAATTTCTCAGGAGTGAACAGCGAATTGTATCATACAAAAACACTGCTCAACAACAAAGTAAATACGATCCGTCAGCTTAACCCTGACGTTGTTTGTGACGAGCTTCTTTACAGATAACCCGTAACACACCATTTCTTTTCACGATTTTGCAATTACGGCAAATCTTTTTAACCGACGCTTGAACTTTCATCAAATTTCTCCAGCAAACTTGTCGCGAGCACTTAGCTTAAAAAGCCAGTAGTCCCATTGTTGTTTTTGTTTGATTTGCGCATCAAACTTTCATACTGCTGCGACATCATGTGTGATTGTACCTGAGACACAAAGTCCATTATGACGACCACGATGATCAACAGCGATGTACCACCAAAATAAAACGGTACACTCCAATAAAGAATCAAAAACTCTGGTAACAAACACACTGCCGTAATATAAATCGCACCGGCCAGAGTCAAGCGCCCCATCACTGAATCAATATAACGTGAGGTTTGCTCACCCGGACGAATTCCGGGAATGAACGCACCCGACTTTTGCAAATTCTCAGCTGTATCTTTTGGATTAAACACTAACGCCGTATAGAAAAAGCAGAAAAAGATAATCGCAAAAGCATAGGCCAGTACATACATCGGTTGACCTGGCGACATCAAGGTTGAAATATTCTGCAACCAACCCAAACCACCAGAAGTGCCAAACCAGCCGGCAATCGTTGCCGGAAACAGAATAATACTTGAAGCAAAGATTGGTGGGATAACCCCTGCCATATTTAACTTCAATGGTAAGTGAGTTACCTGACCAGCCATCATTTTGCGGCCCTGCTGACGTTTAGCATAGTGCACCGGGATCCGGCGTTGACCACGCTCAACGAATACAACAAATGCCGTTACAGCCAAAGCCATTGCTAGCAACGCTATTACCAGGAACGTATGCAACTGACCTGTACGGGCCAATTCCAATGTCCCGCCAACAGCTTGCGGCAAACCAGCAACAATACCAGCAAAGATGATCAATGAAATACCGTTACCAATACCGCGCTCGGTAATTTGTTCACCCAACCACATTAGGAACATGGTGCCAGTGACTAACGTCACGATAGCTGTAATACGGAACAACAGACCCGGGTCAATAACGACACCCATACCACCGGCTTGCTGGCCTTCCAGTGCAATCGAGATACCAATCGCCTGGAATGTCGCTAATAAAAGCGTGCCATATCGTGTGTACTGTGTAATCTTGCGCTTGCCCGCCGCACCTTCTTTTTTCAACTGTGCCAACTTGGGATGCACAACCGTCAACAACTGCATGATAATAGATGCAGAAATGTAAGGCATTACACCCAATGCAAAAACAGACAAGCGTTCCAGAGCGCCACCTGAAAACATATTAAACATGTCCAGAATGGTGCCGCTTTGTTGCTCAAACATGATCGCTAAAGCAGCCGGATTAATACCCGGAACTGGAATAAAGGTACCTAAACGGTACACCAATAACGCACCAAGCACGAACAGCAAACGACTCTTCAATTCAGCGAAGCGTCCACCACCCAGCATGCCTGCAGCTTGTTGTCTGTTTTTTTCCACTTAGGCCTACTCTTCGACCTTGCCGCCAGCGGCTTCAATCGCTTTTTGAGCGCCTGCTGTTGCCACAATACCTTTCAAGTTAACTTTAGCTTTCAATTCGCCAGAATTAATAACTTTTACACGCAAGGTGTTTTCCGGCACGGCGCCAACTGACTTCAATGTCAACAAATCAATCTGATCCACTTCAATGTGATTTAACACATCCAAGCGAATTTGAGCAGTTGTTGCCGATTTGCGTGATGAAAAACCAACTTTTGGCAAACGACGTTGCAAAGGCATCTGACCGCCTTCGAAACCGCGTTTATGAAAACCACCTGAACGGGCTTTTTGACCTTTATGGCCACGGCCTGCAGTTTTACCTAAGCCAGAACCGATACCACGACCAACGCGTTTTGCGTCTTTTTTGGCACCAAATGCTGGTGCTATCGTATTCAGTTTCATATTAAGCTTCCTCAACCTTGAGCAAATAAGAAACACGGTTAATCATGCCGCGATTTTCTGGGGTATCAATGACCACAGCGCTGCTACCGGTTTTACGTAAACCAAGGCCAGCAACACAGGCTTTATGCTTTTCAAGCCGGCCAATGGTGCTTTTTACCAAAGTCACTTTTAATTTAGAACTCATTGCTTTATTCCGTGATATCAGCAACTGACTTGCCGCGCTTGGCTGCAATTGCTTCTGGGTTATTCATATCGGTCAGGCCTTTAATGGTGGCACGCACCACATTCAATGGATTGGTTGAACCCATTGATTTGGCCAGGACGTTGTGGACACCGACAGCATCAAATACTGCACGCATCGCACCACCGGCAATTACACCAGTACCTTCTGAAGCAGGCTGCATGAACACTTTAGCGGCACCATGACGTGAAGTAAGCGGATGGTGCAAAGTATCACCATTCAACACGACTTTCTGCATGTTTTTGCGAGCTTCATCCATTGCTTTTTGAATCGCAACAGGCACTTCACGGGCTTTACCCTGACCAAAACCAACCCGGCCATTGCCATCACCAACAATAGTCAATGCGGAGAAACCAAAAACACGACCGCCCTTAACCACTTTCGCGACACGACGGATACCAACTAATTTTTCAATCAAGCCATCAGATGCGGCTTGGCGTTGTTCATTCTGAGCCATGTGACTTACCTTATTAAATTAGAACTGCAGGCCGCTTTCACGCGCCGCATCTGCCAGGGCTTTCACCCGACCGTGATAACTGAAACCACTGCGGTCAAATGCCACTTCGGTCACACCATTTTTAACAGCACGCTCGGCAACAACTTTACCGACCAATTCTGCGGCAGCTTTGTTACCCGTTCCTGACAGCGCTTTCTTCACTTCAGGATCTAAAGTTGAAGCGGCAGCAATCACTTTGCTGCTGTCATTATTTAATACTTGCGCATAAATATG
>CBFHWI010000055.1:6226-9395 GCA_965659475.1 Methylophaga sp.
GCGCGGCGTTCTGTGAACGGTGAGACGGTATACTTCCAGCTCTCTGATCTTGGCGCGCGACCGAGCCGCTCTGCGTAATCTTGAAGATTTCTTATCCATAGTTGAGCCTAATTATTTTTTCTTAGCTTCTTTACGAGCAACATATTCATCTGAATAACGCACACCTTTACCTTTGTAAGGTTCTGGTGAACGGTAAGCACGAATATCTGCCGCCACTTGTCCCACTACCTGTTTATCGGCACCGGTGACTACGATTTCTGTTTGACTTGGGGTATCAACCGTGACGCCATTTGGCACGTCATATTGAACCGGATGGGAAAAACCCAGCGTCAAATCCAGTTTGTTACCTTGTGCTTTAGCACGGTAACCAACGCCAACTAAAGTCAGACGTTTTTCAAAACCTTGTGACACACCGGTAACCATATTATTAATCAAAGCACGGGCAGTACCGGTTAAAGCAACTGCGGTCTTGCTATTTGATTTTGGCTTGGTGGTCAGTGCTGCACCTTCTTGTGCCACTTCAACTTCTGGGTGAAGGGTACGAGTCAGTGTGCCTTTGCTGCCTTTAATCGTGATCTCGTTATCTTTCAGCGAGATTTCCACTCCTGCCGGAATTTGCACTGGCGCATTTGCGATACGTGACATTGTTATTCTCTCCGAAAATTAAGCTTAGCTTACCGAGCAAAGCACTTCGCCGCCCTGACCTAGGGCGCGGGCTTTACGATCAGCCATAACACCTTTAGAAGTCGAGACGATTGCCACACCCAATCCACCAATTACTTTTGGCAACTGACTGGCTGAGCGATATACACGCAAGCCGGGACGGCTGACACGGTTAATCGTTTCGATAACCGGCTTACCTTCGAAGTATTTCAATGTTACTGAAAGCTGGGCTTTACCCGCTTCTTCAGTAACATTGTAAGCAGTGATGTAACCTTCTTCTTTAAGTACTTCAGCAATGCTGATTTTTACTTTAGAAGATGGCATTTTGACATCAACTTTGTTGGCCTGTTGGGCATTGCGAATGCGTGTCAGCATGTCGGCAATTGGATCTGTCATACTCATTTATTTTGCTCCACAAATCAGGTTGGCAATTACCAACTGGCCATGACCAGGCCAGGAATATCGCCTTTCATTGCATGTTCGCGCAATTTATTACGGGCCAGACCAAACTTACTGTAAACACCGTGTGGTCGACCGGTAATTTCACAGCGATTACGCAAGCGTGTCCGGCTTGAGTTACGTGGCAGCGCATGAAATTTCTTTGCTGCTGCTTCGCGCTGTTCAACGCTCAATGACATATCGAGCATTTGCTTTTTCAGCTCAGCGCGCTTTGCCGCGTACTTTTCTACCAGTTTTGCTCTCTTAATCTCGCGATTAACCATGCAACGTTTAGCCATAATTTATTCCACCCAGACTCGGTTTATTTTCTAAAAGGAAACTTGAACGCAGCCAACAAAGCGCGGGACTCTTCTGCATTTTTTGCAGTGGTCGTGATGGTAATATCCATACCGCGTGTTTTGTCGATCTTGTCAAACTCAATTTCTGGGAAAATAATTTGTTCCTTAATTCCCATACTGTAGTTTCCCTGACCATCGAACGATTTCGGGTTTAAACCCCGAAAATCACGAATACGAGGAATGGAAATGCTAATCAGACGATCTAAAAAGTCATACATACGCTCACTGCGTAACGTGACTTTACAACCAATTGGCCAGCCTTCACGCACCTTGAAGCCAGCAACTGATTTTTTGGCCTTGGTAATAACTGCCTTTTGACCAGCAATACGCTCCATATCGGCAACGGCATTTTCCAACACTTTTTTATCAGTCAACGCTTCGCCAACACCCATGTTTAAGGTAATTTTGGTTATGCGTGGCACTTCCATAACAGACTGGTAGCCAAACTGCTCTTGCAGCTGTTTAACTACTGTCTCACGATAATAATCTTTTAATCTGCTCACTGTATTATCCCAACTCTAGCTCAAGCGCCAACGGTTTCGCCGTTCGACTTGAAGACGCGAACTTTGCGACCATCTTCGAGAATTTTGAAACCGACTTTGTCTCCCTTGCCAGAGGCAGGGTTTAACAACGCCAGGTTCGACCCATGAATTGGCATTTCTTTCTCAACAATACCACCTGTGCGACCCATCGCCGGGTTTGGTTTCATATGCTTTTTGACAAGGTTAATGCCTTGCACAACAAACTTACCACCTTCGACCCGACGCAGGACTTCGCCTTGTTTACCACGATCCTTACCGGCCGTGATGACGACTTGATCGCCTTTAACTAATCTTTCCATTTCCAGCGCTCCTACTTAAAGTACTTCCGGTGCCAACGAAATAATCTTCATGAATTTTTCACCACGAAGTTCACGTGTGACCGGGCCGAAAATACGCGTACCAATTGGTTGATGCGCAGCGTTCAGCAATACCGCAGCATTACTGTCGAAACGCACGACAGAACCATCTGGACGACGCACGCCCTTACGGGTTCTAACAATAACGGCGTTATGCACGTCACCTTTTTTCACTTTGCCACGCGGTGCAGCTTCTTTAATAGTGACTTTAATTACGTCACCGATGCCCGCATAACGACGGTGTGAACCGCCTAAAACTTTGATGCATTCTACTCGTTTAGCACCGCTATTGTCGGCCACATCGAGACTGCTTTGCATTTGAATCATGGTCTAAACTCCAAACTGAATTTTGCTTATTTCGCACGTTCGATAATATCGACCAGCTTCCAGCACTTTGTCTTAGACAATGGACGCGACGAGGTAACACTTACTACGTCGCCAATGTTGCAATCATTGTTTTCATCATGCACATGCAGCTTGGTAGAACGCTTTACATATTTTTTGTAGATCGGATGCGCAACACTGCGTTCAACCAGAACCGTGATGGTTTTATCCATCTTGTCACTGACGACACGACCCACTAAAGAACGTGCTATGTTTTCTTGTTCACTCATTTCAGTGCCCTATTATTTCTCGGTCTGTACAGTCTTGATACGCGCAATGTCACGGCGCACACGCTTCAACTCACTACTGCGTTGCAACTGACCTGTGGCGTGCTGCATCCGCAAATTAAACTGCTCTTTGTGAAGCCCCGCCAATTCATTGGCCATGTCTTCTGCAGATTTCTGTCTGATTTCACTCGCTTTCATTA
>CBFHWI010000056.1:0-9082 GCA_965659475.1 Methylophaga sp.
TAAAAGTGGCAACCGCGACCGGTAATTGCACTACCAATTGGGTGATTTTCTCTTTGGTTGCTTCTTCTTCCAGCAACCGTAAAACCGCCAGTCCCAATGATTCAACCCCTCGAACATGGCCTAAACCGGCACAGCGAGGGCAAACTTCCTGGTGCGCATCACCGAGTGCTGGCCGTAGCCGTTGCCGTGACATTTCCAACAAACCAAAACGGGAAATACGGCCTACCTGGACCCGTGCCCGATCGGCTTTTAAATGTTCACGCAGGCGATTTTCAACTTCACGCTGATGACGGGTTGGCCCCATATCGATGAAGTCGATAACCACCAGCCCTCCCAAATCACGCAGCCGTAACTGACGAGCGATTTCTTCAGCAGCTTCTAAATTGGTATTGAAGGCCGTTTCTTCGATATCACCGCCTTTATTAGCACGCGCCGAGTTAACGTCAATGGAAATCAGTGCTTCGGTGGGGTCGATGACCAGTGCACCGCCCGATGGCAAGCGCACTTCATGACGAAACGCACTCTCAATCTGGCTTTCCACTTGATAACGGGTAAATAACGGTACTTTGTCCTGATAGAGCTTGAATTTGCTCAAATCATGTGGCATGACCATACGCATAAAATCATAGCCGGTTTGATACACCTCAGGCGAGTCGACCAGAATTTCACCAATATCTTTACGCAGATAATCGCGCAGGGCGCGGATGATGATATTGCTTTCCTGATAGACCAGAAATGGTGCTGGGCGATCTTTGGTAGCAGTATCAATAGCTGTCCATAATTGCAGCAGATATTCCAAATCCCATTGCAATTCTTCAGCTTGTTTACCAACGCCGGCAGTGCGGACAATCATGCCCATATCATTGGGCACTTCTAAGGAACGCAGCGCTTCTTGTAATTCAGCGCGCTCATCACCTTCGATACGGCGGGAAATGCCACCGGCCCGGGGGCTGTTGGGCATCAGAACCAGATAACGACCAGCCAAGCTGACAAAGGTGGTCAGCGCCGCGCCTTTATTGCCGCGTTCTTCTTTTTCGATTTGTACGACCAGTTCCTGGCCGACAGACAACACATCCTGAACGTTGATACGACCGTTATTCTCTCCGTCGGCTTTACCGTGACGGAAATATTCTTTGGCGATTTCTTTCAGTGGCAGAAAGCCCTGACGTTCCGAGCCATATTCAACAAATACTGCTTCCAAACTCGGTTCTACGCGAGTGATCTTACCTTTGTAAATATTGCCTTTTTTCTGTTCGCGGGAGGGGGTATCGATATCCAGATCAAATAAGCGCTGGCCATCGACCATCGCCACACGCAACTCTTCTTCGTGGGTTGCGTTAATTAAAATACGTTTCATGCATAAACCTCAATTAGAGGTTCACACATCCCTTGGCATGCCGCATGAGACAGATGCAGCCACGCAGGTGGACTTGCAGATAAGCTGCAATTGCAAAATAATCAATTTTGTTTGCGCGCCCGGCTTATGGCGTTTGCCAGCCGGCGCGTCGTCGGTCATTTTCTGTTGCGCTGCAATAGGGTTCTGCAGTCAGTTTGCGATCGAGCTGCCATCAGCCCTCGCTTTGATTATTTTTTGCCGCCCTGCCCGCTACAATTTCTGCTGTTTGTTGTGCTGTTGCCGGGACGTGGGAACCATTTTTTTCACATTCAGGCCCGATGTCGGGCCCCTTTGTCACTGAACCCCTGTTCAGCGTCGAATATTCGTTTCAAATCCGCCGCATCAACCTGCATTTGCGCAGGGCGCGACGTAGTAATTCCGGCCTGTTTTGTTAAAAGTCAGTATACTGATTACATTTTCCGGGCAGGCCAATCAACGAATATAGCAGTACGGTGCCCTGTCAGCAAGCAAATAAAGTCCCAGATTAATGACCGACGCTGCACAAAAATCCCCAAGTGTTCAATTTATTAGCATTGGCGCCGAACAGGCCGGCCAGCGTATTGATAATTTTTTGATAACATTGGAAAAAGGTGTGCCGAAAAGCCGCATTTATCGGGCCATTCGAAAAGGTGAAGTGCGGGTCAACAAAGGTCGCATCAAACAGACTTATAAACTACAAACGGGTGATGAAGTCCGAGTGCCACCGTGGCGGGTCAGTGATAAAACTGAGACTGTGCACGTCAGTGACAGTTTGGCGCAAATCCTACGTCAGCAAATCATCTACGAAGATGATTATTTACTGGCTTTAAACAAACCCGAAGGGTTGGCCGTGCATGCCGGCACCAACATTCAGACCGGCGTCATCGAAGCACTGAAAAAATTGCGTCCTGAAGCCCCATTTCTGGAACTGGTACACCGACTAGATCGTGATACTTCGGGCTGTTTGTTGATTGCCAAACGCCGTGATGCCCTACTGGATTTACAAAACCAGATGCGCGGCAGCGATATTGATAAGCGTTATTTAACGCTGACCTATGGTCACTGGTCGCAGGATGACACTATTGTTGACAAGCCATTGCAGAAAAATACCGTTATCGGCGGTGAAAATATGGTGGCCGTGGATCCTGCTGGGAAAAAAGCCAAAACCCAGTTTCTGGTCAAACAGACCTTCCGTCGTTGTCAGTTAATGGAAGTCAAACTGTTTACCGGCCGTACGCATCAGATACGTGTCCATGGGGCATCCAGTGGCCACCCAGTGGCCGGCGACAACAAATACGGCCAGCGGACGTTTAATAAACAATTAAAACAAGCTGGTCTGGATCGGATGTTTTTACATGCCTGGCAACTGAATATTGCCCATCCGCAGGACCAACATCGATTACAACTAAATGCGCCGCTGCCAACTGATTTACAACTTTTTATCGAGACATTAAACAAAGATTAACTATGGCTTATCCACTAATCGTTTTTGACTGGGACGGCACGCTGATGGACTCCACGGGGCATATCGTGTTTTGTATGCGCGAAGCCATTACCAAGTTAAACATGCTACCGCTCACCGATCAGCAAATAAGTCATATTATCGGTTTAGGTTTGCCCGAAGCTGTCAAAACGTTGTATCCCGATAGCTCTATCCAGGACGCACAAACGCTTGCCAGCACTTATCGTGAAATATGGCTCCATCATCCTTTTGAAGCACCATTATTCGACAATGCCTTAAATATCTTGCAAAAACTGGCCGACCAAAATGTGCTGCTCGGTGTCGCCACCGGCAAAGGCCGGCGCGGTCTTGATAAAGTGCTTAATGAAACCGGTTTGGCGGATTTATTTATCACCACTCGCTGCGCCGATGAATGTCACTCCAAACCACATCCGCAAATGCTAAGCGAAATTATCGATTTTTGTGGCGTGCAACCGGCAGAGACCTTGATGATTGGTGATACTGAATTTGACTTGTTGATGGCCAAAAGCGCCGGCGCTAAATGTGTCGGCATTGGCCATGGCGCACATGGTTTGCCAATGCTGGAGGCCTGCGAGCCACTGGCAATAGTCGATGACTTGTTTGCACTGGAAAGCTGGTTAGCTGGGGCCTGTTAACCTTTCAGACCCTAGCAGATGCTGATTGTTTTGCTATGATGTAATTTCTTTTAATTAACGGCAGGATCCCGGCACATGGCAACATTTGGTGATTTTCCTACGGATCACAAGGCGAGCGAACAGCGTTCGGCCAACGCTAATGATCAGCATTGGGAACGCAAGATCCTGCAGGATTTAGCCTTTGCGGCCATCCGCGAACAACGCAACAGTCGCCGCTGGGGTTATGTTTTTAAAGGCCTGGTATTGCTGTATCTGTTCGCGTTTATGTTTTTGATAATGCCCAATGGCGAACAGGCAAGCGAAAGTACCCCCCATACGGCGCTGGTCGATATCACCGGTGTGATTAGCTCAGAAACCGATGCCAATGCCGATATGGTAGTCACAGGCATTCGTGAGGCATTTAAAGCCAAACAGGCTAAAGCGTTGATTTTACGTCTGAACACACCAGGTGGCAGTCCGGTGCAATCCGGGGTTATTAATGATGAAATCCGCCGCTTGCGTCTAACGCGTCCCGACTTTCCAGTCTATGCTGTGGTTCAGGATATCTGTGCCTCGGGTGGTTATTACATTGCCGTCGCCGCCGATGAAATCTATGCTGATAAAGCCAGCATCGTTGGCTCAATCGGTGTACGAATGGATAGTTTTGGCTTTACAGAGGCCATCGATAAACTGGGTGTCGAGCGCCGCTCGCTGACTGCCGGCCAAAATAAATCGTTTTTAGATCCGTTTTTGCCGCTTAAACAAGCCGATATCGAACATGCCAACAAAATGCTCGATAATATCCACCAGCAATTTATTGATGTCGTTAAAATCGGTCGTGGTGATAGGATCAATGCCAACAATGATGCGCTGTTTTCCGGCTTATTCTGGTCTGGCGAACAAGCGCTGGAACTGGGTTTGGTTGATGGTCTGGCCAGTAGCAGCCAAGTCGCCAGAGACATTGTCGGTGCCGAGGAGATTATTGATTACACCCCCCGCCCCAACTATCTGGATCGCTTTGCCGGTAAGCTGGGGGCTAGTATCGGGCAGATGTTGCAAAGTAGCAGCCAATGGAATCTACGCTGATGACCGATTTTATTCCGGCCAATCATTTTGATGACAACCAGTTGCAAGAAAGACTGGCGCTGTTTCGTTATGCCGATTTAACGCAGCCGTTGATGCAGGTTTTATTTTCACTGCAACTCCCTGACCAAACGGTCAATGAGTTTGACTAAGATGACGCTGACACCACAGGCATTGGTTAACAAATCGCTGGACCTGGTTTCAGCACCGACCACCTATGCCCAACTGGATGCACTAATCAGCGATCCGGACAGCGCGATTGATGATATTAGCGCCATTATCCATACCGACCCGTCGTTAACCACCCGCTTGCTGAAAATCGTTAATAGTCCGTTTTATGGCTTTCCGTCGCAAATCAAAACCATTTCCCGGGCCATTACCATCATTGGCACCCGGGAACTGACCCATTTGGTATTAGCCACCTCAGTGATGAATGCATTTCATGGTATTCCAGCCAATATGATGGATATGGATACCTTCTGGCGGCATAGTCTGGCATGCGCCATGACCGCTAAATATCTTGCTGAAGCTACCCATCAGACGCATCCAGAACAATTTTTTATTGCTGGCCTGCTACACAATATAGGCAGTCTGGTGTTGTATCAGTCGGTGCCTGAACTGGCCCGCGAAGCGATTAACAGTGCCCGCTTTGGTCATGAAGTGTTGCATGAGGCCGAAAAACGCATTATCGGTTTCGATCATGCTGAAGTCGGTGCCGTTCTGATTGAAAACTGGCGTTTACCGGACTCACTGGTGCAAGTTGCCCGTTATCATCATCAGCCTACCCACGCCGATCATGATCAGCTGGAAATCGCCATTGTGCATGTTGCCGACGTCATGGTCAGCAGCGTGCCATTTGGACACAATGGCGATCAGCATGTACCACCATTGGATGAACAAGCCTGGCAGTTATTGGGCTTAAAACCTGAAGCAATGCCCCCCATTCTATTTAATGTCCATCAGCAGCTTGATGACCTGGCAACATTGATGCGACCCCAACATTAAAATTTCAATCCAACTATTTAAGCGTAAGAGGCAAACATGAGAACCGTATTACTTGGTGCGCCGGGCTCCGGCAAAGGTACACAAGGCGTATTTCTGGCTAAGCAATTCAATATTCCGCAAATATCCACCGGTGATTTGCTGCGTGCCGCCGTTTCAGCCGGCAGTGAGCTGGGTAAAAAAGCCAAATCAGCAATGGATGCAGGCGCTCTGGTCTCTGACGATATCGTGATTGGCCTGATTCGTGAGCGTTTGTCTGAAGCCGACGCCCAAAACGGTTACATTCTTGATGGCTTTCCACGCAATATTCCACAGGCTGAAGCCCTGGATAATATGCTCAGCGATCTGGGGCAGCCTTTGCAAGGTGTTGTGTTGCTGGATGTGCCTTTTGATGAACTGATGCAACGCTTAACCGGTCGTCGTACTTGTAAAGACTGTGGCGCCATTTTTAACGTGCACTTATCGCCACCGAAACAGGATGGCATTTGTGATAAATGTGGCGGTGAACTGTTTCAGCGTCAGGATGACAACGAAGAAACCATCGGTAATCGTCTGAAAGTATACGAAGACCAAACCGCGCCGTTGATTGGCTATTACCAGTCACAAAACAAACTGCATACCATCAAAGGCACTGGTGATATCGAACAAATCACCGAGGCTGTCGGCGCCGTATTTGACGATATTTGATCTTCTGTAAATCATAATGGCGCGGATTTTAACAGTCGGTATCGCCACCTTCGATATTATTAATCAGGTGGCAGAATACCCTGCTGAAGATGCTGAAATCCGTGCCTTATCACAACAGCAACGTCGTGGTGGTAATGCCAGCAATACCGCCGTAGTACTCAGTCAGCTAGGGCATCAGGTTGATTTTGCCGGGGTGTTGATTGATGAGCCAGACTTAGCAGTGATTACGGCTGATCTGGATGTTTATCAGGTTAATTATCAACATTGCCGGCATCTTGAGACCGGCAAAATGCCAACGTCCTATATCAATGTCAGCGCCGAAACGGGCAGCCGGACTATTGTCCACTTCCGTGATTGTCCGGAACTCAGTTTTGCTGACTTTCAGCGCATTGATTTGAGCGTCTACGACTGGCTGCATTTTGAAGGTCGTAATATTACCGAAACTCAACAAATGCTGGCTTACGCTGCACAACAAAGACCGGAATTACCCCGCTCTGTAGAGCTGGAAAAACCGCGCGAGGGTATTGAACGACTCCTGGGAAATGCCAGTTTTGTGATGACATCACAGCCTTATGCTGAGGCGGCGGGCTACCACAGTGCCGAAGCCTTTTTGACTAACCTGGCTTTTAATCAAGCTACTTGCAGCTGGGGTGAAGCAGGTCTCTGGGGTAAATTTAATCATCAAATATTGCACCAACCGGCCGAAAGCTTGACTGAAGTGGTTGATACTTTAGGCGCAGGCGATACCGTGAATGCTGGCTTGATTCATGGCCGGATGCAAAACTGGCCCAATGAGCAGGTGTTAAGTTTTGCCAGCCAACTCGCCAGCTTAAAATGTCAGCAACAGGGGTTTGCCAATTTAAATCGCATGAAAGAGAACAACACACTATGACCGAACGTTATTACCTGACCAAAGCCACACAGCTCAAAGAAAATAAGCCCCAAGAATTTGAGATCAGTGTTGATGACACCACGCTGGCCGGATTTATTTTGCGTTTTGAGGGGGAGTTATACGCCTATCTCAATCACTGCCCGCATTTAGGTGTGCCGTTAAACTGGCAGCCAGATACCTTTATGTCGCTGGAAGAAACCCATATTCAGTGCAGTACGCATGGCGCTTTATTCAATCCCGATGATGGTCTGTGTGTATCCGGTCCTTGTCGCGGACAAAGCCTGACCCAACTCAATATCGAAACGGACAATGATGACAGCGTTTATCTAGTCCGCTAATCGCCGTAAGGCCTTCCGCAACTCAGTTAATAACGCTTTTTGACCACTGAGCTGATGCTGCCGGCAAATATCAGCTAACGGTTTTTGCTGTAAAAACACCTGGATCAACATCGACTGTTGCGCCGCTGCACAATTGGCCAGAGTACCGGCTGTTAGCTGCTGCCAAGACCATTTTTGCAGCGGCACAAAACTAAATTCCAGCGCGCGCTGACCGTCAATAAAACTGTCAATATCAAGTCGATCATCGTTGCTCAAAACTGGTGCGGTCACTGGCAAACTGCGACTTATAGCGATCACCAAATCGGCAGGTACATCGGCATAATAACGAGATAAAAGCACTGGCCACTGCTCCGCCAGCCGGCGCTGCAAAGCTTTAATCTGTGCGCTGCCTTTATCCGAGCAAGCTTTTAACATCACTACAGCCCGGCCACCACTGACCGTGTCTTCATGCAATCCAAGTCGTACTGGCAAAAAATCATTATTAAGCCAAAAAGCCAACAACTCGGGTTGCGCGGCAAAACTGCAGCCCAGCAGATCGGTTTGCGCTGGTAATTGTAGTGTCAGCTTTTTCAACAACAGACTACCTAAACCCAATTGCTGACATTCCGGGCGCACGGCAATCCGGATAATACGCTGATAATTTAAACTGGCGGCCTGCAAATCACCGGCATGCGTCAGCAAACTTTGTGGCAATAATTGACCTGGCAGACGTCGCCGTCCTTGATGCACATCTGCAGCTAATTCTGGTTTAAGTGGTCCTTCCTGGTTTAGCCAGCAGACACCAACCAGTTGCTGCTGGTCACGAAACAACCAGAAGGTCCTGTTGTTATCATCCAATAAGGCCTGCAGATCTGATGGCCGGGTCCGGTAATGCGCTGCCACCAGTAAAGCAAATACCTGTTGAAGCAAAGCTTCATCTTCGGCCAGCTGGGCAGCCGTCAATGTGGTTAATTGCTGCTGTCCAACAGTGGTTATTTGTCCGGAATATTCGCTTAACTCAGCATTAAGCAGCAATGCCTGATAACTGAATTGTTCTAAAGGATCTGCCTTAGCCCATCGCACTGACTCGGCCAAACTGATGGATTGCCAGCCAGGTATTTGCCGATCAAGCAGCTTGGCAAACTGATATTTGAAACCGAGACCAGAACCTTCATAGCCATGCAACGTACTGGCAAATACCAGCCGGGAATAATGAGTCAGTAATTGTTGTAACACCGGCTGTGGCAGCGCAGCGGCTTCATCAACCAGCAAGATATCGGCGGCGGGCAGGCTTTGCAGCAACGCATCCGGCGAGATAAAGCGGATTTGTTGCATTAAAACAGCATGGTTTTCATCAGCGCCAAAATACTTTCTGGCATGTTCAAACAAGGTTGCTACGGCTGCTTTTGATGGTGCGGTAATGAATACCCGGGATTTGCCCTGTTTGATGCATTGTGCCGCTGCGATGCCCAATAGGGCTGACTTCCCACGGCCCCGATCAGCAGTTATTAACAATGGCCGCCGGCGATGGCCGTGCAGCACTTTGTCGATTGCCTGCAAAGCAATCTGCTGCTCTTCAGTCAGCTGGAAGGCTTTTTTGCTTTGGGTAATTGCTGGCAAATCCGGCCA
>CBFHWI010000057.1:0-8504 GCA_965659475.1 Methylophaga sp.
CAGCTAATAACCAATTGTCATCTTGTTGGTTAAATTGATAATCAATCTGCTGCGGCGCTCTTGCCGGCGAACCACAACTGCGCAGTCGATGCACCAAAGACACTGGCTGCTGCGTATCCAGTTGCAACAAAATCAGCTCATTATCCGCAAAGTTCGCAGTATGAGAATCAGTCAAAGCCAGGCTAGCCCAAAACTCACCACTGTCCAGACGGCTTAATTGCAGTATATCGCCATTGTCTGCCTGCCAAAATAGTGGATTTGCCAGTGCCATCTGCGCAACAAACATAAGACTTAAGAACATTGCCTGCATAATCACACTCCCTATCAACAGCAGACCTATGGCGCTGACAAAGGTTGCGATCAGTTGATTTTCAGACGGATATCAATCGCTTTAAGGTAATTTTTTTCCTGCTCTAAATCGGCCTCGGTCAAAGGATGTTCACTGAGCCAACCTTCGGGCAGCGTCAGATGCAGCCCTTTTGGGGTCACTGATAATTTGAAATAGGTATCGGTCTGTTCGCTACGGCCGCGATTAAACACCAGCGCTAAACGCAGCAAAATCATTAACCGCAATGTTGGCAATTGCAGATCTTCGGAAAGTTGATCCAAATATTTTTTTGGAATCGAGCGCCGCTGCCCTCGCATCATCGCCGCCAGCGCATGCTGTTCTTCACGGGAAAACCCCGGCATATCAGAATTCGCCACCAGATAGGCAGCATGCTTATGATACTGGTAATGAGAAATCGCCAGCCCCACTTCATGTAACTGCGCTGCCCACTGAAGATGCAACAACTGGTCTTCGTTGTTAATCTGCCAGTCAGTGGCCACTTGTTCATATAATTGGCGCGCCAATTCACTGACCCGTACGGCATGCGTTTCATCGACATGATAGCGTTTTGCTACGGCGAGGACGGTGCGTCCACGTTCATCATCATGCTGAATACGGCCCTGCAAGTCATACAATAAGCCCTCACGTAAGGCACCGTCAGAGACAATCATTTTGGTGATATTCAGTCGATCAAAGGCGGCCTTCAGCACCGCCACACCTGCGGCAATAACTGGCTTGCGGTCATTGCCCAGGCCTTGCAGATCAATCTTCTCGTAATGCCCTGCAGCGACCAGATGTTCAATTAATTTGTCTAACGCAGCACCAGTAATCACGCCATTTTCGGACCAGCCCTGCGCAGTAACAATATCGGCAACTGTTTTAATGGTGCCGGACGCACCAATGGCTTCTGCCCAGCCCATCTGAACATAAGGTCGCTGAATCGAACGTAACCGAATGGCGGCGGCCAGCCAGGCTGACTGCATTTGTATTTGAGTAATTTTGCCATCGTCAAAAAACCGTTGGCTAAAACTGACACACCCCATTTCCAAACTTTCACGCTGCAGCCCCTGTATACCTTCGCCGATAATAAATTCGGTACTGCCACCACCAATATCCATGACTAAACGGCGGGTATTATCAAAGGCCAGTGACCGGGCGACACCCAAATAAATTAAACGGGCTTCTTCTTCACCGGTGACAATTTCAATGGGATGACCTAAAGCACGCCGCGCTTTACGCAAAAATTCACGACTATTTTCGGCGACACGTAAGGTATTGGTGCCGACCACGCGCACTTTACCGTACGGTAAATCACGGACCCGTTCACCAAATCGTTCCAGACATAAAATAGCGCGTTCCTGTGCCGCTTCTGACAAATAATTGTCTTTATCAAGGCCAGCACGTAACTGCACCATTTCACGCAGACGGTCCATGATCTGAAACTGCCCATCACGCAAACGCGCGATGATCATATGAAAACTGTTCGAGCCCAGATCAACAGCGGCCAGAACTTCTTCGGTTTCGTTAGAAGATTCCATAAATAATAACTTGAGAATAATGCCTGCATTCTGCCTGACTCAGTGATCAGATGCCACGCTTTAAAGGACTTCATTGGCAAATCGTCAGACAAAAAAAGCCTGCACCAAAAATCTGGTGCAGGCCTTGCTTAAAGTTAAGTGAGAGAAACTTTTTTAATTGCCTTTAATCACTTGCTCCATTCTATCTACGCTTAAGTGACGCACATCCTTACCCTCGACCATGTAAATGGTGTATTCGGCAATATTACGTGAGTGATCGCCAATACGTTCCAGCGCCCGCGCCGACCACATCATATCGATGGAGCGGCTGATTTTACGGGGGTCTTCCATCATGTATGTCATTAACTGACGTAATAAACTTTCATATTCTTCATCAACACTGCGATCTTCACGGGCGACTTCCAGCGCCATTTTCACATCTTGTCTGACAAACGCATCCAGCGCGTTATGCAGCATTTCTTCGACATGTTTACCCAGCGCTTTTAATTCACGGTAGTTCTTTTTCGGGCGATCTTTTTCCGACAAATTGAGTGCCATACGGGCGATCCGCACCGCTTCGTCACCAATACGCTCTAAATCTGAAATGGCTTTGGAAACCACTGTTACCAGCCGTAAATCACGGGCCGTCGGCTGACGCATGGCAATAATGTTAAAACAATCTTCGTCGGCTTTAATATCGTAGCGGTTGACTTCATCATCGCCGCTCATCACTTTGCGCGCCAACTCAGCATCACCGGTTAACAAGGCTGTCATCGCATCATTGACTTGCTGCTCAACCAAGCCGCCCATGGCCAACAACTGGGAACGAATATCCTCTAATTGTTTTTCAAATTGCTGAGAAATATGTTGATTGATCGCCATGAAAAAAATTGTCCTTATCTAAATACCATTGATGAATGGTGGCTACTAAACCGAATAAAACCAACGATAACACCACCATTGCACACCGTGCTATCGCCTTTGCTTATCAATAATCTTAACAACCCGGTTTATTATCACCAACTCACCGAGTTAATGTGTCGTTAGACAGTGGGCTTATCAATTGATTTCGCCAACGGAAAAACACAGCTAAAAATAGCGCCTTCGCCGAGTTCACTGCTAATTTGCAGGCGTCCTTTATGACGACTGATAACGTGTTTGACGATAGCCAGTCCTAGCCCGGTGCCACCATTTTCCCGATCACGGCCATTATCAACCCGGTAAAACCGCTCGGTTAAACGGTCCAGATGATGGCTGGCAATACCGTCGCCATTATCTTCGACGGCAATCACACAAGTTGACGCTTGCATCGACCAGCTGACGGTGATTTCTGATCCGGCTGGCGTGTATTTGACGGCATTAAAAATCAGATTGGAAATGGCGCTGCGTAATTCATCAGCATCGGCCAGTAACCACTTGTCACTCAAACATTTTAAAACCAGCTGGTGATCGCCAAATGTTTCCAGTCTTTTGGCATCATCGATAACGCTTTGCAGTAATTTACAGACATCTGTTGGCCGATGTTGCAGCGGCTTTTCACCGGTTTCTAATTGTGAAAGCGCCAATAAATCCTTAATCATCAAATGCATGCGGTGTGTTTGTTGCTGCATCACGGGCAAGGCATGTTGCCACATTGCCGGTTCAGAATTCTGGTCAAAACTTTCCAGATAGCCCTTCAAAACGGTTAGCGGGGTGCGCAATTCATGCGACACATTGGCAACAAAATCCCGGCGCATCCGTTGCAGCTTTATGGTTTGCGTGACATCCCGGCCTATCAGCAAACGGTCTTTATTGGCGTACTCAACTATTTTCAGTTCCAACTGAATCGCTTGATTTACCGGTGATTCAATCAGGGCCGTTTGGTTAACGCTGACCGGCGCTTCCAGCAATCGATGGAATGCCGGTGCCCGTAATAAATTATTGACCCGCAATTTTGCATCGCGCGGCCAGTGAATGCCTAACAGATCTCTGGCCGACAGATTGGCCCACTCAACCTGTCCAAACTCACCGATCACGACAATGCCATCAGGTAATGCTGCGGTCGCGGTTTTAAAACGTTTCAGATAGCCGGTCAGCTTCTTTTTGCGGTTACTGTTCTGGGCGCGCATGCGCTCGATTTGCCCGCAAACATCATCAATCACACCCTCGCCTTCCGGCGCTCTGTTTTTTTTCGGCTTGATCAACCATTGATGCAGCAAAAACCATTGTCTTTGCAGCCACAACAAATAAATCAGTGTGCCCACAAATAAAAAGGTCATCATTTCGCCAAGCAGCAGGCCAACAAAACCCGCCAAACTTATCAGCGATATCAGACGCCAGTAATCCCAGGACACTAATAAATCCGACTATTCGACAGAAAAGCGGTAGCCAACACCCCGCACGGTTTGCACCAGTGGATCATGGCCGGTTGGTTCTAATGCTTTACGCAGGCGGCGAATATGCACATCAACGGTACGTTCTTCGATATAAACGGTGTCGCCCCAGACAAAATCCAGTAGTTGTGAACGGTTATAAGCGCGCTCCGGATTTTTCATAAAAAAGTGCAGCAACCGAAATTCAGTGGGCCCTAAATCAATACGGTTGCCATTAACGGTCACCCGATGACTTTTGGTATCTAACACCAAGTCACCAAACTGCAATTTTTGGCCATCTTCATCACCCAGCGGCCGACAACGGCGCAGCACGGCTTTAATTCGGGCAATCAACTCAGGCGGCGAAAACGGCTTATTAATATAATCATCAGCGCCGACACTGAGGCCTTTGACCATATCTTCGCTTTCACCCTTGGCGGTCAACATAATCACTGGAATCGATGCCAGAAATTCATTAGCGCGCAGGCGGCGAATAAACTCTATGCCATCAATACCCGGCAACATCCAGTCCAGTAAAATCATATCCGGTTGCTGATTTTTCAGCCATTCCAGCCCCTGCTCGGCATGTTTTGCCGGTTCGCAGACAAAGCCCGCTTGCTTGAGACTGAAACTCAACATATCGCGAATCGCCGCGTCATCCTCGACCAGCAGTATCGTGGTTGCCATAAATCGATTCCTAATTAAAAACCTGCGAAAGACTACTCGTCAAATATGACAAAATGATAACAGTCGGTAAACCTTATCAGGCTGGCGAATGCCGCGGTAACAATCTTGAAATAATACTGGCCGCGGCAATCATCATCGCTGACACCAGCAAACAGGCAGCAAGGCCAGCTGATTGGTAAATCCAGCCCGATAACACGGTGCCGGCTAAACGACCGCCCGCATTGGCCATATAATAAAAACCGACATCCAAAGACACACCATCTTCGTCGGCATAAGCGACAATCAAATAAGAATGCACGGCCGAGTTAATGGCAAATAACACGCCGTAAATCAGCAATCCGGCCGTCAAAGCCCACATCACTCCGACTTGCCAATAAACGGCCGCCGCGATTAGCAATGGCAGCAGCATCAATGGCAAAGACCACAGCCAGACCTGATAACCATCTGGTGCGTGTTGTTTGGAAAAACCGGTCAGCTTGGGCGCTAGCGCCTGGACAATACCGTAACCAATGACCCAGGTCGCCAATAAAGCGCCTATGTAAATGGTCGGCCATTGTAACTGGGCATGTAAAAACACCGGTAAGGCGACCACAAACCAGACATCCCGCGAGCCAAACAGAAAAAATCGCGCGGCTGATAAGCGGTTTACAACCGGGCTTTTGGAGAGCAAATGACGAAATTTGGGTTTGAAACTGCTGCGGCCCAGATCCCGTTTCAGGACGCTGATGCTCCACACCAATACAATGGCTAAAACACCAGCCAACACTAAGATAGCGCCACGGAATCCCAGCCAGTACAGCAAAGCCGCACCAATAAAAAAGCCGACGCCTTTTAAAGCATTTTTAGAGCCGGTCAGCAGTGCGATCCATTTAAATAACGTTGACTGCTGGTCATCTGCGACCAGCATTTTGATGCTGGATTTGGCGCTCATTTTATTGAGATCTTTGGCGATACCCGATAACGCCTGAGCGACCATGACATAGGCTACTGTCAGCCACGCCGGATCCACCAGCAACATTGCCAGCGCAATGATCTGCAATAGCAAACCGGCATGCAAGGTGATGTTAAGACCGAGCCGAGCAGCCAGCCAGCCGCCGGTGAGATTGGTGACGATGCCGAAAAATTCATAGAGCACAAACAGCATGGCGACTTCGAGCGGACTGTAGCCGAGCTGATGAAAAAACAACACCACCAGCATCCGCAGGGCGCCATCAGAAATGGTAAAAGCCCAATAGCTGAGGGTCACCACTAAATATTGGCGTATCGCTTCAGGTAGGGCTTTTAGCCTGGCCAGCATGACGTCTCCAGCATATTAAACATTGTGACATTATGGTGCAGTTAGATGACCAACAGATGACAGTTTGTTTACAGCATGATGCCTTTAATCATGTAAAACACCATCGCTGAAATTACCGCGGCAGCCGGTACGGTAATGACCCATGCAGTGACAATTTTTTTCACCATATCGCGTTTTACAAACAGATTTTTCTGCTCTTTTTTCAGTTGTTTTTTGACTTTTTTGATGATGCTTTCTTCTTCATCAATCAGACGATATAACTCAGTAATGCGATGGTATTCTTCAACACTTTTTCCGTCTCGGAGCTGCAAAACATCCAGCTCTTTACGCAGCGCATTGAGTTGTTTCTTATCATCTTTAAGCTCGGTTTTTTCTTTACGGATAACACGTTCCAGCTTATTTGACTCATCCAGCCACTCACGCAAAAACCCAACACCAAACACACCGCCAATAGCAATATGTGTGGTAGATACCGGTAAACCTAATTGGCTGGCAATGATTACCGTCAATGCTGCTGCCATGGCAATCGAATAAGCACGCATTTGATCCAATTCAGTAATTTCACCACCGACAGTGCGGATCAGTCGCGGTCCATACAGCCCCAAACCAATGGCAATGCCCAACGCACCTACTGCCATGACCCAAAACGGAATACCCGCTTCGGTAACGATGCCCCCCGTCATAATCGCGTCATTAATCGCTGCCAATGGGCCGATGGCATTGGCAACGTCATTAGCACCATGCGCAAAACTGAGCAGCGCTGCTGCAAACACTAAAGGAATGGTAAATAATTTATTTACATTGGCCCGATCGTTTTGCATGTTTGCCATCTTGCGCCATAAGTTGCGCTTTACCAGCCAAAAAACCAGCAATCCAATAGCCAGACCTATTATTAAAGCGGTCAAAAAACTGGGTTTTTTGACGATTTCGACGTCAATGAATGGCAACCAATTAACAACTGCCAACAGTTTTGGCCAGACTTTTGACAGACCTTTAATGACCAGATAAGTCGAAAAAGCCCATGCCATAATCCCAACGTATACCGGTACCCATTTATAAGATGCAGAGATTTTATCGTCGCGGAAAATGATGGTTTGTTTGATCGCCAACAAAAAACCGGCGGCGATAACACCACCCAATAATGGCGAAATCACCCAAGAGCTAACGATAGCGCCCATGGTGCCCCAATCAACAATACTGAAGCCCGCGGCAGCGATCCCGCCGCCCATAACACCACCAACAATGGAATGGGTTGTTGAGACCGGTGCACCGGCAAACGTTGCAAGATTTAACCATAACGCTGCCGCCAGTAACGCCGCCATCATGGCCCAGATAAATTCTTCCGTGTTGCCACTGAAACCATCAATATCGACAATGCCGCCTTTAATGGTCGATACCACATCACCACCGGCGATAAAGGCACCCGATGCCTCAAATACCATGGCAATAACAATGGCTCCGCCCATGGTCAGGGCTTTTGCGCCGACCGCGGGGCCGACATTATTAGCGACATCGTTGGCGCCGATATTCATCGCCATATAGGCGCCAAACACCGCGGCGATTGCTAAAAACAGATTATTGGGCACGCCACCGCTGGTGGTGAAGCTGAAGACCATAACGACAGCAAGAAAAAACAGTGCCGCGCCGATGCGGGTTATTTCAGAATGGCTTTTTTTAAAGGCCTGTTTTTCAAGTTCATGAATGGTTTTGATTTCCACAAGACACCAGAGCTGCCGTTAAAAAGACGCCAATTATTACAGTTTAATGACAACATAACATCCCATTTACCCCCGGCGATGTAACATTGCCCTGTTAGAATAGTCCGAATAAACCAGTACTAAGCGTGCCTGAGGATTTATGCGATCGATTGTCATCTTTTTATTATTGTTGACCAGTTTCAGTGTCCAGTCGCGTGACAGTGTGCTCGAACAACTGGGGTTTGCCGGCAGCGATGAACCTTTGCTGGTTGATGAAGCCTTCCGGTTTTCGGCCAATCTCAAAGATCCAGCGCACCTGCATATCGGCTGGCAAGTTGCTGATGGAAATTACCTGTATCGCAACAAAATCGAAGCGCACATTACCGATAATGATGCCGTCAGCATTCGCAACCTGAATTTGCCGGAAGGCGAAAATAAACATGATGAATATTTTGGGCTAACCCAGGTCTATCATCAGGATCTGCTACTCAATGTGCCGCTGGAAAGGCCCGAAACTGCCCAAACAGTCACGCTGGAAGTTCGCTATCAGGGCTGTTCTGAAACATTCAGTATCTGCTACCCGCCAGAAATTAAAACCGTTAAGCTCGATTTGCCCGCCATCACTCC
>CBFHWI010000058.1:0-8123 GCA_965659475.1 Methylophaga sp.
TATGACCTCGCGGTAGAATCACCCGAATACGTGAAAGAACTGGTTACGCATCATGTTGGCGGTTATCTGAAGATTGCCCCGGAACACACCGAAGATGGTCCGTTATCACAAATGATGAAACCGGGCATCGGCAGCTATGACAAATTCAAACAAATGTTTGAGAAATATTCCAAAGAAGCCGGTAAAGAGCAGTATTTAATTCCATACTTTATTGCCGCCCATCCGGGTACCACCGATGACGATATGCTCAATCTGGCTGTTTGGCTGAAGAGTAATGGCTTTAGGGCCGATCAGGTGCAGGCCTACTTGCCATCGCCAATGTCAGCAGCGGCTGCTATGTATCACTCAGAGAAAGACACCTTGCATAAAGTGCGGCGTGTGGGTGGTGATATTACGGTGCCGAAAGGTCTGAAAAAGCGCCGTTTGCATAAAGCCTTTTTGCGTTATCACGATCCGGAAAACTGGCCGATGTTGCGTGAAGCGTTAAAATCGATGGGCCGCGTCGATTTAATTGGTAATGGTAAAAAGCATTTGGTCCCGACGTTTCAGCCAGCAGGCACCGGTGAAAAAGGTGAAGGTCGTCGCATCAGCCGTAAAGCGGTTACGCCGGCAATGGCTGCTAAGCAATTTCGTACCCAGCATGTGCGTGGTAAAAGCGGCAAAAAACCGGTGAAACGCAGTCGTAAAAGGTAACAGTGTTTAACGCCTAGCCAGCGCTTCAAGCCGTTCCAGTTCGGTATCTAATGGTGTTTCGGCTAAGGTTTCACCGGCGCGCTGGTACCAGTAACTGGCATTGCTGAGATCGCCTTCCTGACGGTGTAAGAATCCGTGGATCAAACAGGCCAGTGGATCGTTGCTGGTTTGGATGAGTTCATGCGCTTGTTGCCAGTCATTGTCATGAATGTAGGCAATCGCTTGTTGGTGGATTTGTGCCATAAGTCCCCCTAACCATTGAGGACTTATTGTAACCTTATTGCCAGCTGGCGCTACCCAGCATTAATAAACTGCCAACAATGGCAAAAGGCGATGTGATAACCACAAACAGTAAACGCAATAATTCGCGGCAGACATAAATTGAATCAATAATAAACGCCATGGTCGTCTCCTGGTAATTGTAGCAACAGCGGCGGTGATGAAAGATCAAGCCCCAGCAGCAAGTCATTGAATTATAATGCCCGACTGTGACTTTCCCATGACAGTGAAATGACTGACCGATGAATTTACTTGCTTTAGATACCTGTACCGAAAACTGTAGCGCCGCCTTGATGATTGAGGGGCAGGTGTTTGCGGTCAATGAAATCACCCAACGTGGTCACTCCGAACGCATTTTGGGGATGCTTGATACATTATTTGAGCAATCTGGCAGCGAATTATCGGCGATGGATGCCTTGGTATTTGGTCGCGGGCCGGGTTCTTTTACTGGTGTGCGGGTCGGTGTTGCGGTGACGCAGGGCATTGCTTTTGCCCAAAACTTGCCGGTGGTGCCCGTTTCTACCTTAGCCGCAGTCGCCCAGGCGGCTTATTTAAAACATGGTGTGACCAACATCTGCGTGGCAATGGACGCCCGAATGGGCGAGGTCTATCAAGCCAATTTTGTTATTGAAAAGGGTCTGGCCGTCGCGCTATCGGATGAGCAGGTGACGGCACCTGAAAATGTGAAACCTTTTGATGACCGACACTGGTTTGGTGCTGGTACTGGTTGGGCTGAATATCAACAAGTACTGACCGATAATTTTGCTGATCAATTACTGGGCATGGATGGTGAAATCTATCCCAATGCGGAAGCGATGCTGCCTTTGGCCCAAGTACTGTTGTCAAAAGGTGAACAGATCCCTGCACATCAGGCGTTACCGGTCTATTTACGTAATAATGTCGCCAAAAAGAAGGGTGAACAATAGTGGTCGATAAAGCCGATAACATTTACGCGTCACCACTGGAAAAAATGGTCGATTTTCGTTTTGATGAGCGAGTCGCCGATGTGTTTCCCGATATGATTCAACGTTCGGTGCCCGGTTACGGCACTTTAATTGCCAATATCGGCATTATCGCCGGCCACTATGCTGAGAATAACAGTGATTGTTTTGATTTAGGTTGCTCACTGGGCGCGGTGACCTTGTCGATGCGACAGCGTGTTAAAGCTGCCAATTGCCGGATCATTGCCATTGATAATTCCGCGGCGATGATTGAGCGTGCCGAGCACATAATGGCTACCGATAATAATCGGGTGCCGGTCGATTTGCGCCACGAAGATATCAAAGACAGTGATATCAGTAATGCTTCGGTAGTCGTAATGAATTTCACGCTGCAGTTTATTGCGCCGGATCTGCGTGATGGTTTGATAAAGAAAATTTACAACGGTTTAAAACCCGGTGGTGTGCTGATAATTTCCGAGAAACTGGCCTTTTCTGATGACCACAGTCAACAGTTACAGCAAACGCTGCATCTCGATTTTAAGCGCGCTAACGGCTATAGCGATCTGGAAATCAGCCAAAAACGTAACGCCCTTGAAAATGTTATGATCCCGGAAACGGCGAAGGCCCATTACCAGCGGTTTCAGGCTGCTGGTTTTTCGCAGATTGAGCAATGGTTTCAGTGTTTTAACTTCGCTTCTTTTATTGCAATCAAATAATGGTTTATCAACAATTTTACGACTGGCTCGATAAAGTCGGTCAGACCAAGTGGCGCCAGCAATTACAACAGCAGGTGGCGGACAAACTGCATCCCGAGCGGCATGGCAAAATGCCGATTTGGCAGCAGGTTCTGGCTGATTTGCCGGCGATAACACCATCAGTCATTGAGCTGCGCGACAAAGTACAAATTGGCACGTCGGCTGATTTGCAGGATTTTTCGCCGGCGAAACTGACAGAATTACTCAAACAATTCCATCCCTGGCGCAAGGGACCTTATGATTTATTCGGTATTCATATCGATACCGAGTGGCACTCTGATTGGAAATGGGATCGGGTACTGCCGCATATCTCGCCTTTAAAAGACCGAATGGTATTGGATGTCGGCGGGGGCAATGGTTATCACGGTTGGCGGATGGTTGGCGAGGGCGCCAGAATGGTCATGGGCATTGACCCGACCTGGGTATTTGCCATGCAGTACCAACTTATCCAGCAATTTGTGCAAAGCCAGCAGCATTTTGTATTACCCATCGGTATCGAACAGATGCCGGCCAATTTACAGCTGTTTGATACGGTGTTTTCGATGGGTGTGTTATATCACCGGCGCTCGCCGTTAACGCATTTGATGGAATGTCGGCAATGTCTTAAACCCGGTGGTGAATTGGTGCTGGAAACTCTGGTGGTTGATGGCGAATTGGGCAAAACGCTGATGCCAGAGCAGCGCTACGCCAAGATGAATAATGTCTGGTTTATCCCATCGGTGCCGACCATGGAATTATGGCTGCGTAAATGTGGCTATAAAAATGTGCGGTGTGTAAATGTGGCCAATACCACGGTTGAAGAACAACGGGCCACAGATTGGATGACTTTTGAATCGTTGGCTGATTTTTTAGACCCACAGGATAATACTAAAACCATTGAGGGGTATCCCGGCCCGCGCCGCGCAGTATTTATTGCTGATGCTCCCAGATAATCAGAAGGTCATGGCGTTGGGCGCCACGGAAATCCATTTGCCACTGCGATGCTGGCAGGCATCAAGTGATTTGGTGTTCTGACGCTCGCCCTTAACGATAATTAAATCATAAGCAAGACAAGGATAGCTGCCATAGGAATAGCTGCGTTTTATATTGATTTGATAAGCAATACCGGTATCAGGATTTTGCCAGGCATGGCGAGTTTCAGCTTGCTGGCTGGAAAGGATTTCCTGAGTTCGCTCCAGATCCGGATTGGTCATCGCAGTATCGGTTTCAATACCCGCTTCTACCCCTGCCAACAAGTCAAGAGAGGCCTGGGCTTGAGGCAAAAAAAGACTTAAAAACAGCAAAACGCTAGTGGCACTGATGTGCTTAATGATCAATATCTTGTCCGTCGTTGGCATCTGATCAATTATTTAAAACCTATCTGTCGAACTGCGGATGAGCAAACTATCCTATAAAGTACGGGATAATTTTCCTTAAAATATTATTCATTCTCGTTAAAAACGTTAACAGACACATTACCATCGGCCTCAGCGTAAACCTCAAACTCAATTGGCCGGCAACAGACCTGACAGTCTTCGATATAATCCTGTTCTGCAACGCTGCAATCTATCAGCACACTGATGGCTTCACCACAATAAGGACAATTAATCCAATGTTCCTGCAATGCTTGTATCATTTTGTTGCCTTAAAATTACCCAGCATTTAGAAACGAATTAACAGAAATAAGTTTCCACGTTACAAAATTGCGCCGCCACCGGCAACCAAAAACAGATGAGGGACGTCCAAACCTCGTCAATAGAGAGGTCACAATGCAGCAAAGTGCCGTAAAACAATCAGTCAATAATCTGCTCATGAGCTGGCGATTACAAATGCAAAGCCGGCCCGGGATGACATTGGCATGGGCCAGTGTTATCGGCGCGATGTTGTTTATGCTGATTGCTAATTTGATCACAGCTTTTAACCGGGTTGAGCCGGTATTTTTACAATGGGCTTTAATCGGTGGCGCGGTGGGAGCAGCATCGACGGCTTTAGGCGCTGCACCCGGTTTTTTTATAAAAAACCTGCCGGTTAAGATTGAAGACTCAATGTTGGGCATGGCTGCTGGGATGATGCTGGCGGCCAGTTTCTTTTCGTTAATATTGCCAGGCATTGATGCCGGCACGCACATCTCAGGCAGTGCAGCGGGAGGTGTGCTGATCGTGATTTTTGGCATGATTGGCGGCGTATTGCTGATGTTGGGCCTCGATTATTATTTGCCGCATGAACACGCCCACAGTGGTCTCCATGGGGCCGGTTATCAGCAGGTTGGCCGGGCCAGTTTATTCGTGCTGGCCATCGCTTTGCATAATTTCCCGGAAGGCATGGCGATAGGGGTCAGTTACACCGGCGGTAATCTATCGGTGGGTATTCCGCTGACCGCAGCGATTGCCATTCAGAATATTCCCGAAGGACTGGCCGTGGTGTTGGCGCTGCGTCGTATTAATATGCCGGTTAATAAGGCTGTGATGATTGCCGCTTTAACGGGGTTGGTAGAGCCTGTCGGCGCCGTGTTGGGTATTTTTCTGTCCAGCGGTTTGCCGGTTTCTTATCCATTGGGATTAGGTATTGCGGCGGGAGCAATGATTTTTGTGGTGTCGCATGAGGTGATTCCGGAAACCCATCGCAATGGTCATCAAACCACGGCGACGATTGGCTTGATGGGTGGTTTTTTTGTCATTATGTTACTGACGGCGATACTCGGCTGACCAGCTGAATAAGCAGCGCTTATCACCCAGCCCAATACCTTCATGTATTTGCTGAAAGCCCAGTCGGTGGTAAAAATCCAGTAATGCCGGGTAGTGCGCCACGGCATCGAGTTGCAGCGTTTGCCCGGTAGGCACTTGTTGCTGACAGAACTGCACCATTAATTTGCCAAAACCTCGCTGCTGACAATCCGGCGTGACGGCCAGCATGGTCAGATAATAATCAGCTTTTGGTGCGGCCGGCCAGCAATCAGCATAATAATCGGCTGGTTCGTTTGATAAAGCCACACAAGCAACAATTTGCTGTTTATCGCGCAGGGTATAAACAGATTTTTGCTGAAGGTTTTTGGCAACTGCCGGTTCATCATAAACCCCCAGCCAGTGGCACATACCTTGTGTTGCCATTGCGTCCGCACACTGGTTAAGCAAGTGGTTCAATGCAGTAATATCAGTGATACTGGCGGCTACAATTTCCAGTTTCTCTGGTTTGTTGGCATTTGAAGTTGTGATATTTTTTGTCATTTAACGCTTACTTTTCCGGCCATTGCTGCGGTACTTTTTGAATG
Organism: Methylophaga sp.; assembly: GCA_965659475.1. Lineage (GTDB taxonomy): Bacteria > Pseudomonadota > Gammaproteobacteria > Nitrosococcales > Methylophagaceae > Methylophaga. The sequence continues at coordinate 5,916 of CBFHWI010000058.1, forward strand.
TTATTAATGTCATAGCCTTCATCTTCTAGCAGTTGCAACATAGCGACATAATCTGTTTCCGGAATATTTGGTGTTCGCGCCATGATCCAAACATAATCCCGTTGCTGGCGGCCAATAATCGTTTGTGTATAGTCATCATTTAAATAAACAATGCGGTAATCAGCTTTAATCGGCCAGATAAACTGCATACCCCAAATGGCATTAGAACCATCAGCTTTGACATAACCTTTGGGGTGGTAGGTTTTTTCTTCGCCATCAAAGCCATCTTTACGAAATCTGAAAGTAGTGGCAATAGTGCCATCTTCATTCATTTCATAAGATTCAACAGCGTTGTGCGCACCTTTCTCAATAAAGGTCGGAATATTGGCAATGACGTACCAGTCACCCATAAACTCAGTTAAATCTACCGACGATTCGGTACGAATAGGAGGCTGTGAAGCGCTGCAGCCAGCTAACATAAACATAAGTAAAACACTAAATAAACCATAACGTAACATCAGGATGCTCCACCAAATATTAATGATAGTGGCCAGTTGCTTGTGAATCCGATGTGAAAAACAGTTATGAACGGGCTTGCTGATGAATAAGTTGTTTCAGTTCACTGATCTGCACTGATAAGTCCTCAATGGTCAGATCGTTTTTATGCGCCTGCTGATAGGCTTCACGACGTTCTTGCTCCATTACGTTAACGACAATACCAATCAGCATATTCAAAAATGCAAACGTATTTAAAAAGATGAATAGTAGATAATAAATCCAGCTCAGCGGATAAACCGTCATGGTTTCATACATCACATCAGTCCAATCCTCAAAGGTCATCACCCGGAACAGCGTGAGCATCGAAATGGCAATGTCGCCCCACAAGGTTTCATTGATACTGGCGAACAAACTGGTACCAATGGCAGCAAAGATATAAACAATAATAAACATCATCAGCGCTACATAACCTAGTTGCGGCAGGGCTTTCAGCAGCGAGTTTAGCAGGTGGCGTAGCTCCGGAATGATCGAAATCATCCGCAATACCCGGAAGATCCGCAGTAGCCGGCCGATAAAAGCCAGTTCGCTATTCTCGATGGGGATCAGACTTGCCATGACAATCAACGTGTCAAATATATTCCAGCCACTTTTTAAAAAGTCACGTTTGTCGGCCTCACCGAAAAAACGAATACTGATTTCTATCAGAAAAAATAGAGTGATAGCATAATCCAGCCACAGCAAGGTCTGCGACATATTGTAAGAAATGTCATAGGTTTTGGCGCCGGCCAGCAGCGCCGAAAAGATAATCACCGCCACTACCAGCAGTTCAAACAGCCGGTTATGGCGGAGTTGTTCAAAGCGATATTGAAATGCATTCAAATTAGGTTGTTGTGACAGGTTCATGAAATAACTCTTGGCAACGGAAAATTGCCGTGCATCATAGAGTCAAATGACAGATTCAGCCAGACCTGAAATGTGCCAATCAGGTTGTCGAGGCGAGGTTATATTTTCTGCAGAGGGGGCAAATGTTCGCGAATATGAGATTTAATTTCAGCAACACTTGCTGCAAAAACCATGGTGTAAATTTCCCGCTGTGCATCATCGGCGATAAACGGATAAATTTCATAACCCTCGGCATAGAGTTCTGCACGGGCACGACAAACTTTACGAATACCTTCACCAAACGCTTCGTTATCTTTTGCCAGTACTTGTGACTCGCCCATTTTCCAATCTTTTTGCTGCCAGTCTGCATAACACCATTGGGCTAATTGCCGTACCGGATCAATGTTGTTTTCAACGGTTTCTGCGGCTTCTTCAGCACACGCTGCCAGCAATAAACAAAACATGATTAATAATACTTTTAGTTGTAACATGAAGTTTCTCACCTGATGTGTTATCTCAATCATGCTAACTTTATGTTGTGATGACAATGTGAAAATACTTGGCAAGGCTTGACGTTGCGTATGCAGGATTAAACTCATGATAAAACTGAGCGGCATGGGCATTTTTTTGATGTTGGTACTGGCGATTGTCGGCGGTTACATGACTGGAATGTTTGCTGGCTATCTATTTGATTTAGCGCGGCAACGGTTTAACCGTTTTTGGAGTATTGCACTCAATGGGGTGTTTTATGTCGTGCCAGTGTGGGCTCTGTTAAGTGTCGCAAAAAATGATGGTCTTATCTGGTTTTACTTACTGCTGCTATTGTTCTACTACCTGGGACTACGGGCG
>CBFHWI010000059.1:0-8098 GCA_965659475.1 Methylophaga sp.
TGGTGAAGATGCTAAAGGAGCTGCATAATGTCCAAGATGATGGATTGGGTCGACGCCCGCTTCCCCGCCACCAAGATTTGGAAAGAACACATTTCCGAATATTACGCACCGAAGAACTTTAATTTCTGGTACTTTTTTGGCGCACTGGCGTTGCTAATTTTAGTACTGCAAATCATAACGGGTATTTTCCTGACCATGAATTACAAGCCAGATGCTGATCAAGCATTTGCTTCCGTTGAGTACATCATGCGTGATGTTGAATGGGGCTGGCTGATTCGCTACTTGCATTCTACCGGTGCATCAGCATTTTTTGTTGTTATATACCTGCACATGTTCCGTGGTCTGATGTATGGTTCTTACAAACAGCCGCGTGAATTGATTTGGATATTCGGCATGCTGTTATATGTTGTACTGATGGCCGAAGCATTCATGGGTTATTTGTTGCCGTGGGGACAAATGTCCTACTGGGGCGCGCAGGTTATTATTTCTCTGTTTGGCGCGATTCCGGTAGTGGGTGAACAATTAGCTTTGTGGATACGAGGTGACTTTGTCGTCGCCGATGCGACCCTGAACCGCTTCTTTGCCTTCCATGTTATTGCTTTGCCAATCGTTTTGCTCGGCCTTGTGGTAATGCACATTTTGGCTTTGCATGAAGTTGGCTCTAATAATCCAGATGGTGTGGATATCAAAAAGAATAAAGATGCCAATGGCAAGCCACTTGATGGTATTCCATTCCATCCTTATTACACCGTAAAAGATTTAACCGGTATCGTAGCCTTTTTGTTTATTTTTGCGCTGGTACTGTTTTATGCGCCAGAAGGCGGTGGCTGGTTCCTGGAAAAAGACAACTTTGTACCAGCCGATCCGTTAAAAACGCCTGAGCATATTGTCCCTTTGTGGTACTTCACGCCGTTTTACGCAGTTTTAAGAGCCATACCGGATAAATTGTTTGGTGTCATTGGCATGGGTATGGCAATTGTTGTGTTGTTTTTATTGCCTTGGTTGGATCGCAGCAAAGTTCGCTCGATACGCTATCGTGGCCCTTATTTCCGCATTGCGCTGACTGTGTTTGTAATCAGTTTTGTGGCACTTGGCTATCTGGGGACGCAACCAGCGACCGACCTATACACGCTGCTAGCACGGATATTTACCATTCTTTATTTTGCCTTCTTTATCCTGATGCCGATTTATACCAAGTTTGATAAAGACAAAGTTGTGCCGGAAAGGGTGACATATCAATGAAAGCGTTAATGATAGCCGCCATGACGGCAATGATAAGTTTGAGTTCTGCGTCACTGATGGCCGCATCAGCAGGGGCAAAGTTGGACCATTTTGAAGTTGATTTACGTGATCAAGCATCTTTGCAACGTGGTGCACAGATTTTTACCAACTACTGTTTGAGTTGTCACTCAGCATCATTGATGCGTTACAACCGCATGGCAAAAGATCTGGGTATGAGTGATGAGCTGGTGATGGAAAACCTGATGTTCACTACCGATAAAATCGGTGAAACCATGCAGGTTGCAATGCGCCCGGAAGATGCCAAAAAATGGTTTGGCGTGACACCACCGGATCTGTCAGTCATTGCCCGTGCCCGTGGCACTGACTGGCTGTACAGCTATCTGCGCAATTTTTATTTAGATGACAGCCGGCCAATGGGCACCAATAATCCATTTTTGGTCAATGCCGGCATGCCACATGTTCTCTGGGAGCAACAAGGTTTTCTTGAGCAAGATGCCGACTCAGGTGAATTATCACTGACACAAGAAGGTGAGCTGGCGCCCCGTCAATATGATCAGTATGTTGGTGATTTGGTAAATTTCCTAGCCTATATCAGCGAGCCATCCAAACTGGAAAGGCTAGCGCTGGGCAAATGGGTTTTACTGTACCTGGCATTTTTCTTTGTTATCGCTTTGGCATTGAAAAAAGCTTACTGGAAAGATATCCACTAAATTGAAGCTACCGGCTGCATTGCTTGCAGCCGGTAACTAAAACAGCCATGTTAGATAATCCCGAACGCCGAACCCAACTCACCTTATACAGCGACATTGATTGTCCTTTTGGACAACAGGTACGTTTTACGCTTGCCGAAAAAGGTGTTGATTATAAATTAGTCACTATCCGTGATGGTGAATGGCCTGAGTTTCTTGCCGAAATAAATCCAACGGGTAGCGGTCCAACGCTGATTGATCGGGATGTTGCGCTATATGACCCGTGCATATTGCTCGATTATTTAGATGAACGTTATCCTCACCCGGCTTTAATGCCGTCCTCACCCGGTGAGCGTGCCAGATTACGGTTGATGTTGTCACAGCTGAGTCAGAACTGGCAGCCATTAATTGCGCAGTTACAAAGCCGACATGCCAGTAAAGCGCGACGTACGCTACAAGAAGATATTACCGTGATGGCACCGCTTCTGGCTAACGGTGAGTTTGCTTATGGTCAGCAACTGAGTTTATTGGATTGTTTTTTACTGCCTTTTTTATGGCGTTTACCAACTTTAGGCGTTAAGCTGCCGGCATCGGCCGCCGCAGTAGATAATTATGCCAAACGTTTATTCAAGCGGCCGGCGTTTAAAGCGAGTTTAACGCCAACGGAAAAAAGCATGCATTGATGAGCAGTATGACATCGCAAAAACCTTACCTCATCAGGGCCATTTATGAATGGATCCTGGACAACCATTGCACGCCCTACTTGCTGGTTAATACGCTGATTGATAATGTCACAGTGCCAACTGAATACGTCAAAGATAACCGTATTGTGCTTAACCTTGCGCCGGATGCCATCCATCAATTACAAATGGATAACGAGTGGATCAGTTTTTCAGCACGCTTCTCCGGTAAGCCGCTGGATTTATTTATTCCAATCAGTGCAGTGCAAGCCATTTATGGCAAGGAAAATAACGAAGGTATGTTCTTTCCGGAAGATACACCGCCGCCACAACCTACCCCTCCCAAACCAGCACCTGGCAGCAATAAACCCAGTCTTAAAATCGTTAAATAATTACAGGCCGTACTTTTCCATACGGTAACGCATCGCCATCCTGCTTAAGCCTAATTGTCTGGCTGATTTCGAGACATTTCCCTCGGTTTGCTGCAAGGTTTGTGACAGTAAATATTTTTCGATTTGTTCCAACGTCATATCCTGTAAAGCAGACGGTATCAACGGCACCTTCTCTACTGCTGTTGTAAGCATTAAGTCAGCTGCACTAACCACTTCATCTTCCGCCAGCATCAGGGCTCTTTCCAACACATGACGTAATTCACGGATATTTCCCGGCCAGGCATATTGTTGCATTTGCCGCATCGCTTCAGCATCCAAACGCGGTTGCTTGCGCCGATAACAACGGGCAAATAGTTCAACAAAATACTCGGTAAGTGCGCCAATATCCTGGCGCCGTTGACGTAATGGCGGCAAATGCTGTTCCAGTGTGTTGAGCCGATAATACAGATCACTGCGGAATGAACCTTCTTTAACCAACGCTGCAAGATCACGATTACTGGTGACCACAAAATGTGCCTTCACCGGCCGCTCGGCAACGTCTCCCACTCGCCGAATCATTCGCCGTTCCAGCACATTCAGCAGCTTTGCCTGTAATACCAGCGGTAATTCACTGATTTCATCCAGTAATAATGTACCGTTCTCAGCAACTTCAATCAGTCCCGGTCGGGCGGGGTGTGGATGCGCTAAGAAATTTGCCGCCATGCCAAACAATTCCGCTTCGACGGGTTCTACCCTGATTTTGCGGACACTTCAAAGAAGCCTGATAATTGGCAAAAGGAGTGTTTATGTCAAAGAGAAGAAAATACAGTCCAGAATTCAAACATGGTGCTGTTGAACAAACCCGACAGCCCGGTGTTAGCTGTGCTCAGATTGCTCAAGAACTGGGCCTTGCCCCAAATCTGCTAACGAGATGGCGACGTGAATCAGATCGGGGTGGCCAACAGGCCTTTACTGGAACGGGTAGCCCCCGAGATGAAGAAGTTGCCCGTCTTAAGCGTGAACTGGCGCGGGTGAAGAAGGAACGGGATTTTTTACGCGAAGCGGCGACGTTCTTTGCCAGGGAGTCGTCCTGAAATATCAGGCGATCCAACGTTGTCGCGTCGAGTTTCCCGTGCGTTTAATGTGTCGTTGTCTGGAAGTTTCCGCTAGTGGTTATTACGGCTGGGAATCACGTTTACCGAGTGAGCGCAAGATTGATAACAATCGATTGCTGACGCGCATTCGTGAACTTCATGCAGATAGTGGCGGTATTTTGGGTGCGCCGCGCATGCATGAAGATCTGACGATTGAAGGTGAAACAGCCAGCAAAAATCGGATAGCACGTTTAATGACGGTTGCCGGACTGCAAGGCTGGCCGAGAAAAAAGAAGCGTGGACAGAAGAAACCGCCATTATTAACCCCACCTGGGGTGAGTAATTTATTGGAGCGGGACTTCATGGCTCTGGAACCAGAGACCAAGTGGGTCACCGACATCACAGAGTTCAAAACAGGCGAAGGCAAGCTGTATTTGTGCGTTGTTCTCGATTTGTTCAGCAAACTCGTAATTGGCTGGTCAATGCATCATCGGCAAGATCGACAGATGGTATTACGCGCTGTCGAAATGGCCGTATGGCAGCGCCAGGGAAGAGAGCCTGTGATTTTACATTCTGATCGAGGCAGCCAATTCAGAAGCGGCGATTACCAGCGATTGCTTAGTAAAAACACATTGATGAGTTCCATGAGTGCGGTCGGTCATTGTGGCGATAATGCAGCCTGTGAAGGCTTTTTTGGTGTTCTCAAAAGAGAACGGACAAACCGAATGCGTTACCCAACCTTGGATTCTGCCAAAGCTGATTTATTTGACTATATTGAGCGATTCCATAATCCTCGAATGAGAAGAAGAGTTGCTCAGCGAGATATGAAGTTTGCGAGCGTTTTAAAACCGTCCGTGGAATTGGGGTAGAACCCCGTGAATGGCTATCAGGGCTGAGGCCATCTGATTAATAGCTTGCGTCAAATTTTGCAGATCATGGCCCCCATGTACCGGCAAAGCATACTGACATTCGCCCTAGGTAATGCGTTTGGCGCCTGCAATCACTACCGAAAGTGGGGCTAATACCTGCCGGCGAACAAACCACCGTGACCAGATCAATAATCCTAATGCCAGAATAATGGGTAACGACTCAAGCCAAAATACCTGAGTTAGCCAACGATCATGATCATTGGCAAGTTGCGCCTGACGATTTTGTAAATATTGTTCGAAATCGCCGAATATCATTTCCAGCGCATTTAAGGTCAATTTCTCAGGCGGCTCATCCAGTAATAACAATTGCTGTTCATTGAGCGCGCCAACTGTCAGGTTCAAATAATCGTGGGTTTCAGCAAAAAACAAATCATAGGCGCTGGAAATGCGGACAATGTATTCCTGCTCATCTGCGTATTTGCTGAGCATTTGCATTTGATTGATCTCGCGCTCAATCTTCTAGCTATAACGGTAATATTCTTCATGGGCCTGTTGATCCTTTAAAAACATGGCATCAAAAACTTCTTTCATTTGCCGGTAAAGATCACCCCGAATATGTTGTATATGCGTCCCCATAGAAGTCAACCGAAGAGACTCCTGTGAGCTGTTATGCCAGGTCTGCACCCAACTGACGCCAATGGTCACAGATAATAAAACAAGTAAAACGAGACTCAGCTCATGCAGCAGCAAAGAACCTTGAATAGTATTAAATTGTTTTAAGATACGCCTCATAAGAAACGGGCCGATTAGCCCGTTTATTATTTATGAAGTCTATTTATTGTTTTTGATAGCCGGCGAAGGTGACTGACTCTTCAACCAGTGCTGGCTGTCCTTCTTGCCATTTTGTACCGTCTGGAACGATGGTTCTGATTTGATAAATTTCACCAGGAATCTCTTCAGATAAGGTAAAAATATAATATTTGCCGGCATACAACTGATAGCGACTACTCTTGGGATCATCTATATAGGGCTGGATAATGTATTGTGTCGCTTTAACTTTCTTGCCGTTGTATTCGACTTCAACATCTTTTTTATCCGCACCAGCGGCCATTGCCCAGCGAATTTTACGCTGGAAATAACGCCAGTCTCCACCCGTTACCCGCTCCATTTCATGAATATCAAATTCGAGAAAATAAACGAATACGCCATTACCACGTTGATCTGCCATGGCTTGATAAGGACGGTTATGCTCACCGGTAAAAAACTCAAACTTGGTATCGCGACGGCCTGTGTTACGAATATTCTCAACTTGCATTTCAATGGTATCTTCGCGGTTACCATCGGTATAACTGACTTTCTTATAGTCATAAGTCAGCTTGGCAGGCTCATTGATATTTTTCAGGTGAGATTTATCAAACAATTCATTGTTGATTTCCGAATAGCCGGGAACAGCAAAAGCTGCACCGCTCATTAGCGTTAAACAAAACGCCCATATCATAGTGAAACTTGTTTTTCTCACACTTCCCTCCCTACTTCTCTCGGATTTAATTGGTGTTATTCTGTAAAGTTATAAGTTTAACGAAAATACGGCACTTACTCTATGACCATTCTAATGCGCTTAAAGATTCCCTTTATTTATCTTGGCTTGTTTACAGTAATAGTAGCCTGTCAGCCCAAAGAAGCTGATCGCCACTTTCAGGCGGTAAGTCCCTATAATTTTTCTGAAACCATGCAGAATCTTGATATTGCGATTTCTGAGTTTAATTATCGGATTATTCATCGCAGTGATATTGGTCAGGCAGTGCGGGATAGAGGCGATGAAGACTTTCCTCTGTCAACGATTGTCAGCTTTTGTAATATCACTTACGCCAAAGAAATGATGCTGATCAATGATGATTTAATTAACGATATGCCCTGCAATGTCGCGGTTCGGGAAACTGCTGATGGCGTGATTGTCAGTAGTCGTTTAATGGATGAAAACGCAGGTAGTGATGCTCAGCAAGACTTTGCCAAAAAAATTAACACTAATGTTATAAAAATAATCGGGACGACTACTTTATAAGCAAGCAACCGCCCCGAATGTAATGCTAATGCATTGTTAATTGTTAATTGTTAATTGTTAATTAATCGTCATCATCTTTACGAACACGTTTTGCCGGTATTGGACTGACATTTTCAAGCGATGGAAGGTTATATTCAGCCATAATGGCATCAATATCGTCTTTACGTTTTTCGATGAATTTATTTAACAGCGCAGTCCAAGCTCCTTCACCGTAACGAGTACCCATTCCAAACTCGAAGACATGCAGCTGGCCCAATTCATTTAATGGTTGTACGGTAATATCGGTATCCTGAATGCTGGCATAATAACCAGCAATTGGTCCCCACATTGGCACAACATCAACTTTCCCAGCGGCTAAGTCTTCAATAATACGACCAGCATGCGTATTCCAATCACCAGTCATCATTTGATAATACTGAATACGATCACCAAGCCCCAGATCCAACAGCTGCTTTGTTGTTAAAGCCCGGTCAAACAAGCCAATTTTTAATGGGCCATGCTCAGCATCGATTTCTTTTAAATCCGCTAATTTTGTAATTTCGTAACCCTCATCGCTACGATAAGCGACGGTTTCTATTGATTTATAGTAACCATTGGTTGGTTTTACAAAGTCTGTTGTGACCGATATGCTGAATGCCACGTCACACATATAGCCGCCATCGGGACTTTCTTTTTTCAATGTATTTCGCGCAAAACCGATACGTTGTGGGAACCAGTAATATTCAACGGGAATCCCCAACTCTTCTCCCAGCATTTCAGCAACTTTATTATCAAAGCCTTCCAGTTTGTCGTTTGAATACGGCATATTATTTTTATCGGCGCAGACCTTTAAAACATCCTGGCCCGGAAATGGTTTGAGCTCTTCAGCAGCAACACTGGTCGTCATGGCACCCAGCGTTAACCCAGATAATAAAATTGTCCATTGCTGTAGTTTCTTCATTCTCTGTTCCTTTGTTATTAACTTGGAAAGGCTAAGACATCACGTTAACCGTTTCGGTTTCAAAAAAAAACCCGGCGTCTTGCGACACCGGGTCTTTTTATCTAACTACAGTATATTTAGTAAAACAATATACGTGTGGTCTTACAAGCTA
>CBFHWI010000060.1:0-7823 GCA_965659475.1 Methylophaga sp.
TCTTCAGTAACACCGGAATTGACGACCAGTAGTTCGATTGGTTTCTTCAGTTTGACGCCAGCGGCCACATGAATAAACACGCCTTCGCTCATCAACATGGTGTTGAGCGCGTTAAAGCCGGTTTTTTCCAGATCAATCTGCTGGTTTAAATGAGGCGCTGCCTGTTCCAGACTTTGTGATAACGGTTTAACCGTCACCCCTTCCGGCAAACCGCTGAGGCTGGATGCCGTAAAATCAACATGGCCATCGACAATCACTAATTGATAAGCATCATTGAGCAATTGCCAGTCGCTAACCGATACATGGCCGGGCTGGCCAACATCATGATTAAACGATTGCTGGGATAAATTCCACAAGCTGGTGTATTTCCAGTCCTCGTCTTTTTTGCCCGGCAGGCCTTTTTCAGCAAACTGCTCAAGGCCAAGTTTACGCAATCGCCGCCAGGTTTCATCAGGCAGACCGTTTTCCCGGCGCATTTCTGCAACCGAGATAAAGTCAGTATGAAATTCCGTCAACTGTTTCATGCCGGCAGACCTACTGATTCTTTAGCCCAGCTGTAACCTGATTTTTCCAGCTCTTTGGCAAGGTTTTTATCACCCGATTTGACGATCCGGCCTTCAGATAGGACATGAACAAAATCCGGCACGATATAATCAAGCAGGCGCTGGTAATGGGTAATCATAACGATTGAGCGATCTTCGGCACGCAGCGCGTTAACACCGCCGGCAACCACTTTCATCGCATCAATATCAAGACCAGAATCGGTTTCATCCAGAATTGCCAATGTTGGCTCTAACAGAGCCATTTGCAGAATTTCGTTACGTTTTTTCTCGCCGCCTGAAAAACCTTCATTAACGCTGCGGTGTAAAAACTGCTCGTCCATTTGAACCAGTTGCAGTTTACTGCGCACCAGCGTCAGAAAATCAATGGCATCTAATTCATCTAAACCCTGATATTTACGCACTGCATTCAGCGCTGCTTTTAACAGGTAAATATTGCTGACGCCGGGGATTTCTACCGGATATTGAAACGCCAGAAACACACCGCGCTGAGCCCGTTCTTCAGGTGCCAGTGCCAGCAGGTTTTCGCCTTTGTAAATGATTTCGCCTTTGGTGATCTCATAACCATCACGACCGGCTAACACATTGGAAAGCGTACTTTTACCAGCACCATTGGGGCCCATAATGGCATGCACCTCACCGGCATTAACGGTCAAGTCGATACCACGCAGAATTTCTTTACCATCGATGGTGGCATGTAAATTTTTGATTTCTAACATTTTCATATTTTTCAACTCTGTTTGATTCGTTTTTATTGTCTGGCTTAACCGACCGAGCCTTCCAGCGACAATCCCAAAAGGTTCTGCGCTTCAACGGCAAATTCCATCGGCAACTCACGGATAACCTGTTTACAGAAACCGTTGACGATCATTGATACCGCATCTTCAACATCCAGACCGCGCTGTTGGCAATAAAACAATTGGTCTTCGCTGATTTTTGAGGTCGACGCTTCGTGCTCAACCTTGGCACTTGGGTTTTTCACTTCAATGTACGGGAAGGTATGTGCCGCACATTTATCACCCAGCAGCAATGAATCACACTCGGTGTGATTACGCGCATTTTCAGCATTGGGGCCAATGCGCACCAAACCACGATAAGCATTCGATGAACGGCCGGCTGAAATCCCTTTAGAAATAATGGTCGAGCTGGTGTTTTTACCAAGATGAATCATCTTAGTACCCGTGTCAGCCTGCTGCATGTTATTAGTCACAGCAACCGAATAAAATTCGCCGATTGAGTTATCACCTTGCAGGATCACACTGGGATATTTCCAGGTAATGGCTGAACCAGTTTCTACCTGCGTCCAAGACACTTTTGAGCTTTCCCCACGGCAAGCAGCACGTTTGGTAACAAAGTTGTAAATACCACCTTTACCGTTTTCATCACCTGGGTACCAGTTTTGCACTGTCGAGTATTTAATTTCAGCGCGATCCATTGCAACCAGCTCAACCACCGCTGCATGCAACTGATTTTCATCACGCATTGGGGCAGTACAACCTTCTAAATAGCTGACATAACTGTCATCATCGGCAATGATTAGCGTCCGCTCGAACTGGCCGGTATTAGCTGCATTAATTCGGAAATAGGTCGACAACTCCATCGGGCAACGCACGCCTTTCGGAATATAAACAAATGAGCCATCTGTAAATACCGCTGAATTCAGGCTTGCGTAATAGTTATCTTTATATGGGACAACACTGCCCATATACTTTTTAACCAATTCCGGATGCTCATGTACCGCTTCAGAAATTGGCATAAACAAAATACCCTGTTCGGCCAGCGTATCTTTAAAGGTGTTGGAAACCGACACACTATCAAATACCGCATCGACTGCCACACCGGCCAGACGGGCTCGTTCATCCAGTGGCACACCCAGTTTTTCGTAGGTACGCAACAATTCCGGATCAACTTCATCAAGGCTTTTCGGGCCATCCGTTTTCTTTTTCGGCGCACTATAATAGCTAACAGACTGATAATCGATTTCCGGATAATGCACATGCGCCCATTTTGGCGTTTCCATGGTCAACCAGTGGCGATAGGCTTTTAAACGAAATTCCAGCATAAATTCCGGTTCGTTTTTAATCGCCGAAATTTGCCGAACGATGTCCTCGCTCAAGCCGGGTGGCAAGCTATCGGCTTCGATATCGGTAAAAAAACCGGCTTTATATTCGCGACCGGTAATCGCTTCTAGTTGTTGTGTTTGTGTTTGTTCAGTCATGATGACCACCATCCTGTAACGTAACTTGTGTTGTCTTATTCAAAGACGGATAAAACTGTATCGGCCGTACATCGCCAATGGCTTTCGGCACTGTCATATTAGCGAGCTTGACTTCATCCAAAGCGTGAAAAACAGCATTATTAATCTGCGTCCAGTTGGTTTGCACGGCGCAGTGCGTTTCTTGTTCACAATGGCTGTGATCACTGACACATTCCGTCAACGCAATTGGGCCTTCAATAGCCGTAATAATTTCCGCCACCGAAATATTTTTTGGGTCACGACTCAAACTATAGCCCCCCTGTGCGCCCCGCTCCGAATTGAGCAAGCCGCTGGTGGATAAGGCCTTTAAAACTTTACGCACTGTTGGCAGTGGGACTTGCACCGCATCCGCCAAGGTATGTGCGCTGTGTTGCAGTTGTCGCTCGGCTGCGAGATAACTCATCAGCACAATGCCGTAATCTGTTAATTTTCCCATACGAAGCATAGGGCACCCTCCAATTGGTACCATTATAGTATCAATTGATTGAATAACCAAGTGGAATACTCAGTTATTGTCATCGACGCAGCCACTGAAAGCTGAGCCAAAATATGCGACAATCCATGGCCGTGAACTTCGTGGTCGGTTACGACTACTAACTGTCGCAAGCTTTTCTTATTAATTATTTGAGAGTTATCAAACAATGAACTTGAAATTTATCGCTTTTTTATCCTTGTTATTCGGAGCAAATGTAATGGCCCAAGCCACCCTCGATTCAGACCAGCAGAAACTCAGTTATATTTTTGGTATTCAAGTCGGACAAAATATGAAGTCTGAAGGTGTGGCATTAGATATGGATGCCTTTGCAGCCGGTGTACAGGATATGCTCGATGGCAAACAACCACAGTTAGATCAAGCAACCGCCGAACAAGTTATCAGCCAGTTCCAACAACAAAAATCACAAGAACTTGCTGAAGTGATGAATAAAAAACAGGCTGAATCTAAAGCCTTTATGGATGAAAACGCTAAAAACTCAGGCGTCAAAACCACTGAAAGTGGCATGCAATATGAAATCATCGAAGCCGGTGATGGCGCCACACCCAGCGCTGATGACAAAGTGATTGCCCATTATGAAGGTACGTTGATTGACGGCACCAAATTCGATAGTTCTTATGACCGTGGTGAGCCTGCCACTTTCCCGGTTAACGGCGTTATTAAAGGCTGGCAAGAAGCGCTGCAAATGATGAAAGAAGGTGCCAAATGGCGTGTCGTCATTCCAGGTAACCTGGCTTATGGGCCACAAGGCGCTGGCGATAAAATTGGCCCTAATGAAACACTGGTATTCACTATTGAATTGATTGCCATCACTGAATAATTTTCTTCAGTATGAAAAAAACCGCCTCGCTCCGGCTAGGCGGTTTTTTTATGCCTGCAATAAATCCTGCAAACATTGCCAGTCAAAGAACGGCCCAGGATCAGTTTTGCGACCCGGTGCAATATGTTCATGTCCGGCAATGTTCTCAGTTGACAGCTTTGGATAAGTCGCTATCAGCAGCTTAATGACACTTGCCAGTTGCTGATATTGCTTATCCTCAAACGGTGAAAAATCATCACCTTCTAATTCAATGCCAATAGTAAAGTCATTACAGCGCTCACGTCCCTGCCAACTTGACTGTCCTGCATGCCAGGCACGTTTATTAAATGACACAAACTGCTGGACTTCACCATCACGAAGGAGCAGTAAATGTGATGAAACCTTTAAGCCGGCGATTTTGGCAAAATAAGGGTGAGCATTAACATCCAGACGATTGAGAAATAAATCAGCGATCCATGAGCCGCCAAACTCGCCCGGCGGCAGGCTGATATTATGAATAACAATACCGCAGATATCGTCGGCATCGGGCCGTTCATCAAAATTGGGCGAAGCCAGTTTAGTGACCGGCGTTAACCAACCGCTTTTTGTGTCTATTTCCACCTGCACCTCGTATTTTGTTTTTCAACCATAGATTATCAAACGCTGAGCGGTTAACCTATTTTGATTTGCCAAGAATTGTCTATGTCCATTACGAATCCTATTCCCGCCGAGTTTATTCAATCACAGGTCAAATTGGCGCTACTTGAAGATATTGGCCAGCAAGATTTAACTGCCGATTTAATCCCTGCTAACACACAGGCTAAAGCCCGGTTGATTTGTCGGGAGAACGGCGTGCTTTGTGGCAGTGCCTGGTTTAATGCCGTCTTTCAGCAATTGGACCCGGCGATTGAAATTCACTGGCAAAAACATGATGGTGAACCACTAAACGCAGATAATGTTATCTGTGAAATCACAGGCCCCGCCCGGCATATTCTGACCGGTGAACGCACAGCGCTGAATTTTCTGCAAACGCTATCTGCTACGGCCAGTTTGACGAGATTATATGCAGATGAACTGAGCAGTCTGCCAGTGGCTTTGCTGGATACCCGTAAAACCTTGCCCGGCTTTCGGATGGCACAAAAATATGCGGTGCGTTGTGGCGGTGGGGTGAATCATCGATTTGGCTTATTTGATGCCATCTTGATCAAAGAAAATCATATTCAGGCAGCGGGCAGCATCGAGGCTGCCGTGTTACAGGCACGCACATTACATCCCAATATTTCAGTGGAAGTTGAGGTGGAAAACCTGGATGAACTGAAACAAGCGCTAACAGCGCAAGCCGATATTATTTTGTTGGATAATTTTTCGCTGGCGGATTTGAAACAAGCCGTTGATTTAAATCAAGGCCAGGCAAAGCTGGAAGCTTCCGGCGGCATTGCGTTGAATAATATTCGGCAAATTGCCGAAACTGGTGTTGACCGCATTTCAGTAGGCGCGTTGACCAAAGATATCACGGCGCTGGATTTATCGCTGCGCTTTTGCTGATTATTCCCAGCCGATTTGCCAGATTTCCTGATTGGCTTCATGCACAAGTCCGTTGGCTGCATTGATCTCGACTTTCATTTCGCGGCCATCGGTCATGTCAATATCAAATTCATAAACAGCGGTGCCATCAGACTCGACTTCGTATTCAACTTCACGAATAAATCCCGGATAAGCTTTTAAGGCGTTTTTACGAGCGGCTTTTTCACCGACTTTTACCTTGGATTTAAACAGCGGATCGTTGGGGTTTTGCACTTCCCGTTCGATTTCCCAGATTTCGCCGGTGTCTTGTGCGCACTCGATGTCCCAATCCAGACCATCCTCGCCACGAACATCAAACTCATACATTATCCTGTAAGATTCATGTTTCTTTTCGACTTTGATGACTTGACCGGGTTGTTGGTGCAAAACCTTTTGCATGCAGATTTCAAAGCTGTCGATGACTTTATTCTTTGCCTCCACTTGTCCCGGCATAATCGCGACTAAGGCCATCAGAATCTGCAGCATATTTGTTCCTTTTCAATTTCTGTCTTATCTATAAAAAAAGACCGCAACAAGTGCGGCCTTTTTGTTTGAAGTTTTACATCGTGTATTTAAAGCCAATCCAACCCGCTCGCGGCGAACTGGCGCCAACAAAGCGCGGATCTTCAAAATCAAAGCCCGGTGCTTCATCTGGTTCACCATACAAACCAAAGGTGTTGTATTCGCTATCAAAGACATTATCAACCTTGGCAAAGAATTGCAGATTCTTCGTGGCCTGATAACGACCATGCAAATTCATCACTTTATAGTGGGCGATTTTCTTATCTTCATTAGCTTCATCACCTCGGTAATACTGACTTGAAGCATAATTCGCGGTAAAGCCCAGCGACAATTTATCAGTGAACGCATAATCTGCACCGATTTTGAAATTGTGTGCTGGAATACTGGGCAGACGATCACCCTCTTTAACCGTAAACGTAGTGACGACTCCATCCACTTCACGAGCGTACTGGAACTCATCCTCAAACGTGGCACGAATATAAGAGTAATTAGCAAACCAGTTTAAGCGTTCATGTGCACCAAATAAGCCTAACTCCAGACCGGCGCGGGCAGTTTTATCGACATTGTCAAAGATACCTACGTTAAGGCGTGGGTCATCAACATCATCTTCAACCGCTGGGAAGAAGAATAAATCGTCTTTCAACTCGGTATAAAAGACGCCGGCATTCCAAGCAATTGCACCTTCCTGACCACGCAAACCAGCTTCAACTGTGCGGGCAATAACATCTTCCAACGGTGGATCCGCCAGGAATGAATTAGGCAATGCACATGGAACATCAGGCTCAGAACAAGTCAGCTCTGATGGCGTTGGTGCACGATTTGATTCACTGTAGCTACCATAAGCCGTCATATTTTCATTTACAGCATAAGTCAGGCCAACTGATGGATTAAAGCGTTTGAAATCATGCGTAGTACCAGCTTCATTCAGATCTTGCTCACCACCTTTACTGGTACCTGAAATATCAATAGCAATCCAGTTATAACGACCCGCTAAAGTCAAATCCAACCGGTCAGTCAAAGAGTGGGTATTGGTAAAGAATACGCTATAAGTATCGCTCTGAATGTTACCGTCAACAATTGTTTCATCAATAATGACACCCGTTCCATCAGTGCCACGGGTTGGCGTAAAGCGTGCAATTTCTGATTGTGAACTGTAATCAACATCCGATCGATCGTAACCGGCGCCAACAATCAGCTGATTTTCTCGACCAAATAACGGTTGCAAAAAGGTACTTTGCAAGCTGAAGCCATAACTATCCTGTTCAGTTTCGCTGGTATTGTTCAGGGCAACAAAATCACCATTTGCAAAACCAAAAGCTGCAGCGTTATTGACGAAAACGTCTTCTAATGTTCCAGGATTATCTTCGTCTTCTTCACCAATTTGATTTCCAATTACCGTTAACTCTGAACCATCACCATTAAAGGTGCTGCGGTCACTGACGCGGTAATAGGTATTGGCCGACAACATCACATCATCTCTGATCCAATGCGAACCATTCAAACCAAACTGGCGCAGTTCATTCTGGGTATTATCAGGGTGGGTAAATACCGCTTCACGATCCATCGCTACCAATTCAATCGGTGATGCGCCGTTACCATTCAGATCACTGTCAACACCAAGGAAAGTGA
>CBFHWI010000061.1:0-7666 GCA_965659475.1 Methylophaga sp.
AAAGGCAACATTTTCGAAAACATTGATATCAGTCAGCAAGGCACCGCTTTGAAACAACATGCCCATACGCTTTCGCAGGGCGTATAGTGCTTTGCGTGATAATTTATGGACATCTTCACCATCAACTACAATACTGCCGCGTTGAGGCCGCAGCTGGCCACCAATCAGTTTTAGCAAGGTTGTTTTGCCGGTGCCACTGGGCCCCATGATGGCGGTAACTTTGCCGCGATATATATCGATATCGATGCCGTCGAATATCACCTTATCACCGCGGTAAAAATACAAATCTCTGATTTTGATCAGTGGCGTCATAGCCCTGCCAATAGCTTGAAAATAAGGGACCCAATTTTCGGTAATCCGGGGGGGTAAGTCAAATCATACTATGGAACAGCACCGCGTTATCCGTTAAAGTGTCTAGCCCAGTTTCAGGCAATTCAGGGAAAATTCACCATTGGCATCTGTTCAGAGTACGTTCAGAATCCCCATGGTAATGTTTTGCCACACCACAAAAAACGGAGAAGATAATGAAAAAATTGTTACAGTTTTTTGCCATCGCCCTGACAGCAGTACCGGTCATGGCTAATGCCCACGGTCCAACCCGGCAAATGGTTGAAGAGAAAATTGTTATCAATGCGCCAGTTGATAAAGTCTGGGATATGGTCAAAGACTTCTCAGCAATTGATCAGTGGCATCCTGCGGTGAAAAGCGTTGAAATGTTAGACGATAAAACCCGTGTCCTGACGCTGAATGCGGAAGGCAATCCAACGATTACCGAAGAACTGGGCAAAGTTGACGAAGAACGTAAGACGCTGATTTATACCATCGATGAAATGAGTGTCGTTAAAACGATTACCTTTAATAGTAAAGATACGCCTTACTTCACATTGCCGGTTTCCACCTACAAATCATGGATGTATGTCAAAGAAGTTGACGGAGGTACTGAACTGAAATGGCGCGGTAAATTCTACCGTTCATTTATGGATAACCCACCGGTACCTGAAGGCCAGTCAGATTCTGACGCTGTTGAAGCCATTAAAGGTGTCTACACCAGCGGCCTGGCAGGTTTGAAAAATGTTCTGGAAAAATAATGTGCGCTAATGCGACTCATTGCTCATCTGAAGCGGCCCCCCTATGGGCCGCTTTTTTTGTGTTGGTGATGTTGCCACTAACAGGCTGCAGTGACGGGCCGCAATACGCCTACATCACTAACCAGCTCAGCAATAATGTCAGTGTTATTGATTTGCAAACCCAGCAGGTCAAACACACTATTAATGTTGGTGATGCGCCCGCTGGCGTTGCACAAAGTCAGGATGGCCAAAAAGTCTTTATCAGTAATGCTGATTCACAAGACATTTCGTTTATTGATACCACACTGATGCAGGAAACCAACCGACTGAAAGTTGGTGATGGCCCGGTGGGGATTGCCAGTAATGATGATGGCAGTTTGTTATATGTGGCTGACTGGTATCAGCAGCAGATCAGCGTGATCGACACTGAAAACAAACAAATCATTAATACCATTGCTGTCGGTCAATCCCCAGCTGGCCTAATTGTTGATAACGCTAATCAGTTATTGTATGTCGCCAACCGGGACGGTAATTCAGTATCGGTTGTTGATTTAACTACGCAACAAGCTGTTGCTGACATTGCTGTAGGTAAAGCGCCGTTTGGTGTTGCCCTGAGTCAGGATGGCGAGCGCCTTTATACCGTCAATGTGCAAGATAACAGTGTCAGTGTTGTTGATACTGCTTTGCAAAAAACCATCGAGACCATTGCAGTCGGTGAATGGCCGTATTGCGCAGCGTTGAGTCACGATGACAACACTTTATATGTCACCAATCAAGACGAAAACAGCGTTTCCAAAATTGATTTACGTCGCAATGAGGTGACTGCGGTAATTGATGTTGATGATACGCCGGAAGGCATTGATCTCAGCGCCAATGGCCGTTATCTCTATGTGGCTAACTGGGGTAGTGGCCAAGTGTCAGTGATTGATACCAAAACCGATAAGTTGATTGAAAACATCGCTACTGCAGAAGGCAGTCGTGCTTTCGGTAATTTTATTGCCGGCCCTTGATTGCCGATGACTGCATGTAAGGTCAGCTTCACAAATGCAGTGTTTGCCGACAGCGCTCAACAATTGGCTAATCGTCTGGCGTTATCGCTGAGCAATGAATCAAATGCAGCGTTGCAATTAACGGTTAACGAGCACGGATTAAGTTTATGGGCACCTGCGCTCGGTGGTCCGGTACAAGTGGATTTTACTGGCGGTAAAAACGCCCATCGCCGGCAATTTGGCGGCGGTCGTGGTCAGCCGCTCGCCAAAGCCATCGGTTTAAAGTCTGGTTTTAATCCGTCAGTTATTGATGCCACGGCCGGTTGGGCCAGAGATGCGTTTGTTCTTGCCAGTCTGGGTTGTCAGTTAACTTTGTTGGAACAACAGCCGCTGTTGGCCGCCTTAATTGAAGATGGCTTAAATCGCGCGGCAAATGACAAAGAGATTGCCAACATCGCCGTCCGAATGTCGTTATTGAATGTTAATGCGGTCGATTATTTAACGGCATTGCCTGAAGCCAATTGGCCGGATGTTATTTATCTGGATCCGATGTACCCCAGCCGGGATAAAAGCGCACTGGTCAAAAAAGACATGCAAATCCTGCATCAATTAGTTGGCAATGATGAAACGGGTGAAACCTTACTGGCTGTCGCGCTGCAACGCGCTAAAAAACGCATTGTCGTCAAACGCCCCAAAGGCGCATCGTTATTAAATGCCGTAAAACCGGTTGCTGAAGTTGCCAGCAAAAACACCCGCTATGATATTTATGCACCGATAAGGGCTTAACCACGTTTTTTGGCTTGTTTATCGAGATCGCGTAAGCGGCTTAATTTTTCGCCAATCTTGATTTCCAGACCCCGATTAACCGGCTGATAATACCGTCGCTCGCCCATGGTTTCCGGAAAGTAGGTCTCCCCTGCGGCATAAGCATCCGGTTCATCATGGGCATAACGATAAGCTTTGCCGTAATCCAGCTGTTTCATTAACTTGGTTGGCGCATTGCGTAAATGCAGTGGCACTTCAGCACTGCCGTTGGTTTGCACATCATGCATCGCCGCTTTAAAAGCGGTATAAACAGCATTACTTTTTGGCGCACAGGCTAAATAAACGACGGCCTGGGCAATCGCCAATTCACCTTCCGACCGGCCCAATTTTTCTAGACTGTCCCAGGCGTTTAATGCCAGTTCCAAGCCACGGGGATCAGCATTACCGATATCTTCCACAGCCATGCGCACGATTCGGCGCATTAGGTATATTGGATCACACCCCCCATCCAGCATCCTGCAAAGCCAATACAAAGCGGCATCCGGGGCACTGCCACGCACTGATTTATGCAGCGCAGAGATCTGATCATAAAAAGCCTCACCGCCTTTATCAAAACGCCGAAAGCTGCCGGATAACACCGCCGTTAAATCTTCCACAGTAACCGCGGTTTGTGACTTGCTATCAGCTAAATCGATAGCGATTTCCAGTAGATTTAACACCCTACGGCCATCACCATCAGCGCTTTCCGCAAGCTGATCCCGCAGCGCATCATCAAGACTGATACCACGAGCGGCCAGACCGCGAACCCCATCGTCCATCGCCCGATCAATGATCAGCCGTAAATCGGCAGCTTCCAATGATTTGAGCACATAGACCCGGGCTCTTGATAGCAGCGCATTATTAAGTTCGAATGAGGGGTTTTCAGTGGTGGCGCCAATAAACGTAAAAGTGCCGTCTTCGACATATGGTAAAAAGGCATCTTGCTGGGATTTATTAAAACGATGTACTTCATCGACAAATAACATGGTGCGCCGGCCGCGTTCCTGGGCAATTAATTTAGCTCTGGCAACTGCTTCACGGACTTCTTTAACACCGGCCAAAACGGCTGAAATAGTGATAAATTCGGCATCACAATAACCGGCAATCAATCTGGCCAGCGTCGTCTTTCCGGTGCCGGGTGGCCCCCAGAAAATCATCGAATGCGGCTGACCACTGGCAATTGCCTGGCGCAGTGGTTTGCCTTCACCTATCAAATGCTGCTGACCAATATAGTCATCCAGCGTCTGCGGCCGCATCCGGTCCGCTAAAGGGCGACCACTGCTGGGCTGCAGATTATCAAACAGACTCACTTAGGGCGCGTCTCCTACGACGTCAACACCGGCTGGCGGAATAAAGTTAAAACGATCGGCCGCCAGCGAGGGATTGATTTTCACGTCGGTAAATTGCAGATTAGTTTGCTGATCAAAAGCATCGGTCATCAGCATTTGCTGCAGACCGGTTTCATCAAAGCCCAGTTGTACCCGCTGGAAATTGGATTCAGTATCTTTAGGCGTCAACGCCACCCACTGCAAATCATCGCTCTTATCAACTGCCGTGATGTTATAGGCATCTTCTGGCATGCTCTTGCCCGATAACAAACCAGCCGGTGTATCGGCCAGCGTTTCATCCTGACTCTTAACAGTGATTTGCTCTAAATCTTCGTCATAAAACCAAATCCGCTGGCCATCCGCGACGATTTGCTGTGGATAAGGCGTGACGTAATCCCAGCGGAATTTACCCGGACGCGACAGCAAAAATTCGCCATCTGCCTGTTCAATAATATTGCCTTCAGAATCCACCACAGTTTGCGTAAACGTCGCCTGAAACTCGCTGACCTCAGCAACGAACCGATTCAAACGACTCACCGCATCTTCTTCAGCCTGCACAGCCCCGATACTCAAACTCAGCACCCCAGTCAGCATCAGCGAAAATCGCTTCAACATATAAACTCCTGATAGTTTCCCACGATGATTAGACTAAAGCGGATGAAAATAGGTGCGTCAATCACGAGGCGGCGGTGCTAATACTTCACGACCACCGTTACTTTGCATCGCAGACACGACACCGGCCGCTTCCATGGCCTCAACAATACGCGCCGCCCGGTTGTAACCAATTTTTAAACGCCGCTGAATACCCGACACCGAGGCCCGCCGCGATTCAGTGACAATTTGCACCGCCTGATCGTAAAGCTCGTCCTGTTCACCATCAGAGGCATCACCAAATGCACCACCGTCACCATCTTCAGCACTGAGCGCTTTGGTAATTTCTTCCAGATAATCCGGCCCGCCCTGGCTTTTCAGGAAATTGACCACGGCATGCACCTCATGATCATCAACAAAGGCGCCATGAATCCGCTCCGGCAAGCCACTGCCCGGCGGTAAAAACAACATATCGCCCTGACCCAATAATTGTTCTGCGCCCATTTGATCCAGAATGGTCCGCGAGTCGATGCGAGATGACACCTGAAACGCCATCCGTGTGGGAATATTGGCCTTGATCAAGCCAGTGATAACATCTACCGACGGCCGCTGTGTCGCCAGAATCAAATGAATACCCGAAGCACGGGCTTTTTGCGCCAGACGGGCGATCAATTCTTCTACTTGTTTGCCTACCACCATCATCATATCGGCTAATTCATCAATAATCACGACGATAAATGGCATTGGTTCAAGTGTTGGGATAGGCTCACCAGGCAGAATTTCTGCCAACGGATCAGTAATCGGCTCACCTTTATCAATGGCATCCTGCACTTTTTTGTTAAAGCCGGCGATATTACGTACGCCCAGTGCCGCCATCAGCGGATAACGCCGCTCCATTTCTGCCACACACCAACGCAGTGCATTGGCAGCCTCTTTCATATCAGTGACCACTGGCGTCAACAAATGCGGGATGTCTTCGTAAATCGACAACTCCAACATTTTTGGATCAACCATGATCAATCGCACATCTTTGGCGGTCGATTTATAAAGCAGGCTGAGAATCATGGCATTAACCGCCACCGACTTACCAGAACCGGTGGTCCCCGCCACCAGCAAATGCGGCATTTTTTCCAGATTGGCCACGACCGGCCGGCCGGCAATGTCTTTACCCATGGCAATCACCAACGGTGATTTATTGTTCTCATAATCACTGCAGGCGAGGATTTCGCGCAATCGAACAATTTCACGATGCTCGTTAGGGATTTCCAATCCAACGACTGGTTTGCCGGGAATAACTTCAACGATACGCACGCTACTGACTGATAAAGCCCGCGCCAAATCTTTAGCCAAGCCACTGATACGGCTGACTTTAATGCCAGCTGCCGGCTGCAATTCAAAACGGGTGACCACCGGGCCAGGCTGAACTTCAACGACCTGCACTTCAACACCGAAATCTTTCAGCTTCAGCTCTACCTGCCTCGACAGAGCCTGCAGCACTTCTTCGCTGTAACCCTGCTGAGCGGCTTTGGGCAGATCCAGTAATGACAGTGTCGGCATTCCGGGCGCATCCGCTGTTTCAAACAATGGCTTCTGCCGTTCTTTCTCTTCACGTTTACTGGCCACCACCCCTTGCGGTAGCACCGGCTCAATGCGTACTTTGGCTTTGTGCTGTAATTTTTCTTTTTGCTCTAAAAAACTTTCTTCACGCTGTTGGCGATTACGTTTGGCCTGAATCTCCGACTGTATATCCCTGCTGCGACGGGCTGCCCAGGTCATCACCACCATAGCAGCGGCGCCTAATCTATCTATCACCATTAACCACGATAATCCGGTAAACAAGGTGACTCCGGTCAACAGCAAAGCCAGTAATAATAAACTGGTCCCGGAGGCACCAAATACTGCCTCAAAGCCATGACCAACCACTTCACCCAACACGCCGCCAGCACCCAATGGCAGTAATTCGGCATAGTCCATAAGGCTTAATGTTGATAAACCACTGGCCGCCGCCAACGCCATCAATAAACCAACCCCTTTTAATACCCAGAAATGCATAGCATCGGCACTATCCGCGCGTTTGCCCCAGCTAAATAGCAGCCAGCCGGAAAAACCCAGCATTAATGGCGCTAAATAAGCCGGCAAGCCAAAACCATAGAGCAGCGCATCAGCGAGCCATGCACCCACAATACCGCCGCTATTGGCCACCACATCATCGGTGCCGGTCGTTGACCAACCCGGATCGGTCGGCTCATAACTTGCCAATGACAATAGTAAATAGGCCGCTAAAGCCAATGCCAAAATCAATGCTGCTTCGCGCAGACGAAAGCCGACTGCGCTGGTGGTGACGTCTTGTTTCGCTTTGTCGTTTACCCGCGTCGCTTGTGCCAATGTAATAATTCCAATAAAGCCAATAGATTATCGGCAGATTCTAACACAGCTTTTCAACTACGATGCTTGTCCAAATCCACAGCAATGGTTACTCTAATCATGACTTTTAACGAATTCTGGAGAATGGTTTTATGGCTGACAGTAAACACAGTCGTTTATTGATTTTAGGCAGCGGTCCTGCAGGTTATACCGCTGCGGTCTATGCGGCGCGTGCGGCTTTGGATCCAGTGCTGATTACCGGCATTGAACAAGGCGGTCAGTTAACGACCACGACCGATGTCGATAATTGGCCCGGTGATGCCGAAGGCGTCCAGGGTCCTGAGTTGATGCAGCGCATGCAAAAACATGCCGAGCGCTTTGGTACCGAAATCGTCTTTGACCATATTCATACCGCTGATTTAAGCAAACGGCCTTTTACGCTGACCGGTGATGCCGGCACCTATACAGCAGACTCGCTGATTATCGCTACCGGTGCCTCAGCCAAATATTTGGGCCTGGATTC
>CBFHWI010000062.1:0-7543 GCA_965659475.1 Methylophaga sp.
ATCAGTGGTGTGTGGTCAGTATTGAGATTTTTACAGATCCCGGGATACACACACGATAAACGCCGGCAACTGGCTTCAATCTCTTCACTCTTACAGGCCAGCCGATACATATTGGCAGTCGGGCCGCCCAAATCAGAAATAATACCGGTGAAGCCTGGCGTGGTGTCGCGAATCGCTTCGACTTCTTTGATAATCGAGTCTTCGCTACGACTTTGGATAATCCGGCCTTCGTGCTCAGTAATCGAACAAAAGGTACAGCCGCCAAAACAACCACGCATGATATTGACCGAAAAACGGATCATTTCGTAAGCCGGAATATTCATTTTGCCGTATTGGACATGCGGCGTACGACTGTATGGCAAATCAAATACCGCATCCATTTCCTGCGTGGTCAGCGGGATTGGTGGTGGATTGAGCCAGACGTCATATTCAGCGTGTTGCTGTACCAGCGCTAAGGCATTACCCGGATTGGTTTCTAAATGCAGAATGCGCGAGGTATGCGCGTAGGTAATTGGATCATCTTTAACCTGGTTATAGGCCGGCAAGCGAATCACCGTTTTATCAGCATTACGCGGTGATACCCGGTGAATTTTAATCACATTGGTTTTGGGCTCGGCCGGCGTTTGTTCTGCTGTTTCCGCCTGAGCGGTTTCGCAGGTTTCCGCTGTTTGCATTTGATAAGGATCAATTGGCGGATTCAGTTTGCCGGGGGTATCAATACTGGTGGAATCTTTTTCCCACCAGCCTTCACGGCGACTGTGTTTGGTTAAATAAGCCGTGCCACGGATATCGATAAGATCTTTAACCGATTCACCAGCGGCCAATCGATGAGCGATTTCCACCACCTGTCGTTCGCCATTGCCATAGACCAGCAAATCGGCTTTGGCATCCATAATGACACTGCGACGGACTTTTTCTGACCAGTAATCATAATGGGCAATACGCCGTAAACTGGCTTCAATACCACCAATAATAATCGGCACATCTTTATGCGCTTCACGGCACCGCTGGCTGTAAACCACGACGCTGCGATCAGGGCGCTTGCCCCCTTCACCACCAGCCGTGTAGGCATCGTTGCGACGGATTTTTTTATCCGAGGTGTAACGATTGACCATGGAATCCATATTGCCGCCGGTGACGCCCCAGAATAAATTGGGCTTACCCAGTTTTTTGAAGTCTTCGGCACTGGTCCAGTCCGGCTGGGCAATTATGCCAACCCGAAAACCCTGTGCTTCCAGCAACCGACCAATTAACGCCATACCAAAACTGGGGTGATCAACATAGGCATCGCCGGTGACGATAATAATGTCGCAGCTATCCCAACCGAGCGCATCCATTTCGGCGCGGCTCATCGGCAGCTGTTTGGCAACACCAAAACGCTGTGCCCAGTGTTTACGGTAGGAAAAAATATCAGGAGCGGCGTGCATAGATTCTCAATTACAGAGGAAAAATCAAGGACTTATTCTAGCAAACTGCGACAGACGCCGCTTTGAAAAATTTCAGTCTTCGCGGTAAGCAGCAAGCTCGGGCATGCTGTCAACGATAATGACCGGCGTACCGTGGCTGACATATTTGCTGAGTTCCTGGATTTCAGTGTTGCGCAGGGCAATGCAGCCTTTGGTCCAGTTAGTCATTTGATGAATTTCGACTTTATCCTGCGTTTCGACACCAATACCGTGAATACCAATTAAACCGCCGAGGACGGTATTTTGTGGTGGTAATTCTTCATAAAGGTGTGCACCAAGAATTCGCCGATACTCAGTACGATCAATCAAACCTGATTTCAACGCCCGCTTGGCATCATCCATGTTCGGATAATTGAGCTGCATAAAAGTATGAAAACTATCACTGCTGCGCACTTCCAAAATGCGGTAATGACCTTTGGGGGTTTTGCGATCACCTTCGCGTACTTTGGCCTGTTTACCACCGCTGCCAAACGCAGCACGGAAAGATTTGATGGTGCGGTTATCTTTTTTAACCAGCAGCATGTTTTGGTCACGGACAATAATGATTTCCACGCCATCATCGGATGCGGCAGCCGGCAGACTACATGCCAAACAAATCATTAAGATAAACACACGCCACATAGCTATCTAACCTTAACTAAGCTTATGGTTGGTATTTTTGTCATATAAAGCATCAAATGTCACGCCTAATATTATATTTTTTATAGAAATAATCGATTCAAAAAAGACTGATTCTGACGAATCAATTGTTGCAACGACTGCGGCAAACTGGTCTGCAAACTGTCTTCTAATTGCTCAGCCAATGCTCGCAGCTTTTTCAGCTGAGACGGATTCACCACTTGTTTAAACGCCAGGCCAATAACATTGCCTTTACCGGCAACCGGTAATATCAGGCTCTGATCCTGAAAACTCTGATTGATTCGCTGCATCGTAAGATTAAACGATGGCCGATCACTGCCCCACAGATTAATACTCATCAGACCTTGTGGTGATAATACACCGGCGCAGGCATCAAAAAAAACTTGTACACCAACACTTTGCGCCATACCCTCATGATCGTAAGCATCAACCAGTAATAGATCGAATTGTTGTTCACCCCGGTAAAAAATCTCACTGACTAATTGATAGCCGTCACCCTGCAAAATGGTCAGCCGCAGATCTTTACCAGGCACACCGAAAAAGTTTTGTGCGACTTCGATAACATCTTGCCGATATTCAATCACTGTAACGTGACAATCCGGGTAATGATGCAATAAAAATTTAACCAGTGAGCCTCCACCCAACCCGACCACCAAAATATTAACCGGTCGTGGGTTAAATAGCAGACAGGCCATCATCGAACGGGTGTAACTGAGTTCTAAACTATGGGGATGGCGCAAAGACATGCTGCTTTGTCTGGGATAGGTGCCAAAATGCAGGGAGCGAATATCACCAATATCGACCACTTCGATAATGCCTTCATCACTGCTACGTTGCAGTACCACTTTCCCGCCGTTATATAGCTGCATATCAGCGCCGTACATCACCTATCAGTTGGCGGTGCAGCCAACTGTGCACTCGCTTGCCCAGCAGCGTCTCCATACCGTGAAAATCGCGATCGGCACCGACTATTTGTCGCTGACTATACGGTTGAGTAGTGGTGTATTTCAGTTGGCTACGGCGCATAACGGCGGCCTTATCCGGTACTTCATCAATTTGACTGCCGGTAATATCCAGCACCGGTAAATTGGCATCAATAATCTTTTCGGCCGTTATGTCGTCATTAGCACTGATCATGACCAGCGCACTGACCGTTTGCGGTGTGGCTGCAATCGCATCAATAGCGGTTTGAATGCCCGCACCATGACCGATAAAGACCAAATGCGGCGGATTCTTCGTTTGCATCCAGGCAATTGCAGCATCCATTCGTGCCGCATTATTGGGTAGCGCCAATTGTTCTGGTGATTCTTCAGCTTCAGCGTCGGCATCAGCTGCATTATTTTCTGCCGGCGGCGCGTCCGCTTCAGCCGTCTCAACTGCAGCGTCAGTCTGGGGATTATTGGTTTCTGCTGCATCGACGGTTGCCGCATTATCCGCTGCAATCTGTGCTTGATAATCCAGTGATACGGTCAGGGTATCCCAGCCAAATGTCGTCAAATCTTTGCGTAACCGTTTTAGTAATGAGCTATCAAACTGGCTGGATTGATCATGTAGCAGGATAATGCCGCCGCGTAATTCATCAAAGGTTTGCGGTAAATATGCCGCTGCAATCGGTTGATTGGCGACATCAAACGCAAATTCACCCGCAACCGCCCCGCCACTTCGTGCCATCTTCGGTATCGTTGCTTTGTCTTCCTCAGCCGTTGTCTCGCCGGAATGAGCCTGGTAACTGAACATCACAAAAAACAACGCGGTCAAGCACAATCGCAGCAAGGCATTCTCCGATAAACAGACTGCTGATAAACGACCTCAGTATAATCACAGTTGTCACGTTTCAAAAGCTGAAAAGTAGCTGCTTTTGCGGTAAAGTAACGGGTTTTTGGATCCGAAAACAATTTAAGAGAGAAACCATCATGGCTGAATTTAAAATTGCTCCTTCAATTTTGTCTGCTGACTTTGCCCGTTTAGGGGAAGAAGTTGTCAATGTATTGGCCTCCGGTGCCGATATTGTCCATTTTGATGTTATGGACAATCATTACGTCCCTAATCTGACTATTGGACCATTGGTTTGTGAAGCATTGCGTAAACATGGTGTGACGGCAGAAATCGACGTACATTTAATGGTTAAACCTGTTGATCGGATTATTCCGGATTTTGCCAAAGCCGGTGCCAGCTACATCACTTTCCATCCTGAAGCCTCAGATCATATTGATCGCAGCTTGCAACTGGTCAAAGCCGAAGGTTGTAAAACCGGTCTGGTATTCAACCCAGCCACCCCGTTAACGTTGGCCGAACATGTGCTCGACAAGGTTGATCGCATTTTGCTGATGTCAGTTAACCCAGGCTTTGGTGGCCAGAAATTTATTCCACATACGCTGGATAAACTGCGCATGGCGCGCAAAATGATTGACGAAAGTGGTTATGACATTGATTTGGAAATTGATGGCGGCGTCAACGTACAAAATATCCGTGAAATTGCTGAAGCCGGTGCCCGCACCTTTGTCGCTGGCAGTGCGGTATTTGGTGCCGCTAACAGCAACGATCCAAATGATTACGAAACCGTTATCGCTGCACTGCGCGCTGAACTGGCACAAGCCAACATTTAATCGAAAACAGCGCCAGTAATTTGAAGATCTGCCCGGCACCTTGCCGGGCATAACTTAGAAGCCATCGATGAAACAGGAACAATTCGACCAACTGGCTGAGGCCGGCTACAACCGCATTCCGCTATCGCGAGAAGTGCTGGCGGATCTCGATACACCGCTCAGTACCTATCTGAAACTGGCGGACGCGCCCTACTCTTATTTATTTGAGTCAGTTCAGGGCGGCGAAAAATGGGGTCGGTATTCAATTATTGGTTTGCCCTGCCAGCAAGTCGTGAAAATTTTTGGCTCACAAATCCGTGTTTACCAAGACAACGAATTGATCCAAACCGTTATCAAACCGGACCCGTTGAAGTGGATTGCCCAATTTCAGGCGACCTTCAAGGTACCGGCGCTTGATGGTTTACCCAAGTTCAATGGTGGCCTGGTTGGCTACTTTGGCTACGACACGGTTCGTTATGTAGAAACCCGGTTAGGTGAAGCACCGCCGAATGATCCGCTGGGTTGTCCTGATATTTTGCTGATGGTTTCCGATGAACTGGTGGTTTTTGATAATCTCAGTAATCGGCTTTTTTTGATTGTGCATGCCGATACAGCACAAGACAATGCCTATCAACACGCTCAAAATCGCCTGGATAATCTGACGCAGCAACTTCGCGAATCAACGCCAAAAACGCCGGCTCACACAGCCACTCATAAGGTCAGTGAACAGGATTTTATTTCCGGTTTCACCCACGATGGGTTTATCAATGCGGTTGAGAAAGCCAAGCAATACATTACCGATGGCGACATCATGCAGGTGGTATTGTCACAGCGGTTGTCGATTCCGTTTGAGGCAGCGCCAATTGATTTGTACCGGGCACTGAGAACACTGAATCCATCGCCCTACATGTTTCACCTGAATTTGGATGATTTTCATGTTGTCGGCTCGTCGCCGGAAATTCTGGTGCGTATGGAAGACCAGGAAGTCACCGTCAGACCGATTGCCGGCACCCGTCAGCGCGGTAACAATGAAGAAGAAGATCAAGCGCTGGAAGCCGATTTATTATCAGATCCGAAAGAACTTGCCGAACATCTGATGCTGATTGATTTGGGTCGTAACGATATTGGTCGCGTCAGCCAGACTGGCACCGTCAAACTCACCGATAAAATGGTTATCGAGCGTTATTCGCATGTCATGCATATTGTCTCCAATGTCACCGGCAAAGTATTGCCAGATATGACGGCTTTGGACGCGCTGCAAGCAACCTTCCCAGCCGGCACCGTCAGCGGCGCCCCCAAAGTCCGCGCAATGGAAATCATTGACGAACTAGAGCCGGTCAAACGCGGCGTTTATGCCGGCGCGGTGGGTTATTTGTCATGGTCGGGCAATATGGATACTGCCATTGCTATTCGCACGGCCGTCATCAAAAATCAGCAACTGCATATTCAGGCAGGTGCCGGCATTGTTTATGATTCGGTACCCGAATCTGAATGGCAGGAAACCATGAATAAAGCCCGCGCAGTATTTCGCGCTGTCGCCATGGCCGAAGCCGGTTTGCAACCACCGACTGCCGACCAGGCTTAATCAGGATTAGCGCATGTTATTAATGATCGACAATTACGACTCGTTTACCTACAACCTGGTGCAATATTTTGCCGAATTAGGCGCCGAGGTCGAAGTCAAACGCAATGATCAATTGAGCATTGCTGATATTGAAAAGCTGAATCCGGCGCAAATCGTCATTTCGCCAGGCCCTTGTACGCCCAATGAAGCGGGAGTGTCGCTGGACGTCATCAAGCATTTTGCCGGTATCAAACCGATCCTTGGCGTTTGTCTGGGCCATCAGGCCATTGGTCAGGCATTTGGTGGCGATGTGGTGCATGCCCGGGAAATCATGCATGGTAAAACCTCACCGGTTTTTCATCATGATATCGGCGTTTTTAAAGGCTTGAATAACCCACTACAAGCCACGCGCTACCATTCACTGGTCATTAAAAAAGACACTTTGCCGGATTGTTTCGAAATCACCGCCTGGACCCAGCATGCCGATGGCAGTCTCGATGAAATCATGGGGGTCCGCCATAAAACCCTGCCGATTGAAGGCGTGCAATTTCACCCGGAATCGATTCTGACCGAACAAGGTCATCAGCTTTTGAAAAACTTTTTGGATGAACATCATGGCTGAATATATGATCAGCTTGCCGCAGGCCATTAAACAGGTCATGCAAAGGCAGAATCTATCAGAGCAGGAAATGGGCGCCGTTATGCAGCAAATCATGTCCGGCCAGGCAACGGATGCCCAAATTGGCGGTTTTTTGATTGGCCTGGCCATGAAAGGCGAAACCGTTGAAGAAATCGCCGCAGCAGCTAAAGTTATGCGCCAGTTAGCCACGCTGGTTTCGGTTACCGGCGCACCGGTCCTCGATACCTGTGGCACCGGTGGTGATGGTGCCAGTAGTTTTAATGTATCGACTGCCAGCGCTTTCGTCGTTGCTGCTGCCGGTGCCAAAGTGGCCAAACATGGTAATCGCTCTGTTTCCAGCACCTCTGGCAGTGCTGATGTCCTCGAAACCGCTGGTGTTAATTTAGAATTGACGCCCGAGCAAGTCGGTCATTGCATTGAAACGGCCGGCATCGGTTTTATGTTTGCCCAGAAACATCACGGTGCCATGAAACACGCTATTGGCGCGCGCAAACAAATGGCAGTCCGGACAATTTTTAACTTACTGGGCCCGTTGACCAATCCTGCCAATGCACCGCATCAAGTGCTCGGTGTCTATGATGCCAAATGGTTACGGCCGATGGCAGAGGTCCTGAAAAAACTGGGCAGCAAGCATGTGCTGATTGTGCAT
>CBFHWI010000063.1:0-4009 GCA_965659475.1 Methylophaga sp.
TCACCGGCACGAAGCTATTTGCTTGAATATCCGCCGCTTGTTTCAGTGCATTACCCAGCAGTACCGGCGAAATGGCTATGTCATTATTAGTGGCCAGATAAGACAAGGTCTGACGCAGCCTTGACGACCATAAATCGGCGGAGAATTTAGGCTTTCTTAATGCGCCCCAGCGCTCAGATGTTTGCTGATGCAATGCGGCAATATGTCTGGCAAGTTGTCGGATAATATCTGGATTGACCGCTTCAGCATCTAAGGTTTTGCCCACTAATTGCCGGCATACGACAAAACCGTTGTTCGCTGATAAACATTCGGGAATGTCCAGTGGGCTGTGCTGGTTTAGAAACTGCTGCACACCAACAGTATTAGCCAGCGAGGCTGGAAAATTCAGCGCGAACAGACGATTCAAACCCTGCCAAAATACTGAGCCGCGGATTACCGGTCTATCGGCAACTTTCAGTACCAAAGGACCAATATCTGTTTCACAAAACCAGATTTGATGACTACTATCATCGAATTGCGCGACGACCGGCGTTGCGGGTTTTAGCAAGGTGGGTAATTTACGCTGCTGATGTTCGCTCAGCGCCGGATAAGCTACCAAGGCAATTCGTCACCATTCATATGCCAGAAAGTGCCGCTGTTTTCGAGATTCAGTTCGGCCATACGATCCAACAAATCTTTGGCTGATTCATCAGCATCGACCAGACCACCATGGCCGGTCATATCGGTACGTACCCAGCCCGGATGCAAAATCGCCACCGCAATACCCTTGCTTTTCAAATCGATGGACAGCGATTTACCTGCGGCATTAAGCGCCGCTTTAGACATCCGATAGGCATAACTACCACCGGAATCGTTATCGGCAATCGATCCCATTCGACTGGTGACCAGACCCACTTTACTGCCATTTTGTAAGTGTTTCAGCAGCGCCTGCGTGGTCAACAATGGCCCAAGGCTATTGACCTCAAACATACGTTTGAAACTCTCGACGGTGTTGGCATCAATATCTGCCAGCCCCAAACCACCGGCAATCCCGGCATTATTCATTAGCAAGTCGATTTTCCGCTCACCGAGTTTCTCGGAGAGATTATGCAAGCTGAATGGCTCGCTCACCTCAACATCTTCGATGATTTCAACACCCAATTCGTTCAGTGCTGGCGATCGATACCGACAAGTCGCGATAACATCATAACCAAGCTGTTTTAACTGCCGGCAAAGCTCAAGCCCGATGCCACGATTACTACCAGTAACCAATGCTGTTTGTGCCATAACTGACTCCTTATGCGCCTAAATGCAGACTACTCATTGTGGCGACTGAAGGCGACAAAACAACACCTGCTTCAGTGACAATGGCCGTAATCAATTTTGCCGGCGTAACATCAAATGCTGGATTGCTCACTGAGACACCATCCGGCGCAATTTGTTTATCGCCGATATGGGTGACTTCCCTTGCCGGCCGTTGTTCAATCGGAATTTGCTTCCCGCTTTGACAATGCCAATCGATGGTCGACTGCGGCGCAGCCACCATAAATTTCACTCCGTGATATTGCGCTAATACGGCCAGCGCATAAGTACCGATTTTATTGGCGACATCGCCATTGGCAGCGATACGGTCGGCGCCGACAATCACCCAGTTGACTTTGCCCTGCGCCATTAATGCCGCGGCCGCCACATCAGATTGCAGCGTACAGGGAATTTGCTCTTCGACTAACTCCCAGGCCGTCAGTCTGGCGCCCTGTAACCAGGGCCTCGTTTCGTCGACATACACATGATTGATCTTACCCTCGGCAAAACCCTGACGAATCACCCCTAATGCTGTGCCAAATCCGCCGGTTGCCAATGCGCCGGCATTGCAATGGGTTAATACCGTGCTGTTTAAATCCATTAAATCCGCACCCAATTTGCCCATAGCATGATTGGCCGCAATATCTTGTTGATGAATCTGTTTAGCCGTCGCGAGTAATGCAGCTTCAGGATTGTCACTCGCCGGCAGCGATTGATAAACAGCTGTCATTCTGTCAATTGCCCATTGTAAATTTACGGCCGTTGGCCGCGATTCAAGTAAGGTTTTCAGCGGCGCTGACATCGCTTGTTGCCAATTTTCAGCTGCTATTTGCCAGGCTTTTCTAGCTGCCAACACCACAGCATAGGCCGCGGTAACACCAATTGCCGGCGCACCGCGTACAACCATATCTTTGATGGCTTTGGCAACCTCATTGCTATCATCAAAATCGAGGCAAACGGTTTCTGCCGGCAACAGCCGCTGATCCAATAAGCACAATTTATTTTCCTGCCAGCGAATCGGTTGGACGCTTTTGCTTTGGCTTGCCACTGTGTTCTCCTGCTTGGGGCGGTTATAATCAGACGCTATGAAAAAAATCGACTTGTTAATTAACGCCCGCTGGTGTTTACCGATGACGACTGATCAGGCGGTCCTTGAAAATCACGCCATTGCCGTCCACGAAGGACATATTGTAGCGCTGTTACCCCAGGCTGAGGCAAAGCTGCAATTTACGGCAACGCAAGTTCATGATTTAACTGATCATGCAATAATGCCGGGGCTGATTAATAACCATGGTCATAGCGCCATGAGTTTGTTCCGTGGCTTGGCTGATGATTTACCGTTGATGCGCTGGCTCAACGACCATATCTGGCCGGCCGAGCAAAAGTTTGTCGGTGATGCATTTGTCGAGGCCGGTTCAGCGCTGGCCATTGCCGAAATGATTCGCGGTGGCACCACGACTTTCAGCGATATGTATTTTTATCCGGAAGCCACGGCCCGCGTTGTTGATCAAAGTGGCATTCGCGCCAGCCTGGGCATGGTAGTGATTGAATTTGCGACCAGTTGGGCGCGTGATGTAAATGAGTACTTACATAAAGGCCAGGCTTTACATGATAAGTACCGGCATCATCCCCGGATCACCAGTAACTATGCACCGCATGCCCCATACACCGTCGCCAATAAAACGCTGGAACAAATCATCGTTAATGCCGAAGAACTGGATGTGCCGATTCAAATGCATATTCATGAAACGGCCAGTGAAATTAATACCAGCATTGAAGAATATGGCGAACGGCCCCTGGCACGCTTGAGAGACCTGGGGCTGTTATCACCACGTTTGATTGCAGTGCATATGACGCAGCTGACCTCAGCAGAAATCGAAGATTGCGCGCAAGCGGGCGTTCACATCGCGCATTGTCCGGAGTCAAATCTGAAACTGGCGAGTGGCTTTTGTCCGGTTGCAGCGCTGAGCAAAAGCGGCGTAAATATCACAATCGGTACTGATGGCGCAGCATCCAATAATGATTTGGATATGTTCTCAGAAATACGTCAAACCGCGTTGCTAGCCAAAGCGGTTTCCGGTGATCCCAGCGCAGTGCCAGCTTATCAGGCATTACAAATGGCAACCATCAATGCTGCAAAAGCGCTCGGACTTGAGCAAATTACCGGTTCGCTCGAAATCAGTAAAGCGGCTGATATGATTGCCGTGAAACTCAGTGATTTAGAAACCCAGCCCTTTTATGACCTGCCCTCACAGTTGGTTTATGCCACTGGCCGAGAAAAGGTGACTGATGTCTGGGTCGCGGGTGAGCACTTACTCAAAAATCGCCAGTTAACCACGCTCGACAGTCAAAAAATTCTTGCTGATGCCCGGCAGTGGGCCAGCCAAATTAAGGCAAACGCATGACACATCATAATGTTGATCCGGCCGAAGTCGCCAAATTTGACGCACTCGCCGACAGTTGGTGGGACCCGGAAGGTCAGTCCAAGCCGTTACATCAAATTAATCCTTTGCGACTACAATTTATTAAAGATCGCACTATTTTAAAAGCGTCAACAATCATTGATGTCGGCTGTGGTGGTGGCATTTTGACTGAATCGCTGGCGTTATCTGGTGCCGATGCTACAGGTATTGATATGGGCGAACTGCCGTTGGAAATTGCCCGGCTGCATGCGCTTGAAGCCGGCTTAAAAATCAACTACCAGCAAACCACTGCCGAAGCCATGGCA
>CBFHWI010000063.1:4109-7377 GCA_965659475.1 Methylophaga sp.
GCTCGCGCTTGTCGTGAGGCCGGTTTAACAGTCAGTGCGATTGCCGGTATTAGCTATCACCCGTTAACACGCAAATATGCATTAACGCAGGATGTAGATGTCAATTACCTGATGCATTGCCGGCGGTTGTAATGGTTATTTCACCGTTTAATGTGCTGCTGTTTGATCTTGATGGCACGCTGGTCGATACCGCGCCAGATCTGGGTTTTGCACTGAATACTTTGCTGGAGCAGGAAAGTCGTAAACCACTGGAGCATGCCTTAATCCGTCCCGTCGCCAGTAATGGCAGTGCCGGTTTAATAAAACTGGGCTTTGGCATCGACAGAGAAAACCCTGCTTATAGCGGCCTACAGCAACGTTTTTTGCAGATTTATGCTGATAATCTAACGCGTGAATCGGCACTGTTTATTGGTATGCGAAAAGTGCTCGATACTTTAACGGCCAACCAAATCCGCTGGGGTGTTGTCACTAATAAACCGGCATTTTTAACTGATCCGCTGATGCAGCAACTACAGCTTACCGATCAGGCAGCCTGTATTGTCAGTGGTGATACCACCGCTTACAGCAAGCCGCATCCGGCGCCGATACAACATGCTTGTGAATCACTGGCGGTATCCTCCGCAGATTGTGTTTATATCGGCGACGCGCAGCGTGATATTGAAGCGGCCAAAAATGCCCATATGCGCGCCGTGATCGCCCGTTATGGTTATATTGACCATGATGAAAACATTGATCTCTGGCAAGCTGACTGCGTTATTAATCATCCATTAGAGATTTTGCAGTGGATTTAATTCTGCCCTTTATCCAAACCTATCAAAGCCTGTTAACTGTTGCTTTAATCAGCATAGCAGTCGGCATTCTAATCGGCGTATTGCTGCGTAATGATAAAGTCCGTGCACAACAATCGCAGATTAAGGAGTTGACGCTGAAACTGGATTGGGAACAGCAGCATAAAGCGGAGCTCGATGAAATTCTGGATCATACCCGCGATCAACTGGCCAATACCTTTAATCAACTGTCGAATGAAGCATTAAGCCGTAATAACACTAACTTTCTGCGCTTGGCAGAGGAAAACCTGAAACGTTTTCAGAGTGAAGCCAAAGCCGAGCTTGGCAGTAAAGAGAAAGCCATTGAGCAACTACTTAAACCGATTAATGAAGCATTGCAAAACACCAGCAAACAAATTAGCGAGATCGAAAAAGATCGCAAAGAAGCCTATGGCAGTCTGAATTCCACCATTGCTCAGATGAACTTAAATCAGCAACAACTGCAGCAAGAAACGCAAAACTTAGTACAGGCTTTGCGTCGCCCTGAGGTCCGGGGTCAATGGGGAGAAATGACCTTACGCCGTTTGGCAGAACTCAGTGGCATGGTCGCCCATTGTGATTTTTATGAGCAAACGCATACGGCAACAGAAACTGGCAGCATCCGTCCGGACATGATCGTCCGGTTACCAGAAAAACGCGAAATAATTGTCGATGCAAAAACTCCGTTAGATGCCTATCTATCAGCTATTCAGGCCAAAGATGATATGACGCGTAAGCTCGAGTTAAAGCGTCATGCCCAGATCATTCGGGGCCGCATTAAAGAGCTGTCCCGCAAAAATTATTGGGCAGAATACAGCCAGTCACCAGAATTTGTCGTGCTGTTTATTCCCGGCGAACAATTTTTATCCGCGGCTCTGGAAGTCGATCCGGCCTTACTGGAAGACAGCATGAGTCAGAATATCATTCTGGCAACGCCTACTAATTTTATTGCGCTGTTACGCGCCGTTTCCTATGGTTGGAAACAACAAAAATTAGCTGAAAACGCCGAAATCATTCGTGAACTCGGTGAAACGCTTTATAAGCGACTGGCAACCTTTGGTAATCATCTAGGCAAGCTCGGTAACAGCCTTGGCCAAAGCGTCAATCATTTCAACAGTGCCGTCGGTTCGCTTGAGCGTCAGGTATTGCCGGGCGCACGCAAGTTCACTGAGATGGGTATCAGTAGTAAGAGTCAGCTCACTGAGTTACCCCCCATCGAGCAGCAGCCACGCCAAGTGCAAGACAAAAACGATGCCGACTGATCCACACGTTCAAGCCGCCTACCACTACTGCCAACAATTCACGCGCGCTCACTACGAAAATTTCCCTGTTGCCTCAATGCTATTGCCAAAAAAACTACGCTTGCCGGTCGCTGCAATCTATACCTTTGCAAGACAAGCCGATGATATTGCTGACGAAGGGGATGCTACGGCAACGACAAGACTGCAACAGCTGGATGAATTTCATCGACAACTTCAAGCAATAACAAACCAAAACTTCACCACAATTGATTCTCTTTGGACAGCATTGGCAGATTGCATCCAGCAGCATGACTTGCCTGTTTCACTGTTTGCAAATCTCCTGCAAGCTTTTCGACAGGATGTCACCGTTAAACGTTATGCGAATTTGGCAGAAGTGCTTGAATATTGTCGTTATTCGGCTAATCCGGTGGGCCGTTTGGTGTTACATCTCAATGATAGTCTTACTGAATCACAACTGCATCAATCAGACTGCATCTGCACGGCGTTACAGTTGATCAATTTTTTCCAGGATATTGAGCAGGATTATCTGGAGAAAAATCGCATCTATTTACCGCAAGATCGTCTTAAAGCTGCCGGCATTGATGATTCACAACTGCTTGCCAGTGATACAGGAAAATTGTCTGTCGTCCTGCGTCCTCTTTATCTATATACGATGCAACTGATGCAGGAAGGGTATCAGCTTGGTATGACATTAACCGGCCGGCTCGGTTGGGAGATTCGAGCCATGACACTGGGCGGTATAGAGGCGCTATCACTGTTAATCCAACAACCCGACCATGCGCTGCTTAGTCGACCAAGATTAAGTAAATTAC
Source organism: Methylophaga sp. (assembly GCA_965659475.1). Taxonomy (GTDB): domain Bacteria; phylum Pseudomonadota; class Gammaproteobacteria; order Nitrosococcales; family Methylophagaceae; genus Methylophaga. The sequence goes on from CBFHWI010000063.1 coordinate 6,990, forward strand.
AACATCTTCTGGTGCTGATAAACGCTTTATCAAAGCGCCGTTATCATGTTCGTGCAAGCAACTTACTCAAGGAAAAGCATCTTCATCGTTAACAACAGAAACGCCCGCTAAGCTTTGAATCTCATTTAATTTAATGCTGGTTAAATCTTATGCCCAACAAAAACTGATATCAGCCGACTCAGCATAAGCGGCAAATAATCAAGCGACGTGGAATTCATCAATTAACATTACTAACGGCATAAGGAATTAATATGCCCGCAAAATATGCACCTACTTTAAGAAGATGGAAGTAATATTAAGGTAGCTGGTACCGGGTTCTACCCTGATTTTGCGGACACTTCAAAGAAGCCTGATAATTGGCAAAAGGAGTGTTTATGTCAAAGAGAAG
>CBFHWI010000064.1:0-7235 GCA_965659475.1 Methylophaga sp.
CATAACCTGAACACGCTATTTGATTATCCCGAGGACATCCGTAAGGCCATTTATACGACTAATGCGATTGAATCCCTCAACAGCGTTATCCGCAAGGCCATCAAGAAACGCAAACTGTTTCCCAGTGATGATTCAGCACGTAAAGTGGTTTATATGGCTATTCTCGATGCCTCGAAGAAATGGACCATGCCCATCAGAAATTGGAAGGCGGCACTGAACCGATTTATGATTGAGTTTGAAGACCGCTTGGCGGAATTCATTTGAAAAATGCAGTTACACAGAATTATTTACAGTCTCTGGAAGGGCTTATTTTCTATCCTCAACTTTGTATGGAAATCCCTGCCATCGATCTGCAGTGAACAGGCTAACCATCAAAAAATTCATCTATCAGGACAGCATCAATTATGGAATTGCAGGCAAACAAAAAATCTGAAGCACGTTTTCTTTTATTAGAGGGTGTTCATCCAAATGCAGCAGATACGCTCAAGAATGCGGGTTATCATAATATCGAAAATATTACACATGCCTTAGACGAAGCTGATTTAATTGAGAAAATCAAAGATGCGCGTTTTATTGGTATCCGCTCCAGAACGCAGTTAACAAAGAAAGTAATAGCTGCTGCTGAAAGGCTCGCAGCGATTGGGTGTTTTTGTATTGGTACGAACCAGGTTGATTTAGATGCTGCCCGGATAAAAGGCATTCCAGTCTTTAACGCGCCATACTCAAATACACGTTCAGTCGCCGAACTTGTGATTGGTCAGTTAATTTTATTACTTCGCGATATACCTGCAAAGAGCAAGCAAGTACACGCAGGTAGTTGGCCTAAAACGGCTAAAGACTCAAACGAGGCTCGCGGTAAAACATTAGGTATTATTGGTTACGGTAACATTGGTTCTCAGCTATCGGTGCTTGCAGAGAGTTTTGGAATGAATGTGATCTATTACGATGTGGTGACTAAGTTGCCGCTTGGTAATGCAAGCCAGGTTGGATCTTTAAAAGAACTATTAAACCAAGCAGACGTAGTGACGTTACATGTACCTGAGCTGTCTTCTACTCACAATATGATTACAAAGGCTGAGTTTGCTGAAATGAAAGCAGGTTCAATCTTTATTAATGCTGCTCGTGGTACTTGTGTTGAATTAACCGACTTAGCAGAAGTCATTCAAAATGGAAAGCTAAGAGGTGCCGCGATCGATGTGTTCCCTAAAGAGCCAAAATCCAATAATGAGCCTTTAGACTCTCCGTTGCGCGGTTTTGATAATGTGATTTTAACGCCTCACATTGGTTGGTCAACAGCTGAAGCTCAAGCAAACATTGGTCTAGAGGTTGCTGAAAAGTTTGTACAATTTGCCAACAGCGGTACGACAATTTCTGCCGTTAATTTCCCTCAAATAAGCATGCCACAACGTCCAGAAACGCATCGTTTATTGCATATTCATCATAACCAGCCTGGTGTATTGTCTAAGATCAACACACTCTTTGCTGAAAGTGAGATTAATATATTAGCGCAAAGCTTAGTTACTCGCGATGAGATAGGTTACTTAGTGATGGATGTTGCTGATATTGATTCTCAGCCAGCCTTTGATCAGTTAGATACTGTTGATGGTACGATTAGGTTGAGGTTGCTTTATTAACAGCTAACTGACTATATCACTGACAAAAAATTGTTATAAACAATGCTTGCCACTGGCAATACTTTTAGTTTTTGACTTCAGCCCAGTTTTTTAATTTACTGGTTCTACCAATGCCTGGGTTAAATGTGTTGGTTGGGTCCAGCTTACGATAGAAAGATTGTAATACTGGTTTAGCCTCATATTCATGACCAACATTATGTTCTGCTGGGTACTCGGCACCACGTGCATCAAAGTAAGCGAGAATCTTTTCTTTTAACTGCTTGGTATCAACACCTTTTTTCAACACATAATTCTGATGCATTACGTGACAGAATAAATGTCCATAATAGAATTTAGCATCAATCAGGTCATCAATTTCAGCTGGTAACCGTTCAAACCATTGCCGATCATTACGCCGTAATGCGACATCAACCGTCATCATTTCTCCCACTTTTTTACTTTTAATTAAATGATAACGGCCAATTGCTCCCCCCGCGACAAAGCGATGTAATATGGCTTTCTCGCCCTCAACTTGTGTGCACTCAAAGTAGTTACCTTCATGCGTTTTAAAAAACGTTTTGAGATATGTTCGGGCTTCATCAATGCCATCACCACTCATTTCTAAAATCCAATGATGTTGGTATTGCTGATGATAGTCATCCATCCGCTTTGGCAAATGGTTAGGCCATAAATAACTTACAGCTTGCATGAGTCGATCAGCCATTTTAGCTGGGAGAAATACAAACTTATCAGCAATACGATCGACTTTTCGTTTTAAGTTGAACAGTTTAGGGATGTATTTAGAACCTAATTTATTAATAACCAAAAAGGCATCTTTACCATATTTTTTACTCACTTCGTAGCAGTCACGATGCAAGTATTCGCCCGATACGGGGAGCGTTTTGAATGTCGATAGAATATCCCGTCGTATGATTTCAAACACTTGGTCGTCATTCGAGCCGATATAATAAACTTGTTTCTTTTCAGCTGGGTAGGTATCTAAGCGCACTGCAAATACAGCTAACTTTCCAGCGCAACCTGATGCATCATGTAAACGCCGACCATCATTATTAAAGCGTGCGGGGGTATCTGCATCAATGTCTCTAACACGTATATGATAGACGTTATCTGATGCAAGCTTGTCTGAATGCTCAATATCATCTGCAGTATAATGCCGCTGCTCTAGGTTATTAAGAATTTCTTCTGGTTTAGAGCCAAGGTCAATGCCTAGTTTATTCACCAGTTCTATTTCACCACTGTCATGAATCTTTGCATACAGCGCTAACTCAGTATAGGCAGGGCCACGTTGCACTAAAGCACCACCTGAGTTATTGCATATGCCGCCGACAATTGAGGCGCCAATGCATGATGAACCGATAACTGAGTGAGGTTCACGGCCATAAGGTGCTAACGTTTCCTCAAGACCAAATAGCGTACTGCCTGGTAAACCAATAATCTGTTTAGCATCGTCAATTAACTGGATTTGATCAACACGCATTGTATTAACAATAACTATGGGACGACCATAGTCATTGCCATCTGGTGTTGAGCCACCTGTTAAACCAGTGTTAGCAGCCTGCATAATAATAGCGGTATTTGCTTTCGAGCAGGCTTGTAACACTCTCCACATTTCAACTAATGTTCCAGGGCGTACTACAGCCATAGCGGTGCCAGAGCCAAAGCGATACCCCTTACTGTAAGGCTGCATTTTTGTGGCATCTGTTAAGGTGTATAGCTCACCAACGATGGCTTTTAAACTATCAATTAAATCTGGTTTGGAATTTTGTTCAGGCATTCTAGTTCGACATTAAAGTTATATTAAATATCATCTGACTATATCACGTGGCTAGCCTGAAAAGACCATTACATCATAAGGAGACATCCAATCAGTCGATCCCACAGGATCGTCTACAGGTATTCAAACGATTGAACCCAGGCTGATTATCTCTATTTGTATTTGTCTGGCAGGGAGTATTCGCGATTGGGGGAGTTTATGGTAAAAATAATTGAGTCTTTAGGTTTTACTCAATGGTTTCACTCATAGATAAACGAGATTGGTAAAAAGATGCTAACTATCGACCTGTTACGTTCGATAAATGTTATTGGTACCGAGGGCGAGAATCGAACTCGCACTTCCGAAGAAACCGGATTTTGAATCCGGCGCGTCTACCAGTTCCGCCACCCCGGCAACCAAGCTGCGCATTATAACGATGCATTGCCGATTATGAAAGGCAGATTTGTCATTAATTTGTCATTTCCGTCTAACAAAGCGATTTTGCCTAACGATTTTCGTAGGTGCTCTGCTATGATCGCGGCATGCAACGTACCGACTTTCAGTTTGATTTACCTGATGAACTTATCGCCCAGTATCCAGCCACGCAGCGAGCCGCCAGTCGTCTGTTGACGCTGGATGGTAATAGTGGCGAACTGAGTGATAAACATTTTCCTGACTTAATTGATCTGCTTCATGCTGATGATTTACTGGTATTTAACAATACCAAAGTGATCCCAGCACGGCTGCTGGGTGAAAAAGACACCGGTGGTAAAGTTGAAGTATTGATTGAGCGTTTAATGGCGAACAATCAGGCGCTGGCGCATATTCGCAGTAGTAAATCGCCTGGTGCTGGGCGCCGGCTTACCCTGGAAAATAGTATCCAGGTTGAAGTCGTTGATCGCCGCGAGAATCTGTTTTTAATCCGCTTTTTATCTGAGCAACCGTTACTGGATTTATTACAGCAATATGGCCGGTTGCCGCTGCCGCCTTATATTGAACGCGAAGTGGATCAGGCAGATTTAGCCCGTTATCAAACCGTTTATGCCAAACATATCGGTGCCGTGGCAGCGCCAACAGCCGGTTTACATTTTGATGAAGCTGTCTTGGCCAGGATTGCCGATAAAGGTATCGAAACTGCCGAAGTGACATTGCATGTTGGCGCTGGCACCTTTCAGCCGGTACGGGTTGATGATATTCGCAGTCACCAAATGCATGCCGAGCGGATTGAAGTTAGTGACAGCGTTTGCCAACAGGTAAAAGCGACGCAACAACGTGGCGGACGGGTGATAGCGGTCGGCACCACCAGTGTCCGGGCATTAGAAAGCGCTTCGCAAAAAGGCGACATCCAGTCTTTCAGCGGTGAGACCGATATTTTTATCTATCCTGGTTATCAATTTAAAAGTGTTGATGTCATGATCACTAACTTTCATTTATCAGAATCTACCTTGTTAATGCTGGTGTCTGCGTTTGCCGGCCGCGATAACATCATGGCGGCTTATCAGCATGCTATTGACCAACGTTATCGCTTTTTTAGTTATGGCGATGCCATGTTTATTAACCGGAAAAACACATGACCCGGCTCGACAATATTCGTTTTGTGCTGGTAGGTACGACCCATCCCGGTAATATCGGCGCATCAGCGCGGGCAATGAAAACCATGGGCCTCAATAATTTGCATTTGGTGGCGCCGAAGATTTACCCCAGTGCTGAAGCTACGGCTCGGGCATCGGGTGCCGATGATGTGTTGGCCAAAGCTGTGGTGCATAAAACCCTCGCCGAAGCGTTAACCGGCTGTCAGCATGTGTTTGGTATGAGCGCGCGTTTACGGCACTTTAATATGCCTTTGATGAATCCGCGTGAGGCCGTGCAAACCCTTGAAAATTACAATGACGATGCCCAAATAGCAGTGGTATTCGGCCGTGAACATTCCGGGTTATCGAATGATGAAATTGATCAGTGCCATACTTTAGTCAATATTCCGGCCAATCCGGAATATAGCTCACTGAATCTGGCAGCGGCTGTGCAGGTGTTGGCCTATGAACTGCGAATGAGTTTTAAACCAGTGGTTGATCCGGGCCGTATCGGCGAACAGCGTGAAGCGATTGGCGCTGAAGATATGTTTCATCTTTATGAGCATTTTGAACGCAGTTTGGTGGAGATTGGTTTTTTGGATCCAACCAACCCACGTTATTTAATGCGCCGCATCCGCCGATTGTTTAATCGTGCTGATCTGGACCGTAACGAAGTGCAAATATTGCATGGCATCTTGCGGGCTGCCGAAACTAAAGCGAGGAATGCAAAATGAGCGACGCCCAACAAGTCACCCGCTGGCAACGATTTAAGGAGGATATTTATTGCGTCTTTGATCGCGATCCAGCGGCGCGCAATGTCTTTGAAATTGTCACTACTTATCCCGGTGTGCATGCATTAACCTTGCATCGCTTCAGCCATTGGTTGTGGAAAAAGAACTGGCTGTGGCTGGGGCGTTTTTTATCGACCATCGGCCGCTGGCTCACCGGTATTGAGATTCATCCAGGGGCTAAAATCGGCCGGCGTTTTTTTATCGATCACGGCATGGGTGTTGTGATTGGTGAAACCGCTGAAATTGGCGATGACTGCACGCTGTATCATGGCGTGACTTTAGGTGGTACCTCCTGGAAAGGCGGTAAACGTCACCCGACACTGATGAACAATGTGGTGGTCGGCGCTGGTGCTAAAGTATTGGGTCCAATTACTGTTTTTGAGGGCGCAAGGGTAGGTTCCAATGCGGTGGTGGTCAAAGATGTGGCCGCCAATGAAACAGTCGTCGGTGTGCCGGGCCGGGTCGTTCGCAGCCAGAAAAACCCAGATTTACAGGCGCAGGAAAAACTGGCGCATTCGGTTGGTTTTGACGCCTATGGTACGTCCAATCAAACGCCGGATCCTGTTGCTTCGGCGATTCATGGCTTGATCGAGCATATTCATATGACTGATAAACGAGTAGAGCAGATGTGCCAGACCATTCAGCGTTTAGGGGGGCAAATTCCCGACGTTGATATGCCAGAATTGGATGGCTGCGAACTCGATAAAGATAATGGCCGGGATAAAGTTGACTAAAATAGTCGGGTATGGAACACTTTAACGCATCATTTTAAGCGGAAATTTTCATGCGCCTCACGACAAAAGGTCGTTACGCCGTCACAGCGATGCTCGACTTAAGCCTCAATTACGGGGCCGGTGCAATCACGCTGGCAGATATCTCAGAGCGCCAGGGTATTTCGCTTTCTTATCTCGAACAGTTATTTGCCAGACTGCGTAAACAAGGTTTGGTCAGCAGTTCACGCGGCCCTGGCGGCGGTTATCGTTTAAGTCGTTCTGCTGAAAATATTACCGTGATGGATGTGATTTCTGCCGTTGATGAAAAAGTCGACAGTACCCAATGCCATGGCAAGCATAATTGTCACGCCGATGAGCAATGTGTCAGCCATGAACTGTGGGAAAGCCTCAGTAATCAAATCAGCTCTTATCTTGATGGCATCACATTGCATCAGGTAGTCAGCGATTATGAACGCAGCCGAACGGGCGATAAAGTTATCAAATTTGATATTCGCTAGGGCTTATTTATCTTTCATATCCACCAATGCTGGCGGTTATTTTTGTGTCCGGCAAGGCGGAAAGCGCGCAGTGTAGTTGTTCTACATCAGCGATTGACAACGCAGCCGGGCGCAAAAATAGTCCCAGCCCTGCGGGTTGTGGCTGAAAAAGCGCCACTCCGCGTTGCTCGTTGTTTGTTTAGAATAACTACAAAAACGCCGGGAGCGTTTTTGAGCGCAAGCCCCAATGGGGTGAGATACAGGGATGTATCTCAC
>CBFHWI010000065.1:0-6799 GCA_965659475.1 Methylophaga sp.
TTGTCAATCGCTTATGTAGAATAACTACACGGCGCGATTTCCGCCTTGCCGGACACAAAAATAGCCGCCAGCAGTGGTGGATATGAAAGATAAACAAGCCCTAACCATGACAGACCGGACAAGCCGGATCCTGAGGTAGGCGCATTTCCCGGATTTGCAAACTTAACGCATCGACCATCACTACCCGGCCGGCCAGAGATTGTCCGGCGCCCGTTAACAATTTGATGGTTTCAATCGCCTGAATACTGCCCATTAAACCTAAGAGCGGCGACAACACGCCATTTTCCGCACAGCTTTGCGGGGTATTGGCACCTTTGTCATCATATAAACAACGATAACACGGCGCATCCGGCTGGCGCGGATCAAAAACACTGACCTGCCCTTCCCAGCGAATGGCTGCAGCCGACACCAGCGGCGTTTTGCTCGCTTTACACAGCCGGTTTAATAAAAACCGGCTATCGAAATTATCAGTGCAATCGACCACCACATCAATATCGACAAGCATCTTATCGAGCGTTTCCGCATCGGGGCGCATCGCCAGACATTCAATCTCAATGTCATCATTCAAATCGCCGAGCGTACTGGCCGCAGAATCGGTTTTTAACTGACCGACCGAGGTCTGACGATGCACGATTTGCCGTTGTAAATTGGTCAACTCCACCACATCATCATCGACCAATAACAACTTGCCGATGCCACTGGCCGCTAAATACAAAGCCACCGGCGAACCCAGTCCGCCAAGGCCAACAATCATCACCCGGCTATCCAGTAATGTTTGCTGGCCTTCATATTCCAGATGCGGCAATAAAATATGCCGGCTGTAGCGCAACAGTTGTTGATCATTCATCGGGTAATGTTACCTGATTCCGGCCTTTGACCGATGACAACGCGGTCCTGGCCCCCAAAGTCCTGATGGTCTGTAATAGCGATAAACCCTGCTTCTTTAAACAAACCTTGCACTGCTGCTGATTGCTGCCAGCCATGCTCGACCATCAGCCAGCCGCCCTTTTTAAGCACCGTCCCGGCTTGCGAAACAATTTGTCTGATATCCCGCAGACCATCCGGGCCAGCGGCCAGCGCCGAGCGTGGTTCAAAACGCAGGTCGCCTTGATCTAAATGCGGATCATCATCGGCAATATAGGGCGGATTGCTGACCAGTAAATCCAGACTATTTGCTGCAATCATGCTCGCCCAGTAGCCACCCACAAATTGCACATTCGGTAATTGATAATGGGTGGCATTAGCTTTGGCAACGCGTAATGCCTGCTGCGAATAATCACTGGCCAGCCAAAAACTATCCGGTCGTTGTTTGGCCAGCGCCAGCGCAATCGCGCCGCTACCGGTACCCAGATCAGCGCAGCGCGCTTGTGCCGGCATTTTGGTCAATGCCTGTGCGACCAGACATTCGGTATCGGGTCGCGGGATCAGCGTATCGCCAGTCACCATTAAATCCAGATCCCAAAATCCACGGCGGCCCAGTAAATGCGCAACCGGCTGTCCTGCCATTCGGGCATCCAATAGTTGCTGATAATCATTTTGCTGATCGGCCGTCAGGATTTGCGTGGATGCAGTGATTAATTTAACCGGTGCACAATTGAGTGCATGGCACAGTAATATTTCAGCATCCTGACGAGCATCGCCGTTATTACCCAGCACAACAATCGCTTGCTGCAGCGCTTGCGACAGCGTGATGTCAGCGGTTTCTGCCATTGTTATAAAACGCTGATTATCAGTGCGGCCAAAGCAATGCCTATCGCCGCCCAAGCCAGCGTAACATTGCGTTTTTGGGCTGTTTCCAGCTCGGCGCGCTGGGCTTTTAATTGGCTCGTTAAGGCGGCGTTTTGCTGAGCCAGCGCCGTTTCCAACTCGCGGTTTAATGCTTTACTCAGTTCGCTTGAAAGTTGCTGCTGGATTTTTTCGTCGATCAGCGGATTTAAGCTTTGTTGCAGCAGATCCTGCGCCTGTAATTGTTGCTTACTCAGCCAGTCACCAGCTTGTTCCTGTAAACGGCTTTGCCATTGGCCAAGCACATCAAAGCCCTGGAATGCCTGTTCAAGCATTGAAGTCGCTTGTTGTTGCAGGCCACTGTTATCGCTGGCAGCACGTTGTCGTAAATCAGACAGCGCCGACTCAACCGTCTGTTGCAGCTCCTGTTTTAAGTCCGGCAACAACGATATTTTCATCGCTTCGATTTGGGCGGCTTGGTGCTGAGATGCCTGCGCATCTGCCTGCTGACTTTGCTGGCTAAATTGCGCTGATAATTCAGCGCGTAATTTTGGTAACCACTGTTGTTCGAGTTGCTGCTGTAATTTGGCCAGCAATGCAGCTTCATCAATAATGTTAGCTGGCTGGGTTTGCAGTGGTTCGGCTGCTGTTGGTTGGGCTTTCTCTGATAATTGGCTAAGAATATGATTAAGCGCTTCTGGTGCCGGGGGTTTTGCCAACACAGCAATGGCGCCACTGTCGGTCGCTTTGGTTTTATCCAGTTCATTGTCATTGCCGGTACACACCACCACCGGAATCATCTGCAAGCGCGGATGCGACTTGATGTTTTGGGTCGCAGTAATGCCATCCATACCCTGCATCATCAAATCCATAAAAATCACATCAGGCAGCTCGGCTTGTTGTGCCAACCACTGCAAGGCCGCTTCGCCGCTGTCCTGTTCAACCACGGTAAAATTATGACTGAGTAACAGCTTATTGAGTGTCAGCCGCGCTACCCGCGAATCATCGACCACCAGTGCTAGCATAACTTTTCCTCAAACAATTCGGTGCGGATCCAATTGAATGGACTTCACCTGTTTACCCAGCATCACTAGCTCACCACGATAGCGCTGCTGGCCATCACTGGCAAACTCAAAAAAATAACTGCGTTCCAGCGCCATGCGACCTTTTAAATTTCGCTTTAAACGCACTTTTTGCCAGGCCACGGTACCGTTAAGAAAGCTGACATTCATCGATTCGCAATACTGTTTTGCCACCCGCGTGGCATGTTCGGAGGCTCCCCGGCTATCCCACCAAAACCATCCAATCACAGCCAGAATCAGCATTACAATGACGCTATCGTTCATCCAATATCACCCCAGTTCGCCTGAACAATTGCCAGCGCTGCCGCTGATGCTGTTTCGGTTCGTAAAATTCTTGGCCCGAATTGTATGGCCGTAAATCCCGTTTGTTTGGCCGTCATAATTTCTGCTTCGCTGAGCCCACCCTCAGGGCCAATCAATAAATCGACCGACGATTGTTTGGCCAGTTCATTAAACCGCTGGGTTGCCGTAGGCTCCAATACCAGTTTGCAATCACTGTCAGCGTTCGCCAAGGCCGTGTTTAAATCGACTACCAATGCCAATTCCGGCAATACCACCCGGCCACTTTGTTCACAGGCACTGATTAGTACTCCTTGCCAGTGCGCCCAGCGTTTATCGGCACGATCGCCACCCAGTTGTACATTACAGCGCTCGGTAATGACCGGCACAATTTTCTGTACGCCCAACTCGACGGCTTTTTGAATGGCAAAATCCATTCGCTCACCACGGGAAATACCCTGCAATAAACAAACCTGCAACGATGATTCACTGTGATTGGCAATTTCACCGGTCAGTTTTGCCAGTGCTTCGCGCTTGGCGACTTGCGTCAGCTCGGCGGTGTATTCGTGACCATTACCATCAAATAATTGAATGATCGCGCCCGCTTTTAAACGCAACACTTGCACAGCATGGCGAAACACCGGCTCCGGCAAGACAAAATCACCATCCCATTGGTAGGGGCCGGCATAATAAAAACGCAAACTTCGCATGAGATAAGGACATTCAAGGATAACAATCGAGCAGTTTACAGGCTGCATCGTCCGCTTTGAATAAGCAGGCGAAAATGACTGCTATAATTTGGCCATGAATATCGACTTACCACAGCTGCAACAACTGGTCACGCAGACCGTCCAGCAAGAGCTTATGCCGTTATTTAATGCGGTTAAGCGTCGCTATAAAGCTGATGGCAGTGTGGTAACCATTGCTGATCAATCAATACAGCAAAAACTGGGCGATTTGCTGACTGGCTTTTATCCCGGCACCGTGATGCTCGGTGAAGAAATGCCTGTCCAGCAGCAAAAAACGTTGATGCAAACAGAGAGTCCGTTATGGGTCCTAGATCCGATAGACGGCACCAGTAATTTTGTTGCGGGTATGCCGTTTTTCTCCGTATCACTGGCATTAGTTCAACACGGCAAAGTCAGCCATGCCCTAGTTTATGATCCAGTATTGGATGAATGCTTTACTGCGGCTGCTGGTAAAGGCGCCTGGTGTAATGGCCAGCCCATTATCGCTGAAGTCAGCGGCTTGGATCTGTCGCAATCATTAGCGCTCGTTGATTACAAACGTCTGCCGGCGGCCTTAGCGGCGCGTATTGTTAAAGAAAAACCCTACGGCTCACAACGCAGTCTGGGCTCCATTGCCCTGGAACTTTGCTGGCTGGCAGCAGGCCGGGCGCATTTGTACTTACATGCCCAACAGCATTTATGGGATTACGCTGCCGCCCAATTGATTGTCAGTGAAGCCGGCGCCTTTGCCTGCACGCTGCAAAATGAGCCGGTATTTGCTTTTGATTTACAACCGCGCTCAACCTGCGCCGCCGTTGACGAAAACTTATTTGCTGCCTGGCGGGATTATTTGCGGGTACCGCGCTGCGATGACTGATAGCTTGATTCGGCCGGATTGGCCGGCACCTGAAAATGTTAAAGCACTGGTCAGCACGCGGCTCGGCGGCGTCAGCCCATCACCCTATGACAGTTTGAATCTGGGCGATCATGTCGGCGACCTGCCAAAGAATGTTGCTGCCAATCGCCAACGGTTAGTCAATACTGCCGAATTACCTGAGACGCCGTTATGGTTACGACAAACGCATTCCACTATCGTTATCGATAGCCAATTCTGGCAGGTTGATATCGAAGCTGATGCAATTTTCAGCACGCAGCCTAATCATATTTGTGTGGCCATGACGGCTGACTGTTTGCCGGTTTTGCTGTGTGATAAACAAGGCCGGCAAGTGGCCGCTATTCATGCTGGCTGGCGGGGTTTATGTGATGGCATTATCGAAAAAACCGTCGCGCAATTAGACGGCGCCCCCGAGGATTTATTAGCCTGGCTGGGACCGGCGATTGGGCCGGCACAATTTGAAGTCGGCGCGGAAGTTCGTGATGCTTTTATGGCTGAATCAGCGACGGCGGTAAACGCCTTTTTACCGGGAAAACCGGGGCATTATCTTGCTGATATTTACATGCTGGCCAGACAGCGATTACACAACTGTGGTATCAAAAATATTTATGGTGGCGATTATTGTACGGTCAGCCAGCCCGAATTATTTTTCTCATATCGTCGTGATGACGTCACTGGTCGGATGGCATCACTCATATGGCTAACGCCGTAATAAGGTATGATCTGCCAATTATTTTGCTGATGGGTTTTTATGGATTTACTACTCTGGATCGTCGGTTTTAGCCTGATTGGCGGCCTGCTCAGCGTCGGCATCGCATCGTCGTTTTTATTACTGTCTGAAAAAGCCCGCAGCCATACAGTGCCGTATCTGGTCAGCTTTGCTATTGGTGCTCTGCTGGGCGCGTCATTTTTGGGTTTGATCCCACATGCTATTGAGCATGAGTTTGCCGTTGAAGCTCATGAACTCGGCCTGACCCTGCTGCTGGGTTTATTATTGTTTTTTCTATTAGAAAAAATGGTGTTATGGCGTCACTGTCACAGTCATCATGGCCATGAACACATTCCCGAACTGGGACCCGATCATCATGCCCATGATACACACCAACACAAAGATAAAGCCGCCGGCACACTGATTCTGGTCGGTGACACTATCCATAATTTTGTCGATGGTATTTTGATTGCCGCGGCGTTTTTAACCGATGTGCATTTAGGTATCGTCACCGCACTGGCCATCGCCGCCCATGAAATCCCGCAAGAGCTGGGTGATTTTGTCATCTTGTTGCACAGTGGCTTCAGCCGTCGTAAAGCGCTGTACTTTAATATGCTGTCCAGCTTAGGCACTGTGATTGGTGCTGTTCTGGCGTTTTTCTTGCTCGCCGACATGCAACATATATTGCCGTATATTTTGGTGATTGCCGCTTCCAGTTTTATTTATGTCGCCGTCGCCGATTTGATACCTGGCTTACATTCGCGGGTACGCCCCAGTGAAACGCTGCAACAAATCCTGTTGATTGCCGCCGGCGTTATCTTTATTTACCTGGCACACAGCACACTTCATTGATGGCTGATCGTTTGGCAATTCTCGTGATTGGCCCGTCATGGGTCGGCGATATGGTGATGGCGCAATCACTGTTTATCGCCCTGAAACAACAACACCCACAATGCGACATTGATGTACTGGCACCGGCCTGGACGCGGCCATTACTGGAACGCATGCCTGAAGTTCGTGCGGCAATTGATATGCCGGTCACCCACGGTATGTTTGCCTGGAAAACGCGACGTCAATTGGGCTTATCGCTACGGGGTCAATATGATCAGGCAATCGTCTTGCCGAACTCCTGGAAATCAGCATTAATCCCCTGGTTTGCCAAAATCCCTAAACGCACAGGCTGGCGCGGTGAAACGCGTTATGGCTTGCTGAATGATTTGCGTAAGCTCGATAAACAGGCTCTGCCGTTGATGGTAGAACGCTTTGTATCGCTGGCTTTACCGGCAGATAAAGCCCGACAGAAGCCCAATTGGCAGGCACCAGCAATGATAGCGGCTGTTATCAGCGATGACATTAATCCGGCAAGATCGACTGATCAGCA
>CBFHWI010000066.1:0-6221 GCA_965659475.1 Methylophaga sp.
AGAAAATTCTGACCACGCGCATCATAAACCCAGCTGGTACGAACAATCAGGTGCTGGCAACCACTGGCTAAAATGGCCTCTTCACCAAGCCATTTCGACTGACCATACACATTGACTGGAGACGCAATATCAGTTTCCAGCCACGGGGATGCTTTGCTGCCGTCAAATACATAATCGGTTGAATAATGCAGTAAGCCACAACCGAATTTTTTAGCGGCATTTGCCATCACCTCCGGCGCCAGCGCATTGATTTGCATCGCCAGTGCAGCTTCCGCTTCCGCTTTATCGACTGCCGTATAAGCAGCAGCGTTAATGATCCAGTCCGGTCGGTGTTGTTGAATGCTGCCAGAAATCGCAGTGGTATCACTCAAATCCAGTTGCTGACGATTCAGAGCAATTACTTCACCCAGACAAGCAAGACTGCGTTGCAATTCAAAGCCAACTTGTCCGTCCTTACCAAACAGCAAAATTTTCATTTAAGGATAGACCTCAGCGAGCTTAAATGCCTGACCTTTTTGATCTTTTTCAGACAATACCGGTAACCCTGCTAATGGCCAGTCAATGGCTAAGTCCGGATCATCCCAGGCAATGGTGCGCTCGGCTGCTGGTAAATAATAATCAGTAGTTTTATAGAGAAAATCAGCACTGTCGCTGAGCACCAGAAAACCATGAGCAAAGCCTGCCGGCACCCAGAATTGTTCCTGACCTTCTGCCGTCAGGGTCGCACCGGTCCAATGTCCGAAAGTAGCTGAACTGCGACGTAAATCGACGGCGACATCAAATACAGCACCCGCGGTCACTCTGACCAGTTTGCCTTGCGGATTGGTGATTTGATAATGCAAACCACGCAAAACGCCCTTAGCAGAACGCGAGTGATTGTCCTGCACAAACTCACTATTCAGCCCTAATAAATCATTGAAAGTTCTTTTGTTATAACTTTCCAGAAAAAAGCCACGTTCATCACCAAATTTTTTCGGGGTCAGCAATTTGACATCGGGAATTTTTGTTTCAGTAACCAGCATCAGTAGATGGTCTCATTAAGAATATTCAGCAAGTATTCGCCGTAGCCACTCTTTAATAATGGCTGCGCCAGCGCGGTTAATTGTGCAGCGGAAATATAACCTTGCCGATAAGCAATTTCTTCAGGGCACATAACTTTTAAACCCTGTCGCTGCTCAAGGGTTTGGATAAATAAAGAGGCATCCAACAGTGAATCATGTGTTCCGGTATCAAGCCAGGCCATACCACGACCCATTACTTCAACATTTAAGCTATTACGTTCCAGATAATGTTGGTTAACATCGGTAATTTCCAACTCGCCACGGGCAGATGGTGTCAACTGCCGGGCAATTTCAATGACCTCGTTGTCATAGAAATATAAACCAGTTACGGCATAACGCGACTTGGGCTGAGCTGGTTTTTCTTCAATACTCAGTGCTTTACCATCGCCGTCAAAAGCTACTACCCCATAGCGTTGTGGATCACGCACCGGGTAAGCAAAGACGCTGGCACCGGTGTCACGGTTGTTGGCCTGTTGCATCATGGCAACCAAATCATGGCCATAAAACACGTTATCGCCTAATACCAGCGCACAATTAGCTTCGCCAATAAAATCAGCGGCCAGGGTAAACGCTTCGGCTATGCCTTTCGGGGCATCCTGAACGATATATTCCAGCTGCAGCCCCCAATGGCTGCCATCACCTAATAATTGCTCCAGACGTGGTGTGTCTTGCGGCGTCGAGATAATACAAATCTCACGGATCCCTGCTAGCATCAACGTCGCCAGCGGGTAATAAATCATCGGTTTGTCATATACCGGCAGCAATTGTTTACAAATTGACTGAGTCACCGGATATAAACGCGTACCACTACCACCGGCGAGAATGATGCCTTTACGATTGCTCATAATGATTTCCCAAACCCAGACGTTCCTGTTGATAACTACCATCTAACACGTTGTCACACCACTCATGGTTGGCTAAATACCATTGCACCGTTTTTCGCAATCCCGAATCAAATGTTTCTGCTGGCTGCCAGCCGAGTTCGCACTGAATTTTGCTGGCATCAATGGCATAGCGCGCATCATGGCCTGGGCGATCGGTAACAAACCGAATTAAATCACTATGTGGTTTATACGGTGAATTGGGCATTAACTCATCAAGGATACCGCAGATACGCTGTACGACATCAAGATTGGTATGTTCATTAAAGCCACCGATGTTGTACGTTTCACCCAACACGCCCTGCTCTAAAACCTTTATCAGCGCGGTTGCGTGATCATCGACATACAGCCAGTCACGGATATTGTCACCTTTGCCATAAATCGGCAGCGATTTGCCAACCAGCGCATTATTTATAACCAGCGGAATCAATTTCTCAGGGAATTGATAAGGGCCATAATTATTCGAACAATTAGTCATCAATACCGGCAAGCCATAGGTATGATGCCAGGCACGGACTAAATGATCACTGCCCGCTTTGGTCGCTGAGTATGGTGAATTGGGTTGATATGCCGTGGTTTCGGTAAACAGGCCTGTGTCACCTAAAGAGCCATAAACTTCATCGGTGGAAATATGATGAAAACGAAAGGCTGCTTTCCTCACTGGACTCATTTGCTGCCAGTAATGCCGGCAAGCTTCAAGTAAAGTAAAGGTTCCCACCAGATTGGTCTGGACAAAATCAGCAGGTCCATCAATCGAGCGATCGACATGCGACTCGGCAGCCAAATGCATGACGGCATCGGGCTGAAACTCTGCAAACAGTTGTTCTAAACTGGAAGCATCACAAATATCAGTCTGACTAAAATGATAGCGTGGGTTATCAGCAACGTCAGCCAGCGATTGTAAATTGCCGGCATAGGTCAGCTTATCAACGTTGACAATCTGATAGTCCGATTCCGCAATCAGATAGCGAATGAGCGCTGAGCCGATAAAGCCAGCACCGCCGGTGATAAGTAGGGTTTTAGCGTTCACAATGACTTTTCACCTGTTAGTTACTCCATTTATGCCACACTTTAAGTGCATGATATTTTTAAATAATTTATCTTTTTAAATTACGCTTTTTCATGGGTTACTCACCACAAAAAAGCTATATCTCAGGTTACGGATACGTGCGCATTTGGCCTACGACCACACCTTGTATCCGAACGCGAGCTGCAGCGAGTGTCAGTGGTTCAAATGCCGGATTGGCTGGCATCAGTGTTATGGTGCCATCGTTATTCAGTAGCATGGTTTTCAGGGTCGCATCATAACCATCGACCAGTGCGACAATGACATCACCATCTTTTGCCTGTTTGTTAGCATCTACGACCACATAATCTCCGGGCAAAATACCTTTATCCATCATCGATTCACCGGAGATTTTCAACACATAGCGCCCGTTACCGGCAAACATCGCGCCGACATCAATTTCCGACTCGTCGGGCACTGCTTCAATTAACCGACCAGCGGCAATTTTGCCCATCATCGGTAAAACACCGCTGCGATCAGACTCAGTCACCGGCTTTAATCGTAAGCCACGACTACGATTGTCTATGCGCTCTAATGCACCGGCTTTTAACAATTGATCGATATAATGGTGGGTACTGCCAACGGACTTGATGCCCAAACCGTCGGCGATTTCTTCCATGGTTGGCGCATAATCGTTTTGCCGCATAAAGTCTTCGATAAATTTCAATGTATCTTTGCCACGCTGAGTAAGCATCTTAGTACCTCATTAATAACCGCTGACTGTCTTAACAGAACAAATTTAGACAATTAGAAAATTTATAGAATATACACTCAGCAAGCAAGCTTTATTTACATAGGGTGATGAGTTGAAGGCTATTAAACAAAAAAACCAGCATTTAAGCCGGCTTTTTGTTGTAACAGAGATACAGCAATGTGATCACATTTCTGTTTCAGCACCAATTTCGTATAACTCTAAATTGGCTTCTTCGATTTGGCCTGTAGCCGCATTAACGTCCACTTTATACTCACGACCGTGAACGTTCAGGATGTCATATTCATAGGTCACATTCCCTTCCATGCCTACCTCGTACTCCATTGATACGACATCACCGGGAATAAATTCCAGTGCGATCTGCCGGGCTTCAGCTTCCGAAATTTTAGCGTATTTTTTGAAGATAGGATCATTGGCTTCAACTTCACGCTCGACCTCGGTGACGAGACCGTCTTCAGCATTGCATTCGACATTGTACGTGTTGTCATCGGCAGTCGCTTCAATATCAAATTCATAGGTCGGATCATCGCCTTCCATTTTCATTTCCAGCTTACGCGGGTTACCCGGGATAGTATCCAACGCAGCATCCAGACAAGTTTCCATAGAGACTAAGTCCCAACCCCGGATATCATCCAGATCGTAATTATCATCGGCAAAAGCGGTACCCGAGACAGTCATTAATGCTGCCAGTGGCAATAATTTAAATGTATTTAACATAATTTATGCTCCAAAGTGTGACGGTTTAAAGATCCATTCTCTCCCCACAAGAGCAATGTAAAAGATTTATATTATTAGGATGTTACAGGTTTAATATTTCAACGGAAATAAGGTGAATATAATGTGAAAGCCCGCGAATATACAGGTTCACGGGCTTTCAGGGTTTAAGCAACTTCTACATTAATCCGTTTTGGTTGGGTTTGCGGGATCTTGGGGATAACCAATTCCAGCACGCCATCCCGTGTAGTGGCTTTGATATGCTCGATATCTGCGGTTTCCGGCAAGGTAAAACGGCGCATAAAGGTACCTGTAAAACGTTCAATGCGTTTGAAATTATCCTTTTCCGCTTCGCTCTTATCATGACGCTGACCTTTAATAGTCAGCACGCCACTTTCTGCGGTGACGTCAATATCTTCAGATTTTACGCCCGGCAAATCAGCATGAATTTGGTATGCCTCCGTCGTTTCAGCAATATCTACAGGGGGCGTCCACTCCTCACTGCCAAAATTAGACGCCACCGATGGTAGGTTAAAAACCGATGCCATTTCCCGTTGCAACTGATCAATTAAACTCACCGGTCTGTATCGTTGAATAGCCATAAACACCTCCACAATGTATTAAGATCATGAAGACGAAACTGTCTTCTAAACGCTCATATAAGGGTGCTTTTTTGGCTCTCAAGATTGATGATTAAAAAATATTTATCCATTTAATCATAACTTTACAGCCAGATTATCATGTCAATACTATGGCTTGATAATACCTAACACTACAGCAATGTTAGCCAAATCAGCAGTGGTATTTACATTCAGTTTATTTTTGATAGTGGTGTTGTAATTCGCAACTGTTTTATAACCAAGATGTAATTCGGCAGCTACTTCGTGCGCCGTCATACCTCGGGCAGTACGACAAAACACATCAAATTCACGGGGTGATAAAGCGTCTATCACTTGGCCATAATGCAAGGTATCAGCGGGTTGCTTAAAATCATCGAGGCTAGGCAGAATTTCCGGATCAATATAACGCCGGCCCTGTACCACCGTTGTCACAGCTTCTGCTAACACTTCGGCCGCACTATTTTTAGTAACATAACCTTTAGCACCAGCTTGAATAGCCCGTTCGACATAGACTGACTCATCATGAATGCTGTAAACCAACACCACGGCCTGCGGATCCTGGCGTTTTAAACGGCGGATGGTTTCCAGTCCACCAATGCCCGGCATCGATAAATCCATCACCACCACATCCGGACGGCTGCGCTCATATTCGTGGCAGACCAGTTCACCGCGATCGACATCGACAATATTGCCGATAAACGATTGTGAGGAAAGCAACATCCGGAAACCAGCCCGAACCACCGCGTGATCGTCTACCAAAAGCACATCAATCTTATTCTCAGTCATCAATTTTATTCTCTACAACTGGCATCCAAGCCTGGACACTTACGCCCTGTTCAGGAGCCGATTCAAACCGAAACCGCCCGCCCATATTTTCTACGCGCTCACGCATCGCTAACACACCAAAACCACCACCGTCAGCTTCACCGCCCTGACCGTTATCTTTTATACGCATCACAACCCGCGGTGAGCTGACCTCACTCTCTTGCATCACTTTGATCCAAACCTGAGTCGCATTAGCATGACGCACCACATTAGTCAGTGATTCCTGAACAATCCGATACACATGAATCGCCAGTTCGTGCGGCACTTCATCAAGCCGTTCATCATATTGCAGATCGATTTTTAGATTCGGATGACGCCGCCGCCATTCACTGACTAAATCCG
>CBFHWI010000067.1:2242-5603 GCA_965659475.1 Methylophaga sp.
GTCACCATTATGATTGCCACGCTCTGTCTATTAAGTGAATCGATACTCAACAAATCATTTACGAGTGATTTATTGAGTGTTTCATACACTGCTCTTTAACAAAACGGGAAGTAAAACAAGGCGCGTCAATGCAGCGTAGTGATATGCGGTATTGATGCAAGTAAAGAAAACTTATGTAGCAAATAGACATGTAGCCCTAATGTATTTCGGGTTATATGGTCAAGTGAATAAGCGCACATGGTGGATGCCTTGGCGATAAGAGGCGATGAAGGACGTGGTAATCTGCGAAAAGCATAGGCGAGCTGATAAACGAGCATTGACCCTGTGATCTCCGAATGGGGCAACCCTTATATCTACGGATATAAATCATTAACTGAATACATAGGTTAATGAGGCGAACCCGGCGAACTGAAACATCTAAGTAGCCGGAGGAAAAGAAATCAACCGAGATTTCCCAAGTAGCGGCGAGCGAACGGGAAACAGCCTGCAAGTGATATTTAATGTTCTAGTGGAATGTTCTGGAAAGGACAGCGATAGAGGGTGATAGCCCCGTACACGAAAGAGCGTTATTGGTACTAAGCTTGCGACAAGTAGGGCGGGGCACGAGAAACCTTGTCTGAACATGGGGGGACCATCCTCCAAGGCTAAATACTCCTTATCGACCGATAGTGAACCAGTACCGTGAGGGAAAGGCGAAAAGAACCCCGTTAAGGGGAGTGAAATAGAACCTGAAACCGTGTGCGTACAAGCAGTAGGAGCAGACTTGTTCTGTGACTGCGTACCTTTTGTATAATGGGTCAGCGACTTAATTTATGTAGCGAGCTTAACCGAATAGGGGAGGCGAAGGGAAACCGAGTCTTAATAGGGCGATTAGTTGCATGGATTAGACCCGAAACCTGGCGATCTATCCATGGTCAGGGTGAAGGTTGGGTAACACTAACTGGAGGCCCGAACCCACGTATGTTGAAAAATGCGGGGATGAACTGTGGATCGGAGTGAAAGGCTAATCAAGCCAGGAGATAGCTGGTTCTCCTCGAAAGCTATTTAGGTAGCGCCTCGTATCTCACTCTCGGGGGTAGAGCACTGTTTGGGCTAGGGGGTCATCCCGACTTACCAACCCCATGCAAACTCCGAATACCGAGAAGTGCAATTACGGGAGACACACGGCGGGTGATAACGTCCGTCGTGAAAAGGGAAACAACCCAGACCATCAGCTAAGGTCCCAAAATTATGGCTCAGTGGAAAACGAGGTGGGAAGGCACAGACAGCTAGGAGGTTGGCTTAGAAGCAGCCACCCTTTAAAGAAAGCGTAATAGCTCACTAGTCGAGTCGGCCTGCGCGGAAGATGTACCGGGGCTTAAGCCATATACCGAAGCTATGGATGCCACACTTTGTGTGGCATGGTAGAGGAGCGTTGTGTAAGTCTGTGAAGGTGAGTTGAGAAGCTTGCTGGAGATATCACAAGTGCGAATGCTGACATGAGTAACGATAAAGGGGGTGAGAGGCCCCCTCGCCGAAAATCCAAGGTTTCCTGCTCAACGCTAATCGGAGCAGGGTGAGTCGGTCCCTAAGGCGAGGCAGAAATGCGTAGTCGATGGAAAACGGGTTAATATTCCCGTACCGGTTGTTACTGCGATGGGATGACGGAGAAGGTTAGGTTAGCCAACTGTTGGATATGTTGGTTTAAATGTGTAGGCGTGTGCTATAGGCAAATCCGTAGCGCTTAGCTGAGGCATGATGACGAGTTCCATTAGGAACGAAGTAACTGATACCAGGCTTCCAGGAAAAGTCTCTAAGCTTCAGGTAATAACTGTCCGTACCCCAAACCGACACAGGTGGATGGGATGAGAATTCTAAGGCGCTTGAGAGAACTCGGGTGAAGGAACTAGGCAAAATAGCACCGTAACTTCGGGAGAAGGTGTGCCCCCGTTAGGTGAAGCGACTTGCTCGCGGAGCTGAAGGGGGTTGCAGTGAACTGGTGGCTGCGACTGTTTATTAAAAACACAGCACTCTGCAAAATCGAAAGATGAAGTATAGGGTGTGACGCCTGCCCGGTGCCGGAAGGTTAATTGATGGGGTTATCTTCGGAGAAGCTCTTGATCGAAGCCCCGGTAAACGGCGGCCGTAACTATAACGGTCCTAAGGTAGCGAAATTCCTTGTCGGGTAAGTTCCGACCTGCACGAATGGCGTAATGATGGCCACGCTGTCTCCACCCAAGACTCAGTGAAATTGAAATCGCTGTTAAGATGCAGTGTACCCGCGGCTAGACGGAAAGACCCCGTGAACCTTTACTATAGCTTCACACTGGACTTTGACCTTATTTGTGTAGGATAGGTGGGAGACTTTGAAGCGTGATCGCCAGATTGCGTGGAGTCATCCTTGAAATACCACCCTGGTAATGTTGAGGTTCTAACTTAGCTCCTGAAACGGGAGTGAGGACAGTGTGTGGTGGGTAGTTTGACTGGGGCGGTCTCCTCCTAAAGAGTAACGGAGGAGCACGAAGGTACCCTAAGAGCGGTCGGAAATCGCTCGTTTAGTGTAATGGCATAAGGGTGCTTGACTGCGAGAGTGACAACTCGAGCAGGTGCGAAAGCAGGTCATAGTGATCCGGTGGTTCTGAATGGAAGGGCCATCGCTCAACGGATAAAAGGTACTCCGGGGATAACAGGCTGATACCGCCCAAGAGTTCACATCGACGGCGGTGTTTGGCACCTCGATGTCGGCTCATCACATCCTGGGGCTGAAGCCGGTCCCAAGGGTATGGCTGTTCGCCATTTAAAGTGGTACGCGAGCTGGGTTTAGAACGTCGTGAGACAGTTCGGTCCCTATCTGCCGTGGGCGTTGGAAATTTGAGAGGAGCTGCTCCTAGTACGAGAGGACCGGAGTGGACGTACCCCTGGTGTTCGGGTTGTCATGCCAATGGCATTGCCCGGTAGCTATGTACGGACGGGATAAGCGCTGAAAGCATCTAAGCGCGAAGCCCCCCTCAAGATTAGATTTCCCTGGACTATAAGTCCCTGAAGGGCCGTAGAAGACTACTACGTTGATAGGTTGGGTGTGGAAGCGCAGTAATGTGTGAAGCTAACCAATACTAATTGCCCGTGAGGCTTGACCATATAACCCCAAGTGCGTTGGGGGCACATAAGAATTTTGAAGCCTTAAAAACAATACTTCCCGAATTAGCTTGCCTGAAAAGCAAGCAACCGTTTATGCCTGGCGGCCATAGCGAGTTGGCACCACCTGTTCCCATCCCGAACACAGCAGTGAAACAGCTCAGCGCCGATGATAGTGTGGGAGTTCCCATGTGAAAGTAGGTCACTGCCAGGCTTTAATATAATAGAAAAGGCCACTCCGATAGGG
>CBFHWI010000068.1:0-5236 GCA_965659475.1 Methylophaga sp.
TCATCCTGAGCCTGTTGAGCGTCCTCGAATGAGTAGGTGATACCAAAAGTTAACGGTTCTTTGAGAACAAACTTCTTCGCGTTTGGGTTGGGCGTGTCTTCAATTTTTTCTATTTCTGGCATCTCAATCTCCTGAAAGTCGTGTCAAAAACTTGGTGATTTCAATAGGGCAACGTTGCGGGATACTGGCTTTGGTCATAGTTGCTTTATAATCATTGGCCCAGCGCTGAGTCGATCAATTTCTTTAATTCACCTTGCTGATGCAAATCACGCACAATATCGGCGCCCCCAATAAACTCTCCTTTGATGTAAAGCTGTGGAACTGTCGGCCAATTGCTATAAACCTTAATCCCTTCGCGAATTTCAGGGTCGGCCAATACATCTACAGTCGCAAAGTCTTTTAAACCATTGGCCTTGAGTACCTGCACAGTCGCGCCGGAGAAGCCACACTGGGGAAACTGTGGCGTACCTTTCATATACAGCACGATAGGATTTGCAGTTATCTGACTATGAATTTTTTCATGTACATCCATCTTCCATTTCTCCAAAGTTATTGCATCGTTGTATACCCAGTCATCGGGTGTGAATTTGCGCATAAAGCACACATGAATTTCTTCAAGCCCATATTTGGCCAGTGTTGTATAGACGCGCTAAATTAATTTGCTGATACAACCACAACATTCGAAATGAAGCGCTTATCAACCCACTATCTTAAGTATCTAGCTCATATAGTATCGATTCAAAACTACTATACCTTAATTTGATTTTGAAACACTACTATATTTTTGCATTGCAAAACCACCGCCTTGTTATGATGCTTTTTAATCGCTACTATAAAAATTGAGGTGCTGAAAATGAACAGTCATGCTATTGCAGAGTTGGTCTTTCACTTAGGACGCATCGTATCTGGCGAGGGTCTTGTGGCAGGTTTGACAGATGCCCAGTGGGCGGTGCTCAGATATTTCTCTCAAGCCAATCGGTTCTCACGAACGCCATCAGCGTTTGCTGCGTTTCATTCAACTACCAGAGGTACGGCGTCACAAACAATCAAAAATCTAATTTCACAAGGCTATTTGACAAGTATTCGTTCAGATAGCGACAGGCGAAGTGTAAGGCTTATTCTGACCGATAAAGCTTGGGAGATCCTTAAGAAGGACCCCATTGAATCCTTAGTCCGAGCCACAGAGTCCCTACCCCAAGGTGTACAAGGTGATTTCGCTGATACCTTGCAGTACATTCTCAATCAGGTGGCACAGGAGAGAGACAGGCCCCACTTCGGCACCTGCACCAGCTGCGAACATCTTGAAAATGATGGCTGCACCCAGGCAGGAAAGTCGCCTTATGAGTGCAAGCTCACGAGCGAGCCGTTACTTTTAGACGAGCTCGATGAGGTCTGCATCAACTTCGTCCCAGGCAAGCCAATGGTGGCCAAGGGTCCAGTCACTAGAGCCAAATAGTGGTGAATTCTACACACACCAGCAATTAACATTTATAACGTCCATTTATGCCAACGATAGTCAAAAATTAATTACCTAGCGTCAATTACCTTGGCCGGTTGATGCCAATTTCTAACCAGGCTTCCTGAGCACTATTCTTTGCATCGGCCACGCCATTTTTACACCCGCTGTCCATGGCTTAATTCCCAGGAAATGTTTTAACGAATCTCGTAATGTTTCAAAGTCCACAATGCCATCAAGCTCAAATAGCTGCATACAGAACTCAGTTAATGCTTCCTCAGTACTCGCCCACCAGGAAACATTAATAGGTGATTTATCCTTGGTGACAAATCCAACGCGATCCAAGGCAGCCTTATCCTGCTTGCTCAGACCAAAGCAACTATAGCCGTCAGCTTTGTGAATACTGACGAAATTGTTCAGAAATCGCTCTGTTTTAGAACCACATCCGACATCTTGGATCACTAGCTCTCCACCCGGCTTCAGAACCCGATAACATTCTTCCCAGACTTGCGTTTTCTGCTCAGCGTTAAGTTGATGAGCCGTCGCCAGACAGACAACCGCATCAAACCTGTCGCTAAAGCTTTTTATATTGAGCTTTGCATTTTTTCTGAACACTTTTCCACTATAAGGGAGTTCCAACCGATGTTTATGAATGTTTACAAAATATGGCAAATAATCATCAAGAAAGCCCTCACCCGCGCCAAAGTCCAGTAAATGCATATCATGTGTATGCGTTAGGCCCTCGACAAGATTGACATACTCTTCTTTTCGCACCCAAGGGGTACTGCCCATCACTGCATTAAAACCAGCAGTACTCGAATTTAAATTTTTAACTGACATTTCAGTACCCGAACCAGTAAATAATGAATATTTGTTTTACTTACATAGCTGCGTGCATACACAACATATAGGCGAGAAAAGCTAAGAGTTTCAACGTGCTTTATCTCACTAAGCCCAACTATATACTGACACAGAATTATGCATATTTCCGGAAATATTACCGTTTTTAAGGAAATAACAGATATTTAAAGATTAAAGTCAATGGCATACCCCTTCAAATTCATAGGGGTTCTACCCTGATTTTGCGGACACTTCAAAGAAGCCTGATAATTGGCAAAAGGAGTGTTTATGAATCACCCCGGGTTTATCGGAGGCTAACTTTCTTGAGAGAATTAGCTAATGAACAAAAGACCTGGATATTCACCCGAAGTACGAGAACGCGCTGTTCGCCTGGTATTAACCAGTGAGCAGGATCACCCATCACGCTGGGCAGCAATACAGTCTGTTGCCACCAAAATTGGCTGTACACCTGAGACCTTGCGCTCTTGGCTCAACAAAATGGAAGTTGATAGTGGCATTAAACCTGGGGTAACCAGTGATGCTGCTGCCAAGCTCAAAGAACTGGAGCGGGAAAACCGTGAGCTCAAACGTGCTAATGAGATATTGCGTAAGGCAGCGGCTTTTTTTGCCCAGGCGGAGCTCGGCCGCAAACCGAAGTGATGGTCGAATTTATCGACTCTGAACGAGACGAGTACGGTGTCGAGTCAATCTGTGAGGTATTACCGATTGCACCGTCCACTTATTACCGGAATAAGCATTTAGCTCATCATCCGCAGCAACGCTGTGCCCGGGTGCAACGTGATGAATGGTTGGCGCCCGAGATAACCCGTGTTTATGAAGAAAATAATGGTGTTTATGGTGCACGCAAAGTATGGAAACAACTAAAACGCGAATCGATAGCCGTGGCCCGTTGTACGGTTGAGCGACTCATGGGGGTGTTGGGACTGGAAGGTGTCAGACGTGGCAGACGCTGTATCACCACTATCCCGGATGAATTAGCCGCTAAACCACTCGACTTGGTCAATCGGCAGTTTACGGCTGAGCGGCCGAATCAGCTTTGGGTGGCCGATATTACCTATGTCGCGACCTGGTCTGGATTTGTTTATGTTGCATTTGTTGTTGACGTTTTCTCCCGGTACATCGTTGGCTGGCGAGCATTAAAGAGCCTGCAAACGGACATTGTGCTGGATGCACTGGAACAAGCGCTGTGGGCTCGCGGTAAGCCCAAGGGCGTTACCCATCACAGCGACCGTGGCAGCCAGTATTTGTCGATTCGCTATACCGAGCGATTGGCTGAAGCAGGGTTCAAGGCCTCGGTCGGTAGTGTCGGTGATTCTTATGATAATGCCCTGGCAGAAACCATCAACGGCCTGTTCAAAGCCGAGGTCATTCACAAAGATGGCCCCTGGAAAGGACTGGATGACGTTGAACATGCCACATTGAACTGGGTGGACTGGTTCAACAACCGACGACTACTGGGCCCTATTGGGGATATTCCACCCGTAGAGTATGAAAATATGTATTATCAACAAGCCGAGTCTGCTGCGGCATGACTCAAATAAAAATCCCTCCGAAAAACTCGGTACGATTCACGTTAACTTCATCCCAGAAGATTTCATCTTCGCTTAGCAAGAGTTCTTTCATGGCTTCTAGTTTGCGTATTTCTTCTTCTATTGAAGCGACTATTTTCATGATTTATTTGACTATATTGAGCGATTCCATAATCCTCGAATGGGAAGAAGAATTGCTCAGCGAGATATGAAGTTTGCGAGTGTTTTAAAACCGTGTGCAAACCGGCATCATAGGTAACTGTAGTGGTTCACTGATCCCGGACACCATTTTAGGAGGTAATATGACCTCCAACGAGGTGTTCAATGACAAGAGAAAGAAGAAGTTTTACTCCGGAGTTCAAGTTAGAAGCAGCCAGCTTGGTTGTCGATCAAAATTACAGTATTCCTGAAGCCTGCGGGGCATTAGATTTGAGTGAGTCAGCGTTACGCCGTTGGGTGAAACAGTTAGAAGCGGAACGCGGTGGCTCAACCCCATCATCTAAGGCACTAACGCCCGAGCAGCAGCGGATCAAGGAACTGGAAGCGCGGGTCAAACGCTTAGAACAAGAAAAGTTCATATTAAAAAAGGCTACCGCTCTCTTAATGTCGGACGAACTCGGCTCTACACGCTGATAGACCAATTAAGAGAGCATGGCACCGTGACGTTGATTTGCGCGTTGTTTGATGTGGGTCTGAGTAGTTTTTATGACCGGCAGCAACGCATCAAGCAGCCTGATGTAGCACGGCTACAATTGCGGGCTAAGGTGAATGAGCTGTTCACCAGAAGTCGCAGCAGTGCTGGTAGCCGGACGCTAGTCGACATGTTACGGGACGAGTCCATCAAGATTGGCCGCTTTAAAGTCACTCGCTTGATGAACGAATTGGGGTTGGTATGTAAACAGCCGGGACTGCATGCCTATAAGCAGGCAACCGTAGAGAGACCAGATATACCTAATGTATTGAATAGAGAGTTTGAACCAGAGACAGCCAATCAAGTGTGGTGTGGTGACATCACTTATATCTGGACCGGCAATCGTTGGCATTATCTTGCTGCCGTATTGGACTTATATGCACGCCGCGTTATCGGCTGGGCGATGTCGGCAAGACCTGATGCAGATTTAGCCGTTAAAGCCTTGGATATGGCTTATGAGTCACGTGGGAGGCCGCAAAATGTTTTATTCCATAGTGACCAGGGTAGCCAATATGGCTCCCGTAAATATCGGCAGCGATTGTGGCGCTATCGAATGACACAAAGCATGAGTCGTCGTGGTAATTGTTGGGATAATGCGCCAATGGAACGGTTATTTCGGAGCTTGAAGTCTGAATGGCTGCCAAGTCTCGGGTATCGAGGACTGAGCGAAGCGATGCGTGATGTGAGTTACTACTTGAT
>CBFHWI010000069.1:0-4574 GCA_965659475.1 Methylophaga sp.
ATTGCGATGGAAGAAGGTTTACGTTTTGCTATTCGTGAAGGCGGCCGCACCGTTGGTGCTGGTGTCGTTAGTAAAATTACGGCGTAATAAAAATGGCAGCTACTCAAACAATCAGAATCCGGTTGAAGTCTTTCGATCATCGTTTGATCGACCAATCAGCCAAAGAAATCGTTGAAACTGCGAAACGTACTGGTGCACGTATTAATGGTCCAATTCCATTGCCCACCAAAAAAGAACGTTTCACTATTTTGGTTTCACCACACGTCAATAAAGATGCTCGTGATCAGTACGAAATCCGTACCCACAAGCGTCTGATGGACATTGTTGAGCCAACTGATAAAACAGTTGATGCTCTGATGAAGCTGGATCTCGCCGCTGGCGTTGATGTCCAGATCAAGTTGAATTAAGAGGGGTTGGGTCATGACAATCGGACTCATCGGTCGTAAACGCGGTATGACACGTATCTTTTCTGAAGATGGTGTGTCAACCCCGGTTACGGTAATTGAAGTAGAACCGAATCGTATTAGCCAGTTGAAAACGGCTGATGCTGATGGTTATAACGCGATTCAAGTCACTGTTGGTGCTCGTAAAGCGTCACGTGTTAGCAAGCCAGAAGCGGGTCATTTCGCTAAAGCTGAAGCTGCCGCTGGTCGTAAAGTGCAAGAATTCCGTGTTGAAGCTTTGGATAGCTACGAAGTGGGTTCTGAAATCAAAGTTGATTTGTTTGAAGCAGGTCAAAAAATTGATGTTTCAGGCCTGACCAAAGGTAAGGGCTTTGCCGGCGTCGTAAAACGTTATGGTTTTCGCGGTGGTGATGCGACCCATGGTAACTCGTTATCACATCGTGCGCCGGGTTCTATTGGTCAATGTCAAACACCTGGCCGGGTATTTAAAGGTAAGAAAATGGCAGGTCACATGGGTGATAAACAACGCACCTTGCAAAACCTGTCTGTCGTCAGAGTCGATGCTGAACGCAACCTGCTGTTAGTTAAGGGCTCAGTGCCTGGCGCAACCGGTAGTAATGTTGTGGTTCGTCCGGCTGTGAAAGCCTAAAGATTCTGAGGGGAATAAAAGTGGATCTTCAGTTACATTCATTTGACGGCAAGAAAAAAGCAGGAAACATTACTGTTTCTGATGCTTTGCTTGACCGCGAATACAACGAATCTCTGGTGCATCAAGTGGTAACCGCATATATGGCTGGTAGCCGTGCTGGTACCCATGCTCAGAAAACACGTTCAGAAGTTAGTGGTGGTGGTAGAAAACCATTTGCTCAAAAAGGTAGTGGTCGTGCACGTGCCGGTACTATCCGTAGCCCATTGTGGCGGAGCGGTGGTGTGACCTTCGCAGCAAAAAACCGTGACTACAGTCAGAAAGTTAACCGTAAGATGTATCGCAATGCGATGTCATCGATTTTGTCAGAGCTGCGTCGTAATGATGCGCTGATCGTGGTTGATAAATTTGAATTAGACAGCCCAAAAACAAAAGATCTGTTGGTTAAAACCCAGTCTTTGGGTCTGACCAATGCACTGATTGTTACTGAAAATGCAGCCGGTAACTTGGCGCTGGCGTCTCGTAACCTGTATGACATTGCTGCAACTGACGCGGCACATGTAAATCCAGTTGCTTTGCTGCGTTTTGAAAAAGTTGTGATGAGTGAAGACTCAGTTCGCAAGCTTGAGGAGTCATTCGCATGAATGCCGAACGTTTAAGCAAAATCATTATGGGTCCAGTGGTTGCTGAGAAAGCAACGCGTGTGGCTGAAAATAATAATCAGGTGGTACTGAAAGTACTGCCAAATGCCAATAAGACAGAGATTAAATTTGCAGTTGAAAGACTGTTCGATGTCAAAGTTGCAGCTGTCAACACCAGCAGTGTCAAAGGTAAAACCAAGCGTACCGGCCGTACATTCGGCAAACGTAGTGATTGGAAAAAAGCCTATGTGACATTGGCCGAAGGTGCTGATCTCAACTTCCTTGGCGAATAAATAGAATACGGGTGAGGAACCAGGAATGGCATTAAGAAAAGCTAAACCTACATCAGCTGGTCGCCGATTTGTAGTAGAAATCAGTACCCCAGGTCTGTATACCGGTGCACCACATGCGCCGCTGGTAGAGAAGAAATCTAAAAATGGTGGCCGTAATAATGCGGGTCGTATCACTGTGCGTCATAAAGGCGGTGGTCATAAGCAGCGTTACCGTTTAATTGATTTCAAACGTAATAAAGATGGTATTCCAGCAACTGTTGAGCGTATTGAATACGACCCTAACCGTACTGCGCACATTGCATTGCTGAATTATGCTGATGGTGAAAAGCGTTACATCATTGCCCCTAAAGGCGTGACTGCTGGAGATCGACTGGATTCTGGTGAAGAAGCATCGATTCGTGCAGGTAATTGCCTGAAGTTGTCTGCTATTCCATTGGGTAGCACAGTGCATTGTATTGAACTAAAACCTGGTAAAGGTGCGCAAGTTGCACGTAGCGCCGGTAGCAGTGCGCAATATGTTGCTCGTGAAAACGGCTATGCAACGATTCGTCTGCGTAGTGGCGAAACCCGTAAAGTATCTTTGGAATGCAAAGCGACTTTAGGTGAAGTTGGTAATGGTGAACATTCATTACGCTCACTGGGGAAAGCGGGTGCCAAACGCTGGCGTGGTGTTCGTCCGACCGTTCGTGGTGTGGTTATGAACCCGGTAGACCATCCACATGGTGGTGGTGAAGGCCGTACCTCTGGTGGTCGTCATCCTGTTACACCATGGGGTGTGCCGACTAAGGGCTACAAAACTCGTAAGAATAAACGTACAGACAATATGATTGTACGTCGTCGTAACCGTAAATAAAGAAGGCTAGGAATTTCACATGCCGCGTTCAATTAAAAAAGGTCCGTTTATAGACCAGCACCTTGAAAAGAAGGTCTTGGAAGCGATCGAAGCCAATAACAAACGTCCGATCAAAACCTGGTCGCGTCGTTCAATGATTTCGCCTGAAATGATTGGCCTGACTTTGGCTGTTCACAATGGTAAACAACACGTACCCGTGTTTGTTACGGAAGATATGGTAGGGCATAAGTTAGGTGAGTTTTCACCAACACGGACCTTTAAAGGTCATGCCGCTGATAAGAAAGCGAAGCGATAAGGTTTAGATATGGCGACGAAAGCAAAACTCACTTATGCACGCATTTCTGCACAGAAAGTGCGATTGGTGGCAGATCAGATCCGTGGTTTGCCCGTAGAGCGGGCAATTAATTTATTGGCATTCAGCCCGAAAAAAGCAGCCGAGCTGGTTAAAGGCGTGCTGGATTCTGCAATTGCCAATGCGGAACACAATGATGGGGCAGACATTGATGAGTTGTATGTCTCAGCCATCATGGTTGATGACGGTCCGACTATGAAACGTATGTCACCACGTGCCAAAGGCCGTGGTAACCGTATCCTTAAACGTACAAGCCACATTACTGTGGTTGTAGACGAAAAGTAAGAGAGAATACTTATGGGACAAAAGGTTCACCCAACAGGTTTCAGACTTGGTATAATTAAAGATTGGAATTCGATCTGGTATGCAGATTCAGCCAATTTTTCAGAAATGCTAAATACCGACCTTAAGGTTCGTAAATTTCTGAAACAAAAGCTAGCGCATGCATCTGTCAGCAAAATTCAAATTGACAGGCCCGCGAAGAATGCCAAAATTACCATTCACACTGCCCGTCCAGGCATCGTAATCGGTAAAAAAGGCGAAGACATTGATAAGCTGCGCCGCGAAGCGTCAGAAATCATGGGTATTCCTGTTAATGTCGGCGTCGAAGAGATTCGTAAGCCTGAGCTGGATGCAACCTTGGTTGCAGAAAGTGTCGCTCAGCAGCTTGAACGCCGCATTATGTTCCGCCGCGCCATGAAACGTGCCGTCACCAATACCATGCGTCTTGGTGCGGAAGGTATTCGTATTAATGTTGCCGGTCGTCTGAATGGTGCTGAAATCGCACGTACCGAATGGTACCGCGAAGGCCGTGTCCCACTGCATACCCTGCGTGCGGACATCGATTATGGTACGGCAGAAGCCAAAACTACCTACGGTATCATTGGCGTTAAGGTCTGGATTTTTAAAGGTGAAGTTTTTGACGCCGCTGCGCCAAGCTCACCTGTAACAGAGAAATAAGGTTATAACCGATGTTACAGCCAAAAAGAACTAAATTTAGAAAGCAGCAGAAGCTGCGAAACCGGGGTTTGGCCCACCGTGGCGCCAAAGTTAGCTTTGGTGAGTTCGGTCTTAAATCATTGGATCGTGGTCGCATTACTGCTCGTCAAATCGAGGCCGCACGTCGTGCGATGACTCGTTATATTAAACGTGGCGGTAAGATCTGGATCCGTGTGTTCCCAGACAAACCAATTTCCAGCAAACCACTGGAAGTTCGTCAGGGTAAAGGTAAAGGTAATGTGGAATATTGGGTTGCTAATGTTCAGCCAGGCCGCATGCTTTATGAAATGGAAGGTGTTTCTGAAGAGATTGCACGTGAAGCATTCCGTCTTGCAGCAGCAAAGCTTCCTGTTAAAACGACATTTGTAACCCGGGCGATACTGTAA
>CBFHWI010000070.1:0-3808 GCA_965659475.1 Methylophaga sp.
GCCTGCTGGTTTTCATAGGCTTTAACCGCGGCATCAATCACTTCCTGAGGCGATATTAATTTCAGATTCAGTGCCAGCGAAATTCTGGAATGATAGAGCCATGGCTGCTCAGTCCACATAGCATCCTGATAATCACCAAAGTGTTTCAGACGCTGCTCGATAAAATCGGCTAATACTTGCAGGCCCTGCTGCCACGTCACCGGCCAGACGAAATCATCAAGTTTTCCGGGTAAATTCGGCAGGTGTTTTTCAACGTCTTTAATGACTTGTTCGGTAATTTTATCGGGCTTAAACAGTGTTGGCTCAGGCACATCCGTCGGGCCATTTTTGCCAAAGGGTTTGCGATTGTCTTTATCAAAATTCCATTGGCCACCGACCGGTTTATCACCATCCATCAAAATATTGCGGTCTTTACGCAGTTGCCGGTACCAATATTCCATTCGTGGTTGTTTGCGCTCGGCCAGCCAGTTTTTGAATTCACCACGCTTAGCGATAAAGTGCTGGTCGGGCAGCCATTCAATGTCGATATTGTGGCTTTTTGTCCAGTCAGAAATTTCCTGCATGACCCGATAATCGCCGGGCAAAACGCAGCGAATGGATTTAAAGGAATGATTTTTTAAATGTTGCTCCAACGCTTCGCTAAAGGTTTTAAGATCATCTTCTAGCGCGTAATAATGCAGTGGCAATTTATCTGATTGCAGATCATCGGCAAAATGCCGCATCGCCGATAAAAAAGCCACGGTGCGTTGTTTACTAGATAAATTTTCAATGGATTCGCCGCTGACTTCGGCCATCAATAGCTGGTCTGTTTCAGGGTCGAGATCACCAAATAACAAGCTTTCACGATCCAGCTGATCGCCAAGGATAAGTAATAACCGGGTTACTTTTTGACTCATGCGCTAACCAGCGCTGCCGAGATCAAACTCAAAGCGGCGATGAGTGATAACTGGGCACGCATTCGCAAAAATGCCGGGCTATACACCGATGCTAAATAAAACTTTTCGTATAACCATAAACCCAAAAATGACCAGGCGGCCAGCCAGAACCAGTTGAATGCCGGCCACAATAACCAGCACCAGGCCCACAGCATCAAACCGACACTGACCAGCGGCACATGCCTGGGCAATTCATATTGCATCGATACCAGCCACAGCAAGCCGCCGAGAAAGCTGAAAATTAATGCTGCATAAGTCAGTAACCATTCACTGCTGGTGGGAAAACCACCGAAAGCATTGACCAGGGCAAGCCCGATAAATGGAATCAGGCCTGCATAGCCTAATAATAGATGGGTTCGGTTCATGACCATACCTCGGCAAATGTTGGAATAGATTGGACTTGCAGTTGCTTGGGTTTCAATTTCAGCAAAAACCGCAGCTGAATTTTATAAGCATCCAAATCGAAATACTGCGGTGCATCGGCAATTTTGGACAGCCGTTGCTGGGCGCTGTCGGCATCATTGACCCGGCCGAGATATAGCCATTGATCGATTAAATGATAGTGGCTTTTATCGTCATCGCCGTCCATCGACAACTCTTTGACCAAAATTGGTCCGGACCACGGCCAGACCTGATTTTTCAGGCCGCTGAGCGCCGTTTGCAAGCGTATATTATAAATAGCTGCTGGTTCATTACCGGCACAAGCGCCTTTGCATTTGTGTAGCTGAAAACCAAAACAGCTGCCTTTTTTAGCCGGCTCCAGACCGGTTAATTGCTGGCAAAGCTGATGGTCGCTGACTAGTTTTAATAATTTTTTCTGTGCCTGCTTCTGGCTGCGGAACAGGCCAAAACGGTTGGTAAATTCGGGTGGCTGACTGAGATCTGCCATCTCAATCTGCACACGCTTATAACCTTGCTTATCAGTGGTTAGGGCCAGTTGAAATAGTCGTTTGGCTTTGGTTTGCCGACGGTTATACAACGGTGTTTCCGATTTAATCAGCTGATTTTCCAACAGTTGTGCGCCAAAATCGGATGGCGTTTCGGTAAAGTCGATTGCGCTAAGTTGTTGCTGCATTTCGCTGCTGCGCAGACTGCTTTGCGAGGCAAAATGGCTGAGGACCCGCTGTTTGATATTGATGGATTTACCGATATACAGCAGCGCACCGTTTTCATCGTAAAACCGGTAAACGCCGGGAGATTCGGGTAATTTGTCGATTTCTGCCGGATCCAGCTGGCTGGGCAGACGGGTTTGTTGCATCAGTTGCTGGCAGACTTGTTGGATTTCTTCCGCTTTATAATCAGTGCTGATTTGTGAGAATAACTGGCCGATAACATCAGCATCATCCATGGCGCGATGGCGATTTTCGATATTGATGCCCAGTCTGGCAACAATGGCATCAATACCATGGCGACGTGCTTGCGGATAAAATCGCCGGCTGAGTTTGACGGAACACAGGGTTTTACCAAGAAAGGCGATGCCAGCCCGCTGAAATTCGGTGCGCAAAAAACCGTAATCAAAGCGGGCATGGTGGGCAACCAACACTTTATCAGTCAGCAGGTTTTGAATGGTTTCGGCCAGTTCTGCAAACGACGGTTGTCCGGCAACCATCGTATCGGTAATACCAGTCAGATCGCTGATCCAGGGTGGAATGCGCTGGCCAGGATTAAATAGCTGCTGCCAGCGGCCGGTGATTTCGCCATTTTCGACAAATATAAGCGCCAGTTCGGTTATCCGATCCCGCTGCGCATTGCCGCCAGTTGTTTCGCAATCGACCAACACCATGTTTTTGGGGAAACCGTCAGAGAATGTCATGCGCTGCTCCGCTGGCGACGGCAGCGTTCACTGCAGTATTTAACGTCATCCCAGCAGCTTGCCCATTTTTTGCGCCAGCTAAATGGCCGCTGGCAAACAAGGCAAATTTTTTCGGGTAAATGAGGCTTTAAATGGGCCATATCAGCACTTCAGGAATTATCATCGCGAAGTGTCGATCGGCCATCGTGAAATCGTTGTGAAACAAACGGTCAACAGACCCTTATTCGGCCAGGGGCAGCTTCATCATATGTTCGCGGTAATGCTGTAGTTCACGGATTGAGTCTTTGATATCGTCCATGGCCAGATGTGAAGATTTCTTCTTAAAGGCTTTATCAACTTTCGGCGCCCATCTGCGCGCCAGTTCTTTCAGGCTGCTGACATCAAGATTGCGGTAATGGAAATAGGCTTCCAGCGCCGGCATGCAGCGCGCCATAAAGCGGCGATCCTGACAAATACTGTTGCCACACATGGGTGATACATTGGCCGGCACGTATTGTTGCAGAAATTCCAGTGTTTCGGCCTCGGCCTGCTGTTCGTTGTAGGTGCTGTTACGAACCCGCTCAACCAAACCTGAGCGGTTATGCTGCTTGGTGTTCCATTCATCCATGCCATCAAGAATCGCATCGGGTTGTTTGATGGCAATGATCGGGCCTTCGGCGAGAATGTTAAGTTCGCTGTCGGTGACAACGGTGGCAATTTCAATTATATAATCGTTATTGGTGTCCAGACCGGTCATTTCCAGGTCGATCCAGATAAGGTTGTTTTTATTTTTAGCCATGATCTCCGTCTTTCTGCTGCCGGCAAGGGGTGAACTATATTGCCAGCGATTGTATCAAAGGCTACTCTGCACTACACATTTTAGAAATTTAATTGGTTTGAAACATTATGAATGAGTTTACCTGGGTATTTGTAATTGCCTTGTTGCTGATGACGGGCGTTGAAATTTGGTTGTCACTACGTCAAAAACGTCATGTGCTGGCGAAACGCGATCAAGTACCGCCGGCTTTTAGTGAACAAATCAGTCTCGAAGCACACCAGAAAGCGGCTGATTACAGCGTCG
>CBFHWI010000071.1:0-1864 GCA_965659475.1 Methylophaga sp.
CACCCAACAGCTTTAGTTGTTTGTAAAGCGTTTAACAATAAGCTTGAGCAGTTTATTGTTTGCTAACCTGAGCTTTGGTGCCGAGCTGCACATTAATTTTCGCTGCAATGTCATCTGCCTGAGCCCGACTGGCAACTGATGGCAGACGAACCCGGTAAATGGCACCTTTATCTGTTTGACTGTTTTCGATATAAGGTTTGTAACCCAGTTTTTCTGCTTCGGATTTAAGTGACTGAGCATTACTCTGTACCGAGAAACTCCCTAACTGAATCACCCACCTATCGCCGCCTGTGGCCGTGCCCGCATTAGGCTCAGATACCACCGTTGGATTTTCAGTATTATTGGCATTTGCTTCAGGCGCAGTGGTTTCTGCCTGTGCTACCGGCCGATCTACAGGTTGAGCTGGCGTTTCTGTTTCAGACGTTTCTGCAGGTTTAGCTTTTGTTTCGGTTGATAATGAATTCACTGTTTCAGCAGACTCGGCATCAGTTTCAGTGGCTTCACTGTCATTAGCAGCAACCACACTCACTTGCGGTGACGTGCTCTCCTGTAAATCAGCATCCACCATCGCTTCACTATCAACTTCAACCGTTTCGATCCGGTCTTCATTTATTGGCTCAATCACCGATGAAAATTCAATTGGCTCAGGCATTTCCGGCGACTGTTCAGCCTGATGCTGGCCCACTTTACTGAGCACTACGTAAGCCAAAATGGCGACCAGTAATATCAGTAAGCCTGCACCAATCAAACGTTGTTGTTGAATCGGGGTCATTTTTATCTCCCTGCTATACCGTTAATGCCGGTTTTGCGTATTCACTTCATGAAAACCAGGCTTCTCATTGGTCATGACCGCCGGGGATGGTTCAGGTTCCTGACGTGCTTTGGGCATAGCCTGTAGAGCAACTTCCAACACCTCATTAATCCATTGAACCGGAATAATGTTCAGGCCTTTTTTAACGTTTTCCGGAATTTCCCGTAGATCCTTAACGTTATCTTTGGGAATTAACACTGTATCAATGCCGCCGCGGTGTGCTGCCAGCAGTTTTTCTTTCAGGCCACCAATCGCTAGTACTTCACCACGCAGCGTAATTTCACCGGTCATTGCCACATTAGCTTTCACCGGGATGGCTGTAATCGCTGATAATAGTGCAGTACACATGCCAATACCAGCACTCGGGCCATCTTTTGGCGTCGCACCCTCTGGCACGTGAATGTGTAAATCATGGGTTTGCATAAAGTCATCAGCAATACCCCAGTCTGCCGCACGTGAACGCACAACCGTAGTCGCAGCTTGAATGGATTCTTGCATGACATCACCGAGCTTACCGGTGTAGCTGGCTTTACCTTTACCGGGCATGACTGCTGATTCAATAGTCAATAATTCACCGCCAACCTCTGTCCAGGCAAGGCCAGTTACCTGACCGATGCGATCGTTTTCATCAGCAATACCGTATTGATAATGATAAACGCCGAGGTAGTCTTCAAGATTCTCTTTGGTGACGACAATTTTATCGTCAGGCGTATCTTTCAGGATTTGTTTGACCAGTTTTCGGCAGATCTTTGAAATCTCCCGTTGCAAATTACGAACACCGGCTTCGCGCGTATAACGGCGAATAATTTCCATAATCGCGTCATTGGTAATTTCTACCTCATTGGCTTTCAAACCATTGTCTTTAATGGCTTTCGGCAATAAATATTGCAGTGCGATATTAAGTTTTTCATCTTCGGTATAACCGGCCAGACGAATGATCTCCATCCGATCGCGAAGTGCATCCGGAATATTCAGTGTGTTCGCTGTGCAAACAAACATGACATCTGACAAATCATATTCAACTTCTAAATAATGATCGGCAAAGGTTGAGTT
>CBFHWI010000071.1:1873-3269 GCA_965659475.1 Methylophaga sp.
CGTGTTCGCTGTGCAAACAAACATGACATCTGACAAATCATATTCAACTTCTAAATAATGATCGGCAAAGGTTGAGTTTTGTTCTGGATCCAACACTTCCAGCAAAGCTGATGCCGGGTCACCACGAAAATCCTGCGCCATTTTGTCGATTTCATCGAGCAAAAACAGCGGGTTTTTGACTTCCGTTTTAGAAATATTCTGAAT
This sequence comes from Methylophaga sp., assembly GCA_965659475.1. Lineage (GTDB taxonomy): Bacteria > Pseudomonadota > Gammaproteobacteria > Nitrosococcales > Methylophagaceae > Methylophaga. The sequence goes on from CBFHWI010000071.1 coordinate 2,078, forward strand.
CACTTTACCGGGCATGGAACCGATATAAGTCCTGCGGTGACCGCGAATTTCTGCCTCATCACGGACGCCGCCCAGTGCCATACGGGTAAATTTACGGTTTGTGGCACGGGCAATTGATTGGGCAATTGATGTTTTACCTACACCCGGCGGGCCCACCAGACACAAAATCGGACCTTTAAGTTTTTTAACACGTTTTTGTACGGCAAGATATTCGAGAATCCGGTCTTTGACTTTTTCGAGACCGTAATGATCTTCATCAAGCACGGTTTGCGCACGATCCAAATCCAACATTACCCGTGAACGTTTTTTCCATGGTACTTCAAGCAACGATTCGATGTAGTTACGCACCACCGTCGCTTCAGCTGACATCGACGACATCATTCTCAGCTTTTTAAGCTCCGATTCAGCTTTATTTCTGGCCTCAGCAGGCATGCCGGCGTCGGCAATTTTATCTGCCAGATCATCGACTTCATTACCGGCTTCATCCAGTTCGCCGAGTTCTTTTTGCACGGCTTTCAGCTGTTCATTCAAATAGTATTCGCGCTGGCTTTTTTCCATTTGTTTTTTGACGCGGCTGCGAATACGTTTTTCAATTTGCTGAATATCGATTTCCGATTCCAGATAAGCCATCAACTTTTCGATACGGGCTTTGACATCGGCCATTTCCAGAAGCTGTTGTTTGTCTTCCAGCTTCAGCGTCATGTGCGCAGCAACAGTATCGGCCATACGGGCAACATCTTCAATGCTCGATAATGAGGCAATGACTTCCGGTGGAATTTTTTTGTTAAGTTTGACGTATTGCTCAAACTGACCGAGCAAGGTGCGCATCAGCACATCCGCTTCACGTTGCTCCGGTTGTTCATCCTGAATAACTTCAACTTCCGCTTCAAAGAAATCATTGCTGTTATCAAACAGAGCAACGCGGGCACGTTGAGTACCTTCGACCAATACTTTGACGGTGCCGTCAGGCAGTTTTAGTAACTGCAGAATATTAGCCAGCGTGCCGGTTTCATATAAATTATCGGTGGTCGGCGCATCTTCGCCGGAGTCTTTTTGAGCAACCAGTAAAATTTGTTGATTCTCATCAGTGGCTGCTTCCAGCGCTTTAATCGATTTTTCACGACCAACAAACAACGGAATAACCATATGCGGGTAAACCACCACATCACGCAGTGGCAGCACGGGCAATTTG
>CBFHWI010000072.1:0-2888 GCA_965659475.1 Methylophaga sp.
GCTTATACAGCCGTGCTGATCGAAAAGTGAAAACGCTGACCGGATTGGAAAAACGGGTGGCTAATTGTGCGATTGCTGCCGATGCCAACTGGACGTCAGTGCAACAGCAACAGGTAATTGATTATTTAAACAGCCGTTTTTACCGGTTCTGAGTTGTTCACTATGACACGATTACGGCCTGCGACTTTTGCCTTATACAGCGCCTGATCACTACGTTCTACTACGTTTACCGGTGAATCTCCGGCCCGAAACATGCCAACACCAATCGATACCGTGACTTCACCGATCGATTCCTGACTGCCTTTCTTTTTCAGCCGACTTTCGGCAAAACTGCTGCGAATTGCTTCACCAATGGTGTGGGCTTCGTGGGCATTGCTGTGTAGCAATAACATGGCCATTTCATCACCGCCAAAGCGAGCGGCGATATGCAAATCATCACAATGTTCCAGCAGGCTTTGGCTTTGATTAAGATCTGAGGCAAAGTCGCCGGCAGCCATTTCGGCACGGTTAATATTATTGATGGTGTTGTCCACGACCAGCCGTAGGCCATTATTGGTTTGTTCCAAACGCTCCGGCATACCCAGCAGCACATATTTTTCATATAAATATTGCGTTAGCTCGGGCGTAATGTCTTCGTCCTTGCTCAGCCGGGTATCGATGGCATTAACCAGTGCTTGGTTATTACCCGAAACATATTCATACCAGACAGCGTAATTGACCGGATTAATCGGCGTTTGATAACGGTTAATCAGCGGCAATGTCCGGCGCAGGTGTTCGGATGCTTGTTGAAAAGCATCGGGTTAGACGGGGGGGCGACGACTGTTTTGCCACAAATTTAACCTTAAATAACGACTGACGAAGATTATTTGCAAATGGGCATTAAATAATCAACTGACTTTTCGACGCAATTGCAACAATACCGGTACTAGTAGTAATAGCGTCAGCCACGGCAAAAACCTTAAAAATTGTTGGCTACTGAACTGACCACTGGCAGCGAGCCAAGTCAAAAGCAGGAAGCTGACCATGGTTAAATTCTGGATCCAGTTATTGCCGGCCAGCACTGTGCCCAGTTGTTCAGTGGGTGCTTCGCGTTGTATCAATGCATTGAGCGGAATAATAAATAAGCCGCCAAAGACACCAAAGCCGATAATGGTCAGGGCCAAGCCAATCACGTTGCTTAGCAGCGGGATCAGCGCCAGCATGGCAAACATGCCAAGGCCACCTATTAACAACAAGGGATAGCGGACTTTCTGCCGGCACAAACGACCTGCCAACAGCGAGCCGGCGATAATACCCAGCCCGGAACCGGCCAGTAATCCTTGAATAATGATCGTATTGGTTTCATTGAGGGTGATTTTGGCAAAGGCCGGAAATACTGCCAACATGGTTTGTGAAATGCCCCAGAAAATAGACAGACCAAGAATGCACCACCAGATAAGCTGATTGGCTATTAATGTTTGTAAATTTTTTCGCAGAATATGGCCGCGGCGATATGCTGGCCAATCAAAGGCTTTATTGGCACTTGCCGCCGATAACACCGGCAACCGCCGGGCCAGAAAATATTCAACGCAGGACAATGCCACCAACAACCAGCCAAGTGGTGCAATGTGCTGAATCAACTCAGCCTCATTGGCATAGCTGACCTCAGCCAGCAATAACTCAAACAATACGGTAAACAGAAAAATACCGGTCAGGATGGCGACAATGGTCGTGGCTTGTAAAAAACCATTAACCGGTGCCAGATGTTGCTTGCCGGCCGTTTCGCGGATATAGCCGTATTTGGCGGGGGAGTAAACAGCACTTTGTGCAGCCAACACAAAGGTTAATGCAAATGCTAGCTGAAACCAGCCTTGGTAATAACTGACGGTAATCAGCAGTGTGATAAATATGGCTGAGAGCGCTGCCCAACGCATGATTTGTGGTTTGGCAAAGCGATCCGATAAAAAACCGGCAGGCGTAAACAGCAAAATAAATGGCAGCAGGATCAACGCATTAACGATCGCTGTCAGTGCGACCTGCGTGGTGTCATCGTAAATTTTAAATAAGGTGTTTTGTATGGTGATCTTGTGGCCCAGATCGACCATGGCATTGATAAATGCCACCAGCAAAAACGGGCCAATCCCGGTGATTCGGCCCGTCATTAGCTGAATTAATTTTTATCTTGCAGCCGCACGGCTAAAACATCGCAGTGGGCATGGTGCAAAATGGCATTGGCCGTGGCGCCGAGCAACACTTTGATGCCATGCCGGCCGTGAGAGCCAACCACGATCAAATCGACATCATGTTCATCGGCAATGCGGACAATATCACGGCCCGGGCTGCCAAATTCTACCCACTGGTGTTCGGCCGCTATATCATAACGTTTGCCTACTTCAGCCAGTTGTTGCTGGCCGGCTTCCAGCAAAGATTCACGCATATCGCTGTCGACACTAATCATCGGCTCATAAGCAAAATCGGTCAGTGGGAAATCTTCAACGATATGGCATAAGCACAACTGCGTTTCCGGGCCGGCAAGCGATTGTGCTCGTTGAATGACCTCATCGGTATGGGCCGAAAAATCAGCTGCGATCAAAATATGTTGGTACAAAGTCATGCGATCCCTCCACAGACAAAAAAGGCAGGGTTGCCCCTGCCTTGTTGGTTATTTCTGGCTTTCCAGAAAACGTTCGGCATCCAGTGCCGCCATACAGCCGGCACCAGCGGATGTAATGGCCTGCCGGTAAATCGGATCTGAGACATCACCGGCGGCAAATACGCCAGGAATACTGGTTTGCTGACCTTTATCCAAAATAATGTAGTCGTGTTGCATCTCCAGCTGACCTTTAAACATTGACGTGTTTGGCTGGTGACCAATGGCAATAAAGACGCCTTGCACAGCAATATCCTGC
>CBFHWI010000073.1:0-2760 GCA_965659475.1 Methylophaga sp.
GTTGCGAGTTCATCTGCAGCGACCAGACCTGGTGCTACTAAACCCATCATTGCAATTGATAAAGTTTTCAGCTTCATGGAAATTATCCTATTTTGCTTTTAAGTATTTACGACGTGAACAATTCAAAGTTGAACCACACGCGTGCTGTTAAAGATAATCGGACTAAAAATGTTCGTCAAGACTTTTTCCGAAGTTTTTTAGGACTTTTTCCGCTATTTTTTCGGGAAAAAATTCCCGAAAAGGTAAGCTATTGATTTTTAAGTCATTATCAGCATTCACAAAAAATCAGTCATTGTCACTAATATAAACAATTGCTGCCCGAATTGCTGACTGGGTGCGCAAACTTCCGGCTAATTCAAGAGTGACATCTAGCGAAGGCGACACCGTATTGCCTGTTAACGCCACACGGATCGGCTGCGCCACTTTACCCATACCAACTTCATGTGCCGCAGCACATTGCTCCACCTCATGATGTATTAATGCGGCTTGCCAATCGCTTAAATTTTCAAAGCGCCGCAAGATATCTTGCAGAATTGGCAGACTGTTGGAGGAAAGCTGTTTGCGAGCAGCTTTTTCATCATAGTCACGAATATCACGATAAAAATACTGACAGCTCTCAGCCAGTTCTTTAAGGGTTTTAGCCCGCTCGCGTAATAATTCGATAACTTTAGTTAAAGCGGGCCCTTCGCTGGGGTCAATATTCAATTGGCCAAGATGCCAGCTCAAATGATGAGCAATATGTTCCGCCGGACTATTCTTTATATAATATTGGTTTAACCACAGCAGTTTTTCGGTATTAAAACTGGATGCCGCACGGTTAACATCGCTGATATCAAATAGCTGCACCATTTCATCCAGCGAAAACACTTCTTGATCACCATGAGACCACCCCAGGCGAACCAAATAATTCAGTAATGCTTCTGGTAAATAACCTTCATCACGGTAACTCATGACACTGACCGCGCCGTGCCGCTTAGATAATCGGGCACCATCATCACCAAGAATCATCGGCACATGCGCAAAAATCGGTGGCGTTGCACCAAGCGCTTTAAAAATATTGATCTGCCGAGGTGAATTATTCAAGTGATCGTCACCACGAATCACATGCGTCATTTGCATATCCAGATCATCGACCACAACGGTAAGGTTGTATGTTGGTGTACCGTCCGGACGGGCAATAACCAAATCATCTAATTCAGTGTTATTAAAACTGACATCACCGCGAATGGCGTCATGTACAACCACCTGGCCTTCCGTTGGGTTTTTAAAGCGTATCACTGGCTGCACACCGGCAATTGGTTCACGACGATGCCGGCAACGACCGTCATATCGGGGTTTTTCTTTATTGGACCGCTGCTGCTCTCGCATCACTTCAAGCTCATCTTTGGAGCAGTAGCAATGGTAGGCATCACCTTGCGCCATTAGCTGATCGATGATTTCTTTATAGCGGTCAAAACGCTGTGTCTGGTAAAACGGCCCTTCGTCATAGTCCAGCCCCAGCCAGGCCATACCCTCCAAAATAGCGTTTACTGATTCAACACTGGACCGTTCCAGATCGGTATCTTCTATTCGCAATACAAAAGTGCCACCATGGCGACGGGCATACAGCCATGAAAATAAAGCCGTGCGAGCACCACCCACGTGTAAAAAGCCAGTTGGGCTGGGTGCGAAACGGGTACGGATAGTCATGTTCAATGTCTCTGCTGGAAGTCTGTTGGGAAAAAACGTTATTGTAGCAGTTAAGGCTTGTAAAACCTGAGGATTGCAATTTATGAAATCTTTATTACTGATAACACTGCTGAGCTTTAACGCTGTGGCCTGTACCATTTCCGATGACGACTATCCGCTGCAAAAAGTCGCCGACGGCATTTATTTTCATCAAGGCGTCCATGAAGATGCCAATAAAGAAAATATTGGCGCGATTGCCAATGTAGGTTTTGTAATGGGTGAACAATGTGTTGCCGTTATCGATAGTGGTGGTAGTTATCTCGAGGGTCAGCGTTTACATAAAGCTTTACGTGAAATCACCAAACTCCCCATCTGTTACGTCATCAATACCCATGTACATCCGGATCACATATTGGGCAACGCAGCATTTACTGATGCCAAACCAGCCTTTGTTGGTCACGAAAAGTTACCGGCAGCGCTGGCCAGTCGTAAAGAACACTATGCCCGTAATTTTTCTGAAAGCCTCGGCGATGCCTATACCGGCACTGAATTTATTGCTGTTGATACCCTAGTCAGCCCGGACGAGCCGCTGACCCTGGATTTGGGTGACCGACAGTTACTTTTACAGGCATACTCCACTGCGCATACCGACCATGATTTAACGGTTTTGGATGAGCAAACTCAGACCCTGTGGACCGGTGATTTATTATTTCGCGAGCGGATTCCGGCTATTGATGGCAGTATTAATGGCTGGATCAACACGCTTGAACAATTACAGGCTGGGTCGTTTAAAGCCGTCATTCCCGGCCATGGTCCGGCCGCTATCGGTGAAGACGCTGACTGGGACAAACTACTCAGCTATTTAAAAACTGTTCGCGAGGAAACCCGCACTGTTATTAACGATTTGGGCAAACTGGAAGAAGCCACTGTAACAGTGGGCCTTTCTGAACGTCATAACTGGGAACTGTTCGACGAATATCATCGTCGAAATATTACAGCTGCATTCGTAGAATTAGAGTGGGAATGATATTTAGGAGAGAGAATTATGATCGGTCGAATTTTAGCAATTTTAAGTGTCAGCCTGGTGCTGAT
>CBFHWI010000074.1:0-2696 GCA_965659475.1 Methylophaga sp.
AGCTTTTGCAGCATTTCAGGCCGGCGCAAATCAATATAACGATGACGCAAACGGACATCTTCGCTGACATCGGCTTGTTCAGATAATGGGAATGGCGGCGTTTCGGCACTGTTCAGAATTTGCACTGATTTGGCAATAATTTCTATTTTGCCGCTTTTCAGCTCAACATTTTCACTGCCGGCCGGACGTAGCTGTACGAAACCTTCGATTTGCAATACATATTCACTACGGACTTTTTCGGCAACGGCAAAGCTTTCGGCATCTTCAGGATTACAAACGACCTGGACCAGACCTTCTCGATCCCGTAAGTCGATAAAAATAACGCCACCATGATCGCGGCGGCGGTGCATCCAGCCAGCGACGGTGACCGTTTGTCCCGCTAAAGTTTCATTTACCTCGCCGCAATAATGGCTACGCATAATGGTTCCAACACTTTCAAATTAATAAAAACAAAAGCCGCCCAGACCGGACGGCACAATTCTGATAACTATTTTAACAAATGCTCGTAAAGCCGGATTTTATCCTCAGCAAAGTTACCGGCTCAGGTGACCGGTGCACTGCCACTTTCCGAACTGCCGGCAGCATCGGCTAAATTGCGCTTGCTGCCAGATTTAAAGTCGGTTTCGTACCAGCCGTCTCCTTTGAGGCGAAAACCAGCGGCGGAAATCAATTTACGCAGATCTGGTTTATCACAGGCAGGGCAATTTTTTAACGGTTCATCACTGATTTTCTGTAATGCCTCGAAATCGTGGCCACAGCTGTCACAACGGTACTCATAAAAGGGCATGGTCAATCTCCAACAGGCAAAAATAATATTGCGTCACCGGATATAAGGCGCTGCGCGTCCGGTTTCAAGACCTGAACCTGCTGATTATAACCAAAAAACAGTATTTTCGTCTTAGCCTTTCGCGGTCACTCTGACAATACCGCTACCTGTGGAAATAAAAAATCATTCGCGTTAGCAAGCGATCAACAATGTGTTGCCATTATTATGGCAGTTTTAAAGATCGCATTGTTACGCGTCTCTTAAATATTACAGGCAGAAGTTATGCGTTTTATTGATGCTGAGTGATGCGTTCGATGCGCTGTATAAACAACAGCCCGCACCGCATTCCCTGAAAAGGGTTTTACCAATATCGGTAAGTGTCACGTTGCCGTAAGCGGTGGTCAAAATGCCTTATCAGTCGCTTACAACTGCTCCCCCCTAACGACGCAAAGTCTCATGTATTCATGATTGTTGAACAGCACCAGAGCTATTGCCTATCGCCATAAAACCTTGGACAGGCCAATTTAACTCAGGGTAGACTTGCTGGCTTTGATATATGGATCAATCAAAATTTATATACAAAAAAATCACAGTTGTTCAGTCATTGTTCAGTTTGCTTGTGCAAAACTTAAATCGCAATGAAAGCAAAACCTTTAAAAGATAATTTGAGAGGAACGTAATATGAAATTTGGCAAAACTTTAACCACCGCATTATTAGGCGCTTCAACGCTGTTTGCTGCTAGTGCAATGGCTGAAACTCACCAAGTTAATGCTTCTTTGACTTCATTTGATCCGTTGGTTGTGAATGCACAGCCTGGCGATCAAGTTACTTGGGGTAGAATGAGCGGTCACTTGGTCAATACCAAGTTTACTTCAGCTGATGGTGTTACTGAGTACATTCCAGAAGGTGCTGAAGGTTTTATGTCACAAATGGGTGATAACTTCACAACCGCCCCTCTGACAGTTGAAGGCGTTTATCTGTATAAATGTGATCCGCACTGGGGTGCAGGCATGGGTGGTGCAATCATCGTTGGCGAACCAACCAACCTGCAAGCCATCGTTGATTCAAAACCAAAAGGCGCTCTGAAACGTCTGGTCAAGAAAGTACAACAAGCAACTGAATAATTTTTTTAGTTGAACCGAAGAAGCCCGCTTTTTAGCGGGCTTTTTTGATCCTAACGCTGGCAGGCTGTGCTAAAATTGCATGGTTAAATTGCTCTAAAGTGGTGTTTTACAGACCGCTTTTAGCAAGCTCTATCAACGAATGTCAGGGGATCCCATCTGATGAGTAACAACATAGATAGCGGCAAACGGCGGTTTTTGACTGCCGCCGCCAGTGTTGTCGGCGGTGCTGGCGCAATTGCTGTTGCCATACCTTTTGTTGTCTCGGTTGCACCGAGCGCCAAAGCAGAAGCCGCCGGCGCGCCCGTTTTAGTCGATATCAGCCAGCTTGAAGTCGGCCAATTATTAACGGTTGAGTGGCGTGGTAAACCAGTCTGGATTTATCGTCGCAGCCCGGAAGTACTCGACGCTTTACCGACATTGTCTGACGAGTTGCGTGATCCCGGTAGTGAAGTCGCCTCCCAACAGCCTGAATATTGCCAAAACAATACGCGCTCCATTCGCGATGAAGTCATGGTGCTGGTTGGGATTTGTACGCATTTAGGTTGTTCACCAACTTACCGGCCGGAATTGGCGCCGGAAGATTTAGGTGAAGAGTGGAAAGGTGGCTTTTTCTGCCCTTGCCATGGTTCTAAATTTGATTTGGCTGGCCGCGTTTATCAGGGCGTTCCTGCCCCCATTAATTTAGAAGTGCCTCAGTATCATTTCCAGGGCGACAATACCGTGATTATTGGTGAAGATGCTAAAGGAGCTGCATAATGTCCAAGATGATGGATTGGGTCGACGCCCGCTTCCCCGCCACCAAGAT
>CBFHWI010000075.1:0-2665 GCA_965659475.1 Methylophaga sp.
CGTTCGCGCTGCAAAATTAAATCAACCGGTGGCGGCATTTGCAGGTGAAAGCCTTGCTCCTGAAGATTGTGCATGACTTGACGGACATCCTCACGAGCCAATTTGCGTTGTTCGCTCAGTGTCAGCTGCATCACAAAGTGTGGCTCGTGACCGATGGATTTCAGCAAGTCTTCCGGCACAACTGAAAAATCGTCTTTAACGGTCAGATACAGATATAGCTCTTCTTTTTTGCGGCTTTTATAAATAAACGTTTCCATCAGGGTTTCATTTAATCCAATTCAACAATATCAAATTCATGGCTAATTTCAGCTGTCTTGCCGAGCATGATGGATGCTGAGCAATATTTTTCGGTGGATTGTTTAATCGCCCGCTCGACAAAGCTGGCTTTTACATTGCGGCCAGTGACCGTGTAGTGAACATGAATTTTGGTAAACACTTTAGGCATTTCATCAGCGCGTTCGGCTTCGACGCTGACATCGCAGTCGGTAATGTCTTGTTTGGAATTTTTCAAAATCCCGACGACATCGAAAGCGGTACATCCCGCCATACCCAACAACAGCAATTCCATTGGCCGCATGCCGGTGTCTTTGCCCCCTGATTCTGCAGGGCCTTCCATCACAACCGTATGACCGGTACCGCTCTGACCGAGAAACAAAACATCCTCAACCCATTTCACCCGCGCTTTCATTATTCAATCCCATCTACGTTGCTAAATGATCACAATTTTGCCATATTCGTCAGCATCAGGGCAGAATTTGTTAGATTAGACCCGCCAGCCCGGCGATGGGGAAAATGATGGATTATCACAAACATAAAGCAATCGAAGTCGGTTTGGCTGAATTTTTTCAACATTGTCATAGCCGGCATTACCCCGCAAAAACCATCATTGTTCGGCCCGGCGATGCTGCAGACAAACTCTATTACTTACGTGATGGATCGGTCAGTATTTGCATGGAAAATGAGGAAGGCGAAGAATTGATTGTCGCCTATCTCAATCAGGGGGATTTCATCGGTGAAATCGGTCTGTTTTCCGAAGTCGGTGATCGTATGGTCACCGTTCGGGCACGAAGTGATTGCCGGACGGAAGAAATCAGTTACCAGCAAATTCGCAGTATGGCGACTACCCAGCTCAGAAACAGTTATCCGGTTTTGTTGCAAACACTGGCGGAGCAATTAGCCAAGCGTCTACTCAGTACCACCCGTAAAGCGTCTGATATGGCCTTTTTGGACGTCGCTGGCAGGGTATCGGCTGCATTGGAAGAGCTTGCTACCCAACCGGATGCTATGCGTCACGAAGAGGGCGTGCAAATTAAAGTCACCCGTCAGGAAATCAGCCGTATTGTCGGTTGTTCACGGGAAATGGTTGGACGTGTCCTCAAAGAGTTGCAGGAGCAGGGCATGCTCTGGGCCCACGGTAAAACCGTGATTTTGTATGATGAAGCACATCGCCGCAGTCCATCATCGGTACCGTTAAATAAACAAGCCGGTTGATTATTTAAATAGCCGGCTTAAAGCCTCGCCGGGATCGTCAGCACGCATAAATGCTTCACCCACCAAAAATGCATTGACATGGTGTTCGCGCATCAAAGCAACATCTGCTGGTGAGTGAATACCACTTTCTGTTACGACCGTTGTCTCATCTGGGATCTGTTTGAGCAAATCTAACGTTGTTTCCAGACGCGTATCAAAGGTTCGCAGGTCGCGGTTGTTAATGCCAATCAGCGGCAGATTTAACACCAGTGCACGGTGTAATTCTTCAGCATCATGCACTTCAACCAGTACGTCCATATCCAGTTGTAAGGCCAGCTGGCTTAGTTCTTCAAGCTGATAATCATCCAGCGCTGCAACAATCAGCAAAATACAATCGGCATTAATCGCTCTGGCTTCAAATACTTGATACGGATCGATTATAAAATCTTTGCGGATAACGGGCAGATCGCATGCTGCACGCGCTTGCTGCAGGAAATCTTCATGGCCCTGAAAAAAATCTTTGTCGGTCAAAACGGATAAACAAGCGGCGCCACCAGATTGATACGACTGGGCAATATCTGCTGGCCGGAAATCTGCTCTCAGTAAACCTTTGCTTGGTGAGGCCTTTTTGATTTCGGCAATGACGGCACTTTGGCCGGCAGCTATTTTCGCCTGCATCGCTTCAACAAAACCACGGACCGGCAGGGCATTTTCAGCCATTTCCTTTAGTTTGCTTTGAGGTACTCGGGCACTGCGTTCGTCAATTTCTTGTTGTTTGCGGTGCAGAATTTTTTTCAGAATATCAGGTGTGTCGGTCATATTAGCTGGCTTGTTGGCTGCATTGAATTAAGGCATCGAGTTTTTGCCGGGCGGTACCATTATCAATGGCTTGTTGGGCAAGTACGATGCCCTCGGCTAAGCTTGGTGCAAGATCGGCGGCGTAAATGGCAGCGCCGGCATTGAGCACGACAATATCGCGTGCCGGGCCGCTTTGGCCGGCAAAAATACCTTTGATAATATCGAGGCTTTGTTGAGCATCATCGACCGTCAGTTGACTGATATCAGTGCGTTGCAGGCCAAAGTCTTCGGGCGTAATGCGATACTCACGGATCTCACCATTGTTTAATTCGGCGACCAGCGTGTCGGCACCAATGCTGATCTCATCCATACCATCTTCTGCATGAACAATCAGCAC
>CBFHWI010000076.1:0-2545 GCA_965659475.1 Methylophaga sp.
GCCATTTTAGCCAGTGGTTGCCAGCACCTGATTGTTCGTACCAGCTGGGTTTATGATGCGCGTGGTCAGAATTTTCTTAATACGATGATGCGTCTGGCGCAAAGCAAAGATAATTTGAATATTGTGGATGATCAGATCGGCGCGCCTACCTGGAGCCGGCATATTGCTGATGCCAGCGCGCATATGTTGTTTAAGGCTAATCCCCAAAATGGAGGCATTTATCATTTAACGGCCAGTGGTCAAACCAGCTGGTTTGGCTTTGCCAAAGCTATTTTTGAGCGGGCCGGCGCATCTGATCTGAAAGTACCCGATATCACGCCGATTCACACCAAAGACTATCCGACGCCAGCCGCGCGGCCTGCAAACTCACTGCTTAATGGCCAGAAGTTATATAAAAATTTCGGCTTGCGTTTACCGGACTGGCAGCAATCATTGTCGCTGGTGATGCAACAAAAATTGCAATCTGACTGAGTTGATTGCCTTTATTAACGTCTGACGTAGCACCAGTCAAAGTAAATAGCTGTTTAGTCTTAATTTATAAATAAATACTAACTAAAATCAGAAATGCCAGAAACAAAAAAGCCCGCAATGATGCGGGCTTAAATGTATATGTTGGCGGAGGGACAGGGATTCGAACCCTGGATGGTCGTTAAACCATGCCGGTTTTCAAGACCGGTGCATTCAACCGCTCTGCCATCCCTCCAAGGTGCGAAATGATACAAGGATTGCCCTACGGTGACAACCGCTAAAGCGAAATTTATCAATGCATCGCGCGGACTTGTTATTTAGAACTTATCCGGTAGGATAATGTCTGTTAATTTACAAACCCAACATTCATCTAACCCCTTAACAGGAATGGAGACACTTTGATGAACTACGATTCACAATCCACGGTTGTTCGCTCGCAGGCATCTGCGCTGCAGACCAATAAATTGCTTCGCAATACTTATGCATTGCTGGCGTTGACACTTGGCTTCAGTGCAGTCACCGCGGGTATGTCAATGGCCTTTAATTTGCCACATCCCGGCATCATCATCACGTTGATTGGTTATTTTGGTTTGTTGTTCCTGACCGCCAAGTTGCGCAATAGTGTCTGGGGCATCGCTTCAGTGTTTGCGCTGACCGGTTTTATGGGTTTCACACTAGGTCCCATTATCAGTGCTTATTTGAGTTTACCGAATGGCTCACAAATCGTTATGCAAGCTTTAGGCGGTACCGGCATCATCTTTTTAGCGTTGTCGGCGTATGCGATTAAGTCTGAAAAAGATTTCAGCTTTATGGGCGGCTTTTTGTTTGTCGGTATTCTGGTGGCGTTTTTGGCCGGTCTTGCTGCGATTTTCTTTCAAATGCCAAGCTTGTCACTCGCGGTATCAGCGATGTTTGTCTTGTTGATGTCAGGTCTTATCCTGTACCAAACCAGCGAAATCATTCATGGCGGTGAAACCAATTACATCATGGCCACCGTGACGCTGTATGTCAGTATCTACAACCTGTTTACCAGCTTGTTGCATTTACTTGGCGCGTTTTCTGGTAACGACTAAGCAAGTCAGGTTGTCTTAATAGTAGTTAGGCAGGCCCCGTACGCGGGGCTTGTTTGTTTGGGGAAGCAGTAAATGCAAAAAAATCTGGGTAAATGGGATAGTCGCATCCGTATTGTGCTGGGTAGCGTTATAATAGCGGTAGCCCTGTATTATCAGAGCTGGTGGGCATTGCTGGGCGTCGGATTACTTATTAATGGTTTGACCCAGCGATGTGGTGGTTATGCCTTATTTGGTTTTTCTACCGCTGAAACATGCTCTGTCAAAGACAATGGGAAACAAAAACTGAAGAAATGAATGCCGCCTTGCCAACACAGCTGATTGATCGCTTCGGCCGACAAGTGACTTATGTGCGCATGTCGATTACGGATCGTTGTGATTTTCGCTGCGTTTATTGCATGGACGAAGAAATGCAATTTATGCCGCGTGAGCAGCTGCTGACGCTGGAAGAGATTGTCACGTTAATACGGACATTCTGTGAACTGGGCGTTGAAAAAATCCGTATCACCGGTGGTGAACCGCTGGTCAGACGCAATGTTGACTGGTTGATTCAGCAAATTGGTGCTTTGAAAGCCACTACGGCTTTAAAAGAATTGAATCTGACCACCAATGGCTCACAATTGCCGAAATACGCTCAGTCCCTGGCTGAGTCAGGTATGGACCGTATTAATATCAGTCTGGACTCTTTAAATGCGGATCGATTTAAAGCGTTGACCCGTACCGGCGAGTTATCACAGGTTTTGGCGGGTATCAATGCTGCCAAACAAGCCGGCTTTAAACGTATCAAACTCAATGCGGTGATTATGAAAGGCCGTAATGACGATGAAATAATAGATTTGGCACAGTTTGCTATCGATAACGATCTGGATATTTCTTATATCGAAGAAATGCCGCTTGGCCATGTCAGTCATCAACGCAGCGAGAGTTTTTGCAGCAGCGATGAAGTATTGTCGGCATTACAAACGCAATTTGAATTGCAACCGAGCATAGCCAGCACCGGCGGACCA
>CBFHWI010000077.1:0-2383 GCA_965659475.1 Methylophaga sp.
GCGTATTAACGGTTGCAGATGTACATTGTTACTTCGAAACCGAAACGCATATCTGAATATTCTGGTTTAGTCCACATGATTAAATCCTCCAAAAGTTATTAAAACCGCTTGTCTCTCCAAGCTCACGATGCCTAATATACGGATGTCATTAAAAACAAACATCAGTGTTTCCCCCGATTGCACTCAGGATTTTCCTGAGAGATTTACGGGTAGGCTTTTCTACTTCTTTGATATGCTGCGTCATGGCATCAAAAGTAAACAGCACAAAGCTGCAAAGCCGATTATTGAGGGATATTTATGACGCCCAATCAGCGCCTATGGTCTTATGGCATATTGTTGCTGTTGTTTATGTTGGCCTGCTTGCCTTTGACTTCGCTGGCCAGTCCACAGCTCAACGACATGCTCAAAGTGACGTTGACAGTCTATGCGCTGGCGCGGGGCCTGAATGCCTTGGTTTCAGTAGTACAGGGCACTGAACTGGCTATTGAGCCAATGGGGGTTGGCTTAACACTGACACCGGGACAAATCCTGGATCCACTTAATGATTTGATTGAACAGGTGTCATTGATCCTGTTAATGGCTTCAGCTTCTATCGGTATTCAGAAAATTCTGCTGGCAGCCGGTGATATTGAAATCTTTCGTGGCTTATTAATTTTATTGATTGTCATGACCCTGGCGGTCATGTTGATTCGCCGCAGTCATCTGTCTTTGCAAAAGAACCTGCTAAGAGGCGTGATCATTCTGAGTATTTTACGGCTGGCAGTACCAATTACTGCTCTGGCTGCCAATCAGATGCAAAACTGGCTGGATAATGATCGTCAGCAAGCAGTCGCTGTGCTCGACAGCACACAGCAAAGCCTCAAAGACTTACAGCAAGCAGAACTGCAAAAAGATCAAAAATGGTATCAGGGGATGCGCGATAGTCTGAATATCCGCGATAAATTGCAAGACATTAAAGATAAAGCAGAAATAAGCGTAGAAGCCGCTGTTTATATATTGGCTGAATTTTTGTTAGTGATGGTGTTGTTGCCGTTATTATTTTTGTTTTTGGGGTGGCGATTACTGCTGATGATTGGTAAGTGGTAGGCGGCCACTAAACGGGCCGGCAACAGCATTAATCAGGCTTGTTTGGCTTGAACGGCTTCACGTTTGCTCAACGTATCAGCCAGCTGATTCAACTGCTGCAGCAAACTAAAAAAACTTTTATTTTCAAGGCCTGTCTGACAGGCGACTTGTTTTTGAACGTCGGCGATCACGTTTTTCAATTGTCTGGATTTATCCGTTAACGAAATACGCACAATGCGTTCATCAATATCGTTACGTTGTTTATTGACCATACCGGCACGTTCCAGCCGTTTAAGAATGGGCGATAAAGTGCCGGAATCCAGTTTCAGGCGTTGCATCAAGTCCCGTACTGCAATACCGTCTTTTTCCCAGAGCACGACCAATATCAGATACTGCGGATAGGTTAAGTCATGCTCATCCAATAACTGCCGATAAACCCGGGTAATGGCATTGGTTGCACTATACAACGCAAAGCATAATTGATTATCCAGTAGCAAATTATCATGATTAGACATGGTTTTCCTCACCAAAAACTTTTCTGTTCACTATAAACGACGTTAACAATCAGGTTAGCATAGTGTGGTGCTAACAATCAGCTGGCATTTACAATTTTAACTTCACGTTGTGGAAACGGAATCTCGATACCATTTTCATGAAACGCATCCCATAACATCAGCAACAAATCAGCACCGACACGATTGGCGCCATCATCAATGCCTTCCATCCAGAATTCCACCAGAATATCGACCCCGGAATCACCAAATCCGGCAATCTCAGCATCTGGCCGTTCTTCAATCGGAATGTCTTCTCCGCTAATAACTTTGGGATGATGGGCAACTGTTTTACGGATTATGTCGAATAACACATGTAGATCGGTTTTGTAGGCAACCTGAAATTCCAGCGCATACCGTTGTTTGTTGTTTTTGTGCGTCCAGTTAGTAAAGCTGGTGGTGATAAATTGCTCATTAGGCACCATAATGTCTTTGCCATCAAAGGTTTCTAATGTTGTCGAACGCATATTCAATTCACGAATAATGCCTTTGCGACCATCTTCCATTTCCACGTAATCACCCACGCTCAGTGAGCGTTCCAGCAATAGAATGATGCCCGAGATAAAGTTCGAGGCAATTGCCTGTAAACCAAAACCTAAACCAACACCCAACGCACCGCCAAATACTGCCAACGCTGTCAGATTAATGCCCATGATTTGCAGCAATAGCAGAAAGACGATAAAAAACAGTGCTATTTGAAACAGCTTGGCGAAAACCTCACGGGTGCCAACGTCCAAATCTTCCTGGCTGCGGATGATTTGCTGGCC
>CBFHWI010000078.1:0-2357 GCA_965659475.1 Methylophaga sp.
AATATTGGTGAGCGTACCAATGTCACCGGCTCAATCCGCTTTGCCAAGCTGATCAAAGAGGGCGATTTTGACACTGCGTTGGAAGTTGCCCGTCAGCAAGTCGAAAACGGCGCGCAAATCATTGATATCAATATGGATGAGGGCATGCTTGATTCGCAGGATGCCATGGTCACTTTCCTGAATCTGGTGGCGGCGGAACCCGATATCAGCCGGGTGCCGATTATGATTGATTCCTCCAAATGGGAAATCATCGAAGCCGGCCTCAAATGTATTCAGGGCAAAGGGATTGTTAACTCCATCAGCCTGAAAGAGGGCGAAGCTAAGTTTATCGAGCAGGCCAAACTTGTCCGGCGTTATGGCGCTGCGGTCATTGTTATGGCTTTTGACGAAGATGGTCAGGCTGATACCCGGGAACGGAAACGGAGCATTTGTACCCGCAGCTACGAAATTCTTACCCAAAAAGTCCATTTTCCGCCAGAAGATATTATCTTCGATCCCAATATTTTCGCTGTCGCCACTGGCATTGATGAGCACAATAATTATGCGGTGGACTTCATCGAAGCCACTCATGACATCAAACAAAGCTTGCCACATGCCCGCATCAGTGGCGGCGTATCGAATGTGTCGTTTTCATTCCGCGGTAATAATCCGGTACGTGAAGCCATTCATGCGGTGTTTTTGTATCACGCGATTAAAGCTGGCATGGATATGGGGATTGTGAATGCTGGTCAGTTGGCGATTTACGACGATTTACCGGCTGAACTGCGTGAGCATGTTGAAGACGTCATTCTTAATCGCCGTGATGATGCCACCGATCGTTTATTGGCGATTGCCGATAAATACAAAGGCGATGGCAGCGTCGAGAAAAAAGAAGATCTGGAATGGCGCAGTTGGCCGGTGGTCAAACGCCTGGAACATGCGCTGGTCAAAGGTATCGCCGATTTTGTTGATGAAGATACTGAACTGGCCCGTCAGGAATATGCCAAACCGTTAGAGGTCATCGAAGGCCCGTTAATGGATGGCATGAATGTGGTCGGCGATCTGTTTGGTGAAGGCAAAATGTTTCTGCCGCAGGTGGTCAAATCGGCACGCGTCATGAAAAAAGCCGTGGCCTACCTGATGCCCTATATCGAAGCCGAAAAAGACGACACCACAGTTAGTAACAGCAACGGCACCATCCTGATGGCCACCGTCAAAGGCGATGTCCATGATATCGGTAAAAATATTGTCGGTGTCGTGCTGCAATGCAACAACTTTGAAATCATCGATATGGGTGTCATGGTGCCGGCGCAGAAGATCCTCGATACCGCCCGTGAGCATAATGTCGATATTATCGGTTTGTCCGGATTGATCACCCCATCGCTTGAAGAAATGGCCCATATGGCCAAAGAAATGCAGCGACTGGGTTTTGAAATCCCGCTGATGATTGGCGGTGCCACTACCTCGCTGATTCATACTGCCGTGAAAATCGATCCCAATTATCAGGGCCCGGTAATTTACGTCAAGGATGCCTCGCGCGCGGTTGGTGTTGCCCAGAACCTGGTCAGCAAAATTACCCGTGATGATTTTGTTAAAAAAACCAAAACTGACTATAAAACTAAGCGCGAGCAACATCAGGGCCGTAAATCGACGCGTCGGTTATTGCCGTTGAAACAAGCGCGGCTTAATAAAACCAAAATCGACTGGCCGGCCTATCAGCCAGTTAAACCCAATCAACCGGGTATTCAGGTGTTTGATGATTATCCATTGCAGGAGCTGGTTGAACGCATCGACTGGACGCCGTTTTTCCAATCGTGGGAACTGGCTGGTCGTTATCCGCGAATTCTCACCGATGAAATCGTCGGTGAACATGCCACGCATTTGTTTGAAGATGCCAAAAAAATGCTGCGTCAAATTGTTGACGAGAAATGGCTGAAAGCGCGTGCGGTGATTGGTTTATTCCCGGCCAATAGTGTTGGCGATGATGATATTGAGGTCTATATCGACGACAGTCGCAACGAAGTACATATGACGTTGCATTCCTTGCGTCAGCAAAGCGAAAAACCACCCGGCCGGCCCAATGCGGCACTGGCTGATTTTATCGCGCCCAAAGACAGTGGTGTTGAAGACTATATTGGCGCCTTTGCAGTCACTGCTGGTATTGGCATCGATGATCATGTTGCCCGCTTTGAAGAAGATCATGACGACTACAACAGCATTATGCTCAAAGCGTTGGCGGACCGGCTGGCAGAAGCACTGGCAGAAAGGATGCATGAACGGGTTCGCAAAGAATTCTGGGGCTTTAAAACCGATGAGCAACTTGATAATGAAGCACTGATCGACGAAAAATATCAGGGGATCCGTCCGGCGCCGGGTTA
>CBFHWI010000079.1:0-339 GCA_965659475.1 Methylophaga sp.
CAATGGTGCGAGCAACAGCCTGCTGAAATTACTGGAAGAGCCATCTGCAAAAACGTTGTTTATGCTGGTCAGTAGTCAGCCGCAACAATTGCCAATTACCATTCGCAGCCGCTGTCAGTTGTGGCCGATGTTGTCACCAGAGCCGGCGCAAACCGAACAATGGTTACATGAACAGGATATAAAAATCAGTGCACAACAATTGCAGCAGTTGAGCCCGTTAGCCAATGGCGCACCACTGATGTTGCAACAAATGCTGGATAGTCGTCTTGATCAGCTTTGCGAACAGTTACAGGTTGACTTGCAGCAATTAATGCAGGGCAGGGCAAACCCAATGCAAAT
>CBFHWI010000079.1:349-2260 GCA_965659475.1 Methylophaga sp.
TGCTGACGGTGATGCATATTTTGCAATATGACTTGAAAAGCCGCTTGAGAAAACTGCCACAAGCGAGCGAAGCTGACATAATGTTTCAAATATTGGATTGCATACAAGCTACTTTAAAGCTAGTATCTTCTTCTAATAACTTCAATAAGACATTGTTAATCGAAGATTTTATGGTTTCCGTGATGCGGATTTGTCATTCAAATCAAGCAGCGAATAAACCGCTGAGTCGAGTTTCGCTATGAGCATGAACCCACGAAAAGGCATTCTTTCCCTGAAAATCAGCGATCAGAATATGCTGTATCACTCCTATATGCCGTTTTTAAAAAATGGCGGCTTGTTTATTCCTACTAATAAAGAATATCAAATGGGCGAAGAGGTTTTTATTTTGCTCAACCTGATGGACGAACCAGAAAAAATTCCGGTCGCTGGCATCATTACCTGGGTGACGCCTATGGGCGCTCAAGGTAATCAGGCATCCGGAATTGGTGTGCACTTTAGTGATATGGACGGCAGTGCCTCACTGGTTCGCGGTAAGATCGAAAATTATCTGGTCGATAAGCTCAAATCCGATAAAGCCACTTATACGATGTAGCCGTTGCTTCATCATTTTCTGAATATGTATATAGATTCCCACTGTCATCTAAATATGCTTGCAGATCAGCCTGGCGGGATTGACGCTATGGTTGATGAAGCCCTGAAAAACAAAGTCGAGCACATCCTGTGTATTGCTATCGACAAAGCCAGCTGCCGCGAAGTACAGCAAATCGCTGTTCGTTTTCCGACGGTAACCGCCAGTGCCGGTATTCATCCCAACGTTGACGCTGATGAACAATTTACCGTCGACGAATTGGTTACGGTTGCCAGTCATCCGAAAGTCATCGCGATCGGCGAAACCGGCCTTGATTATTTTCGCAGCGAAGGCGACTTGGACTGGCAACGGGAACGCTTTCGTGTGCATATTGAAGCCGCTAAACGGACACAAAAGCCGCTGATCATTCATACCCGTGAAGCGCGTGAAGACACCATGGATATGCTGGAACAAAACAATGCACGCGATGCCGGTGGAATCATTCACTGCTTCACGGAAAACTGGGAAACGGCCAAACGGGCATTGGATATTGGTTTTTATATTTCGCTGTCCGGCATCGTGACTTTTAAAAGCGCCCGTGACTTGCAGGATGTTGCCAAAAAGCTGCCACTGGATCGGATTTTAATCGAAACGGATGCCCCTTATCTGGCGCCGGTACCGCACCGTGGTAAAACCAATAAACCGGTATATGTTACCCATGTCGCCCAATTCTTGGCTGATTTGCGCGGTGAATCAGTCACTGATATTGCCCGTCAAACCACTGAAAACTTCTATAGATTATTCCCGTCAGTCCACGCAGCATAATATGGAAATTAAATTAAAAACAATTGGTTAAAAGTTGTTTTTAATTTTACTTATCGCTGCTTGTGATAGCAATCAACCCGCTCAACTCGTTATGTTATTGCAAAACCAGTTAAACGTATGCCGGTCTAGACTGTACTTGCTATATAAATCATCACCATACCTTCAACAATGCCTAGTAGTACAATGCCGGTAACAAACCACTGCCAAAGCTTAAATTTAGGTCGCATCAGTATTTTGTTTGATGACGCTCTCGGCTAACCGCCAGGGTGTGCCATTACAGATAGGATAATTCAAACAACTGGCAGTGCAACCTCGGCAGGGTAGGCGAGCGGCTTTAGTGTCACTTATGCTATTTTCTAATTCTTCAGACATTTCAGAAGTATCCTATGGTTGATTTACAGGGTAAATGATACGTAATTTGTGATGAAATCTGCGTCAAGATCAGTATGGCGCTTATTAAAAACTTAATATTCTTCTATTTAGATAGTGATTTAAGTGTCCCTACTGTTAGTTTAGCT
>CBFHWI010000080.1:0-2145 GCA_965659475.1 Methylophaga sp.
TTATTTGATGAGCCGCCACAAGCCGACAGCCCCAGCATCATTGTCATGCTGAGTGCGACAATGCCGCTGTATTTCACAAGACCACGCATAAACTATTCCTCTTTTAATTCCGTTGCTTATCGCATTAGCGATGACTGTTTTCGGCTTTGGGTTCTCTACACAACAATGCTTGTACTGATTGTCGCGGATCGTACCCCTCAAACAACACTTTGCATACCTGCTCAACAATAGGCATTTCGATTCCCGCCTGTTTTGCCCTTAGCAAGACTTCACGAGCGGCGTGCATACCTTCTACGGTTTTGCCGACTGCCTGCACCGCCTTATCGACCGACAAACCCCGGCCAATTGCCAGGCCCAACTGACGGTTACGACTTTGATCATCAGTGCAGGTTAAAATTAAATCACCCATACCAGATAAACCAAACATGGTTTGCGGATCAGCGCCAAGCACCGTTGCCAGCCGCAAAATTTCAGCCATGCCGCGGGTCAACAGAGCCGCCCGGGCATTCGCACCATATTGCAAACCATCACTGATACCGGCGGCAATGGCCAGCACATTTTTAACAGTGCCGCCGATTTGCACGCCCAGCACATCTGACGACGTATAGGCGCGCAAGCTATTGCCATGCAGGGCACCAGCCAGCGCACTGGCAAATGCCGCGTCGCTTGAGGCAACCGTTAATGCTGTTGGCAAACCACAAGCTACTTCAGCGGCAAACGACGGCCCGGAAATCACTGCCAGCGGATGATCCGGCCCTAAAATCTGCCTGGCTGTATCCGCTAAAAAAGTACCCGTATGCGGTGTCAGCCCTTTGGTTGCCCAACTAACCGGCATGCCCGGCGGTAACCAGGGCTGAATTTGCTGCAACAGTTCTGAAAAGCTATTACTAGGCACGGAAATCAGCAAATGCCGCGCCTGGCTGACACCGGCCTGTAAATCCGGCTTGATCTTTAATGCCGCTGGCAAATCAATGCCCGCTAAATACATCGCATTACAACGGCTATCCTGCATCGTTTTCAGCTGCTCACTGTCACGACCCCATAACCAGGTCTCATGGCCGTTACGGGCCAGAGCTATAGCCAGTGCGGTGCCCCAGGCGCCGGCACCTAGCACCAGCGTCGGTATCAAGCTTTGTTCATCCGCGCTGGCCATATTCATCACCGATATATTAGTGCGTTGTTTCCTGCTGACCAGCTGCTGCCGCTTCCTGGCGCGCTTGCTCCATAGAATCAAGCTTACGTTTGTAGACAGCATCAAAGTTAACCGGTGCCAGCACCAACTGCGGGAAACCGCCTTTGATCACCAAATCCGATACTACTTCACGGGCAAATGGGAATACGGTATTCGGGCAGTAACTGCCAATCAGGGGGCCCATCTCTTCATCACTGTAGCCCGTCAGGCTAAATACACCAGCCTGTTTTACTTCACAGATAAAAGCGACTTTGTCGTTAACTTTGGCGGTAACTGTAACCACCAGAACAATTTCATGATTGTCATCGTCAATACGGGTATATTCATTACCTAACTGCAGATCCAATTGTGGTTTCCAATCTTCACGAAATACCGCTGGCGAATTCGGCGTTTCAAAGGAAACGTCTTTGGTATAAATCTTTTGGATAATAAAGCGTGGTTGATTGTCTTGTTTTGCTGCTGCGTTGTCTTCCGCCATGGGATAAATCCTTAAACTTAAATGTGAGTCTTAAAATCAGGCCAGCATTTGGTCAAGCTTGTTTGCTCGATCAATGGCTAACAAGTCAGTGTAACCACCAACAGGTTGGTCGTTGATAAAAATTTGCGGCACGGTGCGCTGCTTACTTTTTTGCATCATTTCTTCGCGCTTGGCAGGCTCCAGATCAACACGGATTTCTTTATAAGCTACGCCTTTACGTTCTAATAGCTGCTTAGCCATTACACAATAAGGGCAATGTGCCGAAGAATATACAATTACATCTGCCATATTAAAATTCCGTTATCCGAAGAGTGGTAGTTTAGCTTCGCGCCAGGCGAATAAGCCACCCGACATCACCGACACGTTGGTATAGCCTTTGGCTTTAAGCTGTTTGGCTGCAACACGTGACTTTTGGCCGCCGTCACAAACAATGACCAGCGGTTGATCAGTTTTTTTCAATTTGCCCAGATGATTG
>CBFHWI010000081.1:0-1674 GCA_965659475.1 Methylophaga sp.
TAAGGTCAGCGGTACCACAATCATCAAACGTTTCGAGGCCGATTCCAGTTGCTCAAACGTGCCACCATATTCCAGCCAATAACCAGCCGGTACATTCACCTGTTGTGGCAATTGCTGCTGGGCATCGGCGATAAAAGAGCCCAAATCACGATCCACGACATTGGCGCTGACAATAACATTACGTTTGCCGCTTTCACGATTGATTTGATTAGGACCAGTGACTTCCTTAATATCAGCCACTTCACCCAATGGCACATACGATAAGTCCGGATCGCCATTGGCCGGCAAAGCAATGGGTAATTTTTGCAGATAACCGACATCACGGCGTAATTCATCATCCAGCCGCATTACCAATCTGAAGCGCTTGTCACCCTCATATATCAGCCCCAGATCCTGACCGCCAATGGCCATTTGCAAAGCGTTTTGCAACGTTACAATATCCAGCCCCAATAACGCCAGATGATCCCGCTGCGGATTAATCGACAGCATCGGCAATCCCGTGACCTGCTCCATACGGACATCACTGGCACCATTAATCTGTGCCAGTGCCACAGTGGTTTGCTCGCCAAGAGCTTTAAGGGTATCCAGATCGTCACCATAAATCCGAATCGCCACATCGGAACGCACACCGGCAATCAGTTCGTTAAAACGCATTTCAATCGGCTGGGTAAACTCGTACTTATTACCTGGCACCGTTTCCACAGCCTCGCGCAGCCGGGCCAAAAATTCGGCTTTGGTTTGCTCAGGATCCGCCCAGCCAGACTGCGCTTTAATAATGATATAGGTGTCGACAACGCTGGGTGGCATCGGATCGGTGGCAATTTCCGGCGTACCAATTTTTGAAAATACCCGCTCTACTTCATCAAATTCCCGAATCACTGACTCCAGCTGGTTTTGCATTTGTACCGATTGCTCAAGTCCGGTGCCGGTGACTCGTAAAGCATGCAAGGCAATGTCACCTTCATCGAGCTGTGGCAAAAACTCACTGCCCAATCGACTACCCAGCTGAGCAGTAAATACCACAAACACCACCGCACTGATTGTCAGTAATAATGGCAGTTTCAATGCCAGCCTCAGAAATGGCCGATAAATAAACCGGGCACCACGCATCAACCAATTTTCTTTTTCCGAAACCTTGCCGCTGACAAAAATAGCGACGGCGGCCGGAACAAAGGTGACCGCAAAAATCAGTGCACCCGTCAATGCCGCGACCACGGTAAAGGCCATCGGTTGAAACATTTTGCCTTCAACCCCACCCAGGGCAAACAGCGGCAAGTACACCAGCATAATAATCAACACGCCAAAGACTGCTGGATTAAACACCTCACGGGTACTTTCGGTCACTTCTTGCAAGCGTTCCGGTAACGTTAATAAACGGCCCAGCCGATGCTGCGCCTGACCTAATCGGCGCAGCGCGTTTTCAACCACGATGACCGCCCCATCCACAATCAGACCAAAATCAATGGCACCCAAACTCATCAGATTGCCAGAGACTTTATTGCTAACCATACCCGTGACAGCAAACAACATACTCAGTGGGATGACCATCGCAGTTATCAATGCGGCGCGAAAATTACCCAATAATAAAAACAGCACAATAATGACCAGCAAGGCACCTTCCAGCAGGTTTTTTTGCACGGTTTTGATGGTCTTTTCGACCAGTGTGGTGCGATC
>CBFHWI010000082.1:0-1580 GCA_965659475.1 Methylophaga sp.
CTACACCGTTAATAGTCCTGCCAGTGGTGAAGTCACGAATCGCCTGGTCAAAGCCGGCGATCATTCAGATATTGGCAACCTGATTGAAATCAGTGATTTCAGTAAAGTTTGGGTCGATATGTCGATGTTTCCACAGGATATCGAGCAACTGCAGGAAGGCATGGCGGTGACCGTTATCGATTTGCACGGCCATGAAAAAGCGGCGGGCAAAATCAGTTATATCTCACCAAAAATGTCCGGCGGCCATATCGCACGGGCCCGCGCCGTGATTGATAATCCCGATGGTTACTGGCGACCCGGTATGCATATCAATGCCGAGGTCATAGTCGACAGCGTTGATGCCGGACTGGCGGTGAAACGCAGCGCACTGCAAAGCTTTCGGGATATGCCAGTGGTGTTTGCCCGCTATGGCAATAGCTTTGAAGTACGCATGGTGCAATTGGGCCGTCAGGATAAAACCTATGTAGAGGTCACCGGCGGCTTACAGCCGGACACCGAATATGTTACCGGCAACAGTTATCTGCTCAAAGCCGAGGTGCTGAAAGATGGCGCCTCGCATGCACATTAGGAGCAGAACATGATTGATTACATTAGTCGTTTTGCGGTGCAGCAACGCTGGCTGGTATTGCTGATAACGCTGCTTATTGCCGGTCTTGGGGTATTTAAGACCTTACAGTTACCCGTTGATGCGGTACCTGATATTACCAATAATCAGGTGCAAATTAATACCGAAGTTGCTGGCTTTTCACCATTGGAAGCCGAACAGCGGGTGACTTACATTATTGAAAATGCCATGGCCGGTTTACCGGATCTGGATTACACCCGATCGATTTCCCGTTATGGTTTATCACAGGTCACAGTGGTGTTTGCCGATAAGGTGGATATCTATCTGGGGCGTCAGCAAATCAGTGAGCGCCTGCAAGGGATTCGTGGTGAATTACCGCCTGGAGCAGAGCCCCAGATGGGACCGGTTGCCAGTGGTTTAGGTGAGATATTCACCTATGCGATTCGTGCTGAAGACGGCGCATTGAATGAAGATGGCAAACCCTACAGCGCTGAGGATTTACGCACTATCCAGGATTGGATCATTCGCCCGCAACTGGTCAAAGTGCCGGGCGTGACCGAAATCAATAGTGTGGGCGGTTTTGAGCGCGAATATCAGGTGGCACCAAAGCCCGGCAAATTGTTGGCTTACAAAATCAGCATGGCCGATTTAGCTGATGCCTTAAAACGCAATAACCAGAATGTTGGCGCCGGCTATATTGAGCGTAATGGCGAACAATGGCTGGTGCGATCACCGGGGCAACTACAAAATCTCGACGATATTCGTAATGTGGTGATCCGGAAACTTGATGATGCGCCCGTTAGGGTGCGTGATGTCGCCGATGTCTATTTTGGCAAACAATTACGCACCGGTGCGGCAACCCAAAATGGTCAAGAAACGGTGCTTGGTACGGCCTTTATGTTGCTCGGTGAAAACAGCCGCGTGGTCGCTAAAGCAGTTGCTGCCAGGCTGCAACAAGTCAATCAGAGTTTGCCAGCAGTGGTGGTCGCTGAAGCGGTTTACGATCGCACCACAC
>CBFHWI010000083.1:0-653 GCA_965659475.1 Methylophaga sp.
AACGTAGCGCATTATTGAGGCTTTCGACAAAAACTTCCTGAAACTTAACGGCATTGACCAATCCGGTCAGCGCATCATGGCTTGATAACCAAACCACCCGTTTTTCAACGCTTTTTTCTATACTGATATCATGTCCTACCGATAGGATTTGCTGTGTTTCCGAGTCATCCAATAAGGAGTGTAACCACCATATATTGCGGATAAGCCCATCGCCATCAATGATTTCAGTTTCTTGATTGGCCATTTTGATTTCGCCAGCGAGCAACGCCTGATAATGACGTTCCGTTTCATGCCAGTCAGTGGATGAAAATAAATTACCAGCACCGATATTGATAATATCATTGGCGGCTAAGCCAGTGATTTTTTCTGCGTAGCGATTAAAAAAAGCAACTTCCATGCGGGGGGTTACGGTCATAATTAGCATCTGAGCATTGCTGATTAGCCGGCGGATATTTTCCAGCTCATGGCGTATATCGTCGGTTTGACTATAAGACTCACGCACCCGGCGTGCTGCCTGTTCGTCAATACTAGCAGTTGAAACCGCCAGCTTACTTAATTGTTCACTAATTAAGGCAAGCTCTTTTGCAGTGGTTGGCTCGGTAATAATTTGTAATTGCTCATCCACTTTTTCATAGCGCTTAGCAATCAATAAA
>CBFHWI010000083.1:663-1493 GCA_965659475.1 Methylophaga sp.
TCTGGATGTTTTCGCTTTCAATAATACTCTTACAGTGATGCCAGCAGCGATACTGAATACGGCTATCATTGACAGTATGATGAGTGCTCTACTAACAGTGATATTGGCGAAATCATCGATAAGTCCCCAGCTGATGCCGACGATAATAATGGTACCGATAAATACCAACACACTGATCAACACTGCGATTTTATTGACCGCGATACCGGCAATCCTATGCGATTGTGCCGATGACATAGGGTCTACTCACTTGCGTTGACATTACATTGACCGAAATTGTGCTTGACCGGTATAAACCAAAAAATGCCGGCCTTTGGCCCGGGCGACCATGCCAATACCCATTTGTCTGGCAAGGCTTAGCCCCATTTCTGTTACACCGCTGCGTGACAATAATAATGGTACTTGCATTTGTGCCACTTTGATGACCATTTCTGACGTCAGGCGACCGGTAGTGTAAAACACTTTATTAGTGCCACTGACATTGTTCAACCACATCCAGCCTGAAATGGCATCTACGGCGTTGTGGCGACCGACATCTTCAATAAAAATTTCGATATGTTCAGGGCTGCATAATGCACAACCATGCACTGCGCCAGCCTGTTTGTATACTTCATTGTATTCACGTAAATCTTCTAACACCTTGTAAATCGTTTCGGCGCTAAACGGCGGACATTGTAGTTTTAATGTTTCCAGTGAATCCATGACATGACCGAACATGGTGCCCTGCCCACAGCCACTGGTGACCAAACGGCGCGACATTAACTGATCCAGATCTTTTTTACCGCGGGATGTGGTGACCGCCACCGCCTCAACATCCCAATCAACCTGGA
>CBFHWI010000084.1:0-1454 GCA_965659475.1 Methylophaga sp.
TTTAGTGCACCGGTCCCACGCTTATAGGCGAGGCTGTAATCCAAAAGCGACCGTCCTAAATACCAGATTTGGTTAAAGCCAATCTCCCAGCCTGCGGTGCGGCGTCTTTGCACTTCAATCTCAGTGTCGTCTATATAGTTAGAAGATTTTCTCAAAAATCCCCGAAGTGAGAGATAGGTTTTGTTGATGGCGTTGCGGTAAATCAGCCGGCTGGCCTTGATATCCGAATTTTCACTGCGGCCGCTGTAAAGATACGATTGATTAATGCCTGACACTGCTTGATGGTAGTCATAGTTGGATGAGGTAAAGCCAAATAACCAATAACCAACGGGAAGGGAATAATGAACACTCTGGCCGTCAGAGCCACGTTTGCCAGATTCGCCGCCGCCTAGATCATGGTTGTAATTAACGTAGAACAAGTCATGGAGCATCAACAGATTATCGCCCGACAATGTCACACCAGCCTGGTATTTGCCGGTGGAGTCGAACCCGGCGTCATCAGCGCTGAGGGTCAGTCGAAATGGAAAACGCTGTTGGTATTGAATCACTACATCACTTTCACCGGGTACAGCATCTGGCCCATCTGCGGGCTCAATTTGAATGTCGACTTCTGCAGTGGGAATGCGTTTGAGGTTTTCCAGTCCTTGCTCAATATCACGCAGATTGAGAATGTCTCCTCGTTGAATTGGCACGGCATTCCATTTGGTTGCTCTTGCCGTCACCCCCTCAGCAAACCGAACCTCGCTGACTTTGCCGGGTATGACCGTGAGTTGTAATAAACCGGAATTAAGATCTTGCGGAGCAGCCAGCACCCGACTGGTCACAAAGCCCCGGGCGATTATTGTATTCTGAACTCGGCTCATTGCGACATTGATGCCCTCTGCTCCAAGGCAACGGCCTATGGCTGGATCTTCACCCTTTGTAACCGCCGATAGCGCAAACTGAAATTGTGCAGCGCTTTCTTCTGTTAGTGTGACTCGGGAGATTTTAAAGCAAGGCGATTCGCTCTCAGGATAAACGAGCGCTTCGGATGTGGACGCTGGAGGTTGCAAGCGCACATCAGGCGAAATTTCTTGCTGCTCACGAAGCTGACGTTCGCGCTCTTGCTGCAGAAGTTGCTCTTGCGAGGCCCGATCGATAACGGCTGCGCCCGCATGAGTTGTTACAGAAAATAAATTCCATAAAACAAACACCCCTACCTTGAGATAGGGTATTCGTCTTCCATGACGATTATCCATTTCATTCTTCTTGAAATCCTTTCAATACCAATAAGGGTAGTTCAAAAATAAAGTCTCTGGCAACGATCAATTGGAACTAAATGACAAATCTGTGCGCTGGTTAAAGTTTTTTGAATATCATCGTTCAGTTAAAAAACCGTAATAATGCTTTAAAAATTAATCACTTAAAAGCCCTCCCTTAATCCCAAATCCAACTGCGCCTCTTCATTCTCAACA
>CBFHWI010000085.1:0-1451 GCA_965659475.1 Methylophaga sp.
GTGCTGCTACTACCGGCCTACTCAAATGTGCTGCCGCGTGATGTTAGCCTGACCACACAGCTTACCCGCGACATCACCCTCAATATTCCGCTGATATCTTCGGCGATGGATACTGTCACCGAAAGCCGTCTGGCAATCGCCATGGCGCAAGAAGGTGGTATGGGTATTTTGCATAAAAACATGAGCATTGAGCAACAGGCTGAAGAAGTCCGTCGCGTCAAAAAATTCGAAAGTGGCGTGGTCCGCGATCCGATTACGGTCAGCCCCAATACCACCATCGGTGAAGTAGTCGCGCTGACCCGTGCCCACGGTATTTCTGGTGTGCCCGTCGTTGATGGTGATGATCTGGTGGGTATTGTCACCAGCCGCGATTTACGCTTTGAAACCCATTTTGATAACCCGGTGTCATCGATTATGACCGGTAAAAATAAATTGGTTACCGTTGGTGAAGAAGCCAGTCGTGAAGATGTTTTAAATCTGCTGCACAGTAACCGCATCGAAAAAGTGCTGGTAGTGGATGATAAATTCCACCTGCAAGGCATGATCACCGTTAAAGACATCCAAAAACAATCAGATAATCCTTATGCGTCAAAAGATGCTCAGGAACGCCTGCGTGTTGGTGCCGCAGTCGGTATCGGCGCTGAAAGTCAAACCCGGGTAGCGGCTTTGGCGGCTGCCGGTGTTGATGTCATTGTCGTCGATACTGCCCATGGCCATTCGCAAGGTGTGCTGGATATGGTGCGCTGGGTCAAACAAAACCATCCTGAATTACAAGTTATTGGTGGCAATATTGCCACTGGTGACGCCGCTAAAGCGCTGGTGGAATCCGGCGCCGATGCAGTCAAAGTCGGTATTGGCCCTGGCTCTATCTGTACTACCCGGATTGTTGCTGGCGTCGGTGTGCCACAAATTTCTGCGATTAGTAATGTTGCCCTGGCTTTACAAGGCACTGGCGTGCCAATAATTGCCGATGGTGGTGTGCGTTTTTCCGGTGATATTGCCAAAGCCATTGTTGCCGGCGCCCATGCAGTCATGGTCGGCGGCATGTTTGCCGGTACTGAAGAAGCGCCAGGTGAAGTCGAGCTGTATCAGGGCCGCGCTTATAAATCCTATCGCGGTATGGGCTCGTTGGGTGCCATGGCGCAAAAACAAGGCTCCAGCGACCGATATTTCCAGGAATCCAGTGAAGCCGACAAACTGGTGCCAGAAGGCATTGAAGGCCGTGTACCTTTCAAAGGGACTTTAAGCCCACTGATCCATCAATTGATGGGCGGTCTGCGTGCCAGCATGGGTTATACCGGCAGCGCCACCATTGATGAAATGCGCAGCAAACCGGAATTTGTCCGCGTCACCGCCGCGGGCATGAATGAAAGTCATGTCCATGATGTGACGATTACCAAAGAAGCGCCGAATTACCGGATTAGCTAAACCCTGTTCCGGCCCCGCAAGGG
>CBFHWI010000086.1:0-1446 GCA_965659475.1 Methylophaga sp.
ATAAAAAAGCCCGCTAAATGCGTAATGCCGATCAGTTAAGAAACACTTGACGATTCGGCAGATGAGATCAAACTCCGATGGTAGTCATATCATCGGAGTTTTTTTATGCAACTCACTACTGCCCTTGCTCTTGCTAATGGTTATGCGCCTAATACTGAAGCACTGGGGAAACTCAGTGATATTCTGAGCCCTGACTTTCTACAGCAATGTTTTGCCAAGGCAGGGGTTGCCACTATTCGTCGCAGAAGATTGCCTCTGGATATGGCGATTTGGGCGGTTCTGGGCATGTCTCTCTATCGCCAGGAACCCGTTTGGAGCATCGTCAGTAAACTACAACTGATGTTGCCCGGTAAACAGGCGTTAGTCGCCCCCAGTGCAGTGGTTCAGGCCCGGCAACGCTCAGGAGCGGATGCGGTTAAAGTTGTATTTGAACAAAGCCAACAGCGTTGGAATAGGGATGCTGCACACAAGCGCTGGCATGGGTTGACGTTACTGGGCGTTGATGGGGTGGTGTGGCGGACACCAGATACGGCTGAAAACCAAGCAGCGTTCAGCTCGACTAAAAATCAGTATGGACACACCCCACTCCCTCAGGTGCGGATGGTTTGCCAAATGGCGTTGACCAGTCACATGCTCACAGGGAGTGCTTTTGAAAGTATTGCCAGTAATGAAATGCAGTTAGCAACGCGTTTGATAGAGACTACCCCTGACCAGTCGCTGACCTTATTTGACCGGGGATGTTATTCACTGGGATTATTGTATGACTGGCAACAGGCTGGCACCCAGCGGCATTGGTTGTTACCGGCGAGAAAGGATTTACGTTTTGAGGTGGTGAGCGCATTTAGCAAGAATGACTGCCTTATTAAACTTGCCACCACACCGCCATCACGCAAGCAACGGCCCTATTTGCCAGAAACCCTTTATGCCCGCATGGTGACAACACGTGTCAAAGGCAAAGTCCATCGGCTTCTGACCTCTCTGATAACACCTGAGCTTTATTTTCAGGCGGCTATCGCGAAGCTTTATGCCACTCGCTGGGCGATAGAGCTCGGCTACAGAGAAATTAAGCAAAGCCTTTTGGATAGTGAATTTACGCTTCGTAGCAAACGTCCTGACATGATTGCTCAGGAGCTATGGGGCATATTGCTGGCCTACAATATTTTGCGTTATCAGATGGTGATAATGGCTAAAACAGTGCCTGGTCTTAAGCCCAACCAACTTAGTTTTACTACCTGTTCGATAGCCATCATCAATTTGCTGCTGTCTATGTCACTCAATAGTGCTGGGATGATCCCGAGAAAGCTGGAAGATTTAAAAGCACAAACACGGCGTCATATACTGCCTGAGCGACGAAAAAACAGGGCTTACCCGAGGGTGGTTAAGTCCAATAAAAACACCTACCCCATCAAAAAAAGAAATGCCGACCAGCTTAACTGACCGGCATTA
>CBFHWI010000087.1:0-1397 GCA_965659475.1 Methylophaga sp.
GCCAAAACCCCAGTTTGCTCAATGGCTATGTTGAAGTGGCCGGCAGCCGCGCGCAGGTGGTGATTGCCAACCCGGCCGGTATCAGCTGTGATGGCTGCGGGTTTATCAATGCCAACCGCGCCACCCTGACAACAGGTACGCCCATCATGAATAACGGCAATCTGCTGGGTTATCGCGTCGGTGGGGGAAACATTAATTTTCTGGGTAATGGACTTGATACTTCACAAGCTAACTTCACAGACGTTATTGCACGTGCGGTAACTGTGAATGCGGGTATTTGGGCGAATAATCTAAATATCACTACGGGGACCAATCAGGCCCAAGTCGACAACAACGGCAATCTCACCAATGTAACCCCTATCGCTGCCGATGCGGGTCCTACGCAGGCTTTCGCAGTGGATGTTGCTGCTTTGGGCGGCATGTATACGGGGAAAATACATATGATTGGCACTGAGGCTGGTCTTGGCGTGCGTAATGCCAGTGACATAGGTGCCAGTATTGGCGCTGTCAGTATTACTGCCGATGGCCTGCTGCAAAATACCGGAACTGTCAGCGCTAAAAATAATATTCAGTTAGATGTTGCAGGTTTAGAAAGTGATGGCAGCGTTAAAGCCGATGGTGATATTGCCATCAACCTGGCTTCAGATTACGTTCACACTGGTGAACTACAATCTGGCGGTCACCTCGATTTACAAACCACAGGCAATATCACCAATCAATCGATCATTCTGGCAGGTCAGTCACTAACGCTGAGTGCCAATAATATCGACAATACGGTGAATGGTGAGATATCAAGCCTTGATACCCAGATTAAGGCTGCTGATGCGATCGTTAATCGCGGTCTAATTGATGGTGTAAAGACGCTCATTAACGCAGACAATTTGGAAAATAACCAAACCGGCAGCATCTTTGGCGATCATCTTGCCATTCAAGTAGCCAGTCTGGGCAATAATTCAGCTGCCGTCATCGCAGCCAGAGATCGTCTCGATATTGGCGCCACGAATATCGAAAATCAAAGCGATGGTCTGCTATTCAGCGCAAACAATCTCGCCATAGGCGGTAGTCTTGATGCTAACCGTGAAGCCATCGGCACGGCAGACTCATTAATAAATGACGGCGCAACGATTGAGGCATTGGGTAATATAAGCTTAGCTGTAAACGACTTAAAAAACCTGAATGCTGATCTTGTTACTCAAGAGGTACAGACTGGAACTGGTAGTTTTGATCGCTTTACCCCAAGGGGGGCTGGTGTTATTTGGGAAAGCGCAGATTACCCCGGCGCGCATATTGGAAATGTCTACGTAGAGTGGCGCTCAGCAGGTCCTTATACATTTCGCGAATACACGCGCTATTTAGGCACAAAAAGATTCTACGAGACACAAATCGTTTCTTCGACT
>CBFHWI010000088.1:0-1384 GCA_965659475.1 Methylophaga sp.
CGAACAACAGGCGATTCTCAAACACGCTGAAAATTTACACCGACAACTTCCGTAGGATTGGTAATGAGTAATATTCAAGCCGTCTGGCTGCGCAACGATTTACGATTGGATGATCACCCGGCACTGATTGAAGCGCAGGCGCAGGGGCCGATTCATGTGGTGTATGTCGCCACGCCCAAACAATGGCAGCAACATCATGAATCACCGGCACGGCTGGGTTTAAAAGCGTCGGCCTTGCAAGATATTGCCGAACGGCTGGCCGAACTGGGTATTCCATTTACGTTGCTGGAAGCTGACTGGTTTAAAGATGTGCCAGCCGTGCTACAAAAATTCTGTGCTGACGAAACTATCAGCGAACTGTGGTTTCAGCTGGAAACGCCATGGGATGAAAACCTGCGTGATGATGACGTCAAAGCCTCACTGGAAAAAGCCGGTGTCAAAGTCCATGCGCTGGGCCACGACCTGCTGGTACCACTGCCGGTGAAAACTCAGCAGGATGATCCATTTAAAGTCTTTACGCCGTATTACCGGCGCTGGCTGCAAATCCTCGAAGATATTCAGGCCGCGCCTTTAGCGTTACCCAAATCACAAGGTAAAGCCTTGGCTAAACCCAAACTGGATTGTCACTGGGCCGGCGAATTTCGTGATGATCTGTGGCCTAGCGATGAAGAAAGCGCCTTGTCGAGGTTATCATCATTTGCCGAAATCAAAATGCAGGACTATAAAGCACAACGCGATTTTCCAATCAAACCGGCCACCAGCGTGATTTCGCCATACCTTGCTAATGGCCAGCTTGGCCCTCGCCGGTTATTGGCCGTCGTGCAATTTTTCTGTGGTGAACAAAACCGCGACTGGCGCCATGATGACTGGTTGCGCGAATTGGCCTGGCGCGATTTTTACCGGCAACTGCTGCTGCACTTCCCCAAAATCAGCAAACACCAGCCGTTCAAACCCGAAACCAAATATGTGCAATGGCGTGATGACGAGGCGGGCTTTAAAGCCTGGTGTGACGGCAAAACCGGCTTTCCGATTGTCGATGCCGCTATGCGCCAGCTCAATCAAACTGGCTGGATGCATAATCGTTTGAGGATGATTGCCGCGAGCTTTCTGACCAAACTGCTACTGACCAACTGGCGGCGCGGTGAAGATTATTTTATGGATAAACTCATCGACGGTGAATTTGCCTCCAATAACGGTGGCTGGCAATGGAGCGCCTCCACCGGCGTCGATGCCGCGCCCTACTTCCGGGTATTTAACCCCACCCTGCAATCCGAACGCTATGATCCGGACGGCACATTTATCAAACGTTTTGTACCCGAATTAGCTGATGTGCCAGCAAAACAAATCCATAATCCGACAGCAGAATGTCGTGAACAATGCGGCT
>CBFHWI010000089.1:0-1365 GCA_965659475.1 Methylophaga sp.
TTAATGTTCTTCAAAAGTAGTTACAGGGACTGCAATGCAGAAAACGCTAAAATCAATCGTGTTTGATCCCTTACATTGCAGTTGGGAGTATTAATGTTGGCACCAGAAGTTATTGTCGTAATGGTCACAGCAGCGGTGGTTAGTTTAGTCGTTGTTTTTCACTACGAAGTTATTAAGCTGCTCAATCGTTGGTGTCCCAGACATGCGCACAAACGGCGAGGTATAAAAAGGGAAAGACCCGCCATCCTTATCATGATGTTTACACTGCTATTTTCCCATGTGGTTGAGATATGGTTATTTGGGCTGGCTTTTTGGTGGTTATTGGGCGGTCAGGACTTTGGTGAAATAAGTGGTTATCAAGATTTAAATCTATTGGACTGTGTTTATTTTTCTGCAGCTACCTACACAACAGTGGGTTGGGGAGACTTATCACCAATTGGCCATGTGAGGTTTTTGGCCGGGACTGAGGCTTTAGTGGGCTTTATGATGATCACTTGGTCTGCGTCATTTGGCTATTTAATTATGGCCCGTACCTTTGGGGATGAGTCTAGTTAAAGATAATTTGATGTTCTATGAAAATTAAATAGGTCAGAAAGCTTTTAATTTTCCAATTAGTTGCGACAAAAAAATTATCCTAGTTCAGCGCTAGAGTCATCATTCAGAATTGACAGTGTTGCGTAACGCGCTACACTATTAAAGTGATTAAGGATTTCAGACACAAAGGATTGCGGCTGTTTTTCGACACCGGTGATGTCCGTGGTGTTCAAGCCAAACATGCCAGTCGATTGCGAATGCAGTTGAGTGCCCTGGAGACCACAATGGACATCTCAGATATGGATATCCCCGGTTATAAGTTGCACCCACTGAAAAGCAAACGAAAAGGATTTTGGTCGATATCCGTCAGCGGTAACTGGCGTCTGACTTTTGAATTTACCGATGGCAATGTTTACTTACTGGATTATGAGGATTATCACTAATGAATATGCATAACCCGCCACATCCCGGTGAGTTTATTTTGGCAACTTACATGGCGCCATTTGACCTGAGTTGTCGTTATTTAGCGGCACAACTGGATGTGTCACCCTCGACGTTAAACCGGGTTTTGAAGCAGCAAAGTGGCATCAGCCCAGAAATGGCACTGCGTTTATCAAAAGCACTTGGTCGAAGTCCTGAAAGCTGGCTGGCGATGCAGGATGCTTATGATTTATGGCATGCAGGACGCAATCTTAAACTCGATAAAGTGCAAAAGGTTGAGCTGACCGCGGCTTAATTATTTATCTGGTAAACTCTTAAACGCCGCAATCGCATCTACTCTGGCTTGCTTATAATCCACCACCGGTTGCGGGTAGCCGCATTGTTCACGAT
>CBFHWI010000090.1:0-1284 GCA_965659475.1 Methylophaga sp.
AATTCAAGCAGAGTGGCTTAACGCTCGCGATTACCAGCCCGGCCATCGCTGCCATCCAAACGGCGCAACAAATGACTGAAGCAGCCAGTGATACCTCGGATGGACGTATGCAGGCCTTGGCAGCAGGTGCCACAGCATTGACAGCAAAAAATGCCTATGACACCACCCAGCAAGCACTGTCTGCAGCGTCTACAGGCAATGCTGTGGCGGATGCTGCCAATGGGGCTGGTGGTATCAACCTCAGCCTTTCTATCGGCTCATCAAAGAGCAGTAGCACCACCCGGCAAACGCATAACAATGCGCAAGGCAGTCAAGTGATGGCTGGTGGGGATATCACTATCAGTGCCACAGGGGCAGATCGGGATGCCGATGTAAATGTGGTGGGCAGTACCATCAAAGCGGGCGATAGCATCTCGATTAAGGCTGATGATCAGGTCAATCTACTTGCTGCTAAAAACACCGACACGCTTAACAGCAAAAATAAAAACAGTAGCGCCAGTGTTGGTATCAGTATTGGTTCGAATGGGCTTGCTATTACTGCCAGTGCCTCTCAGGGTAAAGGTAAGGCCAATGGTAAAGATGTGAGTTGGACGGAGACCGTTTTAGATGCGGGCAATAAGGTCAGGTTGGAAAGTGGTACCGATACCAATCTCATTGGGGCACAGATACGGGGCCACCAAGTGGTTACTGATGTTGGCAGCTCCGGCAATGGCAATCTGAATATTCAGAGTTTGCAAGATACCAGTAGCTACGATAGTAAACAGAAA
This sequence comes from Methylophaga sp., assembly GCA_965659475.1. Taxonomy (GTDB): domain Bacteria; phylum Pseudomonadota; class Gammaproteobacteria; order Nitrosococcales; family Methylophagaceae; genus Methylophaga. The sequence continues at coordinate 768 of CBFHWI010000090.1, forward strand.
AGTGCAGGCATCAGTGTCAGCATTCCAATAGGTCTTGGAATGGCTGGCGGTTCAATCAACGCCAGTAAAAGCAAAATTACCAGTGATTACGCCAGTGTAAATGAGCAAGCGGGTATTTTCGCCGGGGATGAGGGTTTTCAAGTCAGCGTAGCGGGCAATACCAATCTCAAGGGTGCGATCATCGCATCGACGAAACAGGCCATTGAGGACAACAAAAACAGCCTGACCACAGAAACGCTCACTGTATCGGATATCAACAACAAAGCTGAATATGATGGCAAAGCCACTTCGGCAACTATAGGCGGCGGTATTCAGGCCGGTTTACCAGCACTCTCTGGGGCCGGTATCGGCAGTGATAGTGATGATGCAGAGAGCGTAACTGTGAGTGCAATCAGTTCAGGTACGTTGAACATCACCGATAACGACAGCCAGCAAACCATCACTGGTGAGGATGCCACCACCACGATTTCTCAAGTAAACAAGGATGTGCATATTAACGAGCAAGGCGAAGCAGTCG
>CBFHWI010000091.1:0-1253 GCA_965659475.1 Methylophaga sp.
TTGCGGGTTTCGAGCCCGATATGGGCTTCACCGCGGGCGCGCGCTAATTGCATTTGTTTTTCTCGCTCGGCAAACCGGGCTTTTTGCTCGTCAGTGGTTTTGTCAAAGCAATGCGGGCAGCAAATACCTTGTAGATATTGTTCGCTTTGTTTTTCAACTTCGGTAATTGGCATCCGGCAGGCATGGCATTGGTCATAATCACCTTTTTCGAGCTGGTGATTGACGGTCACGCGTTCATCAAAGACAAAGCATTCTCATCCTCTGGCACTTCTTCAAGGTATTTGAGAATGCCGCCTTCGAGATGGTAAACCTCAGAAAAACCTTGCTCTTTCAAATATGCCGTCGATTTTTCACAGCGAATACCACCGGTGCAAAACATGGCAACTTTGCTGTGTTTTTGCGGATCCAGTTGTTGTTGGACGTAGTCCGGAAACTCGCGAAAACTCTCGGTTTTGGGATTGACGGCATTTTTAAATGTACCGACCTGATACTCATAATCATTACGGGTATCAATTAGTAACACATCTGGATCGCTGATCAGCTGATTCCAGTCTTTGGCTTTGACATAAGTGCCCACTGAGCGAAGCGGATCAATACCTTCTATGCCCATGGTGACAATTTCTTTCTTCAGTTTAACGCGGCTGCGCAAAAACGGTGGTGTATTGGTAAACGACTCTTTGTAGCTAATCGGATCCAGACGCGGATCTTGTTGCAGATGTGCCAGCAATTTATCAATCGCTGTTCGCGAACCGGCGACTGTGCCGTTGATACCCTCATGAGCGAGCAGCAGGGTGCCGCGGATTTTTTCAGCGAGCATTAAATTCAGTAACGGCGTTTTCAAGGCCTGATAATCATCCAGGGAGACAAATTTATACAACGCGCAAACAACAATTTCAGACATGACCGGTTAAATTCTGGTGGTAAAAACGTCTATTTTACAGGCATTTATCGGGGCTGTGGATCTTGCTTGACAATCGTTTTCCGAAAGCAGCTAAATTAACTTATAACTTACCGGTTATGATGAGGTTCGGTATGGATGAATTCCAACATTGGCAGCAGCAAAACCTTGCCTGGCGGAGCGATCACAGTTTCTGGCTGAAAGAAGTTGAACAGTGGACCCGTCAAACACAGCGAGTGATCGGGCTGTTGCATAAACTTGAACATGCACTGCCGTAACATTCCACGCGGTTGGGTCAGCATGTGGCAAGGATTAATGCCCATGATGCCGAAATCAAACGTCATGAGTGCGGGCT
>CBFHWI010000092.1:0-1250 GCA_965659475.1 Methylophaga sp.
GCTATTTGAAACAGCTTGGCGAAAACCTCACGGGTGCCAACGTCCAAATCTTCCTGGCTGCGGATGATTTGCTGGCCAGCATTATTTGATAAACGGCCCAGCCAGAACAAAATCGAACCAAAAATAATGAACCGCACCACACCGTAGGCTGAGACTTCAATATTGCCTAACCGCAGAGAAATACCTTCCAGATAAGTAATAACTGGTGGTAACCAGCCAAATAAATGGAATATGGCGATCGGCAGTAAAATAAAGTAAGCAAGTTTTTTAAAGAGTGTTTTGTTGACCAGCCGATCAATGATTTTGTACAGCATAAAAATCACTGCCCAGCTCATGGCGACAGTCACCAAGCCATCTTTACCGAACAATAATTTACTGATATCTGCGGCCACTGACAGTGCCAGGATGAGCATCAGCGGCAATAATAAATCACGGCTGTTGTATATAGATTGCCGTAAATTCATCGCCGGCCCGGCAACGGGCGGCTGATGCAAAATAGGGATATGGTTACGAATAAAAGTTGTTACCGCATAAGCGACTACACAACCGAGGACAATCAAGGCTATTTGGGAGTAGAACAGTGGGCTGCTGGCCCAGGTCAGTGTGGTGTTGAAAAATTTATCCAGCAGTTGTTTGAGTTGCTCTAAATCCATTAGCCTGACCTGTTGACGAAATTAAGCTAATGTAAAAGAGCCAGCCCCCTTGATCAAGTTAGATTGTATGCCCATCATTGGTTTGCAATGCAAAAATTGCGAAGGAGAATCCATGAATCCCAAAATTGATGTACAAGGTAAAGCCGCACTGGTTACCGGCGCTAATCGTGGTATTGGCAAAGCCATAGCCGTGGAATTTATCCAACAGGGGGCTGCAAAAGTTTATTTGGCAGTGCGTAATACTGAATCCGTCAAACCGCTCTTAAAACAATATGGCGATAAAGTAGCGGTCATTGAACTCGATGTTGCCGATGCTGCCAGTATCAGCCGGGCAGCTCAAATCGCTGAAGATGTGCAGATCGTGGTCAACAATGCCGGGGTGTTAAAAAATGCCACAGCGCTCGATCCAGCCGCTATTGAAGCACTGGATTATCAGATGCAGGTCAATGTCGTTGGATTAATGCGTATGGCACAAGCATTTGCGCCGGTATTGAAACAAAATGGTGGTGGGGCTTTTGTACAACTGAATTCGATTGCTTCTCTGCGTGCTTTTCCGGATTTTGTCACCTACGCGGCATCGAAAGCGGCTGCTTATTC
>CBFHWI010000093.1:0-1175 GCA_965659475.1 Methylophaga sp.
AAGGCAAAATTTGAACGTAACAAACCCCACGTCAATGTGGGCACCATTGGTCACGTTGACCATGGTAAAACAACCCTGACAGCGGCGATCACCAAAGTCATGGCTGAGACATCAGGTGGCGAATTCAAAAATTATGCGGATATTGATAACGCGCCAGAAGAAAGAGAGCGCGGCATCACCATCTCAACTGCTCACGTTGAATATGAGTCAGCCAACCGTCACTACGCCCACGTAGATTGCCCGGGCCATGCTGACTACGTCAAGAACATGATCACCGGTGCTGCCCAAATGGACGGCGCGATTCTAGTTGTTAACGCAGCTGATGGTCCGATGCCACAAACCCGTGAACACATTCTGCTGTCACGTCAGGTTGGTGTGCCTTATATCATTGTCTTCCTGAACAAGGCTGACATGGTTGATGACGCTGAGCTGGTTGAACTGGTTGAAATGGAAGTTCGTGAGTTGTTAGACAGCTACGATTTCCCAGGTGACGACACACCAATCGTTGTTGGTAGCGCACTGAAAGCGCTGGAAGGCGACACTTCAGATATTGGCGTACCCTCAATCGTTAAACTTGTTGAAGCGATGGATGAATACTTTCCAGAGCCAAAACGTGCCATTGACGGTGCTTTCCTGATGCCGATTGAAGACGTGTTCTCAATCTCAGGTCGCGGTACTGTAGTTACCGGTCGTGTTGAGCGCGGTATTGTTAAGGTTGGTGACGAATTAGAAATCGTCGGCATTAAAGATACGCAAAAAACCACTTGTACGGGTGTGGAAATGTTCCGCAAGCTGCTGGACCAGGGTCAGGCGGGCGACAACGTTGGTGTACTGCTGCGTGGTACCAAGCGTGAAGATGTTGACCGTGGTCAAGTGCTGGCACATCCGGGCACCATCAAGCCACACACAAAATTTGAAGCAGAAGTTTACATTCTGTCGAAAGATGAAGGTGGTCGTCACACACCATTTTTCAACGGCTACCGTCCACAGTTTTACTTCCGTACAACTGACGTGACAGGTGCATGTGAACTGCCATCTGGTATTGAAATGGTCATGCCGGGTGACAACGTAAAGATGGACGTAACTCTGATTGCACCGATTGCGATGGAAGAAGGTTTACGTTTTGCTATTCGTGAAGGCGGCCGCACCGTTGGTGCTGGTGTCGTTAGTAAAAT
>CBFHWI010000094.1:0-1118 GCA_965659475.1 Methylophaga sp.
CTGTTGATCTTTAAATTTCTCATGCGGTTTCTTTGCCTTAAATAAGCAATTTTGGACCTGTCATGACCACTGCTCCATCTCGACGTAGCACCATCCTTATCCCGGTTTTTTTTCCGGCTGTCATTATCACGCTGTTACTGGTTATCGGCACCATCAGCAGTCCACAACTGGCAGGCGAAGCCTTTGCCAGCATATTGGCATTTTTAACCGAAACTTTCGGCTGGTTTTATATGCTGGCCGTGGCGTTTTTTTTAGTGTTTATCGTGGCGGTGGGCTTATCCAGTTGGGGCAAAACCAAACTGGGGCCGGATCATGCCGAGCCGCAATATAGTTTCCCTGTCTGGTTCGCCATGCTGTTTTCCGCAGGTTATGGCATTGCCCTGCTGTTTTTTGGTGTTGCAGAGCCGGTGTTACATTACGCTGCACCACCGGATGGTGCCCCGCAAACCGTTGATGCAGCCAAACAGGCGATGCAGATCGCCTTTTTCCACTGGGGTTTCCATATCTGGGCGATTTACGGCCTGACCGGTCTGGTGCTGGCTTATTTTGCCTTCCGTCATGGTTTGCCACTATCGATGCGCTCGGCACTGTATCCGCTGATTGGCGATAAGATATACGGGCCAATCGGCCATACTGTCGATGTCATCGCCATTCTCGGCACCTTATTCGGTATCGCTACGACACTGGGTTTATCAGTGGCGCAAATCAATGCCGGTATGAACTATTTATGGCAAGACATCCCGGTCAATATAGCCGTACAAATCATCACTATCGCCGTGATTACCCTACTGGCGATTATGTCAGTCGTAGCCGGTCTTGATAAAGGTATTAAACGGCTGTCGATCGTTAATATGGGGCTGGCAATTGCCTTGATGCTGTTTGTATTTATTGTCGGCCCCACCATCATTATTCTCGAGACATTTTTACAAAATACCGGCAGCTATCTGAATAATATTGTCGAGCGCACCTTTAATTTACAAGCGTATTCGCGCAGTGACTGGATCGGCAATTGGACGCTGTTTATTTTCGGCTGGACCATCGCCTGGGCACCATTTGTCGGCTTGTTTATTGCCAAAATCAGCCGCGGCCGGACCATTCGCCAATTTGTGTTCGGCGTA
>CBFHWI010000095.1:0-1112 GCA_965659475.1 Methylophaga sp.
GGCTGGGAGATTGGCTTTAACCAAATCTGGTATTTAGGGCGGTCGCTTTTGGATTACAGCCTCGCCTATAAGCGTGGGACCGGTGCACTAAATGCCCTTAAAGCCCCGGAAGAGAATTTCAACGAGGGCACATCACGTATGCAAATTCTCACGGCTGAACTGGGATTTGGTTTGCCTTTCACTATTCAATCACCGTGGGGCGAGCAGTCGCTACATTACTCAACCCAAATTCGTGGGCAATATAATTTCACTCCTATATCGCCGCAAGATCGTTTTTCTATTGGTAATCGCTACACCGTTCGTGGTTTTGATGGCCAATTGTCTTTAAGTGGAGACAACGGCTGGTTTGTTCGTAATGAATTGAGCACTTTGATAGGCAATACGGGGCAGGCCGTTTATTGGGGAATTGATTATGGCGAAGTGGGCGGTCAATCCAGCGATTTGTTATTAGGCAGACAGTTGGCAGGAACCGTGTTGGGCTTAAGAGGCGGCTATAAAGGTTTTAGCTACGACGTATTTGTCGGTAAAGCACTTAAAAAACCAAAAGGATTTGAAACAGCAAAAACAACAGCAGGATTCAATGTGAACCTGACTTTTTAATTGACATTACGTTAGTTCGACGATGATAAAGGATTAACATCATGAACAAAAATACATTCCGCGTTGTTTTTAACAAGGCACGTGGCGCAATGATGGTGGTGGCAGAAATTGTCGGCGGTCATTCATCAGATAGCCGTATTTCTCCAATAACGTCTTACCCGATGATAACCGCTACGCTCTGTCCTGTGATTTTTTCCATGCTAATCATGAGCGGTCTGGTAATGATTAGTGACCAAGTCTGGGCAGATATCATTGCTGATCACAATGCATCCGCCAATCAGCGCCCCATTATCAATGAAACAGCTAACGGCTTGCCCATGGTCAATATTCAGACTCCCAGTGCCGCGGGTGTTTCTCGCAACGCTTATCGCCAGTTTGATGTTAAGTCTGAAGGCGCCATCCTCAATAACAGCAACCAGAATACACAAACCCAACTAGGTGGCTGGGTTCAGGGTAACCCTTATCTTGCCGGTGGCACCGCCAAAGTGATTTTGAATGAAGTGAACAGCCAA
>CBFHWI010000096.1:0-1040 GCA_965659475.1 Methylophaga sp.
TTTTTTACCATTATCACGCCGGTCGCCAGCGTCATGGCGCCAGCACTGGACAAAGTGCAAAAATCTATCTGGGTGACCGTAGCGATTTTATTGTTACTGCTGCCAGTAAGCTGGTTATTTGCATCACCGATTGTCCGGGCAGTGCGTAATTTGGCGCTGGACAGTGAACGCATCAAACAGCGCCGTTTTAGCGAAGTCGAGCAAGTGCGCAGCAATATTGTTGAAATTAGTGAATTGGCCACGTCGATGATGGCCATGTCGCATTCCATCGAGGAACACGAAAAAGCGCAGGAAGCGCTGATGGAGGCATTTATTGAATTAATTGCTCAGGCAATCGATGATAAGTCACCTTACACTGCCGGCCACTGCGCGCGTGTGCCGGAGCTGGCCTTTATGCTCGCTGAAAAAGCCGAGCAAACGCATGATGCGCCGTTTAAGAGTTTCCGTTTTCAGGATGAAAAAGAGTGGCGCGAATTCCGCATCGGTGCCTGGCTGCATGACTGCGGCAAAATCACCACGCCCGAGCATATTGTCGACAAGGGCACTAAGCTGGAAACCATTTATAACCGTATTCACGAAATCCGTTTGCGCTTTGAAGTGTTGTGGCGTGATGCCGAAATTAGTTATTTACAACGTTGTGCCGCTGAGCCGGCCAATGAAGCACAATTCCGTGCTGAATGTGATGCCTTGCAGCAGCAACTGCAATCGGATTTTGCTTTTATTGCTCACTGCAACATTGGCAGCGAATCGATGGGTGATGCCCAAATTGAGCGATTGCGAACACTGGCCGAAATCAGTTGGCTGCGGCATTTTGATGATCGACTAGGTTTATCACCGGTTGAGGAGGCTCGCTATGTTGGCGAGCCGGCCAAGTTACCAGCAACGGAATATTTACTGGCAGATAAAGCAGAACATATCATTGCACACCAACATGATGTCGACTTTGATCCTAAACTCGGTATCAAGATGAAGGTCCCGGAGCATCTTTATAATCTCGGTGAGCTGCATAATCTGACGGTGCGTGCTGGCACACTGTCGCC
>CBFHWI010000097.1:0-1032 GCA_965659475.1 Methylophaga sp.
TAACGATTAACTATGAATTAAAAGCATTTTATGATTGTATTAGGTCTTTCCGGAGCAGTAGGCCATGATGCCTCAGCGGCACTTTATATTGATGGCAAACTGATTGCCGCAGCCGAAGAAGAGCGTTTTCTGCGTGATAAACACGCCAAAGGCAAAATGGCTTATGAAGCTACCCAGTTTTGTCTGAAGCAGGCCGGTATTCGCCCAGATCAGATCGATATGGTGGCTTTTCCCTATGCTGAAATTCCGCTGAGCTCACCGGCTCGCTGGCACTACGCCAAACGCCACTGGTATGCGCCGGATCGTGCTCTGTTGGCACTCTTTAATGGCAATCGTCGTTACTGGCGTAATCATAAGATGGTCATGCAACTGCTCGATGATTTGGGTATCGGCTCAAAACGGGTCAAATTTGTTCCGGTTGAACATCACCTGGCCCATGCCAGCAGTGCTTATCATTTAAGTGGCTTTACTGAAAAAACAGCCATTATCGGCATCGATGGCAAAGGCGAATATGCCACTACCTTTTTTGGCTATGGCGAAAATGGCCAAATCCATAAAATTAAAGAATTTTATGATCCCGATTCTCTGGGCGGCATGTATGGGGCGCTGACCGAATATCTGGGTTTTGAAATGCTCGACGGTGAGTTCAAAGTCATGGGTATGGCGCCTTATGGCGATCCCAAACGCTTTGATTTTTCCAAACTCATTGATTGCCAAAACGGCGAGTTTAAGGTCAATACCAAACTAGTTAATACCGTCGGATTGCGCCGCTTTAAGAAAAATGGCAAAGGTTATTTTTTCAGTCCGGCGCTGATCGAATGGCTGGGCCCAATGCGTGATGGTGACGAAAAGGACGAACCGTATATCGATTACGCCGCCAGCATTCAGGATTTACTGGAAAAATGCGCGCTGCATCTGATTGAGTTTTATCTTGGCGATATTATTCGCGAAACTGGCAAAATTGCTTATGCCGGTGGCGTGGCACTGAACGTGAAACTCAATCAACGCATTATTGCTCTGCCTGGCGTTAAG
>CBFHWI010000098.1:0-1012 GCA_965659475.1 Methylophaga sp.
TGCAAATTAAACTATCAATGGATGATTTTGGAACAGGCTATTCCTCCTTAAGTTACTTGCGGCAATATCCATTTAAAGTACTGAAAATTGATCGTAGCTTTATCACAGATATTATTGATGACTATGGTGATCGGGAGTTGGTTATTGCGGCGATTGCGATGTCTCATGGTTTGGGTATTAAAGTCGTTGCCGAAGGGGTAGAAACCGATGCCCAGCGGGTAATGTTGCAGGATTTAGGCTGTGATTATGCGCAAGGTTATTTTTTCAGCAAGCCTCTACCGGCTGAAGAGATTACTGCCAAGATCCAATTGTCGTAATGCCGTTTAAATTAAGACTGGTCGTAAAGCAAATAACGACTTCTCATCATTGCCGTTAATGTGTAGTATCAGGGACTGAACTGTCGACTATAACAATGGTCAGATTTAACGAGTTCCGAGTCATGCTCAATGGCATCGGACACCCTTGGCAAGTGTAGGAAGCGCAATGCTGGAGAGTTATCTCCCCATTTTGTTATTCATCATCATGGGCGTCGCTTTTGGCGTAGTACCGCTATTGGCAGGATTTGTGCTTGCACCACGACGGCCAGATGCTGAAAAAAATTCAGCCTATGAGTGTGGTTTTCCGCCCTTTGAAGATACCCACAGCAAGTTCGATGTCCGTTATTATCTGGTCGCCATCCTGTTTATCATTTTCGATTTAGAAATTGCATTTTTATTCCCGTGGGCAATCGTGCTGGATGATGTCGGCGTGTTTGGTCTGTTGGCGATGTTTCTGTTTCTCGGCATTTTGGTGGTCGGTTTTATTTACGAATGGAATAAAGGCGCGTTGGAATGGGAGTAGAGGGCATTCTCAAAGAAGGCGTGGTCACCACCAGCGCTGACAAACTCATCAATTGGGCTCGAACGGGATCCTTATGGCCAATGACATTTGGTTTAGCCTGTTGTGCTGTGGAAATGATGCATGCCGGCGCAGCGCGTTACGATTTGGATCGGTTTGGTATTGTCTTCCGGCC